>CAZGKV010000032.1:0-42346 GCA_964526305.1 uncultured Planctomycetales bacterium | reverse complement strand
CTACGGATTCTCCAATACGAACTACGCGAACGTTGTCATCCACCGGGCCGATGCCCGTCTGCGCGAGGGTTCCCGCGCCTTGCGCGAACTCGAGTCGATGATATAGAAATAGCCAGGCTTCTTTTATATCATGATATAGAATAAGCCTGGCTATTTCTATATCATCGGACGGGAAGGGGGGCGTCGGCGAGCGAATCGAGGAAGCCCCGTATCGAGGCGTACCACGCATTGCGGTGCAGAGTGACGGCCCCATGCTCGGCACCCTCGAACCACGCCTGTCGCTTCGGTTCCGCCGCCGACCGAAACAGCTCCTCGCTCATGGAGAACGGAACGACCTCGTCCCCCCGCGAGTGAACGATGAGCTTGGGGGCGCGGATCCGCGCGATCTTGGACCGGGTGTCGAACCGAGTTCGCATGAACCATCGGGCCGGCAGCCCCGGCAAGACCTGCTTCGACATCTCCGGCGTCGAGGTAAAGGTCGACTGCAGAATGAGCCCCGCCACCGGTTCGCGGTCTGCGAGGTCCGCTGCGACGGCTCCCCCGAGCGATTTCCCGAATACGACGATCCGATTCGGCGGAATCCCCCGCGCCACCAGCGTTCGATACGCCGCAGTCGCATCGCGATAGAGACCTTCCTCCGAAGGCGACCCCTGGGACCGTCCGTACCCACGATAGTCGATCAAGAACACGTTGACGCCCAGGCGCTCCACGAACTCGACCATGGTATCGTAGCGATTCGTAATATTGCCCGCGTTGCCGTGAAACCAGAGAAGCGTCCACCTCGCGGATCGCGCGTGCGCGAACCAACCGTGAAGCTCCACCCCATCCTCGGCGCGGAAGGGGACATCCTCGATCAGGAACGGTGCGGAACGAGGTCGGCCCCAGTCCCCATCGCGGGACGGAAAGTAGAGGAAGCTCCCCTCGAAGATCCTGACGAAGGCGGCGAAGGCGACGACGACGGAGGCGAGGCCGATCGCCAAGACGATCGCCCGCCGCTTCATTTCAAGAAGTGCCGCGCGATGACCAACCGCTGGATCTCGTTGGTCCCCTCATAAATCTCGCTGATCTTCGCGTCGCGGAAAAAACGCTCGACGGGAAAGTCGCGGATGTACCCGACCCCCCCGTGGATCTGCACCGCCTGCGTGGCGTGGTCGTTCACCATCCGCGCCGCGAACAGCTTCGCCATCGCCGATTCCATGGTATGAGGTTGCTCCGCATCGCGGAGCCGGGCCGCGCGATAGATCAAGAACCGCGCCGCGTCGATCTCCGTGGCCATGTCCGCGATCTTCCATTGGATGGCCTCGAACGAGGAAATCGCGACGCCAAATTGCTTCCGCTCCTTGGCGTACCGGACCGACTCCTCCAGACACGCCGTCGCGATCCCGAGCGCTTGGGAGGCGATTCCGATACGGCCACCGTCGAGCGTGGCCATGGCGACCTTGAACCCTTCCCCCTCGCCGCCCAGGAGATTCTCCGCGGGGACACGGCAGTCCTCGAAGAAGAGGGACGTGGTGCTCGATCCGCGGATCCCCATCTTCTCCTCGTGCTTCCCGACTGCGAATCCCCGGCCGGTCCGCTCCACCAAGAAGGCGCTGATGGCGCCGTGCTTGACGAAGGGATCCCGATTCGTCCGAGCGAACACGACGAAGAGGTCCGCGATCCCTCCGTTCGTCACGAAGTTTTTCGTCCCGTTCAAGACGTAGTGATCCCCGTCCCGGACCGCCGTCGTGATCAGCGCTCCCGCATCGCTTCCCGACACCGGCTCGGAGAGGGAATACGCCCCGATCCACTCCGCCCCCGTCAGTTTGGGGAGGTATTTTCGTTTCTGCGCTTCGGTCCCGAACCGCACGATCGGGGATTGGCAGAGCGAATTGTGAACCGAAAGCGTCACACCCGTGGAGGCGCACACTCGGTTGATCTCGATCTGGATGATCGCGAGACAGAAGTTGGAGAGTCCGGAGCCCCCATACTCTTCGGGGCTGATCACGCCCATGAATCCGAGCTCGGCGAGCTTTCGAAGGACTTCGCGGGGCACCTCCCCTTTCCGATCGATCTCGGCGGCCCGGGACCTCAGCTCCTTCTCCGCAAAGTCCCGCGCCGTTTGCTGGATCAACCGCTCTTCATGGGTGAGGTCGAGGTTCATCGCGCGAGAGGATACCATCCGCGGGCGGCGCGCGCCAGCATGGCTATCGGTCGGGGACACGGACGACCCGGAATCCCGTGTCCGCGTTGACCCAACCCGTCCCGCGCCAGTTCCGCGACGCGCACCGGAAGGCGGTGACGTGGGTATAGCACCACGCCCCGCCCCGTTGATGCTTGAGGGTCTTCCCCGGGTCGTACCAATCCTCGCACCATTCGCGCATGCTCCCCGCCATGTCGCGCACCCCGTAGGGACTCTCATCCTTCTCGAAGATTCCGACCGGCTCGATCTTCGATGGGCCGGGGCGGGAAAACTCCCCCCGGGTGAACGTCCAGTCGAAATGGTGTCCCCACGGGAACGAGCGCCCGTCCACACCTCGCGCCGCCTTCTCCCACTCCAGATGGGTGGGGAGACGAACCGTCACTCGCTCCCCCCTCGCCCGCGCCTGGGCCGTCCGCCAACGGCAGTACGCCGTCGCATCCTCCCAGGAGACTCCGAGGATCGGCCAATCGTCCCGCATCTCCTCTTGACGATAGACGACGCGGCCGTCGGCGAATTTCCAGAGCTCGCCCATGCCGGTCGGATCGCGCGGGAGGTGACGCCCGCCGGAAGCCACGACAAACTCGCGATACTCCGCAAACGTCACCTCGAAGCGGCCGATGAAGAAGTCGTTCGTTTCCGCCTCCGACCGCTCCGCCCCTTGGAAGGCCTCCGGGTCTCCTCCGAGAACGAAGGAACCCGAGGGGATGTATACAAAGCCCGACCCGATTTCGTCGGGAGCGTACAACTTGATCTTGAGCGCATGTCGTCCCTCGCGCCGCACCAGAACGGCCACCCGTACGTCGGCATAGCCTGACTTGCGGAGGAGGAACAGATACGAACCCGCGGACAGTCTCGCCTCGGGCCGGAGCACGAGACGGCGATCCGGACCCTCTTCGAATCGGAACGTCTCGACCGACACTCCCGCAGGGGCCGATTCGATCGAGACCTCCCCTGTGGAGGCAAGTCGGGGCGCGAAGGTCCCGTCGTCGTAGATTCGGACGAGACTTCCGAAGGTCTCCATTCCGGCGAATTCGTTCTCCCGCTCGCATCGCTCGAACTCGGCGAAGTACACCTCCGCGAGGCCTCGCTTCGCCTCCCGGTTTTCCGGATCGAGCCCGAGCGCAGAGAGGAGTGCGGCCACGACGTCCGAGTAGAGCATGGCGGCCTTCCGGCGCGCCGCTTCCAGGGTCCGCTCCTGATTCCAGAGCTCGGTCTTGTCGGTTTGATGTCGCGGAATCCGCTGCGCCAACTCCTGCACTCCCTGAGCGGCCGCGGCGACCTCGAGGGTCGTCTCTCGGTACAGGGTCTGCTGGCGCCGCGCTCGGGCGACGAACCCCGCGGCGCGGACTCTGCGTTCCGCCTGCCGCATTTCGACGACTTTGCGCTCCGCGGTGGGATGGCCCGGCCGAAGAGAGCGTACTTCGGAATAGAGGTCCGCCGCCCCTCCGGGATTCCCCGCTCTCTCGGCGGCCTCCGCGCGCGAAAGGATTTCGGCGAGCTTCCAGCGGAATCGCAGTTGGTTTCCCCCGAGGAGCGCCGCTCCGAGAAGAATCGACGCGAGGATGACGGACGTCGCACGATGGCGTCGGACCCATTTCGTCGAGCGCATCCACGCTCCCGGGGAGTGAGCGAGGATCGGGCGATGGTCGAGGAAGCGCCGAACGTCCTCGGCGAAGGCGAGCGCGGAATCGTAGCGTCGTGCCGGTTCCTTCTCCAATGCCTTGAGGGCGATCACGCCGACCTCCGCCGGTCCGGAGCGGAGCGGCTCGGGATCCTCGCCGCAGACCTTCGCCAGGATTTCCGCCACGTTGGCTCCCGTGTGCGGGGGCCGCCCCGCCGCCATCTCGTAGAGGATTGCGCCGAGGGCGTAGACATCCGTGCGCGGCGTGATCGAACCGGCCGTGGCCTGCTCCGGCGCCATGTAGAGCGGCGTGCCGACCACGGCTCCCTGAGTGAGCGCGGTCGAAGGCTGGGCCAGGAGGTGGGCCAATCCGAAGTCCGTCACCTTGGGTTCGTTCCCCGCCGTCACGAGGATGTTCGACGGTTTGAGATCCCGATGGACGACGCCCGCCTCGTGGGCATGATGCACGGCCCGCGCGACCTTCTCGATCAACTCCAACATCGGCTTGAGCTCGGAGCGGTGCCGCTCGAGGATCCGGTGAAGGGGAAGGCCGTCGACTCGCTCCATCACCAGATAGAGCCGGCCTTCGTCCTCCCCCGCGTCGTAGGCGGTCACGAGGTGGGGATGGCGGAGCCGGGCCGCGGCTTGGCATTCGCGCTGGAAACGGAGGCGCGCCTCGGGCGCCGTTTCCAAGTGCGGCTGCAGAACCTTGAGCGCCACCTCGCGTCCCAGGGACGAGTCCTTCGCGCGGTAGACGACCGAGATCCCGCCGCGGCCCAATTCGCCGAGGATCTCGTATCGCGAAAGGGGCGAGGCTTCGGTCCGGCGGAGCGCGTCGGCGACGCGATCGAAGAGATCGTCAGCCCCCGATGAGCTCATTCCATTCCTCGCGAAGCTCGTCGAGGTCGGTGACCGTCTCGGAGAGCTCCGACTGCGCTTCCGACCGCAGCCGCTGCCGAACCGCGAACAGATGGTTCGCCACGTCGGTGGTCTTGATCCCGAATCGCTCGGCCAGCTCCTTCTGGGTCGGCCGCGTGTCGGGCGCAACGAGATCGTAGGCCTCGAAGACTTGGAACTGCAGTTCGCGTCCTTCCGAGGCCAACCCTCGACGCGTGCGGTCCAGAGCGGCGTCGAGGATCTCCTTCTTCCATGCGGCGTCGAATTCGCGATCCGGATCGTCGGAGGTGGGCGCATCGAGGTCGCCCAGGGGAACGATCGAGAGGCCGCCGCCGCGTTTTAGGGCTTCGAGCGCCTTGTGCCGGTCCGCCACGAATTTCCGCAGGACTCCCTTGAGGTACGCCCGGAAGCGGCCCCGATCCGCCGCGTACTTCGCGAGGACTTCTCCGGAGAGGAGCCAAAGGAAGAACGCTTGCGTCAGATCCTTCGCGTCCTCGATGGTCTTGGCCCAGGCGACGCGGGCGTAGCGATAGACCGGCTTCCAATAGCGTCGGCAGAGTTTTTCCATCCCCGCGCGCCGGGCATCGACGTCCGAGCGCTGAAGTCGGGTGACCATGCCCCACGTCGTTTCCGGGAATGCGGCCGGTGGGCCCCCTAGGCTGGTATCCAACATGGCGGGTGTTGTACCCGAGTCCGGACCACGGAGTCCAGAGCGCTTTCCTCAATAGCTCGAGGAGAGACTTCCAATTTCAGGGCGTGGTCGGACCGGAGGAAGAGCGGATCGAGAGAATCTTGGAAGCGCTCCGGCGGTTGGAGGGCGAGCTCCGGCCTAGTACCCCTTCCCCGCCGCCCGCTGACGCATCTGAAGCTGATTCAGCGTCAGCAGAGTCTCGTTGACCCATCGGTCCATGCTCGAATCGTGCGGGACCTTGAGCGCGCGATTGAGGTAGGTCCGCGCCTCCCGATAGTTGAGTTGGGTGGCCCAAAGAGAGCCCAGCCGGTAGTACACCTTCACGAGCCACTCGTCCGCCTGCCGGTCCGTCTCTTTGGCTCTCTTGAGCATTTCGACGTCGCTGGACTTGAGCGGGACCTCCAAGTGCTTCTTCGCCGAAAGGAGCTTGGCTTCCGCGGTCTTCCAGGCGCGGTCGGCGTTGGTGATGTTCTCCTTTCCTTCCCAGTCCAGGCCCTCGCCCCAGGAGGTCTCGCCCTCCTTGACCGCGTCCGCGGCCGCGTTGAGGTAGACCTTCTCGAGATCCTCCTTCGACTTCGCGGCCTTGTTCTCTTCGACCTTTTTCTTTTCCTCGAGCATCTTCAACTTTTCTTCGTTGTCCTTCTTGATCGCCTCGGCGAGCTTCTCGAGCTCCTTCTTCGCGTCGTCTCCGAAGGCGGTATCGCCGTAGTTGTCGCGGATGTCCCGGAGCAGCTCCATCGCCAGGACCCACTTCTTCTGGAGCGAATACTTCTTGGCCTCTTCGAACTTCTTGCCCGCGTCCTCGTTCCGCGTTTCCGAAATCTTCTGTTTGGCCTTTTCCGCAAGGGACTTGTCGAGGGAGACGGCGATCTCGTACTCCTTCACCGCGAACGAATAGAGCCCTTGGGCCCGGCAAAAATCCGCGAGTTCCAGATGGGCCTGGGCGCTGTTCGCGTCGATCCGCGCCTCGCGGATCTTGTAGACGGAGTAGGGCATCATCTCCTTGAAGTCGATGCGGACGGTCTTCGTGGAATCCTTGAGCTGGAGTTCGACTCCCGTGTCGTCGGCCTTCAGGATTCTCCCGACGCGGAACCCCCCGCCCGCTTCGTCGCGGAGTTGGATGACGTCGTCCTTGACCGGTTTCTTATCCTGGGTTGGGGACCCCGCGAGGAGGAGGGCGGAAAGCAGTGCGAGATGCATGGGACGGTTCCTCGAATCGAGCGATGCTCGCTATACCAGTATAGACGTTGCTACCACTATTATATACTCCTCAAATCCCGGGGGGTCTCGAATGTCGCGCATCATCGGCACCGCCACGGCCCTGCCTCCGCATGAAGTCGTGCAGTCGGAGGCCCGGCGGATGGCCGCCGAAGTGTACCGCGGCCACGCCGAGCTGGAGCGGCTCCTCGTCGTGTTCGATCGGACGGGGGTGGAGCGTCGGCACCTCGTCCATCCGCTGGAGTGGTACGCCCAGGAGCGGGGCTTCGAGGAACGGAACGCCCGGTTCGTAGAGCAGGGGACCGCGCTCGGCGAGCGGGTGGCCCGCGAATGCCTCGATCGGTCGAAGACGTCCCCCACGCACGTGGACCACGTCATCCTCGCGACGACGACGGGGCTGGCGACTCCGAGCCTGGATGCGTCCATCGCGGCGAGGCTGGGGATGAGGGCGGACGTGAGGCGGTCGCCGCTCTTCGGCCTGGGATGCGCCGGGGGCGCCGCCGCGCTGGCTCGGGCCGCGGACCATTGCCGCGCCTATCCGAAGCAGCGGGCGCTCGTGGTCTCCGTCGAAATCTGCAGCGCGGTTTTCTCGACTCGGGCGACGACGCCGACGGATCTGGTGGGCGCGGCGCTCTTCGGAGACGGAGCCTCCGCGGCGCTGGTGGCGGGGGATGAGGTGGCGGCGGCGGGTCCTCGGATTCTCTTTTCTCGGACGCACCTCTTCGCGGGAGCCGAGGGGTTGATGGGGTGGAACTTCACCGCCGACGGCATGCGATTGGTTCTGTCGCGAGAAGTTCCGCAGCTCGTTCGGGATCAGTTGCGTCCCGTCGTGGAGAAGTTCCTGCTCGAGTACGGTCTCTCTCTCGGCAAGATCCGCCACTTCCTCCTCCATCCCGGAGGCCCCAAGGTGCTGGAGGCCTACCGGGACACGTTCGGTCTGGAGGAGGCCGGCCTCGAGCCGATTCGGAAGACGATGCGAGATCACGGGAATCTCTCCTCCTCTGCGGTGCTCTTTCTCCTCCACGATTCGGTGGCGTCCGGCCGCACCCGAGCGGGGGAGAAGGGGATCTTGGTCGCTCTCGGGCCCGGCTTCGCCGCCGAAATGTTGCTCCTCGGATGGTGATTTCCTGTCTCCGTTCCTCGCCGCCGGTCGTAGAATAACCGTACCCCATTTGGAGGATTCCCCTTGAAGCACGCAGCGGTGGCGGC
Organism: uncultured Planctomycetales bacterium; assembly: GCA_964526305.1. Classification (GTDB taxonomy): domain Bacteria; phylum Planctomycetota; class MHYJ01; order MHYJ01; family JACPRB01; genus JACPRC01. Next base: position 34,528 of record CAZGKV010000032.1, on the reverse strand, counting down.
GTCGCTTCTCCTGTTCCCGGCGGTTCTTTGGGCCCAGTCGGACGAGGAGAAGCTCGAGAAGAAGCTGGCGGGCGAGTGGCTGAAGAAAGCGAATTGGATCACGGATTTCGACCAGGCACGGGAGGAGGCGAAGAAGTCCAAGAAGACCATCTTTGCCTACTTCACGCGCTCCTACGCGCCTTGACCCCCTTGCTCCGATCTCGAGAGCGGTGCGCTCTCGGATGCGTCCTTCAAGGACTTCGCGAAGAACCTCGTTCTCTATTGCCACATCACCAGCAGGGTGGCCGAGTCGGAGAAGCACCCGGACTCGGAGAAGTACCCGAATCTGCTTCGCGAGAAGGGAGGGAAGGGTTTCCCCCACCTCGCGTTCCTGGATTCCGAGGGGGGCGTCCTCCTCCCGCACAAGGGGGAGCGCTCGGTCGCTTCCTTCGGAGAGACCGCGAAGAAGGTCGCGGCCTACTTGGATCTGAAGGCCCGCGCCGGGAAGGGCGACAAGAAGGCGCAGTGCGAGGTCTTCCTCGTCCAGATGGAGCTGAAACTGGTCAGGTTCGACGAGGCGAAAAAGCGCCGCGAAGAACTCGACAAGGAGCTTTCGGCGGATCAGAAGAAGAAGTACGAAGGACTTCTGGTAGGTCTCGAAGTTGCCTCCATGCTCGAAAAAGTCAACATGCGCGACAAGGCGGCGCTCATCGAAACGGGGAAGAAGTTCCTCGAGATGAAGAAGGCCGGCCGGATCCCCGTCGGGGGCGACGAGGAGATCAACTTCTGGGTCATCATCCTTGAGTATTGCGAAGACCAGAAGGACGCGGCCACCTATGAGGAAGCGCTCGGCGTCGTGAAGAAAAAGCTGGGGGCGCGCGCGAACAAGCGCTGGCTCGAACAGAAAGAAGCGACGCTCAAGAAACTGAAGGAAACCAAGTAGCTTCTCACGGGGGCTCGGGAGCGTCCCGGGCCCCCGGATCCATGTGGCAACCCCTCCGCACCGATCAACCCGAAATCCTCGACGTGGAGACTCCTTCCCAGGAACTCCTCGATCGATGCTACGGGTACATGAAGTGGACCAATCGCTGGCTCGGCGGGATTCGCGCAACGCTCTCGTGCTTTCGGAGGTTCGCGAAGTCCTGGAGGCCGGGGGAGCGCATCCGCGTTCTCGACGTAGCGGCGGGGGCGGCCGACGTCCCCTCCGCCCTCTCGCGGTGGGCGCGCGCTCGGGGAGTGGAGGTGCGTGTCACCGCGCTCGATCTCGATGCCGGGGCGCTGGATTTCGCGCGACGCGACGTCGGGGAGAGCCTGGACTATCTTTGTGCCGATGTCCTCCGCATGCCGTGCCGGGAAGGGGCGTTCGATTACGTGACGTCGTCCCTCTTCTTCCACCATCTCACCGACGAGCAAATCGTGGCGGTGCTCGGCGCCTTCGACCGAATCGCTCGACGGGGGATCGTGGTGAACGACTTGGTACGCCGGTGGAGGGCGTGGGCCTGGATCAAGCTCTTCACCCTTTGGGCGAATCCGATCGTAAAGGTCGACGGGCCTCTCTCGGTGCGGAAGTCGCTCACGGTCGAAGAAGCCAGGAGGCTGGTCCGCCGGGCGGGGGTGGAATACCTCGAGGTCCGGACGCACTTCGGACACCGGATGACGATTTCCGGCGAGAGGCCGGTCAACTCGCGATGTGCCGCAGGAACTCCTCGTTCGAGGGAGTAGCGGAGAGCTTCTCGAGCAGGAGCTGCATTCCTTCCACGGGCTTCCGATCCGCGAGGTGGCGGCGGAGTTGAGCCACTTTCGCGCAAGCGGTTTCTCCGAGGAGAAGCTCCTCTCGACGGGTGCCGGAGCGGAGAAGTTCGAAGGAGGGGAAGATTCGCCGGTCCGCCAGTTCGCGGACCAGGTACAGCTCCATGTTCCCCGTGCCCTTGAACTCTTCGAAGATCACCTGATCCATCCGGGACCCCGTGTCGACGAGCACGGTGCCGATGATCGTGAGCGATCCGCCCTGCTCGATCTTGCGCGCCGCTCCGAAGAAGGCTCGGGGTCCTTGGAAAGCGGCGGCGTCGATTCCGCCGCTCATCGTCCGGCCGCGGTGGGGAGTCCGATGGTTGTACGCGCGGGTCATCCTCGTCAGCGAATCGAAGAGGATGACGACGTCCTTCCGCGCCTCGACCATTCGTTTGGCGCGTTCGAGGGTCTGCTCCACGATTTCCACGTGGCGTTTCGGGGGCATGTCGTTGTTGGAGGCCACGATCTCGGCGGTCGTTCCCCGGAGCGCCGTCCGAAACTCCGTCACCTCCTCGGGCCGCTCGTCGATGAGAAGGACGATGACGTGCACCTCGGGGTGATTCCGGAGCACGGCCTGCGCCATCTGGCGGATCAGGGTCGTCTTGCCCGTGCGCGGCGCCGCGACGATGAGCCCGCGCTGGCCTTTTCCGATCGGGGCGAAGAGATCCATCACCCGCATGGAGAGGCCGGTCGGCTCGGTCTCGAGCCGCAGCCGCTGATCGGGCTGGACGGCGGTCAACGTCTCGAAGAGGGATCGCGGTTTCATGGTTGTCCCCACTAGAAAGCGTTGGTGCGCGGTGGGAATCAAGGAGTTTCGTCCCGCATTTTTCCCAAGACGCGTCCCGGGGGCTTGTGCAGGAACGCATATGAACATGAAGGAGAAAGCCATGAAGACCCTCACGATCGGCGCAATTCTGTCCGGATTGGCCCTGGCGAGCTGCGGCGGGGGAGGTGGCGGCGGAGGAGGGAACGAGGCGGAGGAACAACTCGAGAACCCGGTCGATGTCTCCAAGGAGAAGCCCGACGTATGGAGCAAGCTGCCCGTCGATCGGAGCGAAATTGACTCGATCCGGCCCTTCGGGTTCATCGGTTCGAAGTCGACGACACCGCAAGATTCGATGGTCTTCCAGCTCAAGAAAGTGGCCGGCCAGTTGACGGCCGTCCGCGCGCCCGGGAGCGGGAAGGTAAAGGCCGTGATCCCTCGCGCCAAGACACACGACTATGACATCGAAGTAGAAATGAGCCAGACGCATTCCTACTATCTCAGCGCCATCATGGATCCCACGGTCGCGCTGGGGGCGGAGGTGTCGGCGGGGCAGATCTTGGGCGCCACGGCGCAGACGAGTCAGTCCCTTCGGGTGTTGGAGTTGGATGCCGGAAAGGGAGAGGCCAAGGCCGTCGATCCGGCGACATTCTTCGACGAAGCGACGAGCGCGGAAATCCAGAGCCTCTTGCCGGCGAAGTGAATCGCAATACGGCGGGACGCGGGGATCCGATCCCTGCGTCCCACTCACTCCCGTGGCCGGCGTCCCCTCCGAATGCGAACTCAGGTGCTTGGGCGTCCCTCGCTCCTACCAGGTAATCACCTCACCGACCTCAGAGGCCGCCACGTCGGCCTTCTGTTGACTTGCCTTCTCATGGAGGGCTCTAAGCGGCCCGAGTCAATATCGTGCACTCCTTGCGGGCCGCCTACCCTGAGCGAGCCGCAGGCGAGTCGAAGGGTTTCAGAGGGGCACCCCCTCGACTCCGCTACGCTACGCTCGGGCCTTCGCCACGCCGAAGCGGCGGGCTTCGGCCGCGTAGGCGGGGTAAGCAGGGCATAGGGATGCACTATTTTAGGAGAAGTCGATGAGACGCCGTGGGAACCAAGGAGATTCGCTCAAACCCTTCCGGTTTGCGCCCCTCGAGAATTCCTCAGACGGGTCCGGCCATGCTGTGCAAGAGTCCCTATGAATCGTAAGGAGACGAAGATGAAGGTCAACACGAACCTCAAGGCCGGCCCGACGGCGGTCGAGAATACGGGGAGGCTGGGCCTCCTCATCAAGGGGAAAGCCCTGAAGGCCCTCACGATCGGCGGGTTCCTGTCCGCGTTGGTCATGGCAAGCTGCGGTGGGGGAGGAGGCGGCGGGGGTGAGCCTGACTTGGGCCCGGTCCAGGAACCAATCGAGAGGCCCGATGTTTTGACCAAACTCCCCGTGGATCGAACTCAAATCCACTCGATTCTGCCCTACGGCTCGATCATCACGGGAACGAAATCGGAACGCACCTGGCTTACCTTCCACCTCAATAAGAAGGAAGCAGGACCGCGGACTGTCGTTTACGCACCAGGGAAGGGCAAGGTCACTCAAGTGTACTTCCGGACGGAGACGCAGAGCAATTCAATCGATGTGAAGATGGACCAGGGACATACATACACCCTCACCGGCATCGTGGATCCCACCATCAGGGCCGGGGATGAGGTCCTATCGGGGCAGGTGCTGGGGGCGACCGAGCAGACGACTCAGTCCTTGGTGATGAGGAAGCTGGGCTCCGACGGGATGGAGACCGACCGCTTCGATCCGGCGTTATTCTTCGATGAAGCGACGAGCGCAGAGCTTCAGAGCTTTCTCGCACATTAGAACCGTCAGGTGCGGGACGCGGGGATCCGATCCCTGCGTCCCGTATCCACGGTACCCTCGGGCCGCGAGCTCTGCCGCTTCGGCCCAGCCCTGCGAGCAAGGCACCGGCGCGGAGGCGCGATTCCATTCTCCCGTGGGCGTCGCGCTGGAGGGCGACTTCCTCACCGTCGCCGACGCGGGGAACTTCACCCTTCGCAAGGTCGACCTGAAAACGGATCTCGTCACGACCCCGGTCGGAATCGCGGGATCGTCGGGAATCCTGCTCGGCCCCTTGCCCGCACGGTTGAATCTCGTCTCGGGAGTCGCCGTCCATTCAGGTCGGCTCTTTCTCGCGGTTCCCACCGAGAACTCGATCTTGACCTGCCCCGCTCCCGGAAGATCCTCGAGGCCGGGTCGGACTCCAGTCCGTTTTTCGTGTACACGATCTCCGCGAAATTGTAAGTATCTATCTGGTTACTAAAGTCCGAGTGCGTTCGAATAGGGGGGAGCATGGCGATTCGAGTCTCGGTCCTCGTCGGTTTCGTCGCGTGCGCGTCCGCCGTCCGGGCCCAGGACAAGCCTCCGACGAAGTGGAAGCCGGCGTACGCAGGCAACTACACCTCGGCGTCGGTCGGCCGCGGGATCCAGTATGTCGTTCTCCACACGATCGAAGGGACCGCGGGAGGAGCGATCGGCTGGTTTAAGAATCCGAGCTCCAACGTCAGCGCGCACTACGTGGTCGACTACGACGGATCCATCACCCAGATGCTCCAGGACAAGGACATCGCCTGGCATGCGGGCCACGGGTTCTACAACAAACACTCGATCGCCATCGATCACGCGGGATACGCCAAGAAGAATTATTGGACCCCCGCGATGTATCAGCAGAGCGCAGCGCTCACCCGCTGGATCTGTCTGACCTACGGTATCCCCATGACCCGGCAGCGAATTCTGGGACACAACGAAGTCCCCGATCCCGACGGGACCGGATTCGGCGGCTCGGGGAACCACACGGATCCCGGACCGTTTTTCAACTGGGAGTACTACCTGTCCCTGGTGACGAGCGGCCCGACGACGATCCCGGCTTCGTACCAGGCGATGGAGGTCACCTCCTGGCGCCTCAACGTCCGGACCGGCCCTTCTACCGCGCACGCGGTGATCGGGTCGATCCCGCACGGTCACCGCTACGTTTCCGAGGAGACATCGGGAGGATGGCGCAAGATCTGGTTCGCGAACAACACGGGATGGAGCTACGGCGGATATCTCGCGAAGAAGAGCGGGATGACCGGCGCGCGGATTCTCGCGGATACCCTGGACGTTCGCAGCGGACCGGGATCGGGGTACCCCTCGGTCGGACTCGTCTCGTACGGACAGCGATACGTCCAAGCGGCGACTCTGGGGAATTGGCGCCAAGTATATTGGGGCGGAAAACTCCGGTGGATTCCCGCGGACTTCACGATTCTTTTCGGGATGTGATGTGAGGGCGTCGCGACTCCGGGTTCTCGGAGGGTTCTCGATCGCGATCCTCTCGACCGGGGCCCTCTGGCTCTCGCCTCGGGAACGACCTTCCCGCTCGAGGAGCGCTTCGGAGGCGCAGGATTCTCCGCCGGCGCGGACCGACCTGGTGCAGGTCTCCGAGCGAAAGAGTGGCCCTTCGACGGAAAACGAGAATCGAGAGGGGCTGGAGGATCTCCGCTCGTCGCTCGAAACGGCCCTCGCCGAGGGTCGCATCGCCCCCGAGGAGATTCTCGGCCGGATGATGGCGGAGGAGGATTCCGCCGTGCTCGATATCCTGATGGGAACGCTCAAGGCGGATCCTCCGACCGCGAACCGTGCGGACGTCCTCGCCGCCTTTCTGCAGATGGCGCGCGCCCATCCCCGCAAGGAACACCGGCAGGTCGCGACGGTCTTTCTCGCGGGAGCGTGGGATCTCGACGGAATCGTTCACCGGACACTTCTGGATGTCGCGCGTCTCGACGGAGAATTCGCGGTACGCCTCGCGGCGGTCGCCGCCTTCGAGGAGTATTCGGTCCGCAATCCCGTATGGTCGGGTGAGGTCCGCACGAGTCTCCTCGCGCTGGCCGCAGCGGAGGAGATCCTCCGGGAGAGGGCGATTGCCGCGCTTCCGATGTGGTCGGCGACCGAGGAGACGATTCGCCTTGTCGCGGGGTTCTTGTCCGATGGCTCGGCGGAAGTACGTCGCGCGGCCTTCGATTGCCTGACCCGGACTCCTCCGACGCACCGCTCCTTGGCGCGCTCCCTCGTGCCCGACGCGCTCCGGCACGAGACGGATCCGAGCCTTCGACGTTGAGTCCTACTCCTCCGACAATCCCCATCCCCGAACGATTCGGTAGAGGGCGGGAATCACGACGAGAGTGAGGAGGAGGCTCGTGGCCATCCCTCCCAACTGGGGGGCCGCCATGCGCTGCACCGTCGCGGCGCCCGCCCCGGTCGCCCAGAGGAGCGGCGCCAGACCGAAGAGGTTCACGGCGACCGTCATCACCTTCGGCCGCACGCGATGCGTCGCGCCATCTTCGATCGCCTGGGCCAGGAGCTTCTTGGTCATCCGCCCATGTTTCTTGAGGAGATCCTCGTAGGCGTTGTCGATGTAGACCAGCATGATGACGCCGGTCTCCGCGGCGACTCCGAGGAGCAGGATCATCCCGAGCCACCACGCGGTCGAGACGTTGTATCCGAGAAGATAGGTGAGCCAGATCGCGCCCGCGGGAGCGAAGAGCAGCGTCCCTCCGAGAACGATGAGGGTCTGCGACATTCGGCGGAAATGGAGGAAGAGAACCACGGTGATGATGACCAGCGTGACCGGCAGGATGAGCAGGAGCCGGCGGTTCGTCCGCTCCATGATTTCGTACTGTCCGCTCCATTTCGTCGTATACCCCGGCGGGATCTCGAGTCGGCCCTCGCGTCCGGCCTTTTCGATCGCTTTCTGCGCGCGGTCCACGTATTCCCCCAGGCTTACCCCCTCGAACTCGACGGGAAGGTAGACCACCAGGAGATTGTTGTCGCTCTTGACGACCATCGGCCCGCGCGTGATTTCGAACGAAGCGAGCTGGCCGAGGGTGACGACATCCGGCAGGGCCGTTGCCGTTCCCATGGGACCCGCGCTCCTCCCCGACCCGGGAATCCTCACGAGGATCCGCTTGAGTTTCTCGACGTCGTCCCGTCGCTCGCGCGGATACCGGACCGACACGGGAAAGCGGTATCGCGCCTCCACCGTCTCGGTGACGGGCATGCCGCCGATCGCGGTCTGGATCACCATTTCCACTTCTCCGATCGAGACGCCGTAGCGCGCGCAGGCGGCGCGGTCGATCTTGACGTCGAGATAGGTTCCTCCGGTCGCGGCCCGCTCCGCCACGGCGGAGACCGTCCCCGCGACCTCTTGGGTAAGGACGCGCTCGAGATCCACCGCGAGCTTCTCCACCCTTTCGTAGTTGGTGCCGAACACCTTGAGCCCGAGGTATCCCCGCATGCCGGTGGTGATCATCCCGATCCGGGTCTGGATCGGCATGAGGAACCAGTTCGGCATGCCGGGCTGCGAAATCGCGCGTTGCATCTCCTCGCGGGTGAGTTCCTCGAACGTCACTCGGCGGAGCGGGGCAGGGCCCGCGGGATGGGACCCCAGCCAACGAGCGAGTCGCGTTCGGAGGGCCTCCCGCTCGGCAGGCGGGACCTGGCCTTTCGCCGTGAGCATCGACAGGGCGTCCCGGACGAGAAGCTCGTCGACCTTGGAAGCGATCGTCGGCGCCATCGCGCGAAGCGTTTGCGGCTCCAGAGCGAGGCGCACCTCTTCCCATCGCTCCTCGCCGCCGGGAGAATCGGCCACGCTCCAACGTTCCCGCGCGAGTCGCTCGCGGATCCAGTCGTTGACGTCCGCTCGCGTCATCGACTCCACGGGTCCGGAGAGGGAGGCGTCCAGACCTGCCCCCGCGAGCATCGCCCGGGCGCGCCTTTCGATCCACCCTTTGGGGATCGATCGGACCGGCCAGGACTCTTCGTCGTAAAGTTGCGCGGTGGTCTCGACCATCTCCAGCGGCGCCGGATCGGTGGCGCTCGAGGATCGACCGATCTTGCCGAGCACGCCTTTGACTTCGGGAAACGTGATCAGGATCCGGTCTTGCGTCTGGAGAGCCCGGCGGGCCTCGCCGATTCCGAGCCCCGGGACGCTCGTGGGCATGTACAGCAGGTCTCCCTCCTCGAGAGGCGGCATGAACTCGTTTCCCAGATGCCTCCAAGGCGCGAGCATCAGCACCGAAACGGCGACGGCGCCGAGCGTCACCGCCCACCGCGCCTTGGAACTCCACCGGACGACGGGGGCATAGAGCCGGATCATCAGACGGGAGAGCGGATTCTCCGCCTCCGAAAGGATGCGTCCCCGGACGAGGAGCGAAACGAGCGCGGGAATGAGCGTCACCGAAAGCACGCAGGACGCGGCCATCGCGATCGTATTCGTGAGCGCGAGAGGCTTGAACATCCGTCCCGCCTGCTCTTCCAGCGCAAAGAGCGGAAGGTTCGAGAACGTGACGACGAGGAGGGACGCGAAGAGGCCGGGCCCGACCTCGACGCACGCCTCTCGGATCGCGGTCGCGCGGTCGATCCCCTCGCCGAGGCGCCGGTGGGCGTTCTCCACCATGCAGATCGAGGCGTCCACCATCGTCCCGAAAGCGATGGTGATTCCCGCGATCGTCATGATGTTCATCGGAATCCCCACGAGGCGCATCGCGATGAAGGTGACGAGCGCGCCCGTCGGCAGCGTGAGGAACGCGACGACGGCGCTGCGCGCGTGAAGGAGGAATACGATGCACACGAGGAGGATCATTCCCAGCGCTTGGAACGTGGCTTCGCTCAAGGTCCCGATCGCGCGGCGGATGAGCGGAGTTCGGTCGTACGCCGTCCGCAGGATCACCCCTTTGGGGAGGCCGGGCTTGACCTGTTTCTCCATCGCTTCCTGCACGCCCTCGATCACGCGGCGGGCGTTCGCGCCGTGGCGAGCGACGACGATCCCCGCGACCGTCTCCCCGCGGCCGTTCCGGTCGGCGACGCCGCGCTCCGAGTCCGGACCGATCAGGACTTGCGCCATATCCCGGACGCGCACGGGAGTTCCCCCGCTCGACCGGATCACGATGTCCTCGAGGTCCTTCGTCGATCGGACGTAGCCCCGGCCCCGAACCATGTACTCCCGCTCGGCGATTTCGACGGACATCCCGCCGACGTCGCGGTTCGCGTTCCGGATCGCTTCCCCCAATTCCGGCACGCTCACCTTGAGGGCGAGCATCCGTTCGGGATCCGCAACGACTTCGTACCGCCGCTGCGCGCCTCCCACGACGGCGACCTCGGCGACGCCGTCGACGCTTCGCAGGACGTTGGCGACGTACCAGTCGTGAATGGCCCGCAACTCGCCGAGATCGTATTTTCGCTCGGTATCCTCGAGGGTATACATGTAGACCCAGCCCAATCCGGAGGCGTCCGGTCCGATGCGGACCTTAGGACCTTCCGGGAGGGGAACTCCCTGCAGGTATTCGAGAACGCGCGAGCGCGCCCAGTAGATGTCGGTGCCGTCCTCGAAGATCACGTAGACGAACGACACGCCGAAGTACGATTGCGCGCGCACGTCTTTCACTTGCGCCACGTTGAGCATCGCGCTCGAGATGCGATAGGTGACCTGATCCTCCATCACCTGCGGATTCTGGCCGGGCCATTCCGCCACGATGATCACCTGAACGTCCGAGAGATCGGGGATGGCGTCCACCGGGATGGTGGCCACGGCCCAGACTCCGACGCCGCAGATCGCCGCGACGACGAGGATCGTGAAGATGCGATGCTCGAGACACGCTTCGATGACGGCGCGGATCATGGCCACCTCCGCTCGAGGCTCCCGCATCCCGGCATCCCGAAGGGGTTCTTGAGGTCCCCGTCGGTCTGGAACCAGCGCTCCGTCGGACTTCCCACGGTGCGTTGGGCCATTCCGCAGTAGAACTGGTAGAGGGGACGGTCGAGAGGATTCCCGAACTCGGCTAGGTATTTCTCGAAGGCGGCGCTCAAGATGCCGAACTGCTTGTTTCGCTCCTTCTCGCCGGAGGTCCCGGCCGCCGCCTTCGCCAGGGCGAGGATCGGCTCCCGGACTTCCGGAGCGAACGCGTCGGAGACGGCGCGTTCGATCGGAACGGCCGTGCCGGTCACCGATTCCGCGTATTCCTCCGCGAGCTTGTCGGTCTTTTCCTCGAGCGCGCGATTGAGGAGCGAGTACTTCTCGAACAGCGCGACCACGCCGCGTCGGACGGCGTGGGCCCGAAGCTCCCAGGATTTCTCGGGGGACTTTCGATAGGCCGTCGCTTCCGCTTCGTCCGCGAACGGACGACCCTCCACCTCGTGCGGCGTCGTGAGTCTCTTCCCCGACCATGCGGAGCGGACGATCGATTCCGACTTCTCGGGAGCCATCTTCTCGAGGAGATTGCGGATTTGCGTCTCGGCATGGAGGAGGAAGGCTCCGGAGGTGACCACTTCCTCGCCCTCCTGCAGCCCCGAGAGCACCTCGTGGTAGCGGCGATGACCGGTGAAGAATCCGAGTCCGCGCGAGTCCCCTCCCTCGGCGGACGTGAGTCCCCGCCGGCCGATCTTGAGCTCGCGAGCCGCGAATCGTCCGCCTCCGAGGGCGAGGATGGCCAGGTCGCGTCGCCCGGTGGGAATGACGGCGTGCTCGCTCACGGCGAGCGAGTCGGGGATTCGCGTCAAGAGGAGGGCCCGGGCGAACTGACCGGGACGGAGCTTCATCGACTGGTTTTTCACTCGAATGCGAACGCGGGCGGTCTGCGTCTCTGCCTTGACGCGGGGTTCGACGAGATCGATCTTTCCCTCGTACGTCGATCCGCCGGCCTGGATCCGTACCTCCTGATCCAGGCGGACGTTCTCGAGCTCGCGATCGAAGATGTCCGCGAAGGCCCACAGCTCCGAGAGGTCGGTGACGTCTGCGATATGGCCGTCGTCCGGGACCTTCATGCCGGCCTTGACGTTGATGTGCATGAGCGTTCCCGCGACCTTGCTCCGCAGGAGGAGGCGCGAAGAAGGCTCCTTCCGCTCCTCGAGGGAGCGGATCTCGACCTCGTCCACGCCCATGAGCTCGAGGCGGCGCCGCGAAGATTCGATCAGGGGCTTGTCGCCGGAAGCGAGGGCGAGGAGATACTCCTTCTGACTCGTGAAGAGGACGGGGCTGTAGACCTTCGCCACCGGACTCCAGGCTTCGACCTTTTCGCCCATGTTGTGGAGGAAGAGTTCTTCGATCCATCCTTCGAATCGAAATTCGATATGCCAGTACCGCTCGTGATTGAGCTCGACGATTCCGGTCGTCTCGATTTCGTGGACCAGCTCGCGCCGGCGAATGGACTCGGTGCGAACGCCCGCCTGTTGGATCTGCTGGGGAGTGAGGACGAGCGTGGCTTCGCCTTCCCTTGCGGCCGGGCCGGGCGTGTACGGCTCCAGCTCCATGTTGCAGTACGGGCAGATCCCGTAGCGCTTGACCTTGTAGAAGGGGTGCATGGGGCACCAATAGACCTTCTCGTCCTGGGGCCGGGAACGCAGGCCGAGGAAGACGAGGGCGTCCTTTCCCCGGCCGGCGCGATAGAGGGCCGCGATTCCTCCGACGAGGACGAGCGAGCCGATCAGATACACCCAAGCTCTTTTCATCGGGTCACCTCATTCTCCGACGGCCCGCCGCAGTTCCTCGCGCGCGGCGAAGTGGTCGGCGACGAGCCGGTAGTACTGTTCTTCGATCTTGCGCTGTTCGAGCAGAGCATCCACCGCGGTGAGGAAATCGACCTCGCCCGCGCGGTAGCCGGCGAGGGCCGCCTCGTAGGTCTGTCGCGATTGGGGACGAAGCTTGTCGCGATAAAGGATGGTCGAATCGCGAGTGGAGCGGACGCGGGCATGCGCGGAGGCGACCTCCCGGACGATTTCGATCCGGGCCCCCTCGTATCGATGCCACGTCTCGCCCAGGAGGGCGCGCATTTGAGCTCGGGCGGCGGCGCGACGCGCCGAACGAACGAACGGAAGCGGAAGGGTCAGCTTCGGAGTCAGGGAGTGCTTTCCCCCATTCGTCACCTCGTACTCGATCCCGGGAGCTGGGTCGGGCCACGAGTCCAATTCCGCAAGGCGGAGTTCCGCGAGGGCGCGGCGAAGGGCGTGCGTCCGAGCCGCCGTTTGAGGGCGGCGCTCGAGCGAAACGGTCACGAGATTCGGCAGGGGGGCCGATTCCGCGGGTTCCTCCGCGACGACCGCGTCCCCGATTCGGGCCGGATCGCGCCGTCCGAGAAGGGCATTGAGGCGTGTCTCGGCTTCGGTTCGGTCCCGGGTGAGACGGATGAGGTCGTTCTCCGTCTCGAGGGCCCGGAGTCGGACCTTGAGGACATCTTGCTGCGGGACCTGTCGCGCCTCGAATCGGGTGCGGGCCACGGTCTCGAGCTGCTCGAGGAGCTTGAGATTCTCGCCGGCGATCCGCCGGGCGTGGTCGATCGCGTAGAGATCGGCATAGTCGCGGGCCACCTGCGCCCGCACCTCGAGCATGGATTCGAGGAGCCCACCCCATTCCTCCCAGGCCCGCTCCAGCGCCGCCCGGGCGGCCGCATCGAGCTTTCCCGGAAAGAGGATCGGCTGCATCAGTCCGATCATGAACTTTCCGAAGGTTTGGACGAAATCCTCGAGGGTGAGGGCCAGCTCCAGTTCAGGATCCGGCGCCGAGGCGGCTTGGGGAACCTGTTCCAGCGCCGCTTCGAGACGTTTCACTCGAGCCCGCAGCTCCGGATTCCGCGCCAGGGCATGGCGGACCAGATCCTCCAGTGCCGGCCGGACCGAAAAATCGGGGTGGGGTTCGGGTTCGAGAAGTCGCAGGAGGCGCGTTTCGATCTCGGCGGCGCTTCCGGCGGGAGAGGCCGTCCACGCGGGCGACTTCGAGGCCTTCGATTTCAGGTCGTCGACCTCCTTCTCCCAGGCTCCCGACGAGCAGCCTGCGAGAAGAAAGAGGAAAGCGTATCGCATGGGAAATATCCTTTCGCTATGGGTTTTGGCGAAAGGGGGCGCGCTACAGGAGGTAGGTGCAGAGGAGGGGTTGGAGAGGGGAGGCGCGAGGAGGCGAGGCGGCGGAGTGCCGCGTGAGATCGGAGGAGGTCGGAGGCATCGGCGCATCGGGGATCACCGCGACCGCCGGAGCGGTGGCCGGGAGAGACGCGGCGGGGAGATCCGCCGCGAGATCCTCGTCCAGATGCACGCACTCGCACGGCTCCGACGGAGCCGCGGGGGCGTCGCATCAGCTCGAAGAGGGCGAGGCGCACCGGCCCGCGTCGGGGCACTCGAGGCAGAAGCAAGGTACGGCCGCCGCGCTTTGCCCCGCCGCGAGTGCGATCACCAAGATCCAGATCTTCATTTTTCTCGAGCTTCGAAGCCCGCCCTTCGCACGGCCTCGATCACTTCCTTCAAGTCTACCTTCGCTCGGTCCCGCGCGACCAGCAATTCCATGCGCGTGGCGTCGATCTCGACGTCGGTCACTCCCTTCAGGGCGCGCACGCGCGCCTTGACGATCTCGCATCAGCCCGCTCAGGTAACGCCGGCCAGAGTGAGGCGCTCCCCGGAGAACGCGAGGCGGCCGACGGAGGTTCCGAGAATCGCCTCCAGCAGGACCGATTCCTCCATCGCCGACACCCACAAGTGGCACACGACGCCGGCGCGGCAGAGGAGCACCGCGTTCCGGCCTTGGCGGAAGACGAAGTACTCCTGACCGCCCCGCTCGCGCCGGGCCGCGGAGGGCATCGGGGGAAGCGGTCCCTCGAAGACGAGGAGCGACATCGGGATCCCGCGAACCCGATAGACGATGCAGGGCATCCGATACCTTCCATCCGGGGCCGTGCAACAACAACCGCCGCTCAGGGAGGCGTCGGACCGCGGGGGCGGCACCTCCACGTCCAAGAGCAACGTGTCGCGGAAGTACCGCCGAAGCGCCTCCGGATCGGAGAGCTCCTCGGGGCGAACGCTCCCTTCGGAGATGCGATCGTGAAAATCCGCGGCGCGAGAGACCAGGTCGGGTACGGGCTCGCTCGGCCTCGGACGAAGGAAGAAGAGGGTGCCGACGAGAAGGGCGGCCGCGACGGCGGGAGGGAGCCAACGAACGGCGCCCGTCCGTCTGCGGAGGGCGGCTCGGAGTCGCTCCTCCAGCCCCTTCGGGGCCGGGAGTCGGACCGCCCGCAGCCGATCTCGGAGCTTCCGGCGCGCCTCGGCTTCTCGCCGACACTCGGGGCACTCGGAAAGATGTGGAGGTTCGGCGGCCTCGCCGTCGATCCATCCATCCAGACTTCGTCGGACTTCCTCGCACTCCTTCATCTGCCGGAACAACGGGCCGTCTCCGCAGATTATTCATTTGGATGCACACGGGGATCTCCCACCTCCGCAGGGGCGCCTTCCTTTCCTGGGATGGATCCGGGCCTCTGGCCCGTTCTAATGTGCATCAAGCTTGCATCGGCGGACTCTCCGTCCGATAATGTGGGCGGATCGATTATGTTGAAAACCAGATTGGCCTCCGGCTGACCGGGCTGACCCGGTAAGGGTCCAGGGGCCGGCTCCGGATGTTGGGCGGAGCCGCGAAACCTCCCGGGGGATGGGGCGTACGCATGACCCCCGGGACGCAGTTCCTGTGGCTGCCCCTGACTCGACTCACCGCGTTCTTCGTGGCGGTCGTTGTCGTCGGGACGTATTTCCTCCGGACCGTCCATCCGTCCCCTTCTCGCCCCAATCCGGATTCCTCCGAGAAGGAGGCGTACGAGAAGCGGCGCAAGAGAATGCTCCGGGAGTGGGGCGAAGTCCGAAGCCTCGTCCGGCCACCGAAGCCCCAAGCGGAGGTGCGGTCTCCCGCGAGTCCCAAGCCCGCGCCCCGGCCGGAGACCGACTCGATCTTTGACGCACGGTGCCCCATGTGCGGCGAGGCCGATCGCCTGCCGCGCGCGATCGGCGACCCCGTGACCTTCGTGGAGTTCCACCGCACGGCGTTCTACGCGGACTTGCCCCGGGCCTTTGCCCCGCTTCCGTGCCGGTCTCCGGTGGAGCGGAAATTGAACGATCTCTTTTCGCTTCCGGAGGTTCTGCTAGAGGGAGCGGTCGAGTGTCTTCGACGGATCTGCCCCGATCCCCCGAAAGGTATCGAGGAACTGGAACGGCAGGGAATCGTCGAGCGTTTCCTGGACGACGTGGGCCATACCCGAGCGGAGCCCGAGGCCTTTACGCGATTCCTCGGAAACGTGATCGAGGGCGAGGTCGATTTCTTCCGTCCGTTCCGGGACGCGACGCTCATCCCCGAGGAGTTCGAAGAGCGATCGGTTCCCGACGGCGCCGACCTGATCGGAGAACAGGGAAAGATCCTCTGGAGGGCGGCGCAGCGAACGTACTTGAGCCGGTTCCGGGGAATCGGGAACCGGGCTCGCGAGTTGGCGTACGCGCCTTCCCGGTGGGCGGGAGTGGACTACGTCGTAGCGCCGCTCGTGGTCGCCGGGACCCTCTACCTCTCGGGTCTCGACCGGAGGTTCTCGGCCGGACCCATCCGGGGTCGAGTCGAATTGGAGGCGATGCGGACGATCCTGGAACGGTGGGGAGACGAGGGGGCGGAAGAAATCCAGATCGCGGCCGGGCTGGAGGTGGGATGGAAGTCGTTTCCTCTCCGAGTCTTGATCGCGACGGGGCTGGTTGGAGGACGTCCCGAATTGGAGTTCGTCGGGATCGGCACGGGGTTGGGGGAAGTGAGAGAGGTATTGAGCCGGTCGCGCTAGAAACTTTGCGGCGCTCTGCGGTGCGTCCCTCTGTAGGCCCATCCCTGGGCCACCCTCCCTATCCGTGCCGTGGGGCGCCGCTCTATTGTCGGAGCCGTTCGCGCAACCGCGCCCGCGCGTGATGAAGTCCCGACATCACCGATCCGAGGGGGCATCCGAGCACCTCGGAAATCTCCCGATAGGAGAGTGCCTCGATGTCGGCCAAGAGGAGGAGAATCCGGTGCTTGGGAGAGAGGGAGCGAAGCGCGCCCAGAAGGTCGTCGTCGAGAAGTTCCTCGAGAGGAAGCGACGAGGCGTCCGGGCCGGCGGCGGCGGGCTCGATTTCCTCGAACGGGAGGGGCTGCGACCGCCGAGCGCGACACCGGTCGAGATGGGCGTTGCGGAGGATGGTGAAGAGCCAGGCCTTGAATCCTCCCCCGGTGGGACGGAACTCGGAGAAGCGGCGGAGGGCCTTGAGATACGTCTCTTGAACGAGATCGAGAGCGTCCGGCTCGTTGCGCTCGAACGCGAGAGCGGCGAAGGTGAGATCGTTCCGCAGGGGAAGGGCCAGGGATTCGAATTCTTCCCGAAGGTTCAGGGCTTGACCCGCTTGGGTTCGTACTGGGTCTCGCGCTTGTAGACGATCGTCACGCCCTGCACCGCATCGTCCGAACCGAGCGTGCCGACGAAGGGATGCGAATTCGCCACGCGCCCGAAAACGACCACGTCCTTGAGGTCGGGTTGGTCTTGGAGGAGGATCTCGAACGAGGCCCCCGCGACGTCCTCGCGACCTGCGGTCTTGCGTGCGATCAGCATCCACTGTTTTGCGGCGCGAGAGGTTTTCTCGAAGGGGACGGAGAAGTCCACCGCCTTCGAGAGCTTCAGCCGCTCGCCTTCCTTCGCAAACTTGATTCCGTCGAAGGTCTTCTCCTCCACGAGCTTGACGAAATTGGCGACGGTGTTCGGAGCCTCGTCCTCGAAGAACTCGACGGTGAACGACCCCCGGGCGACGGCGATCGAGAAGTCCATTTCGGGATTCCTGAGATCGCGCTTGGGGACATAAGACGTCTCCCGCTTGGACTTCACGGTGAGGGTTTGGATCGCGTCCTCCGCGGCCGCCTTCTGGACGACGTTGACGTACGCCTTCACTTCGCCGAACACCATGAGGTCCGGCTGTCCTGGGGTATCCCGGAGGAGGATCTCGAACTCGGCCCCCGGCACATAATCCCGTCCGGGGGTTTTTCGGACGGCGAGGGAATACTGTTTGGCCTCGCGCTCGTTCTTCTCGAACCCGAGCGTGTACGGGACGGGTTTGCTTACCTTGAGAGTCTCGTTTCCCTTCTGGAACTTGAGACCCTGGAAGGCCTTCTCTTCGATCAGCTTCAGGAAGTTGTAGACGGTGTTGGGAGCCTCGTCCTCGAACAGCTCCACCCAGAAGGTTCCCTTCCCGGTGATTTCGACATGGATTTCGGGATTCGGCAACCGCACGGGACCGAGGAAGAGCGAGGAGGTCTTTTCCTCCAGGACCTTGCGCTGCGCCTCGGGAATGAGTTCCAGGAGTTGGCGCGCCTTGGCGCGGTCTTCCGGGTGCGTCTGAAGCGTCCGAATCTTGAGACGAAGATCCTTGTCCTCCTTGAGGAACTTGCGGTTGGCGATGAGACTGGTGTAGGCCTTGTCTACGAAGAACTTGAGCGGATGGTTCGGGAAGCGCGACTTGAATTCCGTGTATTCCTTCTCGGCCTCTTCCAGTTTTCCCTCTTCGCAGTACCGGTTGGCGAGGCGGTATACGATCTCGGCCGCGACGGGAGTGTCCTTGTACTTCTCCTTCAGTTTCTGAAGCTGCTCGATCGTCTCCGCCTGATTGAGATCGCGCGAGGCGCGTTCCGCCAACGTGCGATCGTAGAAGACCTTCGCGAAGATGATGACGGTGAGCACGATGAGGGCGGAGGAGAGGAAGATGATGAGCTTGGCGTGGCGCTCCCCGAAATCGTTGAGCCTACCCCAGAAGCCGGCGGCCTCGTCGGAGCCGGAGGGGCGTTGCTCGGTCGTCTTTTTTTCCTTCGTCGCCATCAGCCTTTGTAGCTCAGCGTCACGGAAACGACGGTCTTGTTGCTGCTGTCGGTCGTCACCGCGATCGCGCACTTCTCCGATTTCTTCGTGTAGGTCAAGGTGCCCGCGTTCTCTCCCGAGAGGGCCCAGCCATGCACCGGCATCGCCTTCCGGTAGAAACCGAGGACGTCGTCGACTTTCGCGTCCCCGCGGTACTCCTGCTTCGCGGACCGGAACTCCGGGTTCCGCTTGCCCGTGCCGTCGACGTATTCCAGCCCCGCGTACGCGGGCACGTCTTCGTACACCGGCTTCCGTTCCACCCCGCTCTCCGGCCGAGGTTCGCCGGAACCGCACCCGGCGAAGAGGAGCGTGAAAACCAGAGCCCGACGCATGTTTCCCCCGAATCAGGATTCTGGACTGTAATGAGTGGCTGTGACGATGTCAACTTCATTCGAGTCCGAAGCGCGGGAGAGCCCTATACTGTAGAGGTGGGTGTATTGTCCTCGGAGAAGCGATGGCTCGGCGCGTGCGCAACCCCTTTCGAGGACGATCGCGTCGCCTTCGACTTCTATTCCGATCCGGTCGAATCCGTGGGAGGGGACTACTGTCACGTCGAGTATGTCGGGCGAAGGAGGCTGGCCATCCATGTCAGCGATGTCACGGGGCATGGCCCGGAGGCCGCTTCCCTGTCGAGCCGGACGAGCGTTCGAGTTCGGAAGAGGCTGTCGGAGGGAGAGGGTCCGGGGAGAATTCTGGAGGATCTCAACGGGTTTCTCTGTAGGCGGTTCCGCGCGACGGGGATGCTCATGAGCTTTCACGCCATCGTGATCGACCTGAGTCGCCGGACGCTGCGATGGGCGGGAGCGGGCCATCCGCCGGCCTTCTTGATTCCGCCTAGGGGCAGGGCGATTCCGCTCCCTTCGGAGAACCCGATTCTGGGCGCGGGTCCGTACGCGGGGAAGGAAAGCGAGCGCCGCCTGACTCGAGGGAGCCTCGTGGCGGCGTTCACGGATGGATTGTACGAGCGGCGGAACGGAGGATCGCGGGGGTTGTCCCGGATCCTGCGGCGCCTCGAATCGCTGAGGGACGCGCCGGTCAGAAAAATCGTGGAGTCGATGCGCCGGGCCTCGAGCCTCCGGGAGGATGACGCCCTATTCTTGGCGGTGCGCGTGAAATGAAAGAACGATTTCGCCTCTCGTTCCCGGCGAGCGCGGCCCATCTCCGGCCGCTGCGGGAGTGGTGTCGGGTATTCCTCCGCCCTTCTCTCCCGACGCGCGACTTGGAGGCGATCGCGTTGGCGGTATCCGAGGCGTGCGCCAACACCATCGAGCACTGTTTCGCACACGACGCCTGCCGGGAGGTGCAGATCGAATTCGAGGTGTCGCAAAGCCGGGTCGTCGTTCGAGTCCGGAACTACTGTCTGGCCGCGGTCGCGCACCGCCTGCGGCCGCGGGAAGCCGGAAAGATGCACCCTCGGGGGCTGGGGCTGAAGTTCATCGAAGCCTCGGTCGATCGCGTGGATTACGAGGAACAGGGAGACGGCTATCTGGCGCTGGCCATGACCAAGCGGAGGAGGGCGCGTGGACGCTAAGAGCCGGACCTTCCGGTTGTCGACAAAGATCATCCAGGTGACGGGCGAGATCGACATGAAAAGCGCTCCCCGGCTCCGGGAGAAACTGCGCCGGACTCTCGACCAGAAGCCGCAGGCCGTGATGCTGAAGCTCTCGGACGTGACCTACATGGACAGCGCGGGCGTCGCCGTCCTCGTGGAGGCCCATCAGTGGGCGAAACGGGAAAGGATCATCTTTACGCTCGCCGATCCGAGTCCGGCCGCGCGCGCCGTCATCGAGATGGCGCGTCTGATGAAATTCTTCGTGGTCACCGGCGACGTGGACGGAGCCGAATAGGGGTTGTATAATCCCGCCGTTCGCTTCGCGGGAGTTTTGCGCGTGGAATTCAGCAGCAAGTCGTTCAAGATCCAAAGCCGGGTCATTCAGGTTTCGGGTCCCCTCAACGCGGAGTCGGCGCCCAAGCTCCGGGAGAAAATCCGCAAGACCTTCGATCAAAAGCCGCAGGCGGTGATCATCCGCCTGGCCGAAGTCACCGTCATGGACACGGCCGGCGTGGCGATCCTCGTCGAAGCGTTTCAGTGGTCGAAGGACGAGAGAATCCTCTTCATGCTGGCGGATCCGAGTCGGCCGGCACGCTCGGCGCTTGAGGTGACCCGGCTCGGGAAGTTCTTCATGTCGTCGGGCGGGATCGACACGGCGTTGCGCGAATCCTCATAGCCCCCTGCGTCTTTCCGCCTCTCGCGTCGATATAGAATACGAACCTGTCTACCCTGCCCTATTCACGAGGTTTCGGCCCGCGGGGCCGAAAACGTGAATCGGGCACCCGCGGCGCGTTCCGCTTGGGCAAGAGAGCGTCGCGGGCCGGCGGCGACGGGGCTGTCCAGCGGAATCGGCCTGGAGGGCCGATGAAGCTGCCCGGAGGGTGACTTGTTCATCCGGGCGGCGGAGCCCGGATGAACAAGTCAGGCTAATCCCGGAGACTCCCGCGATGATCGGGCGCTGGGTCGCTGCGGTGGGGAGGAGGGCTTTGCTCTTCCTCCATCACACCGGAGGGATGTTCGCCCTCCTCCACCGGACGCTCTACTGGAGCCTGTTGGGTCCGTTCCGAGAGCGCACGGAATACCGCCGGCTCGTCTTCCCGTTGATGGAGGCGATCGGGAACAAGTCGTTCAACATCGTCGCCCTGGTGGCCTTTCTGATCGGCGTCATTCTCGTTCTTCAGACGGGATACGTTCTCGAGCGGTACGGCCAGATCCGGCAGGTGGCGGGCCTGGTGGCGGTGTCGATGACGCGAGAGCTGGGACCCCTGATGACGGCGATCGTCCTCGTGGCGCGGGTCGGCGCGGCTTTCACGGCCGGCTTGGGGACGATGACGATCTCGGAGGAGACCCTGGCGCTGCGGATCATGGGGATCAATCCGGTCGGCTACCTCGTCGCGCCGCGCTTCATCGCGATCGTGATCATCATGCCCTGTCTCACCGTTTTCGCGAACGTGGTGGGGATCGGAGGCGGCTGCCTCATGGCCTATACGGCGTACGATCTGGAGCCTTGGGGCTACATCTCGAGTTCGATCGAGTTCCTGCTGATGGAAGATCTCGTGAGCGGTCTGGTCAAGTCCGTCCTCTTCGCGACGGTCATCTGCGTCGTATCTTGCTACATGGCGCTTACGGTGGAAGGCGGACCCGAGGGCGTGGCTCGAAACACGATGCTCTCGGTCGTTACCTCTCTGATCCTGGTGATCTTCGTGGACAGCCTGGTGACGGCGTTTCTCCAAAACGTGCTCTAGTGGCCATTATCGAAGTGAAAAACGTGCGGAAAACCTTCGGTGCCCAAGTGGCGCTGGAGGATGTCAGCTTCTCGATCGAGAAGAACAGGACCCTCGTCATCCTGGGGGCCTCGGGCGGTGGAAAGTCGACCCTCCTGAAAACGATGATCACGGCGCTCAAGCCCGATTCCGGAGAGGTGTGGATCGACGGGGTGGAGGTCACGAGACTCGGGGAAAAGGAGTTGGATCCCGTCCGGCGGAAATTCGGGGTGCTCTTCCAGGACGGGGCGCTCCTGAATTCTCTCACCGTCGGGGAGAACATCGCTTTGCCGATCCGGTATCACACCAAGCTCCCGCCCGAGACGATCGAGATCATGGTCAAGGTGAAGCTGGAGCAGGTGGGGCTTCGCGAGGCGGAGCAAAAACTCCCGTCGCAACTCTCGGGAGGTATGAGGAAGCGGGCGTCGCTGGCCCGGGGGCTCGCGCTCGACCCGATCCTCGTCTTCTACGACGAGCCCTCGAGCGGCCTCGATCCCGTGGCCACCTCGGTGATCGACGAGCTCATCAACGACCTGAAGGAAAAGATGGGGCTGACGAACGTCGTCATCACCCACGACATTCAAAGCGCGTTCCGCATCGCCGACTGGATCGTGCTCCTGGACCGCGGGCGGGTCGCCGCCCAGGGAACGGTGATCGACATCGTCAAGAACGAGAATCCCGTCGTGCGCCAGTTCATCACGGGAAGCGTCCAGGGTCCGCTCGAGATGCGGAGCTCCGAGCAAGACTACTACCAGGACCTTTTGAACCTCTGAGGAGCCGATGGCCGTCCGCTCGACCGAGATCAAGTCCGGGGCGTTCATCGTCCTGGCCGTCGCCGTTCTCACCGTCCTCCTCTTTGCCGTCGGAAACCTTCGCGAGCGGCTGAAACCCAAGGCGACGTATTACGCCTACCTGACGGACGCGAAGTTCATCAAGGCCCACGATGCGGTGACCTACGGCGGGATCCGGGTGGGAGAGGTCGAGACCGTCGAAGTCTCGCGCGAAGAGAAGAAGTTCGGCTTGGTCAAGGTCGTCGTCGTCATCGCTCCGGAGATTCAAGTCCGGGAGGACTCGGAACTCATCTTGAAACAGGACGGGATGCTCGGTGCGAAGTACCTCGAAGTCTCGCCGGGGTCGGAAGACAAGCCCCGAGCGCGGCCCGGATCGGAGCTCAAGGCCCGGGTGATTCCGGCGATCACGGATCTTTCGGCGGCGATCGAGAAGCCCCTGGCGAAAATCGATCAGCTGCTGGAGGGACTGAATCGAATCCTCAACAATCCGGACAATCAGCGGAATATCAGCGAGATCCTCGTCCACGTGAACGACCTCATCGTCACGGTCAAAGCGGAGCTTCGCCGCATGGCCGACATGACTATCCGGACCGGCGATTCCGCCCGTACCCTGCTCGAGAACGTGGACCAGACCATCCAGGAACTGAAGCCCGAGGTGCGCGCCATTCTCCGAAACGTCGAGGAACTGACGGTCAAGCTCAACCAGACCACCGACAGCCTGAATGCTCTCCTGCGCGACGCCGATTCGCTCATCGTGCAGAACAGCCGAAACGTCTACGAAACGATCCGGGCCCTTCGCGATACGATCTATCACCTCGAGCAGGCCGCTAAGCGCATTCGAGCCAATCCCTCCGTCATTCTTCTCGGGGGAAAGGAGACTCCGGAAGAAAGGCGCCGGCGGGACGAGACGGAACTTTGGCTCAAGGGACGGACGCGAAGGTTCGACAAGGAAGAGAAGTGAGAAAGTCGATCTTGGCCGCCCTGTGGATGGTGGGATGCGGCTCGTACACTCCGATCGATTCCCATTTCAACAAGGGCGTCGAGTTTTACGATCAGGGACGAACCCTCGACGCGATCCGCGAATACAAGCTCGCGATCGAAGATCGCCAGGATCACTATCGCGCGCGATTCAATCTGGCCGTCTGTTATCACGATCTGGGTCGATTGGAGGACGCTACGCGGGAATACGAGGCCGCAATTAAGCTTCAGCCGGAGAACGGACGGGCTCTCGTGAATTTGGCTTCCCTTCGCCTGGAGCAGGGGCGGGAATCCGAGGCCGTGTCGCTCCTGGAGCGCGCAGCCAAGGCGGACCGCGACAGCGGGGATCCTCAGTTCGCGATGGGTGCGTACCGGCAGCGCAAGGGAGAAGAGGAAGCGGCCCTGGGTCTCTATCGGGAGGCGGTGAAGATCCATCCGAAGCACATTCCAGCCCACTATCGAATCGGGCTCATTCTCGCTCGACGCTCGGATCTCGAGGGGGCGGTGAAGGAGTTCGATATCGCCTTGGACTCGGACCCCGACGATCTGGCCGTGCTCCAATCTTCTTCGGAAGCGCGCGAGAAGAAGGGAGACCTCCGCGGGGCCACCCACCATCTCGAGCGCGCGCTCGTTCGACTCCGAGATCGCGCGGACTTGTGGGTCCGCTTGGCCGCCCTCTACGAAAAACAGACGCGGCTGGAGGATGCCGTCGCCGCTCTCTGGGAGGCGCGCGGGGCGGATCCCCAGATCGCCGTCGGCGCGAAGTTGAAGTCCCTCTACGAGCGCTTGGCGGTGCGGGAGAAGTAGCCTCTTGGTATCCGACGCGCTTCTGCGAAATCTGTGCGGCCGGCAGGCATCCATCCCCTACGCCTTTTGGTTGGCCCCCGCGCCGCACCGGTGATATCATTCGAACCGTCTAACCTTTTCATCGAGGGATCGAGCATGAAGCACGCGGGACTCCTTTCTCTTCTGATGATGGTCGGGTGCACCCAATCCAGCGAAACGGCGGAGCGTGACAAGCTGACGACCCATGTCGGAAAGTACGACCCCCCGCCGCAGGGATTGACTCGCGTCAAAGTCGGCGTCCCCCAATTCAAAGTGGAGAAGACCACTCTTCCCGCGAAAGACGAATTGGCCAAGGATGCGTCGGATCAGCTCACCACCCTCGCCGACAAGACCGACCGATTTCGGGTCATCGAGCGGGGACAGATGGACCAGCTCCTCAAGGAGCAAGGTCTGGAGGGCATCGTCGATCCGGAAGAGTTGGCCAAGCCGGGTCGGGTAAAAGGAATCGACTTCCTCTTCATCGGCAAGATCACGAACATGCGCGTCAAGGGCGAAGGATCCCATTCGGATTGGAGCGTGCTCATCGTCGGCGGGAGCAGCAGCAACGCCAAGATCACCGTCGAATGCGGAGTCGACATCCGATTGGTCGATCCGACGACAGGCGAGGTTCTTTGCGGCGAATTCGGCGAGTACAAGCGGACCGATACCGTCAGCGCTCAAGGAGTTCGGATCATCGGCCTGGGCGGCGGTTCGAGCGCCGATCTTCACATCGACGAAGACAGTCGGGGCAAAATCCTCCGGCTCGCGCTCGACGACGCCGTCCGCAAGATGCTTCCTCGGTGCGATCGGCGGCTGATGGAGCGGCAGAAGTAAGAGAGGAGACGACATGAATCGCAGCACGATCTGGGGCGCCCTTGCGGCCTTGGTCCTCGCGGGATGTACCAGCAGCAGCGAGACCGCGGATCGCAACAAACTGACCGCCCACGTCGGAAAATACGATCCACCCCCCGCGGAGCTCAGGCGCGTGAAAGTCGGAGTGCCGCAGTTCAAAATCAACGACAAGGTCCCGACCTATAACTTTCGAAAGGAAGATCTCCAGCGCGATGCCGCGGACCAGTTGACGACTCTGGCCGACAAGTCCGATCGCTTCCGTCTCATCGAGCGGGCACAGATGGACCAACTCCTGAGGGAGCAAGGTCTGGAGGGCATCGTCGATCCGGAGGAGTTGGCCAAGCCCGGCCGGGTCAAGGGCGTGGACTTCCTCTATCTGGGCAAAATCACGAACATGCGACTCAAGGCCGAGAAAACCGCGTCGAGTTTCGATCTGGGGAGCCTCGGCTTCGTAGGGATTTTCGACTACAAGAACAACAAGTCCACCATCACCGTGGAGTGCGGCGTCGATCTTCGGCTGGTGGAACCCACGAGCGGGGAGGTTCTCGCGGCGGAGTTCGGCGAATACAAGCGGACCGACTCGATCGGGGCGACCGGCGTGCGAGTCCTAGGAGTCGGAGGCGAATCGAACGCGGAGCTCAAGATCGACGAGGACAGCCGGGGGATGATCCTTCGGCTCGCCTTGGACGATGCGGTGCGGAAGATGCTCAAGAAGGTCGATCAGCGGCTGATGGAGCGTCAGAAGCAACTCGAGGCGAACCAGCCGAAGTGCTCGAAGTGCGGCAAGGGACTTCCGGAAGGGACCAACGAGTGTCCCTGCACGAAGGCCGAGAAGAAACCCTGCGAGAAGTGCGGGAAGGAGCTCCCGGAAGGCGCGAAAGAATGCCCGTGCTCGAAGACCGAGAAAAAGGCCTGTTCGAAGTGCGGCAAGGAACTGCCCGAGGGAGCCAAGGAGTGCCCCTGCTCCAAGCCCGAGGAAGGGAAGAAGTGTTCGTGCGGCGAAAAGCTGCCGGCGGACGCGAAGACGTGCCCGGGCTGCGGGGCCAAAGTCGGAGACTAGGCGACCATCGATCGGGGGCACGGTTCGCTTCTCGGCGATCCGTGCCCTTCGCTTTTTGGGGAGGGCTGCATGCGCCACCTTTTTCTCCTTCCGTTTCTGACGCTCTCGATCGGTGCCGCGCAGGAAGACGAGGCGGCGCGGCGGCTCCGCGCGGCCAATCGGAACGCGGCGGATCTGATGCGCGTGGAGCTCGAGCGTCCGGGAGGACGTCCGCATGACGTCCGCTCCCGGGCCGCCCTCCTCGGTTTCGATCCGGCGAAGATCCGCGCGTTTCTGCTCGGAGAGATTCGAACGGAGCCCTACGAGGGAGTGCAACGCGGACCCGCGGGCGTGCTCGCCTCGCTCGGAGGAAACCCGGCGGACAAGTCTTATCTCGCGATGGAGATGTTGCGGGCCGGAGGGCTGCAAGCGCGCATCGTCCGCGGCCGACTTCCCCGGAACCAGGCCGAAGCCCTGGTCCAAGAGTGGCTCAAGGGAGATGCGACGGCGAAGTGGCGAGTGGGGCGAGGGGCCTTCGGGGAACCGAGGCCGGATCGCGCGCGTCTGGAGAAAGTCTGGACGGAAATCGGACTCTCCGGCGCGGACTTCTGGGAACTAATCTCGCAGGGAACGCGAGCGCGAGAAGCCCTCTGGCAGGAGGCTCTGGAGCTGACGGATCGCGAGCACGGGCACCTTTGGAGCGGACGTACCCTTCCCGAAGTCGTCTCCCCCGATCTTGCGCAGTCGTTCGAAACGCACTACTGGGTCCGGTGGCGGCGCACCGAGGAAGAAGAGTGGAAGGATTTGGATCCCTGTCTGCCCGAACCCGCGGGAGTCGAAGGAGAGGAAGTCTCCGACCCCTCGGCCCTGGCCTCGAAGTTCACCCTGACGCTTCAGCTCGAGGGTGAGCGGGCCGGCAAGCGCGAAACGGTCGCTCTCTTCTGTTACGAAGTCCCGATCTACGAGACCCTCGAGCGCCCCCTCCGATTCTCGATTCAGCCGACGAAAATGGACCAGATGCCGATGCCGGGGGAAACGAAGAGTCCGGAGGAGGTCTACCACAAACTATCCTCCTTCCGAGAGTTCCAGGCGGTCCTGATGGTCGGCCAGGAGGTGTTCGCCTCGAAGGTCTTCGACTACGACGGGAAGATTTCCGACGTGCAGGGCGACGGGCAAATCAAGATGGTCCACGATTTCGGATCCACCCTAGGCGAGAAATTCGGCGGGTTGAATTTCGGCGAAGGGGAAAAGAAGAAGGAGAAGGGGCGCTTGGTGTCCCTTTGGGTGGACCTCGAGGCGCGATCCCCGGGTCGGCTTCACTGGAAGCAGCGACGCGGTCTTCTCGAAGAGGATCGCCGGGAGACTTGGTGCCCGATCCTCTCCTGGAACCTCTTCTTCCAGACGCACTTCTTTTCGCGCGAATTCGTGCGCTCCGCACGGATGTCCACGCAAGTCACGAAGCGCGCCCTGGTCGAAAAGCTCGACGACTGGGTCTCGTCGCAGGGAAAGGGAGATCTCCGGGCGATCCTGCGCGAGAAGGTCGAGTTCTTCCCGCACGATCTCCTGGATTTCTGTCTCGCGCGCCAGGCGGCCCTGGCCGATCTGCCGGGAATACCTTGGTTTCGGTCCCCGAACCTGTTCGTCAGCGGAAGCTGGGGAAAGTTGCATCCGAAAGAAAAGAGCGTCTGTCTCTGCTATGGAATCGATGTCGTGGACAACGGCATCGCCGTGCTCGACGCGCGGGGGAAGACGGAGGTACGGGCGACGAGTCGGCTCGGAGTCTTCGACACCGTCCTCGAAAGTCTCCTCGTGCGCCAGGCCAACGAGGACGAGCCGGGGCTTTCGACGCTGAGCGGGTTCGAGCGGGCGCGGATTCAAAATCGGCCTTGGCGATTCCTGCCCTCCCGCCCGGTGGAGGATCTGGAAAAGGCCGGCGTGCCTCGGCGCGAGGCCCGGTGGATCGCTCGGAACTCGGGAGAGGGGACGGTTGTCGTCGTCACGCCTCCCGAGGGAGATCGGCCCTTCGCCTGGTGGAGTATCGACCCGGCGACGGGGCAGACGATCGGTCGGATCTCCGGCGGTCGCGGCGGGAGCGAAGTCCAGACGAAAGCGGAGATTACCGCGCTCTATACCGTGTGGGAGTATGTCAGCCTCGCCCTGTGCGGGGCGAAAGTCATCAAGTATACGATCAAGCGGGATTGGAAGGGCGTCGGCAAGACGGTGCTCATCTGCGCCGCCGCCGGCGTTACGAGCCATCACCTCGTTCATCACGGGGGATATGCGGGACTGCTCGCGGCTCACTGGATCGAGATCGCGGAGTCCATCTACTCGACGGTATCCCTGGCCTCCCATTAGGAACGGGACATGAGAACCATCGCCGCCCTGCTGTCGCTCGGTGCCGTGGCGCAAGCCCAGGAAGTCTCTCTCGAGCACTTCGCCCAGCGGGGCTCCGCGCACGACGGGCTCGTCGTCTCGAAATCGGGACTCCGGGTGTGCGTCGCCGGAACGCTGGAGTTTTCGGAGGTCTGGGGAAAGTCCGAAGCGCTTGCGAAGGCGATCCTAGTGGCGGCCGATCTGGACGCCGTCGGGCTGGGACGCGAGGATCTGCAGTCGACCCGGAGGCCCTGGATCTCCGAGGGCTCGATCCGATTCGTGTGCGCGAACGTCGCCGAGGAATCTTCGGGGAAGTTGCTGGCGAATCCGTATGTGGTTCGAGAAAGCGGCAAGACTCGAATCGCCATGACCGGAGTCGTGCGCCGGGCAAGCGTGTCCGGTCTTCGCGTGACGGATCCCGTGGAGGCCCTCAGGTCCATCGTGAAGGAACTCGAGGGCAAGGCGGATCTGATCGTGGTTCTGGCGGAGATGGCTCGAGAGGACGCCGCGGCGATTCTGAGAGCGTTTCCCGAGTCGCCCCTCGCCGTCTTGGTCCCGACCTCCGGCCCCAACGATCCCGAGCCCATCGCGTTTCCCAAGGGAGTGCTCGTTCAGTCGCCCACGGGGGGAGGGACGATCGGCCGCCTGACTCTCTCGAGTCCGCCCTCGAAGGCGTCGAACCGTTTGTCGGAAATGGAGGCGACGGAGCAGGATCGAGCGAAGCTGAAGGAGTTGTATGCTCGGCACGGGGAGACGGTCGACTTGGGGAAGTTCGTGCGCGAGGAGCGCGCGCCGAAGGAACGAAATGCGATTCCCTTGAGCTCCCTCGAGCCCGACACCCTGGCGGCTCTGGGCGTCTCGGCGCGGAATCGCGCCGCTCGACTTACGCTCCATTCCGCGCTGGCCACGGGGGAGTTCGGCGGCAGGAAGGCGCCGGAGGGAAGCCTCTGGCTCGTGTTGGACAGCGAATGGGAGAACCTCATCCCCATGAGCTTCGTCTTCGAACGGCGGGTGCCGGTCGAGTATCGGGTGACGGAGCTGGGCGACCACGCGTACCTGGTGGTGAACGGATCGCGAGTGGGCCGGCTGGATCGCGAGCTTTCGTCCGGGCCCGGTGGAGTCGTGGAGAAGCCTCTATCGCTGCCCCACGTCGGATCCGCTCGCCGGGGCCATGTGGTTTTTTCCATCCCGTCCTCCCGAGTGACGAGCCTGGAGCTTCGATTCTACGATTTCGCGCACGGCCACATGGCCGTCCCCGTTCTCCGGAAGGGCGAGATCGAGCCTCGCGAAATCCGGCTCGCTCAGAAGAACGAAGTCGTGAATCTCGGAATCGTGCACCAGCGCACCTCGAAGGAGAGAGCGCCCGAGGGAATGGCGTGGTTCGAAGTGGAGATCGCAGCGACGAGTCGCTTTACCTTCGAGAGCGATGCGACCGCGTTCGACCCGAAGGCGAAGAAAGGGACCCGCGCCCAGATCGGCACGGTCTGCGATTGGAAAGAGGCGCGGAAATATGTCCATCTCCTGGTCGACGGAGAATTCGCCTACCGTCCCGAGGCGGCCTCCACGCTCGAGGAGGAGCCGCGGTTTCTCCCGGACGTTCCGACCGGTGGATCCCTCGTCTTCCTCGTGCCGGAGAAGCGCGCCTCGGTCGAGCTCCGCTGCGATTTTCCGAACGCGCAGACCCCCCGAGGGAAGGTGATTCATCCCCGCTCGCTGGCGTTCGAGCTCGAGGGCAAACGTCCTTCTTTCCCGAAACGCGAGGAGATCGCCAAGGTGGACGACGACGTCTTCCACGTGTCGATCGTGGGGCAGGCGGTCGGGGAGAAGTTCGGTCTCTCCAAGGCCGAGGAAGGCTCGCGCTTCTTGATCTTGGACGTCTCCGTCCGGAACTCCGGCAAGAGCGGGGAGTGGTTCCAAACGCCGGAGCAGCTCCACTACGCGAGCGAAGGCGGGGATCAGCTCCCGCTTCATGCCGCGACCTATCAGGGACCTCGCCGCCCGTGGGAACACGTTTGGATTCCCGCCGGGGAGCGTCGCTCGTTCCAAATCGTCTTCGAGATTCCGGCGACGGAGAAGAAACCGCGGCTCGCCTATTCGGGGGTCTCGAAGGCGGAGGTGCTGGCGCTCAAGCCGCTTCAGGGGGGCGAAGAGAAGTAGCGCGCGCAAGAAACCCGCTGGTGCCGTCCCCCATCCGTGTCCCCATATGCATACGGATTTATGTACGGTTTCCATTCCGTTCGCGTTCCGTATTCGGTAAGCTTGGACGCGCTTGGGGGGAAGGATGAACGCGAACCGGGGAAAATCCGGGCTGTTGCTCTTGGCGATCGCCCTTTCGACGGGTTGCGGTAAGGACTCGTCGAGCGGCGACGGAACCGCGGCGGCGCCGACGGTGTCCGGGTCCGTCGAGGCGACCTCGCCGAAGAAATCGGAAACGCGCCGCGTCTACGGATACGCCTGGAAAAGCGAGCTCTTGTCCGCGGGGATGAAGAAGGACTTGGACCGAGGCCTTCTGACCGATGTCGCCATCGCGTTCGCCAAGGTCGACTCCAAAGGAAACATCACCGGATTCGATCCGACCAGCAGCACCGTCAAGCAGTTCGTCGATCTGGCCCACGGAAAGGGCGTATCGGTGCATCTCGCCGTCGCCCTCTTCGGGTCGGAGACCACCAAGACCGTGCTCGTCAACGCGCAACAGAAGATGGTGAATCAGATCGTCTCGCTCCTCGAGGCGGCCGACCTCGATGCGGCCTCGCTCGATTTCGAGGCGGTTCCCCACACCGCGTACTATCGCGATCTCTACTCCGATTTTACGGAGAAACTGCGAGACGCCCTGTGGCCGAAAGGACTGAAGCTGTACCACGCCGTTTCGCAACGGCCCGAGTCCAACATGGATCCGGTCCGACTCTCCAATGCCTCCGACGGCCTCTTCATCATGGGGTATGCCTACGCGGGATCGTGGAGCACGTACGCCGCCCCGAACGCGCCGTACTCGACGGGAGGTCTGTGGAACCGATCGTACGAAAGCGACATGCTGAATCCGGCGAATGGAAAGTCGTGGAAGGCGAAAGCGCCGGATCCGAAGAAACTCATTCTCGGCGTGCCGTTCTACGGACACCGCTTCCAGGTGCAGAACGGCGGGATCAAGGCGCATCGGGTGGCCGGATCGAGCGTTCCGGCGATCACGGTGAAATCGGCGGCCTCCTCCTATGGGACGAAGTGGGACTCCGCGTCCAAATCGCCCTATTGGGAGTGGACGTCCGGAGGGGTGAAGTACCAGGCCTGGTTCGAAAACGCCCAAAGCATGGCCATCAAGTTCCAGGGAGTCAAGGATGCGGGCTTCGGCGGGATCGGGATGTGGAAGCTTCCCTGGGGCACCGAAGAAATCTGGGATGAGATCCAGAAGTATAAGGACGAATGAGAACGCTGCCCGTGGCGGCGGCGGCCCTCGCCGCGATCCTGGGACTCCTGGCCCTCTGGCGGACACGCGAAGCATCGAGGCCTTCCGATTCTGCTCCTTTCCACCCCGAGCCGGCGATCTCTCCGATACCGCAGGCCGAGATCCGGGCCCTCGCTCCGCCGGACTCTCGCCCCTCTCTCGCCGAACGCTTCGAAAACGCGCAGCGTCGGCGCGACTGGGCGGAAGTACGAAGAATCAAGTCCGCCGTCTCCGAAGCGGATATCGAGGCCCTCCTCCATGGCGAGTCGCCCCTCCTTGCCGGAGAACTTTTGGAGAATCTCGGCCTCGACGCCTCCCGGGCAGAGGCTCTGTTTTCCCGATTGACTCGTTGGGAGTGTACACCCCAAGACCGGGCACTGTGGTTGCGATTGGTGGTTCGGTTCGGCGGGGAGGCCGGATCGTCGATCGCCCTACAGTACCTTCGCGACGACTCGGACCGCGGAGCGAAACGGGATGCGGCCTTGGCCTTGGGCGCACATGCGAGGGAAGGGGCTCGCGCCGCTCTGGAGGCGCAGGCTCAGGGCGGATGGACGGGCGTCTTCTCGGTGCTCGCGCTGGAACGAATGCACTCCCGCGGGGCGATCCGACTGGACGACGCACGGCGGCTCGAGATGAATCGACTGCTCGAACGAGAGATCGAGCTCGGGGACGAGGTCGTTTCGGTCGAGGCACTGAACGTCCTGACCGCGATCCGCGCGACCGATCAGGGCTCGCTCTTGATCGAGTTCCTCCGGCGTCCGGAGAGTTCCGCATCCTTCCGTCGGCGCGCGCTCGCCCTCTGGGCCGGACACGGCACCGAGGAGGATTTGGAAAAGCTCCCCTCCGCTCCGCTCGGACTCGAAGCGGAGTACGATCAAGCGAGGAGAACGATCCTTTCGCGATCCGCGGAGTAGAGAGTTGCACCCGCCGTTCCCTCGGGCCATAATCCCCCGTTCATGAATCGCCCGATGGCGTTGGTCTTGGTCTCGTGCGCGACCCTCGTGCTGGCGGGCCAGGGACGGGATCTGTCGACGATCGACGACCTTCGGGAGGCCGAGGTCGCGCGGGAAATGTTCGTCTCCGGGGAATTCGTCATCCCTACGCTCGCGGGCCTGCCGTTCCTCGAGAAGCCTTCGGGGTTTCCCGTCATCGTCGCTCTCGCCTATCGCAGTACCGGAGGACCGAGTGTGGTGGCGGCCCGATTGGTGGCGGCGGGATTCGCCCTCGCGGCGCTCGCTTCGGTGTTCTTTCTGGGAATGCGGATGGGCGGGCCTCCCTGCGCGGCCGCATCGACCGTAGTCCTCGCGTTGTCCGCCATGTTCGTGCGGACGTCGCACGAAATCTTGCTCGACAACGCCCTGACGGCTTCGGTGGGCTGTGCGGTGATGGGCGCGTGGTGCGGCCTTGCCGCCGCCGAGAATCGTCGCCGACTCCCGTGGTTCGCGGTCGCCGGCGCCTCTCTGGGGTTCGCCTTTCTCTTCAAGGGATTCGTCGGCCCCTCGATCTTCCTGGCCGGAATCGTGCCGTATTTGCTCTTGGCGCGAAGGTGGAAGGAATTGCGGTTCCTGGTCCACCCCGTCCCGATCCTCTCCTTCCTTGCGGTCGCGGCGCTCTGGGTCATCCCCTTTCTCCTTCGCTCGACTCCGGAGCAGCGATACGAGTTCTTCGTCAGCAACCATCTTGGTCGGGCGGCCTCGGCCTATCACAGCCACGAAGGACCGCTTTGGTACTATTTCGAAACCCTGACGTATCGATTCGCCCCGGGAGTCCTCTTGTTGCCGCTCGCCGCGATCGGAGCTTGGCGCGGGAGAAAGACCGCCGCGGGAAGCGCCGCTCTCTACGCCCTATGCGGCGCGGCGGGGCCGATGCTCCTTCTGTCCCTCCTCCGCGCCAAGGACGCGGTGTACCTACTCCCCGCCTACCCGGCCTTTTCGGTTCTCGTGGGGACGTGGTGCTCCAAGACCTTCGCGGAGCCCGATCGACTCGCGCGCGGTGCTCTGGGGACGGGTGCGGTTCTGGCGGTCTTGGTCGCCGGAATCGCCATCGGGTTCACGGCGGCGAAGGAAGGAGTGCGCGTCCAAAGCCTGGCTTCGGCGCTGGGCTGGTCGGTCGGTCTCGGACTCCTGGCCCGAGCGATCCGGACTCGGAGCGTTCCAGGGCAGTCCTCTCTCCTCGGGGGCTTTCTGGCCTTGGCCGGAATTCAAACGGTGGTCGGGCCGATCTCGGAAATCGATATGGCGCGGCATGTTCCGTGGCGTCCGGGGACTCGCGCTTTGATGAAGGCCGCCGAGGGACGGGAGCTCTTCCTCTATCTTCCCGACGATCGCCTGCGCGGAGCGCTGGGATTCTACCGAAACCGTACGGCGATCGAGGTCCGCGACGAGCGCGACTTGACCGACCGACTCCAGCAGGATCCGAAGGCTTGGGTCGTGATGGCGGTCCACGGAAGGGACCTCCCCCGGGCCGTGCTCGAGGCCGCGGCCGCGCGAGGCATCGTCCTCCGCGAGACCTTCCGGGCGCCGTACTTCGATGCGGAGCTCGTAGCGTTCGGCGTGGAGGGATCGGCAGCTCTGACGAATACGGATTCTTCGCACCTGGCCGACCGGCCCTGATTGGGGCCTCCGATGGCCTTCCGCGCCGATTTCAGGCTC
>CAZGKV010000031.1:0-42579 GCA_964526305.1 uncultured Planctomycetales bacterium | reverse complement strand
TCCGACGTATTCACATGGACTCAGCCGGATCATGCGGTCGATTTCCTAATCCGCGCTGATCGTCGCGTGGCGCAACTCGTCCAGGTTTGTGCCGCGCTGGATACCGAGGAGACCATCGTTCGCGAGTATCGTGCTCTCCACAAGGCGGCGAAGGCCACGCGATGCCGCGATCTGCTCATCGTGACTCCGGAGGGTAGAGAGCCCGCGGCCAGAGTCGTCCCGAAGGGGCCGGCGGTCAGGGTCGAACCTCTCTGGCGCTGGTTGCTTGCTTCGGGTTGATCGCCCCTCTGGCTTCTTTTCCCAAGACGAAATGCCTTCCAGGGCAATAAACACTGCGTAGCGTCGGCGGGTTGAGGATGGCTCGATGAAACTCCAATCCGCCCCCGCGCGACGGAGCGCGCAACCACTTAGGGTATTCCCGACCAGCGGCTCCTGAGCTGGGACGTGCCATCTGAGCCTCCTTGACCTCAGGAGCCGCCCTCCCTGCGGCGAAGACACCCCCGAGAAGCACCCAGTCCAATCCCTGACATTTGACAACCCTCGGTGAAATCTTGTGAGACGATCGGAACCCAGTGGTTATGAATTAGCCGTGAAAACAACGAAGCGATTCGCGTTCGTGATACCGCTGGCCGTTCTTGCGGCGGCGGGGTTCGTGTGGGGAACGCGACCGGAGCGGGCGGTTTCCCGTTCGGGCGTGCGCCATTCCGCGTCGCAGGAAACCAACTCGGGAATCCAGGATGTGGATGCCCGGATCGGGAGGAAGGACGAGCGGCGCGTCCATCTGCCTTCGAACCGGGAACCAGTGATGTCGGAGACGCACCGAGTTCCTTCCCACCCCGACGAGTTTCGCCTCTGGGTCCAGAAGAGGTCGGATTCGGAGCTTCGGAGCCTGCGCTATGAACCGGAGTTTCAGCGGCGATTGCACGAGATCTGCGATCTACTTGTGCAGACGGGAAGGCAGGAAGAGGGAAAGGCTCTGATCGAGGAAATCAATCGAAGGCTGTGATGTGTGTTTTCGATGTCGTAGAGGAGGTTGAGATGAAGTCCATGGTGATGGCAGCCCTGATGTCGGCGCTTCTTCCGGCCGCCGTGATGGCGGACGAGGGCTCGATGGTCGATGGCCAGGTGGTCGCGGCCTCGGTGGCGAGCGAAGGGAATTGGATGTTCGGAAACATCCTGATCCTGACTACGGAGGGCAAGTTTGCGTTCGTGAGTCTCCTCACGAAGCCGTACGCAGCCCTTCCGGCATTGACTCCTACCGGCGTAAATCGCGCCACGGCGGTTCTCCAGGTAGCGGTCCTGATAGCCGGCAGCGACAAATGGAAGATCGGGCTTAAAGGCCTGTACAAGACCGGCGTGAGCTTCTGGTACGTCTTCCATCATGGATCGTCCATGCACTTTGGTGCGTAAGCGTGCTCCCCGGAGGCGTTCCCCCTCCCTTGGTAGAAGTCGGCGTCGCCAAGAGGAGGGGAAATGCTCCCCCGATGGCGTGGACTCCCCCCGGAAGTTCGGCAAGAATCCATCCGCAATGCGTCCGCAGCATGAGGCGCGATCAGTTTCTAAGGGCCTAAGCTCCAAGTGACGGCCGTCCCGTCGGTGCTGAACGACACAAGCATCGTTCCGTCACGGTTGAAGAGCAGCCGTTCGATACTCACAGAGTGTCTCTGCAGACGACCCACCTCATTTCTCCCTTCGGTTTCGACTAGGGAGATGGAACCGTCCTCTCTTCCCCAAGCCATCAGGAGTCCATCCCTGCGGTGAGCAACGAGGGAGGGGATCCATGC
Source organism: uncultured Planctomycetales bacterium (assembly GCA_964526305.1). Classification (GTDB taxonomy): domain Bacteria; phylum Planctomycetota; class MHYJ01; order MHYJ01; family JACPRB01; genus JACPRC01. The sequence goes on along the minus strand of CAZGKV010000031.1, from coordinate 40,795 downwards.
GAGAGCTGAAGTCGCGCGAATCTCTGGCGGTGCAGGGAGGCAGGCGCCCGATCCTGATTCGGCTCCCTGGCGAAAAGGGGACGGTTGCGGACCTGGCCTTGCCGCTTCGTTTCGCCGACCGCCCCTCGAAGCCGCCGGGAGAGTGGCTTTGGAAGATAGGTCCGTAGGAGGACTCGAGATGCGCACCTTATCAGAGGCGGAGATCGCCCGGCTAGAGGGAGGGATGGCGATCGTTGAGATTTGGTTGCGATCCTCGGAGGAGCGGCTTCTCCGATGGGTCTACTTCGGTCGGTAGGGAGGAATTCGTGGGCAGGAACGGTTTGCGGCACGACCTGCCGGAAATCACGTGGGCTGCGAGGAAGGAGGATTGAGATGAGTATGGAGACCGTCCGAGGAATGGAACTCTTCACCCGCGAAGGAGGATTGGCGAACAGTTCGTGCGCAGGGATCGGGATGATGGTGGGCGCGGTGATCGGGGGGGCGGGTGCGGGAGCCAAAGCCGCCGCGCGCAACCCCGTATGGCTCAAAGAAGCGGCCATGTCTGGATCTGCTCGTGGGGCCGAGGTGGGGTACGAATACGCGTCCACAATGTGCGCAGGGCTGAGGGCGCTATGGCATCTTGCCACGGGATAAGGCGTCTAGCCCGACGTGACGGATTCGGAAGAAAGGAGAATGCGATGAAGAAAGTGTCGGTACAGGAGCTGGGAGCGGCAGAGGGCGGACATGGCAAGAGGGACCTCCACTGGGACTTGGAAGACCTGGGGGCGTGGGCAAAGAAGGTGTGGAATTGGGTGAAATCACTGTGGAATTGAGGCTGGTCCAGATCGGGTTCTGCGAGTCGTCCACCACCCACAGAGTTCGTGAATTCGATGGGAGAAGCAAATGAAGAACGCGATTCTGAGCCAGGGCGAAGTACAAGCCATCGAGGGTGGCCTTCCCGCGTGCGAAGGGGGATTCATGGGCGGAGGAGCGGTGATTGGAGGGGCCATAGGACTTGCAATTGCGGGCGGACCTGTAACTGTGGCTGTCGCGGCCACCGCGGGTATTGCTGCCGGCCTGGGGTCGCTCTTCGGCCTCGGCGTCGGAGCGGTCATCTGTCACGGCTTGCGCTCGATGGGTCGAGGTATGGCCACTAATGGGAGGGATGCATAGCGGGTCTTGGCCTGACGATGGTCGGTTATGGCCAAACGCTGCCTTTCCAAGCCGCGGCGGAATCGACCATTCGGAGTCTCAGGGGACGTCGGACAGATGCCTGAAGGAGGTGACTCATGACCGAGTTGAGTGCGATGATGTGCGGGGAGATCGAGGGTGGATTCCTCACGGTGGACTTGGAGGTGCGGCGTCGGCCTCTGCGACTCCAGCGGCTGATCCGGAAAGGTCCGCTTTCCGATCCGATGCCGGGCCTCCCGATTCGAGACGTGTTCTCTCGGTAGAGGAAGTGGTTTTGGCAAGAAAGACAGTAGGGGGTGTCGAGTGAATCCGGTAACAGCATGCGTTGTCTCCGAACAAAGCCTTCATGCCCTATCCGAGGGCCTGGGCCTGTGCGAACTCATCTTCGAAACCGTGGGGGCTGATTTGGGGGTCGAGGCCGGGCTAGAGGGCGGAGCTTTTATCGGGGGTACCAGCTTTGGGTTCGGTGGAGCCATTATCGGCGGCGTGGTCGGGGGTCTCTTGGGTCTGTATGTTGGTTTTAAGGCGGGCCAGGGAGGCTGTCCTGCGATCCGAGGTCGGCTTCGAGGGCGTTGATTCAAGTGATACTTGCGGGGAGTTCCGATGATTCGGCAGCGCGGCGGCGGACCTCGGAGCTCCTCCAGAGGTGCTTCAGAAAGGAGAAGGTATGACGAGTGTGGATCCGAAGGAACTGAGGCACGCCGAAGGCGGCATATGGCAGATTGTGGGACATGCAGCTGGCATCATCCTCGGGTATCTCGCTCTCGATGCTATTCATGGGTCCTTTCAGGGCCGCGAAACGGGAAACTGTGCTGGGACTCGCGGCTTTGCCCGCATTGGCTGCGGCGAGGGGGCCGGCCGCAGATTCGAGAGCGGCGAGGGAAGAGGGCTCCTCTGATCCGCGCGGAACCGGAGAAAAAGTCGTCCGCGCCGTTCCACCGGTGCGGACGGCTCCCTCCGGGCGTAGGTACCGCCCCGTGCTTGCGAATTGCGCCGACGTCGTCGGGGGTGCCCCCGACGACGTCGGACGGTCCTAGCGATAGAGCGCCTGGATCCTCCACTGCCCCTTCATTCCGTCGGGGCCCTTGTCCCTTCCCACCGCATAGATGATCCCTCCCGCGACGGCGATGTCTTCCGGCCGATCGTCGCCGGGTCCATAGTCGAAGCTTACGACGCCGAGAGGATTGTCATGGTTCCGGAAGGGGAAATCGCTGTCCGCCTCCAAGTCGGATTGCGCCAGCCGTTGCCAAATCACCCACTCATAGTCGAAGTTCTCCTCCCCAGGAGAAGATGGGCCGGGACCCAAGTAGCGCTTGAGCGCGACATAAAAGTAATCGCCATCCAAAACGATGCTCGGCTCGCACCACCGGATCGGTTCCGGGAATTCCGCGACACCCAAGAATCCTGCGTCGGCGGCGAGGAGCCGATAGACCGCCAAGGTAACGCCGATCTCCGGCGCATTCTTGCGCACGGTCACATAGAGGGAGTCGGAATGGCGCGCGATCGAGGTAGGCTCATCATCCCCCTCCGTGATTTGGGCGGGAGCAAAGTAGTTCGCATAGATCGCCCCGTCCAAAGTCCACCGCTGAAGAAGGGTGTCGTGCTGCCATTCGCCATCAACGAAAGTCTCGACGGAGGAGGCGACGTACATCGCGGCATCGTCGATCACCATTCCTCGGACGCGGCACGTGCCTGACTCCGGAGTCCAAGTTTCGACCTTTTCGGAGGAACCGTCCGAGAGGGCGCGCCGCTCGAATCGCGTTCGGGGTTGCCAGTCGTTGTTCATCTCGGTACCGACGAGGAAGAGACTCTCGGAGTTCAGGGCGAGGAAGACCTTGGTATCGCGGTAATCGTCGGGGTTGGCCGTGAGGATCGTGGGAAACCCCGGAGTCTCCGCTCCTGTTTGGGCATCCAGCCTCTTGACCGCCCAGCGATGCTGGGGAGTTTCCGCGGAGACCCGGACGATGCCTCCAAGATAAATGTACGTCGGGTCGAGGGCGATGGCCGTTGCCTCGTCCTTTCCCGCCCCGCCGATGGAAGGAAAATCGATGAATCCCTCTCCCCAAGCATCTCCACCGAGGAGGCTCCCATTATCGAGGCGTCGCCGCTCGAGCCTCCATCGTGAAGCGAGCGAGCCCTCCTTCGTGACGCCGAAGACATACATGCACTTGCGCTTCGGATCCAGGGCGATCCGACGTGCCTCGTCTTGCAAGTCGAGGTTCGGATCCGAGCTTGCCTGGAATTCTCTGGTCTGACCGTCTTCGGCCGTTCGGAGGATGGACCCGTGAGTGAGGCCCGTGGCGGCCGAGGTGCTGTCCACCACAAAGGACGGGCTCACCTGCGGCTCGCCCAACGAAGGTATCAGCCGGAGTTGAGCAGAGACGGGGCCGAATCCTCCGGCGCGGTCCGCGAAGGAATTCCATAGGATCGTCCTCGAGCTTCCCGAGGGGATGGTGGACAGGCTGTCGTTCCAAGGTGCCAGCGTCGCCGGACTCCACCACAGTCCGCCGTCTGTCGACCATTGGACCTCGGTCACGGAAATCGGCAGCCCATCGGGATGGAACGCCTCGAAGGGAAGGGCGACGAACCCGGGGGGTTGTCCCGAGAGGGACGGCGCGCCAAGGGTGACCCCCAAGGTTTTCTGGAGAGGAGAGGCTTGGGTATCTCCCGAGGAACCCCCGCCTCCGCTGCCACCGCATCCGGCCCAAACCAGCGCCACGAGTACCACCGTCGCTTTCCTCATACGCCGTCCTCCATTCTTAACTTAGATGCACTTTTCCATTGGGAGAAAGGCGTCGGTCGTCCGAAGAAATCCCATGAAGGAGTCGTTATGGGTAACAACACTTCGAGGAGTGTGCGCTCGTCTACTGCCCCTGGCCCTCTACGCGGATTCGGAAAAACTGCACGGAGGGGCGAGCCAGGCTCCCGTCCGGTCGGCGGAAGTTCGGAGGAAACAGCGTGAACGTCCCGATGATGAGACCGTCCTGGGTAATCGTTCGGAAGCCGTTCACGGAATAGATCTCCCCTTCCACGTCGGGACTTTCCGCCACATCTTGCCAGGACTCCCCGTCATCCTCGCTCTTGAGTACGAGCAAGCGCGCCCGAGTCAAACGAGCGTCCGCCGATCCCCAATAGAACTCGGTGCTTCAGGGTTCCTGGGGACGAGATACCGCTCCCCTGGACTCGAGGCAGCGGAAGGATCGTGTCCAAGGGTTGGAGGATTGAGCATGCTTCATTTCCCCCAGGCAAGTTTGGCCTCCGTTTCGCAGAGTCTTTTGCTTGGCGCTCATACGGACGATGGCTCGAACGTCGCGTTTTGGATCGTGGTCGGGGTGCTCGCGGTCGTTCTCGGGTATGCCTGGATCCTATTGAAGCTCCGCCCCCAGAAGGGATTTCAGTCCAAGATCTATCGGTTCCTCAAGAAAGTGGTTGCGAAGCTCACCGGAAAAGTCGACCTCAGCGACGAGAAGGTGAATTCGTTCAAGGTGGAAATCGCCGGAACCGCAGGGATTTATCCCGGCGGGTCGATTACGCTGGTGGCGACGGCCGGGCTCGACGGCGGCAAGACGGAAATCTCGCAGGGGGCGGGCAAGGGTCGCATCCCCTGGAAGGACATGCCCGTGGCGGTCGAGGGAGCTAGCGTGGAGGAAGGGGTCGTGACCTTGAATGAAGATCCCCGCATCGCCCCAAAGAGTATCGCCGTGAAGGTCGGACTTGCGGGACACCCGGAGCATTCGAGCGAAATGACCGTGCCGGTTCATTTTGCGGGCGAGTACGCTGCCTACTTCAGCGGCAGGCCCGGACGGAACGGTGTCCAAGGAGACAACGGTACGCCGGGCTGGTCCGGCGGCCGCAATGGTGGAAGGGGCAGAGACGGCTGCGACGGCGAGAATGGGGATGATGGCGGGGAAGTCGAGGTGACCGTCACGATGGCGCCCGTGGCTTCCATGCTCCAGGTGCGGGTGAGGGGTACCCCCTACGAGGACAAGTACTTCCTTATCGACCCGAACGGCGGAACCCTTGCGGTATACGCCCGAGGCGGGAAGGGAGGCCGTGGGGGCGACGGCGGATGGGGAGGGGGCGGCGGTACCGGTGGCGGAGACGGCGGCGATGGGGGGGACGGAGGCAATGGAGCCAACGGCGGCAACGGAGGTCGCGTCACGATGATCGCCGCTCCGGAGGCGCAGCGATACCTCGATCTCATTACGCTCGACAACTCGGGTGGGGACGGCGGCGACATCGGACAGGGTGGGCCTGGAGGGTCGGGCGGCTCGACCGATTCGCAGGGGCAATCCCCGGGAAGCACCGGGAAAATGGGGCGTCCCGGTCAGCGCGCCGGACGGGCGGGCCTGCCGGGCCCGAGTCCGGAGACGAAGATTCAGCCGGTCGAGAGACTCTGGTAGGCCTGGGGGCGGCGGAAGCCGGGACGGGTGGGGGACCCTCCGTACCCGGCTCGGACGCAGTTCCCGCCCCCACGGCGGGATACGCATCTTCCCGTTCGGAATCCCTCCGACTCGATCTTTCCGGTCCGGCAGGCTGCGTTCCCGTCCGCCTTCCGGCGAAGATGGGCCGAGAGGATGCGTCTCGGATCGCTTCCGGAGGCCTACCGCCAGGTCTCGGGTCCGGATTTCCGCTCTTCGGGCGCATCCGCGAGCCTCGAGCCGCTCCTTCGTAAGACGATCCACCTCGATTCCCGCAACCAGCATGCCTCGCCCGTTCCGAGCTCTTGATGACGGGCCTGTGGACTCTTTCGCGTGGTTCCGTGGATTCGGCCTGGGTCCGGATGGCCCTTGGCGGCGCCACGGACGTAGGGCCCTCGCGTGAGGACCGGTCTTGCGTCGCGGCGCGCCCCCTCCTACAATCCGGCCCGCCATGCTCCTCGAAAGCGTCCGAACCCCGTTCCGGGCCCTCGCCGAATCGGTGGTCCCCGAGACCTCTCGTCTCGACGAGAGCGGTTGGGAGGAGCTTGAGCGAACGATTGAGGGGGCTCTCGCGTCGAAGCCGGTAAAGCTCCGGCGCCAACTCGGTCTCCTGATTCGCGCGATCAACTGGCTCTCGGTGCTTCGATTCGGCCGCCGACTCGCCCGCTTGGACCCGTCTCGACGCACCCGCTTTCTTTCGTCCATCCAGGATTCGCGCATTCGTCTCCTTCGAGTCGGGTTTTGGGGAGTGCGCACCCTCGTTTTCCTGGGATACTACGGAGGGCCCGAAGGCGCGGCCGCGATCGGATACGGTGCCACCCCTCGGGGCTGGGAGGCACGGCGATGACGGAGCGTGAATACGATGTCGTCATCGTCGGCTCCGGCGCTGGCGGGGGGACCGTGGCGCAAGAGCTCGGCTCGCTGGCCCGGGAGGGCGCGAGAATCCTCGTCCTGGAAAAAGGACCCAAATTCCTCGACGAGGATTTTACCGGCCGGGAATTGGAAATGGCTTCCGCCCTCTACGAAGACGGCGGCGGATTCCTCACGGCGGACCGCACGATCAGCCTTGCCTTCGCCAACGCGTACGGGGGATCCACCGTCGTTTATACGGGCACTTCGCTCACGGCTCCTGAGCGGGTCATCCGTCGATGGGGCGTTCCCGGACTGGATCATGCAGACTTGGTTCGAAGGAGCCGGAGATTCGCGGATCAAAACGGCGTCCACTTCCTCCCGGAGGAAGAGATCAACGACAACAATCGCCTGTTCCGCGAGGGGGCGGCGAGCGCGGGCTATCGCGCGGAGCAGTTTCCCGTGAACGTCCGCGGGTGCAAGGGATCGAGTCTCTGCAATCTGGGATGTCCGAATGCGGCGAAACAGGGGACGAATCGAGTCCAACTGCCCAACGCGGAGAAGAGCGGTGTCGAAGTCGTGACTCGGGCCGAAGCCTTGCGGATCGAGGATCGATCAGTGGTCGTGCGGGTCTCGGATAAGCCGCCCGGCTCGAAGGGCGAGCCGTCGCCGTGGCCTGTCGGTGAATATCGCATTCGGGCCGGTCTCATCGTGGCCTCCGCCGGCGCCGTCGGAACTCCGGCGCTCCTGCTCCGCTCGTCTCTCCCCGTCACCCTCCCGCGGTTGGGAGAGGGGTTCACGTGTCATGCGGCGTTCATCCTCGTGGCGGAACACGAACGGGAGATCGTGAACTTCGTCGGCCACCCGAAGAGCTACTTCGTCGATCGCGCGGAAGAGGAGCGATACGTTCTCGAGACGTGTATGTATTTTCCCTTCACGACGGCAAAAAACCTGGTCGGATTCGGCGAGGATCACAGCCGATTCATGCGGGCCTACCGTCGTTTACAAATGATCTTGGTCTTGGCCTGCGATCGCACGGTTCCGGGAAACCGCGTGACGATCGACCGTCAGGGGCGGCCGATCGTCCATTATCGGATCACCCCGGAAGTGGTCTCCGCCTTGGTCGCGGCGACGAGAGCCTCCGCCAAGATCTTTTTCGCGGGCGGTGCGCTTCGCGTCCACGCCCCTTCGGCCGATCCGACTGTTCTGGAGCGAACGGAGCTCGGCCGAGTCGAGGAGCGGATTCACGAACGACACTTCAAGACGGGAAAGATGTCGCTCTCCGCGGCCCATCTGATGGGAGGATGCGCCATGGGGCGGAGTGTCGGGGATTCGGTGACCGACTCTTGGGGCCGGGTGCACGGGATCCCGTGGCTCCGCGTCGCGGATGCGAGCCTTTTCCCCAACGCGCTCGAGATCAATCCCTATTTGACGATCATGGGGCTGGCCGATCGGGTCGCCGAGGCGATCCGGGAGGACGCACCACAACTCCTTCGGAGGAGACGATGAAGAAAACCGGGGCGGAGTGGGTGGTTCAGGCTCTCGAGGACGAGGGGATTCCCTTCACCTTCGGGATTCCCGGCACCCACAACATCGAACTCTACGACGCTCTCTCCTCCTCTTCCGTCCGTCCCATCCTGGTGACCGATGAGCAGAGCGCCTCGTTCATGGCGGACGCCGTGTGGCGTGCCTCGGGAAAGTTGGCGTGCGCCAATCTGGTCCCGGGAGCGGGCCTGACGCACGCGATGTCGGGAGTCGCCGAGGCCTTCCTGGACACGATCCCCATGCTGGTCCTCGGTTGTGGGATTCGGCGCGACACGGGCAAGTCCTTCCAGCTCCATCACGTGGATCAGCTGGCGATGGTCAAGCCGGTGACCAAGGGGACCTTCTTGCCTTCTCGTGGGGGAGAGATCTACGCGACGATCCGGAGAGCGTGTCGGCTGGCGCGCGAAGGGGCTCCGGGACCCGTCATGGTCGAGATTCCGGCGGATCACTACTTGAGCAAGGACGAGGCGGGATCGTTCGTGGCGGAGCCATCGAGGAGTTCTCCTCCTTCGGCAGGCGACCTCACGAAGGCGGTGGAGCTGCTCGCGAAGTGCCGCCGTCCGCTGCTGTATCTCGGATTGGGAGCGGCGCGCGCCAATGTGGTGGCGCTTGCGGAACGTCTCGAGTCGCCCGTGGCCACGACGATCCAAGGGAAAGGGGTGTTCCCTGAGTCGCATCCGCTGGCGCTCTGGCCTGGTTTCGGCGATGCCGCGCCTCCGTTCGCGCGGTCGATCGCCTCCGAGTGCGACGGTCTTCTGGCCCTCGGATGCCGATTCGGCGAGGTCGCCACCGCGAGTTATGGAGTGAATCCGGCGCATCCTTTCGTTCATGTGGACATCGATCCGTCCGTGTTGAATCGCAATTTTGCCGCGGACCTCGCGATCGCGAGCGACGCTACAGCCTTCGTCGCCTCCCTCCTCGAGCGGCTTCCGTCTCGGCCGGAGGACCCTGAAATCCGAAATCGGATCCGCGACGGACGTAGCGCGGTGTGGGAGGGCTGGCTGCGGGAGGAGGGCGATCCCGTCTCGCCGCCGCGCTTGCTGCGGGCGCTCCAGGAACGACTCGGACCGGGGGCGATCTTCACTTCGGACAGCGGGAACGGGACCTTCCTGGCCATGGAGATGCTCCGGCTCGACGGCACCGGGAAACTTCTCGCGCCCGTGGACTACTCTTGCATGGGATATGCTGTTCCGGCGGCCATCGGCGCAAAACTGGCGCGGCCGGATGCCCCCGTGGTTGCTCTTGCGGGGGACGGAGCCTTCCTGATGACCGGCCTCGAAATGCTTACGGCCGCCAACTACGAAGTTCCCATCATGGTATTCCTTCTCCACGACCGCGAGTTGTCCCAGATCGCGCAGTTCCAGTCGGTGGCGATGAATCGCAAGACGTGCACGAATCTCCCGGACTACGACGCCGAGGCGCTCTGCCGGGCGGTCGGCGTGGGATGTCTCAAACTCTCGACGGATACCGAGATCGACGCAGTCGTCCGGAGGGCGTCGGAGACCGCGGCCGCGGGCAAACCGGTTCTCGTGGATGTCGCGATCGATTATTCCCGAAAGACCTACTTCACCCGAGGCGTCGTCCGCACGAATCTAGGGCGGCTCGCGTGGAGAGATCGGCTCCGCTTCCTCGGTCGGGCCCTCGTGCGAAAGGTTACGGGATAGCCTCCCGTCCTCTGCAACCCATTGACCGCCGAGCGGTAGCGAATTGTTGCATCAATGCAACACTCCGAAAGCTACAACTGTGGACGCATGAAACGGGTAGTCATCGTCGGCGGAGGAGTTGCCGGGCTCGCCGTCGCCTATCGACTCCGAGGGCGGGCGGCGGTCACGATCCTGGAGCCGAACGAGCCGGGCGGAACGATCCGCACGGTTCGAGAGAAAGGGTTCCTCATCGAGGGCGGGCCGGACTCCTTCGTGACGGCAAAACCGGAAGGTATCCAGCTCTGTCGTGAACTCGGCCTGGGAGAGGATCTGATTCCTCCCTCGGTGCGGAAAGTCTACGTTTTTTCCCGGGGTTCCCTTCACGAACTGCCCGAGGGGATGTTCCTCACGGTGCCGACCAGGATCGCGCCGATGGTCTGGACTCGACTCATCTCGTGGCCGGGCAAGGTGCGAATGGGACTGGACTTGGTGCTCCCTCGGGGGGGAGGAGGGGATGAATCTCTCGGCTCGTTCGTGCGACGTCGCTTCGGACAGGAGGCGTTGTCGAAGATCGCCGAACCCCTGATGGCGGGGATCTTCGTCGCGGAGGCCGATCGACTCAGCCTTCGATCCACCTTTCCGAGATTCGCGGATCTCGAAGCGCGGCATCGAAGCCTCATCCGCGCGATGCGCTCGACCCCTCCCTCCGGGCAGAGTCCCCTGGTAACCTTGCGCTCCGGACTATCCAGCCTGGTAGAGCGTCTGTGCACCGGGATCGACGCGACATGGGTGCGCTCGGCTGCCGCAAGAGTCGACCCAGGTTATCGAGTGGTCCATGCCGCCGGCGCGGTGGAGGGGGATGCGGTGGTGTTGGCGACTCCTCCACCGGTAGCGGCGGGACTGCTGTCGCGATGGACGGAGGCGGCGGAGCTGGTGGGCCGAATTCGCTGCGCCACGACGGCGACCGTTTCCCTGGGATACCGAAGCGGGGATGTCCCGCGCCCGCTCGACGGCACCGGGTTCGTGATGCCTCGGGAGGAGCGGAGGGGAATCCTCGCGTGTACGTGGAGCTCGTCGAAATTCGTGGGACGGGCTCCCGAAGGGTTCGCGCTGTTGCGCTGCTTTCTCGAGGGACGGATGTCGAATCCTGCGGAAGTCGCCCGGCAGGAGCTGCGGCGGATCTTGGGGATCGCAGCGGAACCGGTAGTGAGTCGCGCCTTCGAGTGGCCCGAGGCGAATCCGATCTACGAGGTCGGACACGGCGAGCGGATCGCCGCCATCGAACGGAGTCTCCCCGCCGGCCTGCTGGTGACCGGAGCGGGGTATCGAGGTATCGGAATTCCGGGCTGCATTGCCGATGCATCCCGTATCACGAATCGACTTGGCCTCTGATATCATTCAGGTACGGATGGACAAGCGGAGATACCGCCGGGTCGCGTACAAGGGGGCGAAGATCCTTTGCTACAGTCCCGAGGAGGCGCGCGGGGCGCATCCCTACAACTTCGCCACGCATCTTGTCGACGTCAGCCCCGTCGGTGCCTGCATTCTTTCGGTGGGTCGATTGCGCCCGAAAGTCCACATGATCGTCGACATCTTTTTCACTCAACACCAGGGGGGCTTTCGAGTCCCCGCATTGGTGCGGTGGTCGAAGGAAGTCGAGCATCGGGGCCAGGCCCTGTTCATGACCGGCTTGGAGTTCCTGAGCAAGCCCGATTACTCCGGACGGGCTCTCGATGCTGTACTGGGGCACGAACCGCCGGGTCCGGAAACGAAAATGCGATCGGCGAGAGAGAATCGACGCCGGGTTGCGCGAGTCAGAGTCGACGTCGCGGAAATCGTATGCGTACCATCCGGCCTCCTCGCCGGCCTTGGTATGCGCCGAAATCTTGCCCGGTCTCTCTTGGATCTCTCGCAACACGGGGCGCGATTCGTTTCGCGGCGCATCTTGAGTCCCGGGAGACTGGTGAAGTTGAGCCTTCGGATTCCACGACTGGGCGATGTATTCAAGATCGTCGGTCGTGTCCGCTGGTGTCGCCCGGATCCCACGTCCGGTAGGGGCGAGCGCCATATCGTCGGGGTGGAATTCGAGGAGGTCCCGGAGAAACACCGAGCTCTCCTCCATGGGCTCGATCAGTGGTTCGGGCGGCCCTGAACTCCGATGTCCTCCACGTCTCGAATCGCCCAAACCACTCCACCGAGCAGGAGGACGGCCACGGAGGCCGAAAGCCAAGCGTGCGGTCGATGGAAGAGAAACGCGTAGATTCCGTACATCATCCCATAGACCGCTCCGACGCCCAGAATCCAAAGCCCCAGGAGTTTGAAGAGCATCAGGTCGGAGCGTACTCCCGGGCACTCCGCGGCGATTCGTCGCCATCCGGGACCCGGCGGCCGAACCCGGCGGTAGAAATCCCGAAGGGTCTCCGCTCGATCGGCCGGGGTCAAGAGCGTGACGAGGAGAGCCGGCACGCAACTCGCCAGCACGATAGACAGGAGGGTGACGAGCCGATTGTCCGGAATTCCGAGCCACGGGAGAACATGGGGCTGGATCCAGAGCGGATGGAGAAGGAACGTTGTTACCGGCGATAGCACCATCGCCACGACCTCGGTCCACACGTTGGCCCGCCACCACAGCCAGCGCACGGCCGCCACCACGCCGATGGCCGCGCTTCCTTGGAGAACGTATTCGAAGGATTTCGCGATGTCGCCGGTGAGAAAGGCGGAACCGACCGCTCCCACCATGACGGCGAACGTGGCCAGTCGCCCCACCCACACGTAGTGCGCCTCGGCGGCTTTCGGTTTCCAAAAACGCCGGTAGAGATCGTTCACGAGCATCGAACTCCCCCAGTTCGTGTGGGTGTTGATGCTGGACATGAACTCCGCGAGGAACCATCCGATGAGCAGCCCCTTGAGGCCGGCCGGGACCACGGTGGTGATCATGATGGCGTAGGCCATCTCGTGATCGCGAGCCGTCTTGCTCCCCGGCTTGAAGGGGAGGGCGGAGTCCGGAATCAACGCGATGGAGGCCAGGGCGACGACCACCCAAGGCCAGCACCGGACGGCATAGTGGAACACGTTGTACCACAGCGTCGCATAGACGGCGTGCCGTTCGTTCTTGCATGCCGCCATGCGCTGGACGAGGAGTCCTCCACCGTCCGTGTTTTTCCACGCCCACCAATTCACGAGGACGAAGGAAAGGAACCAGGTAAACATGGCCCCCTGATCCGGGATCCACGCGATCTTCTGCGCGGGCACGGCGGCCATCATCGCGCTCCATCCTCCGGCCGCTTTGACCGAGAAGTACGCGCAAGCGATCGCGCCGAAGATCGCGAGAACGAATTGAAAACAGTCCGTCGCCACGACGCCCCAGAATCCGGAGAGCACCGAGTACACGCACGCGATGGTCGCGCAGACGAGGATGGCATACCGGGGATCGAGTCCGGTGGCGCTTTGCAGAACCTTGGAGAGCCCCGTGACGCTCCACGCGCCCGCCACGAAACAGTTGTAGAGGAAGCCCCAGTAGATCGCCTTGAAGCCCCGAAGAACGGCGGCCGGGCGTCCCGAGTATCGGAGTTCGGTGAGCTCGACCTCCGTCAAGACCAGCGAGCGTCGCCAGAGACGCGAGAAGAAAAAGACGGTGAGGATGAGGCTGATGGCGGAGCCCCACCACATCCAATTCCGCCAGATCCCGTACTCGCGGACGAGTCCGGAAACGAGAAGCGGCGTGTCCGATGCGAACGAGGCCGCGATCATCGACGTGCCGGCGATCCACCATGGGAGTCGGCGCCCGGAGACGAAGAAGTCGTCGACCTTGCCTTGCGCGCGCCTCTTTTGGATGACGCCGATGAGGACCAGGCAACCGAGGTAGGCGCCGACGACGATCCAGTCTGCGGATCCCACGATGGCGTACGATTGTAGGGGGATTGCGGGAGAAGGGAAGCGAAAGCGGGGGGGGCTACCGACGGTTGATTCGGTGCAGGTCGCGCTCCGTCCCCCGGCGCTCCATCCACGAGAAGAGATCGTAGAGGATCGCCGTTACGAGAAGCACTCCGCTTACGACGAACCCAACCAAGAACCACGTGTGAGCCAGGACGGCGATCTCCCCCGATCTATGGAGATCTGTGAGGGGGTTGATCTCCGGGAGAAAATGGGAAATCAATACCCCGAGTAGAGCCGGGATCACGCAGGCAAGATACTTCTTCATGCTTCTCTATACGCCGCTCTCTTGGCAATTCCTTCGCACTAACGGTCCTGCATCCTTGGGTCGTTGACACCTCCGGGGAGCCTTGCCACCATACGCCCATGCTCGACGCCTTCCGCCGGTGGGGGTACCTCCAAGCGAATCTGGATCCTCTGGGGAGGCTTCTGCCGATGCCCCATCCCGAACTCGAGGTCGCCGGCAAGAAAGCGCAAGAGGCGCGAAGGATGTATTGCGGCTCGATCGGAGTGGAGTTCATGCACCTGCCGTTTCCCGATCGCTGCCGGTGGATCCAAGAGCGCATGGAATCCGAGCCGCCACCGGTGGACCGCGCGCGTGTCTTGGAGATGCTCGTTCGGGCCGACACTCTGGAGAGGACCATCCAAAGTACCTACGTGGGCAACAAGCGCTTCTCCTTGGAAGGGAACGAGGCGCTCATTCCGTTGCTCGACGAACTTCTGGAATCGGCCGCAGCAAAGGGCGGCGACACGGCCATGATCGGGATGAGTCACCGGGGGAGGCTCAACGTCATGGTGCAAATCGTGGGAAAGGATCCGGTGGGGATCTTCTCGCGATTCGAGGACGTCGATCCGAGGAGCGTGCTCGGTTCGGGAGACGTGAAGTATCACTTGGGAGCCACCGGCGTCCACGAAACCAGGAGCGGTCGGAAGATGCACGTCCATCTCGCCTCCAACCCGAGTCACCTGGAAGCCGTCATGCCGGTGGTGCTTGGTCGAACGCGGGCCAAGCAGGCGCGCATCGGCGAGGAGGGTCCTAGGAGAATCGTCCCCATTCTTCTGCATGGAGATGCCGCCTTCGCCGGCCAGGGAATCGTGGCCGAGTCGCTCAACCTCGCGGGGGTCGCAGGATTCGATGTGGGCGGGACCCTTCACGTCCTCGTAAACAACCTGATCGGATTTACGACGTCGTTCCCGTCGCTTCATGGTTCGCGGTTTGCCTCCGATGTCGCGAAACGCAACTCAATTCCGATCTTTCATGTGAACGGGCTGGACCCGGACGCCGCGGTGCGCGTCGCCCGGATGGCGGCGGAGTACCGGTACGAATTCGCGAGCGACGTCGTGATCGACCTGATCGGCTTCCGCCGGCACGGCCACAGCGAAGTGGACGATCCGACGGCGACGCAGCCCGCACTCTATCGGAAGATCGAGTCGATGCCGCCGCTCTGGCGCTCCTACGGGGACGGGGCCTCCGTGGCCGGGCGCGTCGGCGAGGAGTTGCTGGAGGCGAAAAAGCGCGCGGGCCGATTGAGAGAACAGCCGCCGCTCTTCGAGTTGCCCGAGTATTGGATTTCGTACTTCGGAGGCCCGCATTCCGCGGCAGACGAGGTGGAGACCTCGGTGCCTCGTGAGACGCTGGAGCGCTTGGGAACCCGACTCACGCATCTCCCCTCGGGATTCGCCGTGCACCCGAAGGTGGGGAAGCTGCTGGATCAGCGCCGTGGGATGGTGTCGGGGGAACGGCCCGTCGATTGGGGAATGGCGGAACACCTCGCCTTTGCGACGGTCATGGCGGAAGGCAAGCGGGTTCGGATGAGCGGACAGGACAGCCGTCGTGGAACCTTCGGTCACCGACATTCGGTCCTGATCGATGTCGAGACGGAGCGCGAATACTGCCCCTTGACCGCGCTCGGCCCCTTCGAAATCTATGACTCTGTTTTGTCGGAAGCGGCGGTGTTGGGGTTCGAGTACGGATTCAGTCGCGAAACCCCGGACGGCCTCGTTCTCTGGGAGGCGCAGTTCGGCGACTTTGCGAACGGGGCTGAGATCGTCATCGATCAATTCGTCGCCGCCGGTGAGGACAAGTGGAAGCTGCTCTCGGGAATCGTCCTGCTCCTCCCGCACGGATTCGAAGGACAGGGACCGGAGCACTCCAGCGCGCGCCTCGAGCGGTTTCTCCAGCTCGCAGCCGAGGACAACATCCAGGTCGCACAACCCTCGACGGCGGGCCAGTACTTCCATCTCTTGCGGCGACAAGCGCTCCGGCGATGGCGCAAGCCGCTCGTGGTCCTCACGCCGAAGAGCATGCTGCGCCATCCCGGAACGACCTTGCCCATCGGAGAACTCGCCTCGGGTTCCTTTCGACCCGTGCTCTCCGACGAGGACCATCTCGACGCCTCCCGGGTCTTGATCTGCTCGGGCAAGATCGGCCATGAACTTCGTGAGGAACGGAAGAAGCGTAAGGAAAGGGTCGCGATCCTCATGCTGGAACAGTTGTATCCGTGGCCCGAGTCCGAGATGCGACGGGCGCTCGAACGGTGCGAGTCGGCGAGGGAGATCGTTTGGGTCCAAGAAGAACCGGCGAACATGGGAGGCCTTTCCTTCGCGGTCCCGCGTCTCGAGCACCTGGCTCGAAACGTCCCGGTGCGATCGATCAAGCGGTCGGCCAGCGCCTCGCCGGCGACGGGATCGGCGAAGGCTCACGCTCTCGAGCAAGCGACCTTGCTCTCCATGGCCCTCGGTACGGGAGCGACGAAGGTAAGGGGGAAGAGCTAGAAGACGTCTCGCAGCCGGACCGAGAACCCGCGAAGGAGTCGACTCGGTACCACGCCGGCCCCCTTCCCGATGGCCTCCGTTTCGTAGGCCCCGGCCGAATGGGCCAGCACCTCGATGGACTTGGCTTCCAGGTCCACCAACCAGTACTCCGGGATACCGTGTTTCGCGTAGAGCTTCTTCTTCCGGACGAGATCGCGATACGCGGAGGTCTCCGTAAAGAGCTCCATCACGAGATCCGGCGGACCCGAGATGAACTTCTTTCCGATCCGCCTTATCCGGGCGGTCGAGAGGAAGAATACGTCGGGCTGGATGATGTCGCAGTCCGTGAGGACGACATCGCAGGGGGCGACGAGGACTTCGCCGAGTCCGCCCTTTCGAACGAAATGGTCCAGGAGCCGATAGAGTCTCAGCAGGACTTGCTGGTGATAGGGCGTCGGCGCCGGGGACATCAACAGCTCCCCGTCGATGACTTCGCAGCGCTGTTCTTCGGGCAGCTTGGCGTACTCCGCGTACGTGATTCGAGATCGCGTCTGGACCATGGAATCATGATATCTCCTCGATGTGCGCCGATCCATCTCCGTCGCAACGAACTCGGATGGTGGCGGGAAGGAGCTCCGAAACGTCTTCGCAGTGCGTGATGACGAAGACCTGGCGGAACTTCAAACGCCGCAGAGCGCCCACGAGGGAGCGCCGTCGGTCCCGATCCTGGCCTCCGAAGGGTTCGTCGAGCGCGAGGAATTGGGGCCGATGATCGCTCGCCGGGAGACGGGTGAGGCCGACCCGAAGAGCAAGCGCGGCGATGTCCTGTTCGCCCCCGGAGTATCGCTGAAGGATGTGACCGTCCATGCGGACGCGGAAGTCTCGATCGATGCCCACGCGCGAATACCGGCCGCCGGTCGCCGTTGCGAGTACGCCCGAAGCCTCCGCCTCGAGATGGGCGAGGGACGAGGACAGAAGCGCTGCACGGAACCGGGTCAGCAGCTCCTGGAGACGTTCTAAGGCTTCGGCCCGGACGGGATCCGTTCCCTCCAGGGCAGCCTTCTGAGCCCGACAAAGAGCGTCCTCCGCGGCGGCCCGTTCGAGGGCCCCGAGCCAGTCGCGCTTTCGCTCGGGGTCCGAGGTTGGAACCGGCCCGCGTAGATCGATCTCTCGCCGGACCAGCGCAAGGCGTTCCGCGAATTTCCTGCGCCGCTCCGATCGGCGGAAGGCCTCGTCGAGCGTGCGTTCCTCTCGCTGGAGCGTCAGCATCTCCTGCGCGAGTCGATGTTGTTCTTTACGGTGAAGCGCGAGGGCGACGGTTTTCTCCAGGGGGCCTCGACACACGGGACATCGATCTCCGCGCGACTCCGTCACGAGGCACACTCTTCGCTCGACGCGCCGCAGATCCTCCTCGGCGGCAGCCCGGCGGGCGCGCAGGGAGGGAAGTATTGCGCCATCGACCTGCGACTCGGGGAGCGAACGGATCTGTCTTTCCAGCTCGGCCCGCTCCTTTTCGAGCAAGTCCAGTTGCGCGCGGATCCCCGCGTTCCGATGCTCGAGGGTCTCGAAGGCATTTAGCCCCGACCGAACTCGCTCCAATTCGAGCGAGGCCGCCTCCGATCGGGCGCGGCATTGTTCCGGGTCGCCGGCCGGCCCGCGGGGACAGGCCTTCCGATCCGAATCGACCAGCTGCAATACCCGGTCGAGACCATCCCAACCCAGCAGTTGAGCCAGGAGCGCTTCCCGCCGCTTGGGCGAGTCGCGTGCAAGCGATGCGAGCTCGCCCTGGCGACTGAAATGAGTCCGGAGAAAAGTCATGCCCTCGAGTGGAAGGATGCGGCGGAGAGCCCCTCCGACCTCATCCGAGCCGCGGGCCACCGGCCGCTCATCCCGAAAGAGTGTCAGATTCGTCCACATGCCGTTTCCATACAGCCGGCGCACCATCCGGTGGGAAGTGGAGTCTTGCTCGAAGACCAGCTCCGCCTCGCAGGGTCCCGGTCTCCCTGCGATTCCGAAGTCGCGCGTCCGGGACATCGCCGAGCCGAAGAGCGTCCACGCGACGGCTTCGAAGATCGTGGACTTTCCCGCGCCGTTCGGCCCGACGATGGCGACAAGCCCCTCGGGGAAGGAGAGTGTGACCTCCCGGAAGCAGCGGAAATTGCGCAGGCGAAGTCGGCGGAGGATCACGAGTCGTCCGTCTCGGCGGCCCTGAAGTAGCCACGCGCCAACTCCAGCACGATCTGTCGCAACTCTTCGTCCTTCTCGTGCTCCGCCAGGAATCGTTCGAACTGGACCGGAATCGGGTCTTCCGAAACCGCACCGGTGGATTTCGCGCCCCGCTTCCTCCGGTATTCGCGTCGAAGCTCGATCTTCAAGGCTTGTGGGATGGCGCGACGAGGCGAGAGGAGATCAAGATCCCTTGAGAGTCGCGTCAGGGTGATTCTGACAACGGCGCCGGCGGGAACATCGGATGCGGCCTCTCGCATCCTCGCCGAGATCTCAGTGGGGGAGAGGTCGCCACAATCGAGGGAGTCGAGTTCGACGATGGGTCGAGTCGAGATCGGTACCCGCCGGACGGATCGAGCGCCGAGATCCGCGACCAGGAATCCCCTTTCGCACGGGTTTTCCTCGGGATGGAATCGCTCGGTGGATCCCGCATACCGGATCATTGGGGCGACGTCGGTCGGCCGGTGGTAGTGACCGAGGGCGATGTAGTCGAAATCCCTCGCTTTTCGAAGGAGGATGTCCCGCGGCACACGGGCCTCCGACCATTCCCGCTCCCCGGAATCCCGGAGTCCGGCGTGAACGGCGAGGATGTTGTATCGCGCCTTCGGGTCGGGCCGGGCGGACTCGACGGCCTCCCGCAGAGCGCGTTCGTCGACGGCATGGGGAATGGCGTGCACCGCGCACTCGCCGAATCGGAGCGTAGCCGGTCCTTCCCAGATGGCACACATGCCGGAGACCGTCGGCAGAATCTCGAGGGGACATGCCGTTCCGCGAAGGGCGGGCAAGTCGTGGTTCCCTGCGAGGACCACAACGGGAGTCCCTTCCCGCGCCATCGCATGAAATCCGCGGAGGGCTACGGTCAATGCTCGGATCGGAGGCCGAGGGCGATCGAAGACGTCGCCGGTGTGCACGACCAAGTCGGGCTTTTCGACGCGGACCTTGCGGCACGCTTCTTCGAACGCTCGATAGGCGTCGAGTTCCCGCAGGTTGAAACCGCCCTCCGGATCCTCGTCGTCGAATTCCGAGAATCCCAGGTGCGTGTCGGAGAGATGCGCAACGATCATGGAGAGGGGATGGGCAAAGGCCGGACCAGTGCGTCGCGAGAGGAATTCCGCGGGACACGTTACGAAAGGAAACGCCCGTGAGTCGAATCGTAACGAGTTTGGTAAGATCTTCCGCCGGTGGACTACGCGACTCTCAATCGAGGACTGTGGGATCGGGAAGACCGGACTCGGGCGCAGCGGGCGCGATTTGCGAGAGAATGCATCGGGCGGGGGAAGCTGGTCCTCGAGAATGGGTGCGCCAACGGCGAGTCCGGGGCACGTTTGGTGCGCGATAACCGCCTCATCGGTATGGACATTGTGGAGGAGTATGCCCGGGCCGTCGGTCCGGCCTACTCGGGCCGGTTGGTGGGCAACGCCATTGAGCTTCCTTTCCTGTCCGCTCGATTCGATGGGGTCGTAGCGGCGGAGTTCATCGAGCACTTGACGATCGCCGACGGACGCCGATTCCTGGCCGAGGCCCACCGCGTTTTGAGGGGGGGCTCCTCGTGCTCACGACCCCGAATCCTTCCTACTGGCGCACGAAGTTGTTTCGAATTCAGATCTCCGGCGGAGCTCACTTGCATGTCTACGATCCGGAAGAGCGGATGGATCAAAGCGAACCAATCAGAATCGCGCTTCCCCACCCCGTGACCTGTTTTCTATGATGTCGGAGAATGCACCGCGGGCTTTCTTGAAGAAACGATATCGATTGGCCGTCGTCGCCACCGCGAACCGATCTTGGGGCGGGAGCTATCAGTACTCGAGGCAGATCCTGAGGAGTCTCTCGCACCCCGATACGCCCTATGCGGTGAAAGTGCTCGGCGCGGCGTCTTCACCGGCTCCCTCGCCCGCGGCAGTTCAAGATCCCGTTCCTTTTTCCGGCCTCACCGCTCCGGGCACTCGAATCGGTGCGCTGTGGGAGAGGCTTCCACCATTTGTTCCGACCGCGCTCCACCGATTGAGACTGCGAATTCCCCCTCAGCTTCTGTCCCCGCTTCGGAGAAAATTCCACCAGTGGGTTCGAGAGAACCGCATTGATCTGGTCCTATTCTGCGAGCCGAATCCGATGGGATTCGAGGCGGGAGTTCCCTATGTGATGCCCATCCACGATCTCCTCCAGCGAGTGTTCCCCGAGTTTTCCGAGACCCGGGCAGACGGGGCCTGGGAAAGTCGCGAATACTGTTTTCGGAACGCCGTGGGCACTGCGCGCCAGATCTTCGTGGATTCAGAGACGAGTAAGCGTGACCTCGCAGCGATCTACGGAGCTTCCGGGGACCGCATTACCGTGCTGCCGTTCGTGCCCTCCTTTCGAAACGAGGACATCCGCCCCTCCGACCTCCAGGCAGTTCGCGCGAAGTACCGACTCCCCGACCGGTATTTCTTCTACCCGGCCCAGTTCTGGAAGCACAAGAATCACGTCCGCCTGGTTCGGGCGCTCCGCGCCGTGGCCGCCGACCATCCGGAGGTCCGGTTGATCCTCTGCGGATCGAAGCAGAACGGGTATGAGGAGTTCCGCAGGGAACTCTCCCGAACCGGGATGGAGGGGCATGTGAGGGATCTCGGGTACGTTCCCGACGAGGACCTAGTACCGCTCTTTGCGGGGGCCACCGCCCTCGTGATGCCCACGTTCAACGGACCCATCAACATCCCCATTCTCGAGGCCTTCAGTCTCGGAGTCCCGGTGTTGACCTCGCACCTCCGAGGAATCCGGGAGCACGTGGGGAATGCCGCTCTGGCAGTAGATCCCCGGGACGAGCGCGCCATCGCCGACGGGATGAAAACGCTGTGGACGAATGAGCCTCTCCGTCGGTCCCTGGCCCGGAGGGGGCGGGATCGACTGGTGCAGAATACCGAGGAGCACTTCACTCGAACCCTGCTCGAAGCCCTGGAGCGAGCGCTGAAGGGGCGGTAGGATTTTCAAGGCTTCGGACGAGGGGGACTACTTGACGGCTTCTACGAAGAACGACAATTCCTTCCGATTATCGAAGCACGATTCCCGGAGCTCCGGCACCCGAGATTGGCCAAACGCGCTCCGACGGATCTTCGAAGGCTCAAACCCTGCCGCGATGAGAAAGTAAATGATGATGTTGGCGCTTACCATCCAGCAATGCTGAGTCGGGGGATGGCCATTCGGCCGACCGAATCGATCCGGATTCCCGCACACATAGAGATACCACCGGACATAATCACAGCCCATGGCCTTGCGGTCGTAGAAACTATCCACGAAGGCCATGAAGGGATCCTCCCCTTGGAGCACCTTCTCGGTCAATAGGTCCAAGTCGGGTCCGCTGATTCGTAGCGTGCCGTTTCTCTTCAAAACTCGGTACGCGTTTCGGAGGAGGATCCTCACTTTTTCCGGTTCAATGTGCTCCAAGAAATGGCTGGTGTAGATGATGTCGGCATTCTCGCTCGGAAAGTCCCGAAGCAGTCGAGTCGAAACATCGTACCCCGTGGTCAAATCCAGATTGCACCAGCCTTCGCGGGAGAAGTCGCCTCCTCCCAGGTTGATGTTCGGTGTCCTTCTCCACGTTTCCTTGACCAGGCCCAGCCGTACCCTCCAGCGATCCGCGCGATGTTTCAATCTCTGGATCAGCCCCGAGCGGATTCTCTCGGAGAGGCGAAGATCAGCCACGGCACGTCTCCCTATGGGGTACGGTGGACGGCAGAGTTCTTGGGACAAACAATTCATCGAGAAGAATCCTGTTCTTGGCAACCAACTCGTCCCCATACTGCTCTGGGTTCACCCTACAGCGCTCGAATTGGGCGCACAAATCGTCCGGAGAGTCTACGCAGAAGCTCGTTCCCAAATTGAAAACTCGATCTCCGAACTCACGAACGTACTTGTACACTCCCCGGTACAGGAGCAGGGGGCGCTGGAACACAAGCGCACTCAGGGTCGCGGTTCCCGGCTTTCCGAAATCGACGACGAGATCGGCCAGGACCAACGCGTCTTCCAACCGTCCGGACCGTATGGACAGGTTGGTCACGCCCGCCTGGGCGGCTTGACGCTCGATCCAAGGATCGCAATTCCTCTTGTGGGATTTGACGAGGACATGCACGTCCGAGTGGTTCTTCAAATAGTGAAAGATCGTCTCCCAGCACCTGATCCAGGCGGTGTATTCGAATTCGTTGAGCGCTCGACCGTGGCGCGCTGCGGTCGTCATGAGAAGGATCACGGGGTGGGCGGCGATCGATAACTCCCTGCGCCGATCCCGGACGATCGATCGCCGCTCCGACGGGCTATTCAAGAGCCAAGCTTCCGCCGTGCCGGCGAGACTTGGATCCGCGCTCAACTCGATGCGATCGCCGTAGTGAAATACTTCCTGAACCATTCCCGCGCGCAGGGGTCCATCGCAATAATAATGGTCCGCTTTGTATTCGAAGGCCTCCGGACTGTTCATCCATCCGTGAGGACGGGCAAAGGTCTCGATTCCGCGATCCCGCGCGCGCTGTTCGATCACCAGCTCGTCGAACCCGTTGAAGTGGGTGACGACGAACGCCGAGCCCCCGAACCGTGTTAGGATCCGGTCCAGCGCCTTGGCCCGCTGAAGAACTCTGCGATAATCTTCGCGCAACCCGCCAAGGGTTTCCGGCAGCCGATACCGACGAATCTCGGCATTGCGATTCAGGAAACGAACCATCTCGTCGAAGGCGTGATCCGCGGATCGCCTCTCGGCGGGGGTCAGGGGAGCCATCGAATGCAGAGCCAGGCATTTCGAGATCGAGATTTGCTCGAGGGTGTCGTACTCCTTCTTCCATTTCAGGCCAGTTCGGAGCGTCCCTCGGTCGACGCCCTCGGTCATGAGCAGGGGGCGCCGTCCCTTTTCGGCCGCGATACGGAGGAGATCCGGCAGGACGATCAGGGCGTCGTATCCGGTTCCGAACCCGACGACTGTCGATCGATACAGGCCGGGGATCGCCGACGGGGACAGGAGAATCCTGAATCGAGCCAGGATCTCTCGGACTACCTTCTTGACGGAATACACCAACGGCCGGACCTTCCTTCCGAGAGAGGAATCCTCGCGGGCAATCCGATGGAATACGACCTTGCCAGAGGGGCCGCCCCCCTGTCCCAGCTTGGAGATCATCCACCCGGAGATGGACTCCGCGTCGGTCAGGGTGGCATGACCCGGATAAGGAATTCCCCTGTCCACATAGAAGAACTCGGTATCTTCCTGAGCCGCAAGAATCCTCTGAAACGCGAGATCCAGCGCATAGACCTCGGAAAGATATTCCCAGTAGTGGACTTTGTAGAGGCGCGCCAAGTTGATTCGGAGAGACCCCTCGGTCAGCGGGGACGCTTCGACGAGGGCGCTGGTTTCTTCCCAGGCCCGCCGGTACATCGCATTCGCCTCCTCCGCCGTCACCAACTCGCTCATCGTGCGAAGTCGGAGACCGTGGGGGATCAGCTCGAAGTACCGATGGGCATAGAGGGTGTAACACTGGAGTTCCGAGAGGGGAACGGGACATTCCCGCCGGAGGAGTTTCAGTTCCTCGCCATCACGGACCAGGGCGAGATATCGCGGCATGAAAACTTGGGACGCCTTCAGCGACTCAACAGAAATTCCGCCAACTCGAGTCCCCCTTCTTCTTGAAGGTCCACTAATCCCGCCAGCCCTCGAACCGGTACGATCCCCACTCTTCGACCGACCAGGGTATCGGTCCGGACCATCTCCGACCGCGTGGCGCAGGCCAAGCCCTTCAACTGACCGTACAGGGGTTGCCGCGTCGAGCGCGTGGAACCTTCCTCGAATTCCACGCGCGACAAGACTCCCTCTTCGGTTAGTCGCCAAAAAACATGGCGACTCTCGAAAACCGTGAACACGGTATCCAGGTCGCTCTCCACCAGCGATTCGATCACGCGATCGATCAGGCCTTCCGGGCGGATGGGATGGCTCGGTTCGAGAAGAACCACGATCTGGGCGCGATATCGCTCTCGGTTTTCGAGCCAGTCCAGACAGTGGCGCACCACCCCGGTCAAGGACGCCGTGGGTACCGCCAGTTCTTGAGGCCGAAGGAAGGGAGCCTCGACGCCCAGCTCCCGTGCATGGCCGGCGATCTCCGGACTCTCGGTCGAAACGACCACTCGATCCAATCGGGTCGCCTTGCGGGCGGAATCGACGGTGTGGTCCAGAAGCGGGCGCCGACCGAGGGTGACCCAACGATCGTCCCTTCGGACATCCCGTTCTCGAACCGGAATGATCCCCAGAATGGCGCTCACGCCTCTCCCGCTCTTCTTTCGCTCTTGTTCTTTTGGATGAGCTCGATCACTCGAGCCACTCTCTGCGCCCGCTTCTCGTCCCGCCCCTGATGGATTCCGTGGTGGTGAAAGACGGCGGCGCGCGGCTCGTATACGATTCGGTATCCCCGCTCCTGAACGCGCTTGGCCCAGTCACGATCCTCCACTCCGTCGATCTCTTCATCGAAGGGAAGCTGGTCCCAAACGGATCGGCGAATCATGGAGTTCGCGTTGTGAAAAAACCAGTCGTTGACCTGCACTCGCCGGTCCAATCCGAAGGTCGTCCAGAGATCTCGCTTGTCGAACGGGCTGCTGTCCGGAAGGGGTTCCTGGCGTCCGTACACTCCGGCCACGGTGGGATCCGAGAACGGCGCGAGGAGTCGCTCTAGCCAGCGCTCGCTGAGCGGGACGCAATGCCCCGACAGGATGGCGACAAAGTCGGAGGGACGGCTCCGGATCCCCTGGTTGATGGAACGCCCATGGGTGAAGTCGGCATCGGCGATCGTTTCCAGGCGACAGGCATGGTTTTTCAGCAGCTCCAACGTTCGATCGGTGGACTGATTGTCCACCACGACGACCTCAAAGGAGCAACCGACCTGCAGGGAGAGTGCCCGAAGGCAGCGATCGATCCAGCGCTCCTCGTTCTTGGTGCGAATCACCACGGAGACGTTCACTCGATCACTCCGAACGTGATGGGGTCGTCCTTCTCCAGATCATACAAGACTCGCCGTCCGATCAGGAAGGGTATCAAGTGAGAAGACAATCCTCTCGCAGGCGCCTTCACGGCCACGGCGTCGAGACTCAGAAGGCTTCCGCGCGGGATGGGCCGGCTCGCCACCAGCGTCATCCGATCGTCTTCGATCCGGTCGAGCTCCTCCGGATCGTAGAGCATCTCCGGGCCGGAGCACGCCATCCTCTCCAGCTTGCGGAGGCCTCGCACGAACTCCGCCAGCCGAGCGACGCTCTCCGGTCCGTTCCAGAGAGGCTTCTGGATGACGCGGACGCCCATGGTCGCTCCCAACGCGGACGGATAAAGGTCATGTCGATCGTCCGCACATCCCGTCGGGTGCCCCAGAGATCGAAGCCAGGCCAGCATCGCCATGTCTTTCAGAAGATCCGCGGAAGGAGGAGACCGAAGTTCGTGGACCAAGACAAGCGGGATGTTCTCGAAGATCCGGAGCGCGCGGTCGATTTCCTCAGGGGAGCATCCGCGAGTGCAGAAGTAGACACGTCGGGCGACGGCCGCCAAGGCGCGCAACAGGGGCGTATGGGTGTTGCAGGGAGGATCCACCTGCCATGCGTCGACGGAGCACGGGGAGAGCGCCTTCAACGTCGATTCGTCGTAGGGAGCGACGATGAGACGCAATCCCGGAGTCATGGCCCTGATTTCCGCCAAGGTCTCAGGAGTGAGGGTCAGGATTCCCAGCGAGTCTCTGAGGGTTCCGGCGTGTGCGCCATTCGGTTCCGGGCGGACCAGTATCGGGGCCGAAGCGTAGTGTTCCGGGGAGAGGGCGATGAGCTTGAAGGCGGAGACTCCGGTCCCCGCCGCCTCGCTCAGAAGGGATCGCCCGCTCGCCACTCGACCGTTTCGGAAGTAATCAATCTGGGCGACGATTTCGCACGACGAATCCATTCGTTCCGTCACCGATTTCGGTACTCGATTAGAGCGAGCGTCCCATCACGGTCGCGATTCCTCGAAGCTGCCCCATCAGATCGGAAAACGCGTCGTAGTTCAAGGCCTGCAAGGGGTCGACCGCGGCCTGCTCCGGTCTCGGATGCACATCCATCAGGATTCCATCGGCACCTACGGCGATCGCCCCTCGCGCGATCGGCGCAACATACTTGCGTTTGAAGGTGGCGTGGCTCGGATCGACGATTACGGGAAGGTGCGAGTATTCCCGGACGGCCGGGACGACCTGGAGATCCACGATGAATCGAGACGTGGCTTCGTGCGTATGAGGCGCCACGATCCCTCGTTCGCACAGGACGACGTTGGGATTGCCGTGAACCAGGAGGTACTCGGCCGCTCCCAGCCATTCCCTGAGGCTGGCTCCATAGTGCCGCTTCAGCAAGACCGGTTTGTTCGTCTTGGCGACCTCCTCCAGAAGAGGAACGTTCGCCATGTTGCGAGCCCCGATCTGAATCATGTCGGAAGCCTCAGAGACGACCTCCACCAGACGCACATCCATGACTTCCGTAACCACGGGCAATCCGGTGGCGTCGCCGGCCTTCCGCAAGTACGCCAGTCCTCTCTCGCGCAACTCGTACATCCGTTCGTTTCGGTAGGGAAAGGTCAACGGTTTGTAGGCTCCTCCCCGAAGCATGTGGGCGCCGGCCTTCTGAACCGCCCGCGCGATCTCGAGCGTCAGGTCTTCGCTCTCGATCGCACACGGGCCCGCGATGATCACCAGGGAGGTTCCCCCGAAGGTCACGTCGCCGACGCGGACCGTCGACCTCGGCCGGTTCGGGGCCGCCGCGACCAAGGGAAGGTTGGTCTTCAAGTCTTGTTCGGTGATGTCTTTCATCTCAAAGGGTTCCCCGCTCCTTCGGCCACTCTACCAGGATCTTTTCGGCCAGCCAGAGATCGAACTCCGTATGAATATCGAGCGCCACGCGTTCGTCGTCCGTGACCACGAGGTCCACGCGCGGTCCGAGTCTTCTTCCCTTCCGAATCCAAGAGGCACGAGTCGCGCACGCCGCCGGCGTCTCCTCGCGATACAAGGGCTCGCGCACTTGCCGGGAAGCGTACGGAATGTCGGCGGCGAGCCGTTCCCATCCCTCCGCCCTCCTGCGCCAAAAATTCTTGTGCGTCTTCAGGGCGACGAAGGCGCTGTCCAAGGTCGCGTCATCGAGGAGTCGCTTCACGACCTCGTTCACCCATCGGGTTTCTCGGTATACGGTGGAGCAGGTCAGAAACACGACGATTTCGACCGAGGAACCCTCGTGCTCGTCCAGCCACAGCACAGCGTGCTGGAGCACCGATTCGGTCGTCGCCTCGTCGCCGGAGATTCCCGCCGGTCGGAGGAAGGGAACTTCGGCTCCCCACCGGCGCGCGACGCCGGCGATCTCCTCGTCGTCCGTCGACACGATCACCCGTTGGATCGCCGGGGCGGATCTCGCCGCCTCGATCGCGTACGCCAACAGCGGCTTTCCCGCGAGGAGCCGCAGATTCTTCCGGGGCAGTCCTTTCGAACCGCCGCGGGCGGGAATGATCGCGACGATGTTTGCAGGGGGCATTACCATACGGACGACATCACCGTGAGGATCCGCTGATAGGTCTGCTCCGTCCACAGGCTGTGCGATTCCAGATAGGATCGGCACACCCGGTGGAACATCGCCTCCGCCGCCTGGGCGATGTTCATTGCTTTTCCGTTGAGGGTCCGATGGCCGGTGAGACGCGCGTCGCGGAGCAGCGTGGTTTCCACGGGAGAGTAGACGGCGTCGAACACGACCGCGGTACCCGGGAGGCGGAACGCGAGCTCATACGATCGACGGTTGTTCTCCTGGATCGCTTCTCGGGAGGCCTCGACGCATCGGCGATAGGCTTCCGGTAGAGAATCCTCACTTCGTTTTTCGACGGCGACGGGGTTCGCGGGAGCCAATGGAGAGAACGGCTCCAACGTAACGATCGTCCTCGCGTCCACGGACCGGACTCCGCTCTGACCGCAGAGAGTGGCGTTGACTAGAAGATCGACCCTCGGCAGCACCTCAGGGATGCCGGCTTGAGGAAGCGCCGTAACGCCGGGGCGGGTCCGGAGCACCTCGTCCGCCAGAGATCGGGCCCGCTCCGGTGTGCGATCGACGAGGAATAAGGCTCCGGGGCCAATTTCCTTGGCCAGAGCGAACGCCAGGGCCCGACCGGCTCCTCCGGCCCCCATCAGAAGCACGGTACGTCCCTGGAGAGAATCCAGAACCGGCGACGATCGCCCGGCGTGGGGTCGAATCAGCGAATGGAGACCCCCGGCCGCATCCGTATTGAATCCGACCAGCGTACCTTCGGGTGTCCGGAGAATCGTATTGACGGCTCCGATCTGGCGAGCGAGAGGATCCACCTCGTCAAGGTGCTCGACGATATCGACCTTATAGGGGACGGTAACGCTTCCTCCGAGATAATTCTCCCAGCCTCGAAGCGCCTTGAGAAGATTCGGAAGCCGGTGACGGTCGACGTCGAACGACAGATAGAGGGCCTTCATCGCCAGGGATTGGAACGCCGGATTCCAAATTGACGGACTTTTCGCGTATTGCGAGGGGCGATCCCCGATGATTCCCGCGATGAGTCGGCGATCCGTCGCTTCAAGATTCAGGGCGTTGCTGAGACATTCTTGAACGTCGCGCAGGGTGTTCTCTCCGTGAGATCCAGTCGGAAGTGGACTGCAAATGCCCAGTCGCGAGGATCGAGGATGTTCGTCCAGTCGGACACGGCAGGCTCGCTCATGGCTCGCGTAGACGGCATGAACGACCTCTAGGGTCTTCAACCCCTCTTCCGCCGGTATTTCGACCGGCGCTCCGAGAGCGATGGAGGCCACGGCTCGGCCGAAGAGCGTGTCATGTCCGAACCCGAACGAATTGGGCACCTCTTGGGAGAAACGTTGCGGGACCTCGCGATCCTCGGGTCGAGATTCCGCGAACTCCCAGGTTTCGATTCGATTCAGAGCCGTCCCCCCGAGGACGACCGTGCCCTTCTCTCCGAGGACCGAAACGGACGCTTCAAAATCGCGAGGGCGCGCGGCCGTGGTCGCCTCGATGATTCCCAGCGCCCCGCTCTTGAATCGTAGGGTGGCGACGCAGAGGTCTTCGCATTCGATATCCACGAGCCGGGTGGAGCATGTCGATTCGACGCTTTCGATTTCTCCCAGGAACCAGCGCAGGATATCGACGTGATGGATCGCCTGTTGTGCGAGGACTCCTCCATCGGTGGCCCAGCGACCGTGCCAGGAATCTCCATCGAAGTAGCCTTGATTTCGGCACCATCGAATCCGTACGGTGCCGAGGACCGGCTTCCCCAAACGCCCCTCCAGCAGGGCCTCACGAGTCCGATGCACGGCCGGATTGTAACGATTCTGGAACGCCACCCAAACCCTTCGATCTCTGCGTCGGCCCTCCGAAATCATCTGCTCGACGTGCTCGAGACGCAAGGCGGGCGGTTTCTCGACGATCACGTGCTTCTCGAATCCGAGAGCCTCCAGGCTCCGGGGAAAATGATCCCCGCTCGGGGTCGCAATCGACACCGCGTCGATCTCGACGGAGCGATACATCTCCGAGGAGGACGTAAAGGAAGGAACGCCGTGGCGTTGACCGAAGGGCTGGGCACGATCGGTCGCCGAATCGCATACGGCCACGAGGCGGCTGCCTGGGGTTTTGGACAGCGCGTCCGCATGTCGTTCCGCCACGCGTCCACACCCGATGAGAGCAAACTTGATTTCAGACATAAAGGCGGCGCTCGGAGCGCCTCATCGACCTCCTACTCGCTCCATCCGACCCATGTCAAGCCCCAACTGTACCGCACGCAACCGCAAATGACTCTCCTCGGTCCGTCACGAACTTTCGGGCGCCCCCTCCTCGTCCAGAAATTGCTCTCGGAGCACGTACTGGAGGAGATTCGGATCGCCATCGACTTCCCGTTGGTGATACCTCCAGCCATCTTCGTAGGCCGCTCTGAAGCTCCGGAGCAGATCCACGTACCGACGGGATACGACCCTCCGTCCCCAACGCGTGACCTTGGTGCGGATCGTGCGTAGCAGATCCGAGAGCGGTAGTCGCCGACAAGTCTCGACCGCGCGTCCCACACGGGAGCACGGCTTGGGACCGGATTCGACGCCATGGAGGTCGCGGAAGTAGGCGAAGGAATCGCTGATCCCTTGGTTGTACGCCCGGGCGCAGAGATACGCCTCCGACATGCGTTCGGGAGAGACCACGTGATATGCGGTGGCCGCGGGATCGTAGAAGCTCCTGAATCCGGAGTTCCGAAACTTGCGCATGAGCCCCGTCTCTCCGTCCCCTCGATACCGGCGCCTCTCTCGGGGAAAACCGTCCGGATGGAATCCTCCCAGTTCGAATATCAATCTACGAGGGAGGAAGCAGTTCCCGCCGAAAACCGTGAGCGGATCCACGGCTCGCCGCTTTTCTCCCAAATTCAACAGTCCGAGAGGGGGATAGACGCCGTCGTCGACGAGGCTGCGGAGCCACGCCGGAGGTCGACCCTCCCACAGGGGCAGGATCCGCCCGACGACCGCGTCCGCCCGCCGCCTCTCCAGAAGGTCCACTCCCTGGATCCAGGTCGTCGACAACTCCATATCGTCGTCAAGGTATGCGAGATACAGCCCACGCGCCTCGCGTGCCCCGCGATGGCGTCCATAGTGGAGACCCACGCGCGGCTCGAACACATGTCGAAGGACGATCGACCCTCCGGCGGCGTGTCTCCGAACGACCTCCTCCGTGTCATCCTCCGATCCATTGTCGACAACGATGACCTCCCACCCGAAGGAGACCGCTTCCTGTGCCGCCAGGGTTCCCAGGAGGCGGTCGAGTCTACGAGCGCGGTTGCGGGTCGGAACCGCCACCGACACCAGAGGAGGCACTTCCGCGATCATCGTCATCCGACCCTTCATCAGAGAAACTGGTGTCCGGGGGCGCGGGCGAAATTCCACTCGTACTCGAGCTCGGACGGCACTCGCTCCATTCCGGTCAAGCAATACGCCAAGCCCAGCGTGCGGAACCAGGTATGGAACAGATTGCTCTCGTCTGCGGCGCTGTACATTTGGGGGTGGCCCACTTCGAGGGGCTCGTTCCGGCGGAACACCCAGCCGCCATCTGGGTTCAGGCACCGGAGCACAGCAGGCAGGGCGCGAGCCAAAGCGGCTTGCACCTCCGACTTCCGATAGGTCGTCGCGCGGCCGAGACGCACGAGGGGGTCAATGGAGTCGATATCTTCGCACGCCGTAGAGTTCCATTCGACCCCGAATCCCCCCATCAGATTCTGAGTCCGTAACACGCTATCGATGATTCGGTCCGCATGCCGTATCGGACGACCGTCATAAAAGTGCAGAAGCCAAAAGTGATAGCCGGCTTGGACACCGAGGGACAAGGTCTCGGGCGTGTCGAACCGGGGACCGAACAGACCCGTCCGTTCGTCTTGCCGCGACTCGATTCCTTCGTACAGAATACTCAAGAGCTCGGCGGCTTGGGACATCCCTTGGGAGTCGCGCCCATATTGCAGCATGACGCCGAGGTTTTGGAGCGCGTTACTGGTCCAGGCAACCCGGTCTCCCCAATCTTGACTGTCGAGGAATCTCTTGATCCGATCTGGATCGCCGATCCGTGCGAGCCAACGTAACGGCCGGCCTGCGGGGATACCGTAGAGGGACAACGTCATGAGAGAGTGCAACGTGAGGTGTCGCCATCCCCACGAATCCTCCGTCTCGGCACCCTTGCACGCGATCACCGGATCCCGGAAGAGCCCATCCTCGGATTGAAACCGAAGCACCCAATCCAGCTCCTCTCGAATGACGGGGTCCATGGGTACGCCATAGAGGTGCTTCAGCAACAATGCCGACAGGGTTGCGTAGAGCACCGGCTTCCGCGCGCTCTTGGAGTGTCGATAGCCGGCGAATCGTCCGCTCCGCATCATGCGGAGGCTCCGGGCAAACGCAAGGGTCCGATCCCGGATCTCCCGCAACGAGACTCCGATGCGGAGCGCTCCCCCAGCGGGAGCGACCTTCTGGTTCCACGTGTGGAGCGCAGATTCTAGGCGCCTGGTGACCGGGAGAGCGGGCTCGCCCACACGTCTCGCCGTCTCCTTCATCCATTTCCGCATGGGTCTGGAGCCGCGATGGGTGACCGGTCCCGATTCCTCACGGCGTCCCCTCCCCTTACGGATCTGCGGAGTTCAAGACCGACACACTACGAATGCCGAAACCTCGCTCTCCTTCTCAGCAACGCGAACCTTGTCGAGGGCGAGAGATCCGCTTCCCTACAGAGTATCTCATTCCTGTGGCCGGTGGACACGATTCTTGATACGGCTAGTTTTCCAAAGAAAGTCGGCGTAGAAAGTGACAGCCAAAGAGCGTTTTCTCCCGGATGAGGTGACCGAATCCGTCCATTTGTCGATTCGTCGCAAGAGAGCGATTCACTCTCGGTACCGTTCTGACCGATCTGTTGTGACGCTGGGCGCGTGAATCGTGTATCCTTCCTCTACGAGGCGGATTCGGAAGCGATATTCATGCAAACCGTGTTCTTCGGCCCCTTCATCGGCGAGTTCGGGTGGGAGTTGCTGTATTGGCAAGGCTGGGTTCGCAGGGTCTGCCGGACCCACTATCGCGACTACCCAAAGATCGCGGCGAGCTATCCGGGTCGGTATCCCTTCTACACTGATGTGGACGAATTCTGGCCGATTCCGTCGTCGTTCGTGGATCTCAGAGTGTCCGGTCATGGGTACTGCGCGGACGGATGGAGATCGGGGTATCCCGGGGTCAATGTCCCCAAATTCACGTTCCGGGGCGCCTTGAGGGCCTTCTTTCGATCGTGCCCATACGAACCGGAGTGGAGCGAAGTGCCCGTTTCCACACCCGACATCGCCCCCCATGCGGAGCGGATCCTGGAGGAATTCAAGAGTCGCCTCCCCGACGATACCCTCTTCTTTGTCCCATGGAGATGGAACCGTTGCGATCCGGAGGGTTTGGAATTCGGTACGCGCATCCCGGAGGAAGGGCGCCCGAGCCATGCGCGAATTGTCGTGCAGAGCATCGATCCTGAACACCAGTTGTTCGAAAGGCTGGAGCCGACCTTGGCTGGACAGCAGGAATATCGAGCGAGAGTGCCCGAGGAGCGCAAGCACCTCGCAGTGTTTGCGCGTCACAGAGCCCTGCGACGCCCGGACAAGAATTGGCCGGTCGAGAAGTATGTCGAACTGGTCCGGCGTTTGCAGAACTTGTGGCCGGAGCTGCAGGTGACCATTTTGGGCGAGCCCGGGGGTACCTATTTTTCCGATGGAGTGCCCGAGGGATGTCTCGACCTAATCCAGATTCCATCGGCCAAACGGATGGACGTCCAGATCTCCGCTTTAAGGCGCTCGGTGATGGCCGTCGGAAGTACGTCCGGTGGGATCCAATTTGGGCTCGCGACCGGATGCCCCGCAGTGCACTGGGGCTACAATGTCCATCAACCGGCGGTTCAGCGCGCGAATTTTACGGCTACGCCGATGATCTACTATGCCGACGTGGATCCTTCTGTCGACACGGTGTGCACTCTTCTCCGACACCTGGAGTCCATGCTCCGCAATTGGAGTCGTCCCCAGCTTCCCGCCGTAGAAGGGGGCAGGCCCGGAGGCGACCTGGCGAAAGCGTGACATCGACGTTTCTTTTCTGAAGAGAGCGGCATCCTCTTCGAGTGCACGGTTGCGCGGGAACTCTGAATCCGAGGGATCCCACATTTACAGCGATCGTCGAGCGGGCTCCCACCAATCTCCTCTTGGCGAGATTGAAATGGTTGCCGTGGCCTCGAGAGCGACGAGGGCTTCTGCCAGGAGAAGAGACGTAAAGCTTCGGGAAAGAAAGGGTAGCGGCAAGAGAGTCAGTAACGTAAGATGCCTCCAATCTGGTACCCTCAGAGGCTGGCAGGTCGCCCCGGCGGCGGAGCCGGCAATGTCCTAGCTCCTGATCCGCAACGGATCTGAGTGTTGGCATGCCTTCCAAAATACAGCGCGGCAAGGTCAGATTCGGATCGGCGCTTCTGCGACCGTTCGCTGAAGTGATGGGGATCTATCCGATCCACCTGAACCGCATTCGGACGTACCACTTTCGCGGACTCGAGTTTCGCGTCAGCCTCAGCAACAGCTATGAGAGGACACGATGGGACCGCATGGTCCAGGGCAGAAAAGAGCCTGAGACCCTGCGGTGGATCGAGGAGGAACTCCGACCCGGGGAGACGTTTATCGATGTAGGCGCGTGCATCGGCAACTACAGCATCTACGCGGCCCTGAGACACAAGGGTCTGCGGGTATTCGCATTCGAGCCCGAGCCCAATTCAATGGCCCAGCTCTTGAAAAACGTCATGCTCAACGAGTTGCCGATCTCGTGCTTCATGATCGCTTGCAGCGACCAGACTAGGCTGGATTTCTTCAATACGCACTATGCATTTCAGGCGGGAGAGTCCGATCACCAATTCGGCCGGACGATCGACTCCCAAGGTAAGGAGTTCGCGCCCACGGCCCGGATCGGCCTCTTCAGCTGCTCCTTGGATGAAATGGTGCGCCGAGGCATTCTCCCCCTTCCCAACCACGTCAAGATCGATGTGGACGGCCTCGAGGCACTCGTCTTGAACGGCATGCGAGAGATTCTCGCACACGATGCCCTGAAGACCGTACTCTGCGAAATCTCCGGCACCGAAGACAAGGTCTCCGAGATCATGAGCCGCTTCGAGACCATGGGCTTCGACTGTATACGCCGTCCTGGGCGGAACGAGGGCAACTACATTTTCAAGCGGAAGCGCGCTCGAAACGCGAAGTCCTGAGGACGTCTCAGGAACGGAATCCCTACTTCTTCGATCCCAAGTTTGTTGCCGTCTTCGACGAACGGATTTAGGATCTCCGTGGGTGATGAGTTTCGCAGCGAAACTGCTCCGTGTCGCCCGGCACGAACTGGGTCACCGCGTGCGGGTCTCCCGTGCTCTTGGATCGACACGAGGGGCGGTACGGGATGCCGTGGAGGCCTTGAGCCGTTCCGGATACTACCTTCGGGAGGGATTCTGGGATGCCACGACGGTAGACAGGTGGAATGAGCGCCTCGGCTCCTTTTATCTCGAGGCGAAGCGCCCCAGCGAGCACGTGCGGCCAGGAGGCATCCGCTGGCATCATGTGGAGCAAGACTTTCCCGATCTCCATCGGTCTTATACGCAGGATCCATTCATCCAGGCCGTCGTAACGGCGTATCAGGGGGAATCGAACTTTCTCAAGATCACCTATCAATACTCGTATGCCGATGCTCGGGTATGGGCGGCCCGGGAAGATGGACCGGAAATCGGACTCGGGCGCGCCTGGCATAGCGATAATTGGATGCACGGCTTGAAAACGATCCTGTTTCTCTCCGACATCACGTCTCAGACGGGGCCATTTACCTTCGTTCCTAGAACGCATAACTTGTTCTTCGATGCTCCCTCCCTTCATCGGTTGAGCGTGTTCTGGAGGACGATTCCGCCCGATCCTTTCGATTCGAATGCGCTTTACTTCCGTTCCCGGGAAATGGGGAAGAACACGGGCCGTTCCGAACCGGTACCCATTGTGGGTCCGAGAGGTACGCTGGTGATTGTCGACACGCGGGGGATGCACCGCGCTGCCGTGGTTCGAGAAGGCGAACGCAAAGTGCTGTGGAACTATTTTTCGTGAAGAACCCGAAGTCGCACACGGAGTTTGTGATACCTCCACCGAGCATCCCTGGGGTGCAACCGAACGTCGTGAATCGTAAGGATCGGCTGGAGGGCGGGTAGTGCGCACCCGATTCGCTTGGACAGTCGACAGATTCAGGAGAGGCCCTTCCCGGGAGCCCTCGCAACAACACGCCAGGCGTTCTGCCTCGCGAAGGTTCAGGCGGTTTGAATACAGATACTTCTTGTCTAGGAAACCGAGTTTCGTACACATAGAGCAACCCGAAAAGGCTCTACGGCCATGATGCCTGGTTTGCCCCTCCAAAAAAGTCGGACGGACGCTTTTCTGGAAGTGCTGGAGCGCGAGTCGATCGCACTGTTTCAGCAGATCAAGCAGGCAACTGTCTCGGGTCCCTGGGATGCTTCGCCCGTGGAAGACAAGTACCTCCCCCTTCGAGAGGCTCTTCTCGCGATCCCGGGCTTTCTGCGAGGATTCCGTCACACTTTTTTGGCGGCAGGGCGGCATAATTTTCCCGACTCTCCCGGCAAGCAAGTTTTTCTAGACTGGGGTGGATGCGTCCCTCTTGGGTTGAAGTGGAAGGGCGCACGGCACCTCTGGAAAATGGCGCGCACGTTGTACCGCCACCGCCCCTTTCGCCTGGCCGATCTCGACAGTCCCCTGATCGGCGAACCCAGCACGTACCGAGTTCCCCGATCGCTTTCCGTAACATTGGCCGAGATTGTTCGACGGCTTCGCCGGAAAGGGCCCCTTGCCTCAGACCGGTACTGCCATATTACGGAGGCGCAAATCAGGTACCTGTATTACCGGCACCAGATTCGCGAAGCGGTGGGCGATTCGCTCGGAACCATTCTCGAAGTGGGGGGAGGGTTTGGAGGACTGGCGACAGATTTGCTGCATCACTGCGAGGTGAAGCGGTTTTTCCTCGTGGAACTGCCGGATACCCTGCCCCTCGCTTATTTTTACCTTCGGGCGTCCTTCGAGGTGCCTGTTCAGTGTCTCTTTCATGCCGGCGACCGCATGGATCCGAACGCCCGCATCGTGGTTCTGGCTCCCTGGATGCTTCCGCAGCTTCAAGCAGAGCTCGATCTCTTGATCAATACGATGAGCTTTCAGCACATGATGTCAGAGAGCGTGAGGTTTTATCTCGAGCAGGCAGACCGACTAAACACTAGGGTCCTCTACCTGGTCAATCGCGATACCCAGCGCGATCCGACAGATTTGGTGATCTCCAAGTATCCGATCCCAAGCGCTTACACCTTGGTTTCCAAACGGCAATGGTTGTTCGGCTCTGTTCCGGAAATCATCTACAAGCGGCAATCGCGGGACGCCCGTGCGCGATAGGAAGTCCGGCTTCTGTTGGGGTAAGGGTGATGGGCGTGTCCTGCCGAAAGTGAGTCTCGAGGCGAATCGCAGGATGCTGCGGCGCCGTTCGGAGAGGGCGCCGCTCCGCGATCCGATTTCCCATGATCCGAACGTGATTCCCGCGCAGGAAGCGGATCACTCGGCAAGCAATACCACATTGCCCTTCGGGTTCACCGCATGCCACGAATCCTTGATTCCCGGCACATGGTACTCGGCGGTGATCTTTTCGAAGCCGGCGTCCTTCATGCGCGCCGTCCACCAGGGGATGTCCTCCCGGATGAAGTGCGAAGAGTCGCGCTCGTACTCCTCGATGACGTATCGCTGGTTCTCCCCGAGAGGCACGATCGCCAGGAAGCGCTGACAACTCTCGCGGAGATTCCTCAGAGCCGAGGGAAGCGCCGGGTAGGGCATGTGTTCCAGGACGTCCTTGGCGAAACCCAGACGGAAACGCTCCTCGAAAGGAATGGGGCGTTCCGGAGTCGAGAGTCGGACGTACTCCCGGATCTCGGGCTCTGCGTTCGCGACCGCATACTTCGACCAGTCGCAACCGTAGGCGTCGCGGAAGAGATGTCGCATTGCCTTGACGAGGAATCCCTTGGCGCATCCGAAATCCAGGAAGCGTTCGTTCCTCCGAAGGCCGGCATGCTCGACGACGGCCATCGCCATTCGAAAGGTCTGCTCCGGCAACCATCGGTAATAACTGTAGAGGCTCTTGCGATGCATGGTCCCGGTCTCGAAGTACACCTCGTCGTAGTACTCCGGACGGCTGGGATCGTCAGACGAAGTCGACATGTTGGAGGTCGGCATTTTCGAACTCCTTGAAACGTTCTTCGCCCCGATTCTTGAACCCCTCGAGCATGTTGACGGTGTTCGTGAAGACGCATCCGGCGCAATGGATCCGCGGAGTAAAATGAGGTTCGATCCGTCGGTCCAGATAATCGAGCACCTCGTGAGGACGACAGAGGGCGTATCGTCGGCTGAAATGCTCGGCATCATGGTTGAGGACCACGGAGTCGCACGGGAAGACCGACCCGGCCGCCGTCTCCCCCGGAAACGGTTCTTCGCTCAGATACGGACGGAAGAAGGATTGATGGCAGATGTCGGCGGCCGGGGCCTCGTGGATCTTGCCCTGATGAAAGAAACGTGCGTCCTCCAGCTTCGCGACAACCCGGGAGAGGGCCAGGTGCTCGGTCAAGAGGCTCTTCTGATCCAGCAGGCAGTTCGGGAGGAGGCGGATATACTTCACTCCTGCCCCGTCGGCAAGAACTTTGATTCTCCGCAACACGTCCAGGAGATCGAACTGGGGCTGCTCGTGCTGCGGGGTGTAGACGAAGGACATCCCCACCGTCGTGTGGGACGAAAGGTCGGCGGGAATCCGGATCTTTTGCTCCCAACCGGGAAAGATGTTGACCGAGATCCGCGTCCACGTCAGGCGGTGAAGCAGCTCCGGGCGGACCCGATGGAGATTCGTGCCGTTGTTGATGAGGGCCGCCTTGAGTCCTTCCGAGTAGAGGGTTTCCAGCAGCTCGTTGATGTGGGGGTACAGGGTCGGCTCGCCTCCCCCCGTGAGGATGACGGCCTTCAACCCCCGCGTTTTAAGATCACGAACGTACCGCTGGATCACGCTCAGCTCCAGGCGAGACTTGACCTGACGGTACGTGACGGAGCAGTAGGGACAGGCGAGGTTGCACCGCCCTTCCGGAGAGATGTGGGTGCTGACGACCGTCCGACCGGTCCCTTCTCGATAAGAATTCATCGCTTCGGGATGACCCCAGAACTTGGCCCCCGTGGAGGTGAATTTCTCCTCCATCTCCGACTTGGTCTGGAGCGATTGCAAGAGCGACTCCGGAAGCGTCACCCCCTCGTCCGGAAACAGGAAGCAGGAAGAAAAATGCTCCCCCTTGAGAATCCGTTCGATGATCTTCCGTCCCGTCTCCTCCGTGATCGGCTCCAACCGCGGGTTTCCCTGAGCGTCCATGCGGGTGATCTGCCCGATCGTGTTGGGAATCCCGCTGCGTCGACTCTTGCGCCAGAAAACCAGGGCACCGTCGGAGGAGCGCCGGAGCTCCATGACGAAGGCATCGTGGGTCTCGGATAACAGCACCTCGTACTCAGACTTCATGGGACACCCCGATGGAGTTCACCCACTGCCGCACACGCCGCACCGGGCGGGCCAAGAAGCTCCGCGCCACCCCTCGGTCCAGCACATGGACTAGATCGACATCCGTTCCCAAGCGAATCAGCCTTTCCCGAATATGACGCACGTAGATCCACCCGCCCGCGGTCCGCGGCCAAATCGGCACCAGCCACCGAGTATACCATTTCCGTTTCTGAGGGTGCGTTCGCAGTCGCTCGAGGGCTTCGATGAATCGTTCGAGACATCGATCCGCCTCCTCCGGCCATCCCCATCGGAGGCAATCCTCCATCAGGAACAGCGCATGGCGCGCTTCGCATAGGGGTCGCAAGCTACGATGCTCGGCCTCCAGCGACTCGTCGGAAAAGGTCTTCTCGATCACTTGTCGGAAGCGGTCGGTCACCGCTTTCTTGTACGTTCCCGAATGGACGCGATGGAAAGAAAGAACCCGATCCAGATGTCGAAACCGGCACCCCCGTCTCGCCATCCGCAGGTAGAGATCCCAATCTTCGCAGATCCGAATCGTGGAATCGAATGCCCCTACCGAGTCCAGGGCGACTTTTCGAAAGAGCATTTCGTGGACTCCGAACACATTCCCGTGCAGAAGAGTCGTCCATAGAGACGGAATCTCGCCCAATCGGGTTTTGGAAACGAAGGCGCCATGCTCGTCGATCGTGACCCAGTTGGAATAGACGACGTCCGATTCCGGAATCCGGCGGGCGAACTCGAGATGTTCTCCCAGAAAGGTAGGGGCGATGAGGTCGTCCGAGTCGAGGAGCTTCACGAATTCCCCTCGGGCCCGACCGAGACCGATATTCCAGGTTCGCGCCAGCCCCTGATTGCTTTGGGTGACGACCGTGAGACGGGAATCCTTGAACCCGCGGATGACGGATTCGCTCCGATCCGTGGACCCGTCGTTGATGACGACCAGCTCGAAATCCGAGAAGGTCTGCCGAAGCACGCTCTGGATCGTTTGGCCGACGTAGGCCTCGCGATTGTACACGGGGATAACGACGCTCACGGGGACTTGCGGCACCGCGCCTCCTTAGAGCACATCCCGGTAGGATCGTGGCCGCGGTGGCGGCGCCGAGGGTGCAGA
>CAZGKV010000030.1:0-47344 GCA_964526305.1 uncultured Planctomycetales bacterium | reverse complement strand
GCCTCGTCGTCGCGCCTTGCATCTGCACCCTCGGCGCCGCCACCGCGGCCACGATGCCTACCGGGATAGGGTCTAGGAGTCGACGAAAAACCATGGCGATACGACGGCAGGGGAAGAATCCTCGGCACGCCCGCACGATCGAAGGGGACTACTCCGCCGAAGGACTTCGGTTCGCCATCGTCGTGAGCCGGTTCAACGAGTACATTACGGCGATGCTCCTGGAGGGATGCGAGAACACGCTCGCACGCCACGGGGCCCGGCCGGAGCAGATCGAAGTCGTGTGGGTCCCGGGCGCTTTGGAGCTCCCTACCGCGGCGCGCCAGATCGCCCGGCGGCGAGGGGCGGACGCGATCGTCTGCCTCGGATGCGTGATCCGGGGAGACACGGCCCACTACGACCACGTCTGCCGCGAGACCGCGCGCGGAATCGCGGAAGTGGGTCGCCGAACGGGAATCCCCACGATCTTCGGCGTGTTGACGGTGGAGACCCTGGAACAGGCGATCGAACGCAGCGGGGCGAAGATGGGAAACGCGGGTCGCTCCTCGGCGCTGGCCGCGCTCGAGATGGCCTCCCTCATGAGGAAGATCGGATGAGAAAACGGACTCTCGCCCGCGAGGTGGCCCTTCAGCTTCTCTATCAACTGGACTTGCGAGGCACCGACGTCTTGAACGAGCTCGACGACCTCCTCCGAGAGGCTTCCACCGACGCCGAGGTGGTGGACTTCGCCCGCGAAACCGTCGTCGGCACCTGGGAGCATCGCGCGCGCATCGACGAGAGCATCGCCTCCGTCGCCACCAATTGGGATCTCCCCCGCATGGCCGCGGTGGACCGAAACATCCTCCGTCTGGCGACCTACGAACTTTGTTTCTGCGAGGACATCCCGCCGCTCGTCAGCATCAACGAAGCGATCGAAATGGCGAAGAAGTTCTCGACCAAGAACTCGGGCCCCTTCGTGAACGGGATCCTCGACAACGTCCGCATGCGGTGCGCCCCGCCTTCGAAGCAGAAGAAGTAAAGGCACAGGTGCCATGGAAGCGCGTCCCGAGGGCGCAGAATCCAGGCCTGCGACGCTGCTTCGCTATTTTTTCAGGACGGCGTACGGAGATCCGTTCCGATCCGTCGCAGCCTCGGGAGGGGCGTTGAGGTAGTACACGACGTTGTCCCGGACGACGACGAGGAAGGTCTCCCGGTTCCCGCGAGTCGTTTCCATCGTGTAGCAGAACTGCCCTTCCTTGCCCGCGACTCCGGCCACGGAGGTATGCGCGGATCCCTTCTCGTCCGCCCGCGCCGCCTCGGCACGGGGGATCGCCATGGCGGCCGCAAATCCGAGTCCGAACACCGCGAGACAGAGGGCCGCCGTCCGAAGATCGGGTTTCCAGGTCATCGTTCCTCCCTTTCCTTAGAACGCCGGAATTCTACGTCCGCCGTCCGCGGGCGTCGAGGGAGAATCCCCTCCTCATTTCCTCGTGCAGAGAGATCCCTTTCGACTTCATTCAGGTATCCTTCCCCCTGTTCATGGCAAGGGGACCGGATTCGTCTGGAACCCAGAGCTCTTATCCCTTGACCGGTACTCCGGCCCTGGATATCTGTCCCGACATGAAACGACTGACTCTTCTGGCGCTGACCCTCTCGGGGTGCTCTTCCTCCCCGACGCCCCTCCGCGTGTCGTGGGCTGCCGACTACTTCCCGTTGGCCGACGGAAATGTCTGGGTCTACCAGGAAACGCTGCGCCGCGGGGGCGTAGAGAAAGAGCAACTCCGTGTGAAGACCGCGCTGCGGCACCGCGAGGAAGTCTTCGCACTTCAGGACCCCGACTCCGACGACTACCTATTCGCTTCCACAGCGGAGGGGCTCTTTCTCCACGGAGAGCTCAAACCCAGCGGCAAAGAAGTCGCGTTCCAGCCGCCGCTCGAATACGCCAGTCCAAGACTATTCGACTCCGGGGAATGGCGCGCCACGCATGAAGGAGAGGGCCGGACGATCGAATCGACGGCGCGGCTGCTCGGGGTTCGAAAGGTGCGGGTTCCGGCGCTGGCGGGAGAACAGGACGGAGTGGCCACGGCCTTCGAATACGTCACGCCAGACCGGAAGCGATTCGCCGTCGAGAACGTTTTTATTCGGGGCGTGGGTCCGGTCGAGCGATCCTTCCGATTGTCCGGGGAAGACGGGAAAGAGATCTTCGCGACCCGGCACGTTCTGATCGCCGCGCGAGTCGCCGGCCGCGCCCATCCCGACTCGGCCGGCCTCGCCAAGCTCGCCTTCCGCCACGCCTTCGAACATCGGGAGACCTGGTCGTCGGACTTCCGCGGATTTCGTGCCCGAGTGACCCTCGCGATCGGAGGCGCCAAGATCGGGGACTTTTCGCTTCACGTGGACGGGACGGCGCGAATCCTGGAGCTCGTGATTCCGCCCGAGGCGACGGAGCACGGGGCATGGGTCCGGCGTACGCTCGAGAGCATGCTCGATCACCGGCGGCGGCGGGACTTCGACGCCCAACACGGGCGCGACGTTTTCGCGCTCGAACCGGCAGAGGGTGCGGCGCTCGGTGTCGGGATCCGCGGCGACTCCATGGGCTCGCGGTACGAAGTTCTCGGCGGCGTGGTCCGAAGCGTCAGCCGCCTGGACGAGCGCGGCCGGCGTTTCCGCATCGACGTCCGAGACGTCACCTGGACGCCGCGCTCTCGTTATCTCGCCACGCGCTTCGAGGTCCGGTTCTTCGACGAATCGCTCCACGTCCGTGAACGCCTCGAACTCGCGGACGAATTCACTCAGGTGGAAGAACACTTTCTTCCCTCGCGACGGACCGTAACCTCCGGCTCCGAGGTACGCGAGCTCCGCTTCGAGGAGATCCGACCCAATTAGCGGTCCGCGAAGTCGACCGTCCAATAGAATCGGAAGCGCGAGCTCGGCTCGTCGTGATATCCCGCGCCCAGATGGGTCCACCGCGAGTCGTCGATCCGCGAGTGCATCGCGGGAATCGCGAGCCACGCATCGAAGACGTCCCCGGCGTCGGACATCCCCGCGGAGAGAACCTCGTCGTAGGCAAAGAAGCTCACGCCGGCGATGGAGGCCCGCGCCGCAGGATCGTCGCCTTCGGGGTTGATCGGACCCTCGAAGTCGTGGATCGCCATGTGGATGGAGTGCGCTCGCGCGACATCGGAAATCGAATCCGATTCGATCAGGGCGTTCTCCCCTCCCAAAATGCGATGATCGTTGATCCAGGCCATGATTTCGTCTTCACGATCGATGACGAACCGGCTTTCCGCCTCGGCCGCGATCGGATGACCGTTGGAGTATCGTGCATACCAGGGATCGTGGTAGGAGTCATGTCCCCCTCCGCCGCAACCCGCCGCCGCGAGAATTCCCAGGAGCGCTATTCTCTTTCCCATCGTCGATCCTCCGCTTCAAGCGGGGATAGAACGACGGGGACAGGGAAAGGTTCCAGGCGGATCGGCCGGTCACTCGCGATTCTCGGCCCGGAGCAGAAGAGGTTCGTACTTGTCGCGATTCCGAGGATCGCACTTGATGGCGCGCCGGATCGTCCATCACCGAGCTTCCTCATCCCGCTGCACTCCCTTGACTTGCGCGGCATCGGTTCCGTCATCGTTCGCCGCACACCCGCAAGACCCGGAGGTAGTAGTCCCGGTTCTGGGGATCGAACCGGAGCCCTTTGCGACTCACGGCCGCCGCCTCGTCGCGTTTGCCGTGGCGCATGAGGAGAACAACGAGGTTCGGATAGGCTCGGTAGTACGATTCTTGTTCGCGCAGAATCCGGCGGTACTCGGAGATCGCCTCGTCGCTC
Source organism: uncultured Planctomycetales bacterium (assembly GCA_964526305.1). GTDB lineage: Bacteria > Planctomycetota > MHYJ01 > MHYJ01 > JACPRB01 > JACPRC01. The sequence continues at coordinate 43,542 of CAZGKV010000030.1, read as the reverse complement.
CGTTTCAGTTCCGTCAGGATGATCGCCCGATTGAAGCGAGTCTCCCGATCCGCCCCGGCGGACAGGGCCAGGTCCGTCGCCGCGAGCGCCTCTCCGAATCTGCGAAGGTGGAACAAGATCAACCCTCGATCCGCGAGGAACGAGGCCCGGTAGGGGTGGTAGGAGACGGCCGCATCCGCCGCCACCAGCGCGCGCTGCCAGTGTCGGACACGGATCAAGAGCGAGAGCGCATCCTGAAAGTTTGAAGAGGGATGGGGCGGGAGCATCGCGGCCGCCAGATAGTCCTCGGCCGCTTCCGCAGGACGACCTTCCCGCTGCCATCCGAAAGCGCGCGAACTCCACGTGGCCGCGAAAGTCGGGCGCAGCCGGAGGGCCTCATCCGAATCCCGGCGCGCTTCTGGGAAGAGTCCCAACTCGTGGTAGAGGAAGGCTCGATTGTGTCTCGCCTTGGCGGAGCGGGAGTCGATGGCGATCGCTCGATCGATCAGAGTGAGGGCCTGGTCGAGGCGTCTCAGATCCATACAACACAGCGCCGCCCCGATCGCGAATTCCGGATCGGCGGTGCACACTCGCTCTCCGGCCGCGAACGCCTCGACCGCCTCGGCGTGGCGACCGAGGGAACACAGGGAATCGGCGAGATGCCAGTGGGCGTTCGCGTCGCCCGGAGCGATCTCGAGGCAGGCCCGGAAATCGCGGGCCGCGTCTTCGTAGCGTCGCAGCATCCAGTACCCCCGACCGCGCCTGAAGAGGATCGAGCCGGAGGGTCCCCGATCCCGAATCATCCGGGTCCACACGTCCACGGCCTCGCCGATCCGACCGAGGGCATGGAGCACGTTCGCCCGTTTCGCTCGAAGCCACTCGCTCGTTCCGCAGAGGTCCTCGGTCGCCTCCAATTCTCCGAGAGCCTCCGCCCCCCGCCCCATCAGCAAAAGAGTATTGACCCTTCCGAGGCGATAGTTGGTGTCCTTCGGCCGCGAGAGAATCAGGTGGTCCCACAGCGAAAGCGCCTTGCGGTAGTCTGCGCGGCGAGTCAGAACGAAGGCCCGGAGATGGTGTCCCTCCAAACTCCGCGGCACCCTCCGGCCGTATTCCTCCGAGTCCTGCTCCGCGCCCGAAACGTCACCGCACACGAGCCGCAGGAGTCCGCGGACGCGAAGCACGTCCAAATCGCCCCGGCGAAGCTCCAGGCACCGATCGTAGTCCCTCAACGCCTCGGCGACTTCTCCCAACGTCTCGAGAACCTGCGCCCGGAGTCGAAAGGCGACGAAGTCCGCAGGGTACCGCGCGAGTAACCGATTCAGTCGCTCCCGAGCCCCGAGCGAATCCTGGGAAGCGTGGGCCAGAAGCGCCTCCGCGAAGAGACGATCCTGCTCGATCTCGGCCAGGCGCAGGGCGATCTCGATATCCCGCCGCGCCTCTTCGAAGGAGGCGCGAGCCGCCGGGTCGATGGATTCGCGTCGGACGGCGTACGTCGACTTGGACGTCTCCCCGAAGTCGAACCTACGAGTCCCCAGGTACGCCGTGGCCCCTTCGATTCGGATCAATCCGCGCGCGAGGTGGGCTCGACGGAACGCGGGTTGAATCCGAATGGCTTCGCTCAAGTCTCCGAGCGCCGCGGACACTTCTCCGTTGTTTTTCCGGGCCAATCCGCGATAGTAGAAGGCTTCCGCGAACTTCGGATCGATCGCGATCGCCTCGTCGAATCGACGGACCGCCTCGCGGAACTCCTCGAGTTGGGCATCCAGGGGGACCGCCGTTTGGTAGTACATTCGCTCGCCCCGCTCGTACGCCGCCAAACCCAGATCGTATTTCGGCTGGGCCTTCGCCTTTCTCCGCGCCGCAAGATGTTCGCGAACGATCCCGTCGACCACGAAGCCGAGCGCCCCCAAGACCACCAATGCGGCGGCGACTCCCACCCATCGCTTCCGGAGGAGCTTCGCCGCCTTCCGGACGAACCCGCTCGGCCGCGCCACGACGGCGTCGCCCCTCAAGAACCGATCCAGGTCCTCCGCCAGCGCCTCCGCCGTCGCGTACCTCCGCTGCGGCTCCCGCTCCATCGCCTTTCCAACGACGATCGGGATTTCGCGCGGGAGGTCGCGCCGGAGTTTCGCCAACGGCGTGGGGTCCTTCTGAATCGCCGCTAGAAGCACCTCTCCCACCGACGCCCCGGAGAATGGAGCTTGGCCCGCGAGGAGCGCATAGAGGGTCGCTCCTAGTCCGAAGACGTCGCTCCGCGGTCCGATTTGATCCCGATTCCCCATCGCCTGTTCGGGAGACATATACGCCGGAGTTCCGGACACCGCGCTGCTGCACGACAAGGACGAGCCCGGACGCAGGGCCTTCGCGAGTCCGAAGTCCATGACGTAGACCCGTCCCTCTCGGTCCATCATCATGTTCTCCGGCTTCAAATCCCGGTGGATCACCTGCTTCGTGTGCGCGTACTGCACCGCTCGCGCCGCGTCCCTCACCGACTCCACGATCTCCCTCAGCCCCATCTTCCTTGCCGCCTCGTCCAGCCTCATTCCCTCGACAAGCCCCATCGCGATGCACGGCGTCCCCCCGTCGTCGATCACCTCGTGGATCGGCACGATGTTCGGATGCGCCAGCTGCCCCGCCATCCTCGCTTCCCGCATCAAGAGCGCCCGCTCCAGTTCGCTGTCCACCTTCAGCATCTTCAGGGCCACCGCCCGGTTCAGCTTCGTGTCCCACGCCTTCCACACCGCCGCCATCCCGCCCCGCCCCAGTTCGTACAAGAGCAGGAACCGATCCAGCCTCGGCACTCTCGACTTCCCGTTCAGCCGCTCCTGTTCCAACAGCAGCTCCGCGCATTCCGCTACGGTGAGGATCCCCTGCTCCTCGAGAATCTGCGCCAGCGCGCGAGGCTTGATCTCTTCGGATTGCCGTTGAAGGGCGCGCTCCAAGTCGTCGTGCTTGATCTTTCCCTTGGCGACCGCCAAGTCTCCCAAGCGGAGACTCTGATTGACGCAGAGCGACCCCCAGAGTTCCGGGCTGGTCATCCGAAGAGTTCCTTGAGTTCCAGGGACAAGTCCTGCTCGCTCGCTACGGTCTCTGCGGCGTGCCGCCGTACCGCCTCGCGGGCGAGCGCCCGCACGTACGCGAGGTGGCTCTTGACCTCTTGCTCGGGGATTCCGAGTCGCCGGGCCACCTCCCCATACGACGTCTTCTCGGAATCGCAGCCCTGAAGTTCGTAGAGGTCGAAGGCACGCCAAGCGATCTCACGGTCGCCCGAGACGAGGCTCAGGCGGACCTCCTCGAGGGCACGATCCAGGAGCGACTGCCCCCACGCCCGATCGAAGAGCCTTTCGGGATCCGCGGCGGATTCGGTGGCCTCCAGAACCGCCGTCTCCCAGGGAATGCGGAGGCGGTCGCCGCCCCGTTTGATCCGATGTTCCCCGCGGGAGCGATCGACCAAAAAGTGGCGGAGCGCCCCCTTCAGGTAAGCCCGGAATCGCCCGCGCTCCGGTTCGTACCCGTCCAGCCGTCGACCCTCGAGAAGATCGCTCAAGAAATCCTGGGTCAGGTCCTTGGCGTCCTCGTTCGTGCTCTTCCAGACGGTGCGGACGTAGAGATAGATGGGACGCCAATACGATTCGATGAGGCGCTCGAGGCTTCGCCGCGCGTCCGGGGACGCCGGATCGCGAGCCCCCGCCACGATGGACCAGTGAGTGGAGGGGAACGTCGACGCCCCCCTCCGGATGTCCGTATCCGGATCGTGCATGATCAATGGGATTATACCTCACCTAGCGGATTCTCCGGCGCCGGCCTGCGTCGAAAAAAAAACCCTCCCACCGCGATCGGTTCAAGAGGGGATGAGGCGCGCGACGGACCGAAGGAGGAGACCGATGACCAGGACAACATGACTCCCGAAGTCAGGGCAGAGCCCGACGGTATCGTGTCGCCAACTCCGCCACCGAACTCCGACCTCCAGCACTAAGCGCTGAGACTCCTCCTCAGCCACCACCCCCGATCCGGCCTCCGCGGAGTCCTCTCCGCGGGGGCCGGTCCCGTTTTCCTCACGGCAGATTCTCCGCTTCAGCGCACGGAGACTGGGAATCGGATTGGAGGACATGATGCGAAAAAACCTGGCGATCGGAATCCTCCCCATGTTTCTCATCGCGTGTGGCGGCGGATCCTCAGGTGGCCAGACTCTCCCCACGGCGGAGAGCGCGGGCGAGATGGCTCACGTGGTTTCCAAGATCGCCTGGACATAGGACGGTTCCACCGCGGTCATCCTGCGAAGGGATGGGAGCTTGTGGGAGGGACTCAACGAGCTGTGCTTTGCCCCGGCAATGGGCGGGGCGATCACGAGGATTTCCGGCACGCAGCCATGTGGCTAATCAACGGTTAGTCTCGCAAGCGTTCCGAACTAGACAGCCATCCTCCTCCGGTCCGGGGCCCGGCGATCGGGCCCCGGACTCAATTTCGAATCCACCGCAAGAAGGTCTTGTCCTTGCGGCGGGCTCATTCTTGGTTTCCTCATGGTCTTCTCCCTCGAACAGTGGAGCCATGCCCAATTTTCTCCGGCGGAATCTCGCTTCCGCCGCACCGGGGGCAGAGGATTGCAAACGGAGGAGAAAATGAACAAGACGATCGCGCGCAACCTGTTGGCCCTGGCCGGATTCGGTTTTCTTGCCGCGTGCGGTGGAGGGGGCGGTGGAGGAGGGGGAACGGAAGAAGAAGTAGTAGTAGACGATCGAGTTCCCGTAACGCGAAAAGTAAGGAGTTGGAGTTCGTTCCCCACCAATGACGCGAGCCCCTTAAACAATTGGACCTTGCCTGGATTGTGGAATGAAAAAGATGAGGCCGAGTCTACGGACAGTATGTTAAGGTTTACGATTAGGAAATGGGTGGAGAAGAAAGTCGTCTACTCGTACAACACGGAAACGAAAGAAGGCGGCACCGCGGCCTCCCCGCAGGTCCCTCTGTCAGGCGCCGGAACCCACAAGGTCAGTTTCCGTTGCCACTATAGCCTCAACTCGGTGGATGTGATGTCGTACAGCCATGATCAGAGGTCGTTCGGAGTGGAGATCACGCGCCCTGGACATACGGTCACGAAGCGGTGGATTCAGCTCATCAACCAGGAGACTCGGTCCGATCCCACCGATGGTCGACGATTCGTTCGCTGCGAAAAGGACGACTGGCACACTCATGCCATTGATCTTGAAGCGGTCCGGTCCGAGCTCATGCTTCCCACGTGGGATGAAATCGGCATTCGAATCCTCTTCAAGTTCGACACTAAGGACGATGAGAACAACGACGGCGGCGCCGGGTGGTTCGTCGACAACATCGAGATCCTGAAGACCGAGCTGGAATAGTCGCGACATCGCTGGACGCCCTCCGTCTCAGACGGGGGGCGTCTTCATTTCGGGCGGTGGCACGCCCGTGTATACTGAAGATCGGAATGCGCGTCCGGTCGATCTTGCTCCTGGCCCTCGCCGGCTGCCCGTCGCCGAAGCGACCCGACATGGTGTTCGCCCCGGCGCAACTGGCTGAGGCGCGCGTCGGGCAACCCTACCATGCGACGATCACCGTCTCGGGAAACGTCACCCCCGTCGGAGGATTCCAAATCAGCAGCGGTAGCCTCCCGGAGGGTTTGAAGTTCACGCGCGAGGATCGCGCGAGCCTCGCGGTGATCAGCGGAACGCCGGAGAAAGCGGCACGCACTTCCTTCACCGTGAGCGTGTGGTGCTACGGGACGAACGTGTCCGGTCAGACGGCGGAAAGGAGATATGAGCTGATCGTCCGCTGACATCCCTTGACCTCCCGCCCCTGCGGGCTACACTGTCCGGGACCATGGGTTTCTTCCAGGGATTGGCCGAGAAATTCCGGCGAGGGCTGCAAAAGACCAAGAACGTCCTCTTCGCTCCCATCCGCAAGCTCGTCTCCGTCTTCCGCAACATCTCCGATGAGGACATCGACGTCATCGAGGAGGCTCTCATCGGCGCCGACGTCGGAGTGGACGCGACGCGCAAGATCATCGAGCGACTCCGCGTCTCCTACAAGAAGGGGGAGATCAAGACGACGGACCAGATTCTGCCGTTCCTCAAGGCGGATCTGAAGCAGCGGCTGACCGAGCGCGGAAACGATCTCCGCGCCGCCTCCGCGCCCCCGACGGTCATCCTCGTCTGCGGCGTCAACGGAACCGGGAAGACCACTTCGATCGCGAAGCTGGCGAAGTTCCTGAAGGACGAGGGTCGAAAGGTTCTCCTGTGCGCCAGCGACACCTTCCGCGCGGCGGCGGTCGATCAGCTCACGATTTGGGCCGAGCGGCTGGACGTCGACATCGTCAAGCACCAGATGGGGGCCGATCCGGCGGCGGTCGTCTTCGACGCGGCGGATGCCGCGGTGGCGCGCAAGGCGGACGTCCTGATCATCGACACCGCGGGACGGCTCCAAACGAAAGAGAACCTGATGAAGGAGCTCACCAAGATCCGCAACGTCGCCGCGAAGAAGATCCCCGGCTCGCCCCATGAAGTGCTCCTCGTTCTCGACGCGACCACGGGGCAAAACGCGATCTCCCAGGCGGAGCACTTCCGCGCGGCGACGAGCGTGACGGGACTCTTCCTCGCGAAATTGGACGGGACCGCCAAGGGCGGCATCGTGGTCGCGATCAAGGACAAGCTCGACATCCCGGTGAAGTTCGTCGGCGTCGGGGAAACGCCGGAGGACATCGCGCGCTTCAACGCCGATGAGTTCGTCGAAGCCCTCTTCGAGTGATGCCGCCGGCCCGATCGCTCCTCGCCTACTACAAGGCTCTGCGGAGACACTACGGCCATCAGCACTGGTGGCCCGGCGAAACTCCGTTCGAAGTGATGGTCGGCGCCATCCTCACGCAAAACACCGCATGGATCAACGTGGAGAAGGCGATCGCGAATCTGAAGGCGCTCGGACTCCTGGATGCGGCTCGCTTGGCGGCCATCGACGCCCCCTCGCTGGCCACGGCGATTCGTCCGGCGGGCTACTTCAATCAGAAGGCGAAGCGCCTCCAGGGATTCGTCCGGTGGTTTCTCGAGCAATTCGGAGGGGACGTAGAACGCATGCGCGCCGTACCGATTCCTCGGATGCGGGAAGAGCTCCTGAAGGTCAAGGGAATCGGTCCCGAAACTGCGGATTCGATTCTCCTCTACGCTTTAGGGCATCCCGTCTTCGTCGTGGACGCGTACACCCATCGTCTCCTCCAACGACATGGATTCGTTGGAGAAGAGGCAAGCTACGACGAGCTCAAGGAGATCTTCGAATCCGCCTTTCCTCCCGACGCGAGTTTCTATAACGATTTCCACGCGCAGATCGTCAATGTGGGGAAGGATTCTTGCCGTACTCAACCCCGATGCGACAAGTGTCCCCTCCGCCGGTTCCTTCCCAGCGGAACCAAACCCTGATGGGCGACTCATTCGCCATACCGGACGCCGTCGATGACCTTCATCATCTGCTTTCTGGACCCCTCCCAGCCGGCCTCCGGGCACCAAAGACGGAGCTCTAGATTCCTTCTTCCCTTCTGAAGGAACAGGCACGGATAATGATAGTTGCGCCCCTTCCATTGAAGCGTGACTTCCATCAGGAGCCAGTCGGCTCCCTTGCGATCCAGCTTCTTCTCCTGATGAGTCACATTCTTGCACGTCTTTTCCCATTCCTGGACGATATGTTTCGCACTCTCCTCATTCGTCCACCCCAATAGGTCGTAGATCAGGACTCCCTTCACGATGTCCTCGGCCGTGTCCAACGATCGGATCTCGCACAACGATCCCTCTTGCTTCCACCACTCGCCCTTTTGCGGCTTGGCATACGGCTTGAGTTCATACTGCTTACTGGGCAGGAAGAAGCTCACCGGGGGGTCCTTCCTCGCGAATTTCTCCAGCGAAGAGTCCTGCGGGAACTTCGATGACGCCCAGAGAACGAACAAGGCCGCGACGAGTTTGTCCATCGTTCTTCCTCCGTAGGGTTTTCCACCGATCCCTTTTGGAGAGGGCGATCGCCCGTTTGAAAAAAACACGCCCGTGGAGAATTCCGATTCTGGGAGGTGGCTACCCCAGGGCTCGAGGAGGCTGAGCCACGAGGGCATAAGAAAAACCCCCGGCCCTTTCGGACCGGGGGTTTTCAGAATTCGTTCGAGACTACTGCGCCTGTACGGGAGCGGCGGCGTCGCGCGTCACGTTGACCGCCTTGTATCCCTTGTCATCCTTCTTCAGTTCGAAGTCGACCGCATCACCGGGAGCCAGAGTGCGGAATCCTTCCATCTTGATCGCCGTATGATGAACGAACACGTCCTCGTTGAGGCCGTCCTGCTTGATGAACCCGTACCCCTTCTGATCATTGAACCACTTCACCGTACCCTTGGGCATCCCGATACCTCCTAAACTGAAAATTTACCGCGGGGATTCTACCGTTCCGGCCCCCCCTGTCAAGCATAAATTATCGGCGAATTCCTGAGGAAACTTCCGCTGGTTCACTTCTTCTCGTACTCGGCCACGTCGAGCTCCACCTCCAACGGGTTGGGCGATAAGACCTTCACCCTCATCCGCGCCAGTCCGCCTGGAATCTCCGGCGCCAGCCACATCCGCGTCACCGACTTGGCGGTCACGCCACCCTGCGTCGCCTCGACTTCATTCTCCACCCGAAGACACTTGAGCGTTCGGCCTCCGATCACCACCTCCTCCTCGGCTCGGCTGAGCTCGCGGACCTTGAGGACCGTTCCGGAGGGAGGTTTCAGCGGCATTACCACGCGGTCCTTCCGGGTCTCGCGCTGAATCGTGGTCTCCTGCTCCAGAATCAAGGAGTCCTTCGTACGCTCGACGAGGGTGAGCTTCGATTCCGAGCGAGTCTCGTTCTTTGCGTCGAGCTTCGTTACGGTTCGCACCCGAACCCAGGAACCGATCGCGAACGTTTTCCACCCTGAGGCCGGATCTTGGGCCGGGTCCTGGAAGAGGGCGCAGGCCAGGAGAAGAATCATGCGGCGAGTCTACGTGGGCGAGGCCGGAGCGTCAATCGTCAATTCGGCTTCACGAGAACACGCCGGACGGCGATGCCCCGCCCGCGCGCCGCCAGTCGAAAGTCCGAACCGCCGGGCTGGCGGTTCCCGAAAAAAGCGTCTCGCAATTCGAACTTCGCCGTCTTGATCTCGTTGCTTCCGGAGAACAAGACCTCGCCACCGGCCTTGAGCCACCGATTCGGAATCCCGAGCTTGGTGTCCGCGGAGTCGTACTCCAGAGTGAAGGACCCCGCCCCAAGGTCAAGGTAGTCCACCTCGACGGTCACGGACCGCCGTTCCCAGAACGCATAGGAGTCGTCGGCGTCGAAGGACAAGACGCGAGCTTGGCCCTTCGTCGAAAGGAGGCGGAGCGAGCCGATTTCGAGTACCTCGCCCGAGACGGGCGTGAGTCCCAAGGCGTGGGGAGCGTACTTGAGATTGTAGGCGATCCGTCTCTGTCCCGTCCAGGCGCCGGCCGGATTCGCGATCGTCTCGCCCTTCCGGAACTTCTCGACGAAACGAACCGTAGCCTCGTTTCGTTTCTCCGCGATCATGGACTCCCAAGTTTCGATCGCCACCATCGTCGGCTTCGATCGGAGTACCGCGCACCACGAGCGGGTGGTGTCCCGTTCTCCCGTTCCCACGGACATGATCTCGAGATCGCGTGGCCCCTCTCCCCATGCGTACCGGCGGTCGGCCGCGATCCCGATGGCGCTCCATTCCGCGACGAGAAAGGGCGATCGACCGCGGAAGTCCGCGCGGAATCGCTCGACGAGTTTCTCCGGCAGGGCGCGGACGGACGGCCGAAGCCATACCACAGGGCGTCCTTCGATCGCCGCCCATCGCTCGGGAGCATAGGTCGCATAGAATTTGCGGACTCCTTCGTAGTCGGCGTCTGTAAACGGCGCCAGTTTTGGGGACGGTGCGCCCTGGGCCGCTGTCTCGGAGACCACGGCCAAGTCCACGCCGGTCGATACCATCTCTTCCAAGTCCCGCGCGGTCGGTCGTGTGCAATAGGCCGCGACCAAGGGCCTACCGGCGGGGAAGGAATCGACGCGCCGCGCCCCCTCCTCGGAGAGCAGCGGATCCTGAATCGCGACAATCAATAGGAACATCGCAACTACTATAAGGACGGAAGCGCGGAGTCTCTACCGGTTTCTTGCACCGAGAGTCCCCGTGCGCTAGAATTCGACCTCATGATTATCGGGATCGGTAACGACCTCATCGAGATAGAGCGCTTCAAGACCGTGATGCGACGCCGGGGAGACCGCTTCCTCGAGCGGATCTTCACGGCGGGGGAACGCAAGTTTTGCGAAGCCAAGTTGAACCGCCTCGCGCACTACGCGGCTCGATTCGCCGCCAAGGAAGCCGTCCTCAAGTCGCTGGGGACGGGCTGGAGCGGCGGCATCCATTGGACGGATGTCGAAGTCGTGCCGGGGCGGGTCGCCTCCCTCGCGGCCAAGCTCGCCGGACTCGCGGCCAAAGTCGCCAAGCAGAAGAGGATCAAGGTCGTCCATTTGTCGCTCACGCACACGGATCGCTATGCCTCGGCCATGGCGGTGGCGGAGGGGTAGCTCGAGTTGGACGTAGGACATTGGACTCGAACCGTAGGATCTAGGGCGCGATCCCGCCGATGTTCCATCCCGAGAGCGCCAGAAGGCAATGGGCGCAGAAGAATCCGTCGGAGTACTTGTAGCTCATCACGCAAACGTTGTTCAGATCGTGCTCCCTGGGTTCCGCCCCGCCGGCGTCCTGCCGTCCGGGATTATGCCCCGGCGCGTGCTCCCGGTAGAGACAATGGCCCAGTTCATGAGCATGATTCTCAACGTATCCATAGGGCGTGCCGGCGGGTGAGGGACTCGAATACGCTTGGTCTCCGAACCACACAAGAGCGCCCCGATAGGGAAGGGCGATTCCGGAATGCCTCCCGAGAAAACGCGCCATCGACCAATTCGAATTGACCGGACCCTCGACGATCGTCAATCCAGGCAGGGATCCGTTCTTCGAGAACGTCCGAAGAAACCCGCCAAGCGCCCAGTAGTTCATGAGGTCGTCCAACTGATCGAGATCCGCCTGCAAGACGCGATTGTTCGGCGCCACCCGAGTGAGTCTCCGGGGATCCGCCGGAACGAGAGGACCTACCTGTTGCTGTTGCAGACGATGATCATAATAATCGGGCATATTGAGGAGGAGGTGCGCGAGAGACTCGGGGCGGGCCACTTCGGGCTTGTTCGCCGGCACGAACAAATCGTCGATCGAGTATTTGCGCGCGCTTGCGGCATTCCCCTGCTTCGCGTCGTCGATCGCAGTCTGGTAGGCCAAGAGATATTCATTCTCAGGGATCGGGACCGGTCCTTCGGCGCCCTTGTCCGGTTCCAATTCGCAGAAGGCGTGGGCGAAACGCAGGGCCAACTTCTTCATGTCGAACTTGGACAACCCCACCCACTTGTTTCGATCCATCACGTAGACGTCGCGCAGCAAAGATGGTCCATCCACTAGGGTGAGAGGCACCTGAGTGTCGTTGAGACAAGCGGCGACGAGATCCGGCCACACCGTATGAGGAGCCTCTTTCCGGAGAATCCGACTGATGCGAACGTTGCGCCAGACGACCATCGTGCCCGTGTCCACGCGTACGGCCCCCATGTCCTCGCCATCGCCGACCAGCGTCGGAGGTCCGATGTAGGCCCGAAGTTTGTAGCGATCTCCTCCCATTCGGGAAGGCATGAAGATGACTCCGGCCTCTCCTTCCGAATTCGTGCGTGCCCGCACGGCGTGTCGATGGGAATTCCCTTGCGGCGTGACCTTTTCGGCCTTCGGGAAGAACTGTTTGCGCTCCAGCGCTCGACCGGCGTGGGCGCGATGGAAGCCCGCGATATCCTGAACGCCGAAGATCACATCCGCAACGTCCGTCCCCTGCGCGGGATTGCCGAGTCCTCGCTTGCCCCCCCGATCCTTGTGGCAGTTCTTCGCATGGGCATCGCCCTGGCCTGCGACTCCGTGACCCAATTCTTGCGCCAGGCGGGCCTTGATCGCGGCCGGAGGATCCGGTCGATTGATCTGATCGTGCGGTGGAATCACGTTTGCGGGATTCGGAAGCGGGTCCGGTCGCCGGAGTTGGAAATACACCGTCGCATCGCGGACCGGTTCCCATTCGCCTTCCCCTTTGGCCTTCTCCACCTTCGCGATCAGGGGAATCCGTCCCAAGACCGGATTGTCGTCATAGTACTTCTGCTCCACCAGTTGGAGTTCCTCTCCGAAGGAGAACGGATAGGCGGGGTCGTCCAAGAGGTTGCGTCCGACTCCCGGACTGTTCATGTAGGAGTACCCGCCCGGCACGCGAATCTTGCAGAAGTTTCCCTGGGCGGGAAGCCCTGGAGGTAGCTTCCCCTTCCCCACCTTGGCGAACGGGGACTTGGCCGCTGCAATCACTCTCTCTCTGAGCGCGTGCTGGATGAGCGCGTCCGCCTGCGCGTCGGACCCGATGGCAAACACGTGTTCCTTGACCCAAGGCCAGCACCGCCGGATGGCGTCGACTCTCTTGCGATGTCGGAGAGGGAAGTAAAAGAGCCCCAGCACTTGGAGTCGTGCCATCCGCCCTTCCTCGGTATTGGGCGCCGTCGGGAACAAGTCCTCGATGCTCCCTAGCCGAAGACTGATCCGGTACTGGGGGCGAACTCGGAACGTATTTGCATGGGTCGGTGTATCTTCGAAGTCGGTCGCCGCGTGCCCGACTTCGGAGTGGGTGAAGATGTTCAAGCCGATGAGCATCGATCTCCCCTACAAGGACTTTCTCGGCAGCGCGCGCCCGTCCATGCGCGAGATGCGGAATCCGGTCCGCGACTCCGCGATAATCAACACCGGTTCGTGAGGTCCGAGATAGGCCGGTTCCATGGGAAGCCGCGTCGCGCACGCCGGAGCCGGCAGCTTCCGAACCGTCGCGCCGTCGAACAAGGACCATACCCCCTCCTCGTTCCGAAGGAGGATCGACGCCGTCCCGGCCGGACCCGGGCGTACCTGCGCTCGTACGAGGGTCGATTCCCAGGGTACGTCGACTTCCCCGGTCACGCGAAACTCGTCCGTCGCGTCCAACTCCCACGAGGCACACGCCCATCGATCCCCGCGCCGGAGGAGCACCGCGCCCCGAACTCGGTCTTCCAGATCCAGGAGCGCCCCGGCCGCGACGAACTCGCCTTCCCACCGATGGAGCGCTTGTGGTCGCTCGAACTGCCTGGGAGACCACGGAATCCGCTGGAGCGATGTGCCCTGAATTCCGGTGACGAACCGTTCTCCCTTCGATCGTGTATGGACCCTGGCCCAGGAGAGCGGAGGACCCTCCAGCTCCAGACTGGGCCCGATCGATGCGCCGTCCACCGAGAGACTCGCCAAGAGAATTCTGTTCGCCCGAGACAGGACCGCCCAACACGATGGGCGAACCCTGGTGTCCTTCACGGGATCGGCGGCGAGCGGTGCGAAGAGTCGCGCATCGCCGACCTCGAGCCGACCCGTCGGTGCGACGCCCAATTCTCGGGAGACGTGGGTATATCGAAGTTCGCGCCCCTCGAGCCAACCGACCCAGTGTCGCATGCGGTCTTGGCCGTTCGGGGGAAGCGAGGGAATCGGCTCGGCACCCGAATGCGCGACCGCAATCGGTAGACTCTCTTCGACGCCTCCGCCCATCCTTACGGAAAACAGACTCCGCACGATTCGGGGAGGATCGGAGGCCAGATCGACCCAAACCCCGAACGAGTCGCCGCCTTGAACGGTGTCCAGCGAAAGATTTCGCGGGACGACCGGCCGCACCCGGATCCGCGCGGGAGAAGAGAGTGTCGGGCCGGTGAGAACCGCGGTCACTTCGTAGTCGCCCGGCTCCACGATCGAAAGATGCGTCCGTGCGGAGTGGCAGGAGACCAGGTTCTTTCCCGGCGCGAGTTCGATCTCGGGCGCTCCATGAATCCCGCGGGAGGCCTTCGGCGGCATCGACTCTTCGCCGGTCCGAAGGTCGAGCACCCGGAAGCGCGCGCCGTCCTGAGGATCCTCGATTCGGACGGGCTCCGGGCCGACGTTGGTCACCGTCAGAAAAAGAAGGGGATTCTCTTGAACGAGGATCTCCTCCCGCTCGACCTTGAGTTCCGCGCGCAGATTCATCGGATCATTTCTTCTTTTTCGCCGGCTTCGTGCCCTTCTTCGGATGGTCGTGCACTTCCCGGAGCTTCTGGAGGAACGACTCGTCGGGCCTGTCGCGATCGGACAACCCAAACGTCTCGCAAAACTCGCGAATGGCCCCACGGTTCTGGGCATAGAGTTGATCGACGAGGGGTCCGGAATCGAAGCCGAGATTGTTCAGTCTCTGCTGGACGCCCGGAATGTACTTCTCCTCGCTCTCCAGTTTCTCGATGGGGTGGAGCTTACCGATCCCCAGGACGACGCTGATAGGGCCGCCCCCGACCAGGGCGCCGCTCTTGTCCTTGGAGGTCGGAGTGCGCACCGTGAGCTTGGCCTCTTTGGACGTCTCGGGGATCGCCTTTTCCACGAACATCCCGTTCTTGTCCGTCTTGCCCGTTCGCGCGGCGAATTCCTGATCGACCCAGAGATGGTATTCCGCCTTGGCCAAAGGAGAAAAGTCTTCGCGGAGGACTCGAATCCGCAGGCAGGGTTTCTTCTCCGGGATCACAAAGGGGTGGTTTTTCTCCGTCGCGCCGGCGACTTGATCGTCCTGCCCCTGCGGCACCACGACCACATCGCCGACGAGGAACATGTGCGGCGTTCGCTTCGCCTTCAGATCGGCATTCTTGGAATGGTTCCAGATGGTGCTCCAGTGGCTGACGCCGCGCTCCTTCGCGATGCGAAACAGATGATCCCCGCGCTTGCAGACGTGCGAATAGGGTTCCGCCACGAGGCTATCCTTTCTTCCACTCGCCCTTGTCCCGCCTCGGGAAGGTGATCTTCGCCTCTCCCGAGGGCACCCCTTCGATGCGCGCCTTCCCCTCCTTGTCGAGGCGACCGCGCACCGTCCGACCGTTGGGAAACACCGCTTGATAGAGCTCGCGCGGAATCGGCTTGCCGTCCGCGTCTTTCAACTCGATGCTGATCCAGCTCGCGTCCGACGGGCCGGCCTCCTCTTCCGCCCCGGTGCCCTCCGCCTTCGTCGAGCCCGCCTCGAGATCTCCCGGTTCGGATGGACTCGCCGCCGGTCGGGGCGATCGCGCCGCCACTTCCACTCCCGCGGCGGGAGCGGATCCGGGTCCGGAATTGATCTTGGTCTGAGCTCCGTCCAGCGTGACCGCGGCGCCTGCGATCGTGACCCCGGCCGCGTCGATCACCACGCTGCTCCCGCCGCACAAAAGAGTGATTCCCGCCGGGGACTCGACGACCACGCCGCTATCCGCCTTGAGGTAGTACGAGCCCGTGGTGTTTTCCGAGTGGTTCGCCAGGAAGACGTGAGCGGCATCTCCCTGGACCGAAACCGAGAGTTGCCCTCCCACATCCTTGGAATCGTGAGCGGTCACGGAGACATGTCGACTCCCGCCCACTTCGAGGACGTCGTCCCGCCCGACGTTTTCGTGACGGTCGTTGGCGATGCGCTCGATCTGGTTGCGTTCGACCACGAGATGGCGGTCGCGGGCGACGCGCTCCAAGGTGTCGTTTCCGACTCGGATCTCGTGGTTCTTCTGAGCTCGGATCAGAAACCGCTCCTCGTCCTGGAGATCCTCGAAGAGAACGGCATTGTTCGCGGCGCTCTGGAGCACTCCCTGGGTGTGGTTCTTGTCGACGACCGGACTCGGCGTTTCGGGGTTCGGCACCGCGCCTACGATGACCGGCCGATCGGGATCTCCGTTGACGTGCGCCAAGAGGACCTCGGTCCCCTTGTGACAGGGGAAGTGCATCCCATATCCCGAGCCGACATAGGGCTGGGCCATTCGAATCCAATGGGTGGCCTTCCCGCCGCCGCGCCCCGAGAGATCGAAGGGCACGACGACCTTGTACCGACCCTCGGAATCGATCTCGGCGCACTCCCCCTCCTTGGCTCCGTCGATCTTGGCGTTCAGGAGTCCCTGCACGGTCGGCTTCTGCGACTTTCGCTGGGATCGATATGCGATGTCCCCGGGAATGCACGTAAAGGAGTTTCGGTAGGATTGATGGCTCGTCGTCTCCCCCAGCACGATCGCCTGCTCTCCGATGTGTTCCACCTCGAGCAAGACATAGTCGCGATTGAAGTCGGCCTGGTAGTGCCCATCGAGGACGAAGACGCTTCCCGCGCGGAACGATCGCACGTCGCCCGCGCCCACGAACAGTTTCTCCCGACAGGCAAGTTCTTCCGCTCGGATCCGCGCCAGGCGCTCCCCGTCCTCCGGAGTCTTGTGGTGGTCGCCGTACTCGTACCGCACGCCCACCCCGTCTTTCGACACGGCCGCGTCGGCCCTTAGGCCCACATCGTACGTGCGGTAGTTGTAGTCCTTCACGACGACCTGTGCGGAGACTCGCTGGTGGCGGCGCGAAAACTCGGCGATCGTCTCCTCTTCCAGCCACGACTTGGGGATCTTCACGCCGGGCCGGTAGGGCGCGGCCTCTCCCGCCGCGTCCCAGGCGGTCGGCGAATCTCCGAAGACGATTCGCTCGTGATCGTCCTCCTGGACGAAGGAATAGAAAAGTCCCTCGTGCTCCAACCACCGGTGGAGGAAGTTGAGGGTGGACTCCTGGTACTGCACGACGTATTCCCGCTTCGCATACTTCTTCAGGTCCACGCTCCACGCAAAGTCGCGGTCGCGCTCCAGGCCCGCCTCACGAAGGATTTCATCCGCGATCTCGGGCAGGCTCCGATCGAGGAAGATCCGAGAGCGTACATCGAGGGAGAGATTCCAAATCCGGGGCACGAGAACCGCTCGGTACACGACCCAGTCGGAGTTCCGCTTCGCGTCGCGCCGATTCTCGCATTGCTCGAAAAGCGCCAAGGTTCCGTGAATCCAGAGGGTTCGAATCTGGCCGTGCTTGCCCATCGCCTGCTTGATTCCGATTCGAGCCGGGTTGGCCAGAAGGCGGGACGAGTCGAGGTCGGACTTGGCGGACACCAAATCGAGCTCGAACCGATAGGGAGCGGAGACGGCCTCGCGTCCCTCGAGCGTCGCCACTTGAAGCGTGTGCGGCTCCACGGCGTCGCTGTAGAAGGTGAGGTACCGGCCTTCCTCGGTACTCCGCATGAGGGGCGACATGAAGTTCGGGCTACTCTACTCGTCGAAAAGCCGAGACGTCAAGGAAGGGCGTGGTATAACTCGGAGCGTGGCCAAGTTCCGGGACTGCCCCGTCTGCGGGTCGACGTTCTTGGGAACGGACTGCCCGAAGTGTTCCTCGTCCCAAACGGTCGAGGCGTCGCCCCCCATCGCTCCCGGACAGGCCTTTCATGGGCTCGAGATCGCGGGCATGCTGGGTTCCGGCGGGATGGGCGTGGTCTACCGAGCCAAGCAGTCCGCACTCAATCGATTCGTCGCGCTCAAGATCCTCCCTCCCGAGAAATCGCGTTCTCCGCATTTCCAGGAGCGATTCGAGCGAGAGGCGCAGGCTTTGGCGGGCCTCTCCCATCCGAACATCGTCACCATCCACGATTTCGGCCGCGAAGGAGAGCTCTTCTTTCTCTCGATGGAGCTTCTCGAGGGAGGCTCGCTGCGGGATCGCATGAAGTCGGGCGCTCTCACCTGTGCGGATGCGGTCCGGCTCCTGACGCCGGTGCTGGACGCGCTCGACTTCGCCCACGGCCGGGGAATCGTCCATCGCGACGTGAAGCCCGAGAACATCTTGCTCGACCATGACGGAAGGGTAAAGCTCGCGGATTTCGGCCTCTCGAAGCTGATCGAGCCCTCCGCGCCGCGGCTCACGGCGAGCGGAGCGACGGTCGGTACCGCGCACTACATCGCCCCCGAGGTGATCGGGAATCCCGAGGCCGCCGACGCGCGCGTCGACGTCTATGCGGCAGGAGTCGTGCTCTATGAGATGTTGTCGGGGCGCGTACCCGTAGGCCAGTTCGATCCCCCGACCGCGATCGCGACCGTAAACGCGGTGGTCGCGCGCGCGCTGGCGCCCGATCCGGCGCGACGCTTCGCCACCGCCGCGGCATTTCGCGAGGCGCTCGCCGGCGCCCTCGACCCGCCTAGAGGAAGAGGCAGGATTCTCGTCATCGGCGGCGCTGTCACCGTTCTCCTAGGAGTGGGCGTTGTCCTCTATCGCCCCAGTCGTCCCTCGAAACCGCAACCGGTCCCGCCGATCATCGTCCCGGTGAAGAAGCCTGCACCGACCTTCGACCCGCGATCCGGGGTCCTCGTCACGCATTCGATGCAGGTGAATTCCGTGGCTTTCTCCGTCGACGGTACGAAGCTTGCCTCGGCCGCGGAAGACGGTTCGGTGCGACTTTGCCATCTCGCGGACGCCTCGACCGGCGCGAAGTCGTTCCGAGGTCTCTACGCGATCCACTCGATCGCCTTCCATCCGGACGGGAAAAGTGTCGCGACCGGTGGACGGGGGCGATTCGTCCACTTCTGGTCCGTGGAGTCGGGCCATCACGTCAAGGAAATCGAGTTGGATCGATTCAGCGTCTTTAGCCTCGCCATCTCTCGAGAGGCCGGACTCCTGGCCGTCGCGTGCGCCACGAACGATCTGCGGATGTGGGACATGCGCTCGGAAAAGTGGGGATGGAACCAATCGATCGGACGCGAACTTCTTTCGAACCGAATTGTCCTGGTGTTCGAGCCGGCAGGCACCCGGCTGCTCTGCGGCGATCGGAGCGGCGAAATCCAACTTCGCGAGGGCGGGAGCGGGAAGATCCTCGAGAAGTTCCAGGACGGCGAATCCGCGGTCCTCGCCGTGGCCTTCCGTCCGAGCGGGGGCCGATTCGCGTCGTCGCATCAGGACGGCAGCGTTCTCTTCTGGGACGTCGGGAATCCTCGACCGGTCCGCAGGCTCTCTTCCGGCGTGGCCCTCTCGGTCGCCTTCTCCCCGGACGGGAGTCTGCTCGCCCTCGGCGCCGACGGCGCGGTGCTTCTGTGGGAATCGGAAACGGGGCGAGAAATCCAGCGCCTCGCAATGAAGGGCGAGGTGCGGGCGCTCGCCTTCAAGCCGGGCGGGGGCGGCCTGGTCGCCGGGAGCAGCGACGGCTCCGTGCGGATGTGGAAGCCTCAATAGAGGCCCTGCGAGGGGGGTCCCATCCCCCGCGGGGCCCATCGTGTAAGTGCCGAGGCGCACCTCTCGGCCCTAAGGTAGTCAGCGCATCCGCTGCTTCACCCGCCACGCTTCGACGGCCAGACGGTACTGGCGCGTCTCCGACGCCAGCGCGCACACTTCCCGAATCCGATCGACGTTGGATTCCTCGAGAAAGCCCTGCCGGAGGAGGCCGAATCCTCCCTCCGCAGGAGTCCCCGAGACCGGGTCGCCGGCGGCGGTGGTCGCGCTGAAGAGCACCCCGTCGTCGGAAAGCAACTTCTCCGCATTGGTGAAGCGGGAGAGTTGGAGTCGACCCAGCTGAAGGAGGGACTCGGGCTGGGTCGGATCCAATCCTTGGAACAAGCCCGTCGTGTCCACGAGCACACGCGTCACGTTCGAGGGGATGGTGACTTGGGGAACCAGGATCCGCCCTCCGATCGTCAGCGCCCCCTGCGGATCCAGTTCCAGACGGCCGCAACGCGTGTACCCCATCGAACCGTCGTCTTTCTGGACGACGAAGAATCCCACCCCGTCGACCGCGCAATCGAAATCCCGACCGCTCCTCTCCAGGCCGCCCTGGGCGGCGCTCCAGCCCGTCGGGATTCTCGCGCGATACCCCGGCTTTCCGGCTTCGATCACGTTTTCGCACCGCGCGCGGATCGATCGTCGCAGGTCTTCGAGCGGGGCGTCCGATCCCTCGGCCAGGCTCTGGTGGGCCTCGATCAGTACCGGTAGGAATGGATCGTCAGGGCGTGTCGGAGCGGGGGACGAGCATGCGGCGAAGGCCCCAACGAGCAAGGCGCTACTGTAGATCTTCATCGCTCTCCAATGCCTCTTTAAACCTGTCCAAGTTCTCGATCACCAATCCGCACCCACGCACGACGCACGTGAGCGGATCCTCCGCGCGGCGGACGGGAATCCCGACCTCCTTCTCGATCGCCTCCGGCATTCCCCGGATGAGCGAGTTTCCGCCGCACATCGTCACGCCGCCCTCGACGAGATCGGCCGCGAGCTCGGGCGGTGTCTGCTCGAGACACTCTCGAACCGCGCGCACGATCGCCTCGAGCGGGTCGCGCAGCGACTCCCGGATCTCCTCGCTCGTGATCGTCACGCGCCGGGGCATCGCCGTCATGACGTCGCGACCGCTCACCACCATCTCCATCTCCTGCTCCAGGGGATGGACGGAACCGACCTGGATCTTGATTCGCTCGGCGGTCTGCTCGCCGATCTGAAGGTTGTAGGCGCGGCGCAGGTGCTGCATGATCGCCTCGTCCATTTCGTCGCCGGCGATTCGGATCGACTGCTTCGCGACGATTCCGCCGAGGGAGAGCACCGCGACCTCGGTCGTGCCGCCGCCGATGTCCACCACCATGTTCCCCACCGGGTCGAGCATCGGAAGGCCGGAGCCGATCCCCGCGGCCATCGGCTCTTCGATGACGAAGACCTGGCGGGCCCCGGCGCGCTCGGTGGAGTTGATGACCGCCCGCTTCTCGACGGCGGTGATTCCGCTCGGCACGGCGATGACGACGCGGGGCATGATGCCGAATTTCCTGTTGTGGACCTTCTGGATGAAGTAGCCGATGAGCGCCTCCGTGATGTCGAAGTCCGCGATCACGCCGTTGCGCATGGGCCGGACTGCGGTGATGTTTCCCGGCGTCTTTCCGATCATCTCCTTCGCCGTGTTGCCGACCGCCTTGCCGTCGAGGAGGACCTTGTTGGTACCCCTTCGGACCGCGACGACGGACGGTTCGGAGAGGACGATCCCCTCACCGCGAACGTAGACGAGCGTGTTGCAGGTCCCGAGGTCGATCCCCATGTCTTTGGAGAAGACCCCGAAGGCCTTCTTGATGATGCCCAACATGTTCCCCCCTCTCCGCGCCGGATTGCGGCGATACGGGGAGCGCCGTCGTGAAATGCCGGTGGGCTCCCCCTCTCAAATCCTCTCCTGCCGACGCCTCTCTCCAAAGCGTCCGTTACGAAGTATAACTTACATTTGGTCGGTGAGAAGAAAAAAAGTATGGGTTCCCGGGGTCTCTTTCACCCCGGTAGAGTCTTCTGAGACTCTACCGGGGTTCAGCGCGGAGGCGCGGAGAAGAGATAAATCGGGGGAGCTTCCCGGCATGGGGAAGGTGGAACCAGGGAAGAGACGGCGGTTCTCCGCGCCTTTGCGCCTCTGCGGTGCAAGGGGAGCGTGAACGGTGACGAAAAAAAGAGTCTCCGGGGCCGTCCCCGTGCAGGTCGTTCTGCGCAATCTGCGGGCGCGTCCACAGGACCTGTGTGCCACGCGAGCCGTCCGGGGCGCCCTTCTGCGGAATCTGTGTTGGCCGGCGCGCATCCATCCTCCGAAAAAAAACGCCGAAGGATGGGAATCACTCGACGACCCGAACGAGCCGAATCCCCACCGCGATATTGGCTCGACCATGGTTCAGCGAGAAGGAGTACCAAAGAAACTGGCTCGCATTCGCAAAGGCGTACGAGCCTCCCCGAGCGATTCGGTCCTGCCATTTTCCGGGGCGCTCGTCCGCGCACCATTCCGAAACGCTCCCGCATATGTCGCGTACTCCGAACGGGCTTTCGTCCTCCGGGAAGGTTCCCACGGGTTCCGGGGATCCCTGATTTCGGGTCAGCGCACCCTTGGCAAAGCACCAGACGAATGACTGCCCCCAAGGCGTCATCCGGCAGTCCGCGCCTCGTCCCGCGCGTTCCCACTCGACGGAGGTGGGCAGGCGGAATCGCACCCGCTCACCCTGCGCTCGGGCTTGGGCCGTCCGCCACTCACAATAGGCTTGGGCATCGTCCCAAGAGATTCCGGAAACGGGCCACGTTCCTTTCATCCCCTCGGACCAATAGCGCACCGTTCCGTCGTCGTCCACCCTCCAGAGCGTTTGGTTTTTCTCCGCGTCTCGAGGAACGCGACGACGGGCCGCAGCCGGATCCGTCCGGGCGACGGCGGCGATGAACTCGCGATACTCGTCGCACGTCACCTCGAACTTGGAGAGAAAGAACCCGTCGGCGCGGGCCGTTTCGATCTTGGCACCGCCGGCGCGCTCCCTATAGTAGCGCATGCCGGTCAGATACTCTCCGCCCGGCACGTAGAGGAATCCTCGTCCGATCGTCTCGTCCGAGTAGAGGGGCACCCGAACGGAAGTCACATCCCCTCGGCGGACGAATACGGGGAACCGTGTGTCCCGAAAGCCCGCGCGTCTCAGGACCGCCAGATAGGATCCCCGAGCGAGCTTGAGACCGGCCACGGGACAAGTCCCGATTCGATTGAAGTCGGAGCACTCCAGGGCGTAGAGCGTCTCCTCGTCCGACTCCCGTGCCGGCCGTCGGCTCTCGCGCCGAATCGCGTTGAACGGACGAGGGAGGAGCCGAGGGTCTCCCCCCTCCTCATATCGGAACAGATAAAGCTCGGCTCCCGTCGGGGAGGAATCGAACGAGAGCGCACCGTCTTGATGGAGCTCGGGCTCCAGCGTGCCGTCGTCGTACATCCGGACCGACGCTGCAAACTCCTCGGGGTCATCGAAGAGCACATCTCGAGAGGCCAGACAGAAAGCCTTGAAGTAGTGCTGAGCCAGGAGAGATCGGGGCTTGGGATCTTCGGGATCCGCCCCATAGGCCGAGAGGTACGCTCGCAACTCCTCTTGACGCTTCACATCCTGTAGGTTTTCGAGCTCCTCCTGCCGATCCTCCACCTTCCATTGAACGAGTTGCCGATCGCGGGGATCCCACGGACGGATCGTGGTCTCCAGTTCCTTCTTCTGCTCTTTCACCCGTTCGAGCTCCTTCGCGATTTCCTCTCCTTGTTCTCGCACACGCCGCGCCTGCTCGAGGAGCGCCCTCGACCTTCGCCTCCGCTCCGCGGCCTTGGCCTTTTCGGCCAACGTGTAGAACTTCCCCTCGGAGAGAGGCTGTCCCGGCGAAAGCAGTCGGACTTCCGCGTGACGATCCCGCGCTTCATCCCATCTCTCCTGGCGCTCCGCCTCGGCGGCTTGGAACTGGAGCTCGACGATCCGCGAGCGCAACCGATGGCGATTCACGGTGAGGATGGCGGTGGCCGCCCCGGCGGCAAGGGCGAACACCAGAGTTGCGGCGGTGACCGCACGATGGCGCTTGGCCCATCGCCAGGCAAGAGCCGCCGGGCCCGCGCGCCGGGCACGCACCGGCTCGCCGCGCAGGGTTCGATCCAAATCGTCCGCGAGGTCGCCGGCGTCGGCGTATCGACGGGTCGGGTCCTTCTCGAGCGACTTGAGGATAACCGTCTCGAGATCCCGCGTGGCCGACGGATTCAGTTTCCGCGGGGGAATCGGAAGGTCGTGCAGAATCCGATGAAGGAGGGCCTCCATCGTGTCGGCGGCGTGCGGCGGGCGCCCGGTAGCGATCTCGTATAGGATCGCTCCGAGGCCGTAGACGTCCGTTCGGGGCGTAACCGAATCCGATCCGCCGGCGATCTGCTCCGGCGCCATGTAGAGCGGGGTGCCCAAGATCGCGCCCGTCTCGGTCATGGCCGTCCGACTTCCCCCGAAATGCGCCAACCCGAAGTCTCCGACTCTGGGCTCGCCCCGCGAATCGACGAGGATGTTGGCGGGCTTGAGATCTCGATGAACGATTCCTTTCGCGTGCGCCGATGCGACGCCGCGGGCCGCCTTCTCCAAAAGCCGGACCAGGGTTCGCATCTCGACCTTGCGTTCGCCGAGGATGCGGCTGAGCGGCGCCCCTTCGACCAACTCCATGACCAGCTCGATGGTCCCGGGAGTGATCACCGCATCGTAGAGGGTCACGATGTTCGGATGCGCCAGACTCGCCATCGCCTCCGCCTCTCGCTGGAGGCGGCGCATTGCGACCTCCCACACTTCGGGAAGCGGCCGGAGAATCTTCAGGGCGACCGCCCGCTTCAGCTCGCGATCCCAGGCGCGGTAGACCACGGCCGTCGCGCCTTCACCGATTTTGGCCAGCTTTTCGTACCGCGGGGGGCTGGCGGCTTCGGCCCGAATCTCGCGAAGTCCCTTCCGCAATCCGTCCAGCCAGGCATCATCTTCGTTCATGCCGCTCTTTCCGACGAAAGATTTCACTCCTTCAGCCGCTCCAGCGCCAGGAGTGCCATCGCCGCGCCCACCGGCCGTCCCAGGATCGGACAGTCGGCGAAACTCCCGTCGACGCGACGCGCGGCAAGGACGTCTTCGAGCAGCGCCTTGCGGTACCCCGACCGCTCCTTCCCCGAGAGTTCGCCCAGCGCGCGCGCCGCGAGCGCGTAGTCGAAGAGCAGGTAGTGCGAACCCTGTCCCTCCGGCCCCGCGTGCATGAGCGATTTCCCGAGCTCCTTGCGAAGCGACTCGCGGTGGCGGAGGTAGATCGCCGTCGCCGTGCGAACGCCCTCCCCATCCCCGCGTCCCGCGAGGCGCAGGGCGAGCGCGCATCCCGGCGATCGGCCGCACGCCCCGCGATCCGACGACATCGTCTCGCCCGCGAAATACTGGAAGCTGCCGTCCTTCGAGCGGAGGGTCTCGAGACACTCCGCGGCCCGCGCGGCCACGCGCGCGTCCGGCTTCACGCCCGCGTCGAGAAGCGCCAAAAGCCCCGCAGCGGTGACGAAGCTGATCGACGCATCCCCCTTCCCGGTCCGCCCCAGCGCAGGAAGATATGTCCAGCCTCCGAGACGGAGCTGCAGTCTCTCCAGCCCTGCGACGAGGCGCTCCCTCGCCTTCTCGAGGGTCCCGGAGTCGCCGATCTTCGCTCGCCAACAGGCGGAAACGAGGTCGAGCGTGCAGATCTGGATCCAGACCGAGTAGTCGAACCCCCCGATCTGGCGCGGCGTCCAGCGAAGGACCTCTTCCTTCAGGACGGTACGGAGAGCCCGCTCGATCGCGGTTCGCACATCCTTGCGCTCCGCGAAGGGGACAAGACTGCGCGCGCAGAGCGCCGTCGTAGACACGACGAGCTCGAATGCGGCCGCATAGAGTTCAAACGGGGCGATCCAGGTGCCTTCCTCGCGCTGGGTTCGGAGGAGATAGGCGACGGCGTCTTCGACCGCGCGGTCGGCGGCCGGCTGCGTGGGCGCATGCGTGAAGGCTTCGAGGAGCGCCGGGGAGGCCCAGTCGAGGCGTTCCTGGCCCTGGAGAAGGGCTCCGGTGCCGAGAAGATTCGCGGCGGCCTTCCAGGCCCAGCGGCTCTCGGGCCAGCGCCCGGCGAGGTCCGACCACTCCCGGCGGCCCCCCTCCGCGTCGCCGAGGTAGAGCCTCACGGCCCCGAGCCAGAAGACCGCTTCCGGCGCACGCGCGTGCTTCGCGTGCTCGCGTGCGAAGGACCCGAGCATTCGCCGGGCTTCCTCCATCCGACCCATCCGCATCCGGACGATCGCCTCGTCCAGGTCCAGCGCCGGCGCGTCCGCCGCATCCGCGCGAGCCTTGGCCAGGGCCTTGAGCGCCTCCTCGCCCTTCCGGAGCTTCCGGCAGAGATCGGCCCGCAGGAGCCACTCCCCGGCCGATTTGGGCTCCCGCAGCAGCTCATTCGCGCGTTCGAGCTTTCCGCTCCGGATCAGCGCGGCCGGATCATCGCCGTCGACCACTCGCGGCCGAAGAAAGGCGATCGCGGCGGCGTACACCGCGGCCGGCTCGATGTTGCTGGCGTCCCCGAGGACCCGCCCCTCGGCGTCCGCGAAGAGGACCGCCCGTCCCCACGTGTGCGCGGGGATGCCGTACAAGTCCTGGCGGAACGGTCCGTCCTCGCCGGCGCTCGCGCGCATGGGCACGAACCGTTCGCGCACGAGCTCGACGAGGTCCGGATCGACGCCGATGCCGGACGTCGCGACCGGCGGGAAGGGATAACCGAGGAACATTTCGAGGACGAGAAAGACCGGCTTTCCCTCCTTGCGCGCTCGAGTGGAAGCGTCCTTCCACGAGGCCGCCCAGGGCAGTTCGCTCCCGCACTTCGCCGCCAGACGCCGCCACTCCTTGAGCTTCTTCCACTCCTCGGCCGGCTTCAGCCGGACCGACTCGACCAGGCGCTTCAGCGCTTTCGCATGATGGGCCGCGGTCGTCGCGGTCTCGAAGACGAAGAGGAGGCCGCCGCCGACGACGTAGTGGTAGGTCGACTCCCACGTGCCGTTGCTCGCCTTGATCCGGCAGGAGACCGACGCGGAA
This sequence comes from uncultured Planctomycetales bacterium, assembly GCA_964526305.1. Lineage (GTDB taxonomy): Bacteria > Planctomycetota > MHYJ01 > MHYJ01 > JACPRB01 > JACPRC01. The sequence continues at coordinate 17,232 of CAZGKV010000030.1, read as the reverse complement.
TCGAGCCCGGAGATCTTCCCGGCCGAGGCTTTCACGTCGGAGCAGTCCGACCGCTTCCGGAGAATCCCCTCCGCCCAGTCGCGGACCGGGCCCGGATCGGCGGTGGGCGCCTCGGCCACCCGGATGGTGGCGAAGGCCTGTCCGGCGCCTTCGGGGTGCACGAGGGTGATCTTGAGGAGGACGTCCTGGCCCCCCTCGTCCTCCGTGACGCTCCAGCCCTTCGGCTTCTCGAGCTCGAGGCCCACGGCGTCCTGGCGGTAACTTTCCTGGGCGATCAGCGCGATGAGGAGAATCATGACGGGAAGTATATCCTCCGATGGCGCGGTTCCGCAGGATCACGATTCCCTGCGGCTGGCCGAGATCGAGACGCGGAGGGACGGTCGCCGGCAGACACAGATTCCGCAGAAGCGCGTCGCGGACGGCCCGCGTGGGCGAGAGGGTCAATGTACGCGCCCGCAGATTGCGCAGAATAACTTGAACGGGGACGGCCCCGGAGACGCCATGAGTGCCAATTCACGGAGTCCTGATCGAATACCCGGAGCCTACCCTCCGAAGAGCGCCCGCCATTCTTCTTCGAGCTCTCGCGCGTCCACCACCGTTCCGGAAAGTTCGACGCGAATCTCGGCCGCGATCTCCTGACGGGCGGCGTGAAGGTGATTCCGAACGTCGCTCTCCTTGATGCCGAGTTGATTTCCCAGATCGGCGTAGGTCGGCCGTTCCGTCTCGGCGAGAAGCTCGTACCCCTCGTAGACGCGAGCTCGGATTTCGTTCCCGGATTCCCGAAAGCGCTCGAGGACCCTCTCGACCGCGCTCCGCGCGACCACGGCCGCCCAGGCTCGATCGAAGGCTTCCTCGGGATCCATCGCGTTCGGGTCGGCGATCTCCCCTTTCCAATCATCCAGGGGCATTACCCTCACTCCGCCCCCCCGCTTGAGCGCGTGCCGGGCCTCCATCTGGTCTTTGAGGAACCGACCCAAGAGGACTTTCACGAAGCGACGGAAACTCCCGAGTTCCGTCTCGTACTTTCGCAGGACCTCCGATTCCATGAGCCAAGCGACGAACGCTTGGGTCAGGTCTTTCGCATCCTCGTTGGTACGTCGCCAGGCGATTCGCACGTATTGGTACATCGGCTTCCAGTAGCGGCGGCAGAGGGTTTCCATGGCCGCCCGATAGTTTTCGTCGCCCGGTTTTCGGAGGCGGGAAACGAGGCCCCATGACGTGTCGGGAAATCGCCCCTTGGGACCGCCCAGACTGGTGTCGCCCTCGATCATTCCGTAGAGAAGTGTATCACGGAGGAACGGGTTAGGCCACCGCGGAGACCCCCCCGGCCCGGCGATCCAGATCGCGGAAGAGACGATCGAAGAGGTAGGCGCCGAGCTGGACTCCCTGCCAGAGACGATAGCGTCGCTCCGGCTCATCCCAACCCGGCTCACAAAGATCGAGCCAGCCCGCGGCAGGCTGAGCGCTTTCCTTCCGATAGTAGGCGAGTCGCTCCTCCGTCAACCAACCGCGGTCGAGAACGGCTCGGCCGACCGTTCCGGAGACATGGTCGAAGGCGTACTCGATGGAACCGAGGCAAGCGGCTCCGGCGTCGACGTCTTCCAGCATGCAGGTGCTGGAGAGCGCGGCGTTGAAGGCGCGCACCTCGGCCCAATGCGGCAATCCCTCGATCTCCTCCGATCGGCATCCGAGTGAAACCAGAAAGTCGCGGAAATCGTCGTCGATGGGCGAAGACCATCGCATCTCCACCACATCCTCGGGTCCCCGGATCCGGGAGTCCATGGTTGCCGTCACGCTGGAGAGCCTTCGCCGGGCAAGAAAGAGCTGCGTCTGGGTCCGGCGAAACCCCTCAAAGGTCATCGACCCGTCTCGAAGATGTCGGAAGTAGGGGTTCTCCCTGATGCCCAGTCGAAGAATGGTCTGCTCCGCGTATTCGGCAAGACTGCCCATGGTCGAAAAGAATGAGCGAATCCGATGCCACGCCTAGGCACGCAGAATCGAGGGAAAAACGAGCGAATCGATTCTCAAGTGTGAAGCCGATTGCGCAGGTTACTTCCTCTTGAAGACCCAGAACTCCACATCGTAATGGAGCCAGAGTTCCCGCATCGTAAGAACGACGCCGACGAGGAAGAACACGAACGTGAGGACGAGGATCAGCGTGTAGACATCGGCCTTGGCGGAACGGGGTGTGACGGCCTCGGGGACGAACTCCGCGCCGCCATATCCACCGCCTCCCTCCCCTTCCGGGGTGAGTTCTTCGGCGGTATCCGTCTCGTCGTAGGCCATAGACTCTCCTAGTTCCCCTGAGGCCCGCCGATCATGATGTCGTTGGACACCGAGTCGGCCACCTTGGGATCCTCCTTCTGGAGCGTGATCCGACCGGCGGCCCACGTGCGGTCCACGCGGTCGATCTCGATCGAAGCGACGAACCCCTTGTCGCGATAGACGGTGAACTTGTCGCCGACGAGCACTCCCTGATCCTTGCCGATGTTGACGATGACCAGTTTGTACTGGAGCGAGACGGCCGCCACCTTGCCCTCGAGCCGAGTCCGGGGAGCCAGATTCGTCTTATACCCGAGCGAGGCATAGGACGCGATTTGCTCTTCCAACCGCTTCTTGTCGCGGGCCACCTCGACCACCTTGGACTCGATTTCGGCCAGGTCGCGGGACAAACGCTCCGCCTCCTGGCGCGCGTACTGGAGTTCCTGAAGCGTGACGGCGTATTCCTTCGTCACCCGATCGGCCTTCTGGCGGTATCCGTCGATCTTTTCGGCGGCATCGGCGAGCTGGGCGAGCTGCACTTCGAGCTGGCGAACGAAGACGGCATGGTCTTGCGCGTACTTCTTCAGGAGTTCGTCCGCGTTGTTGAGCTGACGCTGGGCATCCGAGAGGCGGGCGGAGCGGGCGGCCAGTTCGGTTTCGAGGACGGCCATCTTCTGCCGCTGCACGTCCAGCATCGACCCGCGATTATCCAGCTCGACGCGCATCGCGGAGATCTCCGAGTTCTTCACCTGCTGCGTTTGATAATGGTAGTTGACCTCTTTGACGAACTTGTCTTTCCAGTCGACCTTCTGGGCGAAGAGAGTGACGTCCACGCCCAACTTGACGCAGGCGATGACGAAGACCAGGATGACGAACACCTTGGACAACATGCTCATTGCGCGTCCCCCCGCGTTAAACAGGGCCCAAGTCAGGGCGCCACTTTATCCCCGCCCTTCCGGGCTGTCAACACTCTGCACGAGGCCGCCCACGCGAGGCCGCCGGCTGCGAACGCGCAGGTCAGCCAGGCGAGAACGTCCCCGACGCTTCGATAGAGGCTTCCCGATCTCGAGATCCGAACCGTGGCATCCAGGGTTCCGGGAACTTCCTTCCCCCCGATGATGTCGGGCACCCGTCCTGTCGGCTCGATCACGGCCGAAACCCCCGTATTCGTACAGCGCACGATGGCGATCCGGTTTTCCACCGCGCGGAAGCGACTCATGACCAACATCTGGTCCAATTCCGCGCTTCCCTTGAACCATCCCTCGTTCGATATATTGACGAGGACTTGGGCCCCGTTCCTTGCATACTCGCGCGAGATTTCCGGGAAGACGTTTTCGAAACAGATGATCGTTCCGATCCGCTTCCCTCCCGCCTCGAACTGGTTGAATCGGGCCCCCGATCGAAAGCTCAAGAGGTCGCGGTGGCCCGTGTACTTTTCGGAGAAGAACTTCACCAGCGGAAGCCTCGGCACTTTCTCCGAGAAGAGCACCAAGTGGTTCTTGTCGTATCGATAGGTCACCCCGCGATCTCCGTCGACGACGACGGCGGAATTGGTGAACTCGTATCCCTCGTACGCCTCCGGACTCTTGGGGGCGTAGTGCGCGACCTCCGATCCGAAGAGGATGGGGGCATCGGACTCCTTGGACAGTTTCATCATTTTCTCGAGGAGGGTTTCCTCGTCGATGAGCGCGCCCTCGTATCTCCCGGATTCGGGGTCGTAGCGAAGCCCGTGATAGATCACGGATTCGGGCCAAAGAATCAGATCCCGCTTGGCCGGAGTCTGGCGCACTTGCTGCGTGAGCTTGACGTGGGTATCGAAGATCTCCTGCACCTCCCGATCGCTCCGCATCAGGAGTTTCGCCTCCTGTTTCACGTTCGGCTGGATGAGGGCGATCCGAGGACCGTCCTCCAGCTCGATCCCGAGCCGCTGGGTCCCGTAGAGCCAGGCCAGCGTGAGAAGGATCGCGGCCGCGGCGATCGACCCGCGGAAATGGGAATCGAGCATCACCACCTTGCCTTCGAGTCTCGCGAGGATGCCTCGAGTCACGGCCGCGTTGGTGAGGACGACGATTCCGCTCACGAGCCAAGGTCCCAGCAGATCGGAGACCTGGATCAGCTTCAAGAATTCGTGCTGGGTGTACGCCATCAGGAACCACGGCAGACCGGTCAAGAGATGCGATCGGGCATACTCGAGCGCGATCCACGCTACGGGCGCCGACAGAGCCAATGGCATCCTTCGCGACAGGACTCGAACGAAATACGCGAAGAGGGCGACATAGAATCCCTTGTATATCCCGAGGAGATAGGGAGCCAGGGGCGTAGGAATCCCCATCCAATAGAAGGCGCCCGAAAAGAAAGCCCATCCCGCCAGCCAGGAGACGAGGAACACTCTCCAGCCCTTCGGCTCGCGGAGCGCATATACGAGAAGCGGGACCAGGGAGATCCACGCGAGGACGCCGACGTCGGCCGGGTGAAAGGAAAGCCAGAGCAGACCGCTCGAGACCAAGGGGAGCAGGAAGAAAAGGCGCCTCATGCGATTCTCATTACCTCCACCTGATCCTCGGGTGACAACCGCGCGCCCGGAGGCACTACGACCAATCCATCTGCCGCGACGAGAGTTTTGAGATCGGCCGATCCCTTCCACGGATGGAGCTGGACACCGCCGCTCTCCAGCACCGCAGGCAGATACTGCTCCCGATCCGAGACGGACGGAGCGGCCGAGAGGAGTCGCGTTCGGACGCGCGGCCGCTCGAGATCGAGGCCGCACATCGTACCGAGGAAGGGACGCACGAACACCTCAAATGTCACGAAGGTGGAGACGGGATTCCCCGGCAGTCCGAACACGCGACGCCGCCCGAGGGTCCCAAAAAAGAACGGTTTCCCCGGTTTGATGGACACTCGATGCATCCGATGCGCTACTCCCTCCGCTTCCAGGCAGGGAACGACCAGATCCCGGTCGCCGGCCGAGACTCCTCCTGAGACAATAAGGACGTCGTGCGTCAGACCTTCCCGAATCTTCTCGCGGATCTCCGCCTCGCGATCTCCGACCACACCGAGATACCGTGCCGGGAAACCCGCCTCCGCCATCTGGCCCAAGAGAGAATACGCGTTGGAGTTGCGGATCTTTCCGGGCCCTACGGGCTCTCCCGGTTCAACGATTTCGTCTCCCGTGACCAGCAGGGCGAGGGACGGTCGTCGGAAGACCGAAACGCTTGTCCGGCCCACCGCGGCCAGCAGGCCCAGCGCCGCCGGGCCGATCGGCCGGCCGGGCCGAAGCGCGACCTCGCCCTTCTTCAAGTCGTGTCCGCGCTCCGCCACGTTGTGGCCGCGCTTCGCAGGGGCGAGAAGTCGGACTCGATTTCCCTCGCGGACCGTCTTCTCAACTTGCTGGACCGCATCCGCGCCCGCCGGCATCGGGGCCCCGGTCATGATTTTCGCGCAGAGACCGGGACGAATTTCTCTCTGGGGCACCTGTCCGGCGTGAATCTCCTCGACCACCTCGAGATCTTGCAGGTCCTCGGCCATGAGGGCATAGCCGTCCATCATCGACTTCGCAAACGGCGGGAGGTCCATGTCGCTCGCGATCTCCTCGGCCAGGACGAGACCGCGGGCGTCGGCGAGCGGCATGTCGCATGGCTCGGGGGGAGGAACCTCGCCCTCGAGGAGCCGGCGGGCGTCGGCGACGGAGATCATCCCTGGGTCCAATCAAGAGCTCATCACAGATTTCACAGAAGCGCGTCCCGGGCGGTCGTCGAGATCCGAGAACGATTCAGACGCGCACACCGAGGCCATGGACCATCGGCGGGTTTTCTGCGGAGGCAGCGGGCGCGCCTCGTCGCTTGCTCCGCGCGCAAGGAACCTCATCCCCTGTCCAGCCCGTACTTCTGCAGCTTGTAGCGGAACGAACGCAGGGACATCCGCAGGAGTTGGGCCGCCTTCGTATAGCTGCCCCCCGACAGTTCCAGCGCCCGGAGGAGGTAACTCTTCTCGATTTCCTCCAGCGTCCGCTCCAGGTCGACTCCTTCCTCGGGAACGAGCTCGTGCCGTGCGACGACCTTCGTTTCCGATGCGGGCTTCACGCTGTCGAAGAGGTCGTGATCCTCGATTTCCTCTCCCTCGCAAAGCGCCACGGCCCGCTGAATACAGTTCTCGAGTTCGCGCACGTTTCCCGGCCAGGCATATCGCTTGAGCGCCTCCTGAGCGCGCGACGAGAGACGCCGTACGTCCTTCCCCATTTCGACCGAGAACCGCCGGAGGAACGCCCCGGCGAGCAGGGCGATGTCCTCTTGCCGATCCCGGAGCGGCGGAATCGCGATCGGAATCACGTTCAAACGATAGAAGAGGTCCTTGCGGAAATGCCCCTCCTTCACCTCGACGGCGAGCTCCTTGTTCGTGGCTGCGACGAACCGCACGTCCGCATGGCGGGTCTGATTCGAGCCAACGGGCTTGAACTCCTTCTCCTCGAGCAGCCGCAGCACCTTGACCTGGAGTTGCGGGCTCATCTCGCTGATCTCGTCGAGGAAGAGCGAACCGGTGTGCGCGACTTCGACCAGGCCGACCTTTTCGGTCACGGCGCCGGTGAAGGATCCGCGCGAGTGTCCGAAGAGTTCGCTCTCGAGCAGCGTTTCGGTGAGCGCGGCGCAGTTCACCGCGACGAACGGCTTCCCGCTTCGCGCGGATCCATGGTGGATCGCCCGCGCGACGAGTTCCTTCCCCACGCCGCTCTCGCCGGCGATCAGCACGGTCGAGTCCGTCGGCGCCGCTCGACGAATCAGGTCGCGCACGGTCCGCACGGCGGGGCTCGCCCCGGTGAGATGCCCGATTCGCTGGAGCATTTCGTCGGTCGATTTCGAGAGCTGTTTTCCGTCGTCGAGGAATCGCGCCGCCCGCTTGACCGAGGCGCGGATGTCGTGGTTCGTATCGAACGGCTTCTTGATGTAGTCGAACGCGCCGAGGCGCATCGCCTCCACGGCGCGGTCCCAGGTCGAATAGGCCGTCAGCACGATGACGATGGCGTCGTCCCGGACCTTCTTGATCTCCCGAAGGAGATCGATGCCGTCCATCTCGGGCATCCGGATGTCCTGGAGGACGACGTCGAACGGCGCGGTCCGAAAGCGCTCGAGCGCCTGTCGCGGATTCGGCTCCGCGGTGACGTCGTACCCGTCCTTGCGGAGCGCGATCGAGAGCACCTCGCAAATCCCGGGTTCGTCGTCGACGACGAGAATTCGGCGCGCGGTCATCGGAAGAGGATTGTAGCTCCGGGAGAGAAGGCGGGTCAAACAGACGATCCTTCTTGCCAATCGTAATTTTCGAATTATAATTTATGTTTGGAGAGGGGGATGTCGAAGAACTCCGGCGCCGTCTGGCCGTTTGCCGTCGCCTCGGTCGCGCTGATGATCGTGCCTTCGGGCTGTTCCCAGCGGGCGCGGCTCACCGTTCTTCTGGGATTCGTCCCCGTCCGCGCCTTCGCCTCCTCCACCCACGGATGGGCCCAGCGCGGTTGGGAGAAGGTCCGTCCCCCCCGCCCGTCGGACGAAGCCCAACGCCAGCTCGAATTCTTTCGCAGCCAAGTCGTCGCCCTTCATGCCACGAACGGGGAACTCGCCGCCAAGCTGGACGCGGCCACCGCCGCCCGCGCCGTCGCGAGCGATCCCGACTACGAACTCCTCCCGGCGGACGTCGTGGTCGGCCTCGACTCCTCTCCGTTCCGCCACACCCTCGTCGTCTCGCGAGGGACGCGACACGGCGTTCGTCCCGGAATGCTCGCGCTCTACCACACCCATCTCGTCGGCCGCGTCCTCGAGGCCGGTCCCTGGACCTCGCGAATCCAGCTCACCACGGACCCCGGGTTCAAGGCGGGAGCCGTCAGCGTTCCGCGGACGAGCGACGCCCCGCTCGCCTACTCGCGCCGGGACATCGGAGTCTTCGAAGGAACGGGCGGCCGCACGGCGATCCTCAAGTGGCTCGCCGCCGAGATCCCGATCGAGGACGGCGCGTACGTCGTCACCACGGAAGATCCCGAAAATCGCGTCCCCAAGGGACTGATTCTCGGCCGCGTCGCCGGGATCGAGCGCGGACGGAGCGCCTATCCCCGGGTGGGCGTCACGCCGATCGTCGACGCCCAAGGAATCGTCTTCGTCCTCCTCTTGAAGCCGAAGCCATGAAACGCTTCCTGACGACGCGGCTGCTCTTCGTCGCGATCGTGGCGACCGCGTTCGAGATCTCGATCGCCGATCGGATCGCCCTCCTCGGCGGCCGGCTCGAGCCTCTCCTCATTCTCGCGGTCTACGCGGCGCTTTTCGCGGCCCGTCCCTCTCAGGGGTGGGCGACGGCATGGATCCTCGGCCTGGCGAAGGACTGCGGAAGCGCGCTCCCCCTCGGATTCCACGCGCTCCTATTCCTCGCGCTCGCTTGGACGCTCCTACTCCTCCGACATGTCGTGTTCCGCGAGCATCCGCTGACGCAATGCGCGGTCGTCTTCGGCGGGGTCCTCGCGATCGACCTCGTCGCCGCGCTCTTCGTCTGCGTCTTCGTGGGCGGGATTCCGTTCTGGCTCCTCGCGGGGAAGGCGCTCGCCGGCGCGACGATGAGCGCCGTTCTCGCCCCGGTGCTCCTGTGGGGATTGGGTCGGTGGAAGTCGTTCCTCCGACCGGCGTAACGATGGATCGAAAGCGCGTCGTCGTTCTGGCCGCCGTCTTCCTCCTCCCCTTGGCGGGGCTGGAGGCGCGACTCGTTCATCTGCAAATCCTCTCCGAGGGAAAATACCGGGCGGAGCTCCATACCCGGAGACGTTCGCTGGAAATCGCGGCTCCGCCTCGGGGCCGTATCCTCGATCGAGCGGGCCGGGTCGTGGCCGAAGATCGGCGCTCGTTCGACGCCTACCTCGTCCTCGAGGAATTCGAGCGCGCTCCGGGCGCGGCGGATCGCCTCGCGAGCGTCCTGGGAATTCCCCTCGAACGGGTGGAGGCGGGACTCGAGCGCCTCTACCGGCGCATCGAGGAGCAGATGGACCGCCGGCCTCCAGGGGAACGCATCCGGATTCTGGCGCGAGAACGGCGATCTCCGTACCTCCTCGAGAGAGACATCGGTTTCGAAGCGGCCCTGGCGATGGAGACGGGAGGGAATCGCTATCCGGGCTCGATCGTGCGCGAGGGACTTCGCCGTGTCTACCCATGCGTTCGGGAGCATGCGCATGCGGAATGCGTTCCCGCGGGAGCCCACCTGCTCGGCTACGTCGGCAAGGTCAACGCCGCCGAGTATCGGCGGATGCTCGACGACGGCACGTTCACCGAGGGATTCGAGGCCCTCATCGGAGAGGAGGCGCTCGATCGACTGAAGAGGAAGGGGGTCTTCCTCGACGAGCTTGTGGGGCGGGACGGCGCGGAACGGGCCTTCCACGGAGTCTTGCGCGGGAAGTACGGCCTCCTCGTTTTCGATCGGGAACCGGGAAAAGTCCGCGAGATGGTGGAACTCGTGCCCGCCGTCCCCGGACAAGACGTGCATCTGACGGTCGATTTCGCCTTGCAGGCGTTCATCGAGGAAGAACTGGCGAAGATCTCCACCGACGCGGCTGCGGTCGTTCTCGATCCCCACTCGGGCGAGATCCTCGTCCTGGCCTCGAATCGATCGTTCGATCCCAACGACTTCGTACCGCCGGGGAACCGGGCCAGGGTGGAGGAGTATCGTGCCGATCGCGGAACGCTCCAGTCCGTCGCCTTCGAGGAGCAGTACCCGCTGGGATCGGTCTTCAAGGTCGTGCCCGCGTCGGCGGGTTTGGAGAACCGAGCGATCGCGTCCTCCTCGACGATCGAGTGCCGCGGCAAGCTCCGCCCCGACCTTCGGCACTACAACTGTCACATCTGGAACAAGACACCGGGCGCGATGCACGGTCCGTTGACGCTCCCCGGCGCCATGGAACGATCCTGCAACATCTTCTTTTTCACTCTCGCCGAGACCCTCGGAATCGACGGCCTCCGGTACTGGTCGTTGCAATTCGGAATCGGCGAACGGACGGGATTGGATCTCACCGGGGAAGCCCCCGGCCGTTTGCCGAATCGCGACGCGCTCTCCTTCTCGATCGGTCAGGCGGATCTACAGGCCTCTCCCTTGCAGGTCGCGGTCGCGTATTCGGTAGTCGCCAACGGAGGAAAGCGGGTGGTTCCTCACGTCCGGCGCGGGGGCGGAGGGCCTCCCCGAGAGACGGCGCTCGGCCCCGCGACCGTCTCGGAGCTCCGGCAGGCCCTCCGCGAAGTCGTCTTCGGCGAACACGGGACCGCCAAGGGCGCGGGGCTTCGGGAACTTCACGTCGCGGGAAAGACCGGTACCGCGCAGAGCGGACGCCGAAACGAGGCGGGCGAGGAACTCGTTCACGCGTGGTTCGCCGGGTACGCTCCGCTCGACTCTCCGAGATTCGTGGTGACGGTCTTCGTGAAGTACGGAGGGCACGGCGGCGACGTGGCCGCGCCCATTGCGGCGAAGATATTTCGGCGGTTGGCGGAGATGAAATGAGGCGGTCGTTCGCCGCGCGTCTGAACTGGCCGATCCTGGCCTGCACCGGACTGCTCTGCGCGGCGGGACTTCTGGCGCTCTGGACGTTTTCTCCGCCCGACTGGGACGATCCCAAGGTGATGAGAAACGTCTTCGTCCGCCAGGCGGCGTTTCTGGCGGTGGGGACGGCGCTCCTCGGCGTCACCATCCTTCCCAACTATCTCTACTCGCGCCGGGCGGCGTGGTTCTTCTACGTCGTTTCGATCGCGGCGCTGGCGGCGCTCCTGGTGCTGGGCCGAACCACGCGGGGCGCGCGCGGGTGGTTCATGGTCGGACCGTTCATGGTGCAACCGGCGGAATTCGCCAAGATCGCGACGGTGCTCGCCGTCGCCCGAGTTCTCATGTACGCGAAGAATCTGCATCGGTGGCGGGGGTTGGCGTTTCCCGCCGGGGTGGTCGCCCTTCCGATCGGCCTGATCTTCCTCCAGCCGGACTTCGGGTCGGCCTCTCTCTTCGTTCCGGTCTTTCTGGCGATGCTGTGGGCCGCCGGCGCGCGTACGAAGCATCTGGCCACGATCCTCTTGGTCCTGGCGGCGGCGGGTCCGTTCGCATTCCGCTTCGGTCTCAAGGAGTACCAGCGCAATCGCATCCTCTCGTTCGTCCGGCCCGAGCAGGCTCCGAAGGACTTGCGGTACCAACAGGAGCAATCCGTGAAGGCCTCCGGGGCGGGAGGCATCGGAGGTCGCGGATCCGGGGAGATGAGCGGGAGCTACTCCTTCTACATCCCCGACCGCCACTCGGACTTCGTCTACTCCCTCGTCGCGGAGCATTTGGGATTCCTCGGTTCCACGGCGGTGCTGGCGCTGTTCGCGCTGTTCCTGTGGCAATCGCTCCGCATCGCCTGGCTTTCGCGGGAACCGTTCGGGCGCCTCGTCGTCGTCGGGCTCTCGACGTTCCTCGCGTTCCAGGTGTACGTAAACGTGGGCATGACGATCGGAGTGGCCCCCATCACGGGGCTGACCCTTCCGTTCATCTCCTACGGCGGCTCGTCGCTTCTCGTCACGCTCCTCTCGGTGGGGATCATTCTCAACGTCGGAGCTCGATGGGTCCCGAGTTTCTCTTCCCGCGAGCTCAACGATCAAGTCGAACTCCGAGCGTTCCGACCTCACGGAGCCTTGAAGCGCGTGCTATAATCCGACCGCTCATGAGCGCGATCGTCTTAACCTGCGCCCTCTTCTGCACCCCGCTTTTCCAAGAGAAAGGGACGATCCGGCTTCGCTATAATAAAGGAGATCGGGTTTCGGTCTCGGGTCTGGACAAGCTGGTCGGGACGTATACCCTTACCTCGGGCACCCAGAAGAAGGATTGGACGCAGCGGGGCGAGTCGCAGATCGCCTACGACGACGAAATCGTGGACCTCGACGCCGAGGGTCGGCCCAACCACGTCCGACGCGCCGTCCGCGACTGGACCGAGAAGATCCAGCTCCCGGGTCAGAGCGAAACCACCGAGACGAAAACCGCCAAAGGGAAGACGCTCACCTTGAAACTCAGGGGCGGGAGGACCTCGATCGAAGGAGACACCCTCTCCCCGGAGGACCGCAAGAAGATACGACTTTCCAGCGCCATCCTCCGCTCCCTGCCGAAAGGGGAAATCGCCGTCGGTTTTTCTTGGGCGGTGGAGGAGAAGGAGCTGATCCGCGACTTCGAGGAGGACAAGGCGCCGGAGGATCCCCTGACGGTTCGAATCGCCAAGGGAGGGGGACGACTCACGAAGCTCGCCGCGGGGCGCGCGACCGTCGCCTTCGACATCGAAGCGTCGGGCGACAACGGAGTCGGGCTGAACACCTCGTTGCGAGTGAAGGCCACCGTCGAAATCGACTGCCGAGCCGGGCGGCTCCTGTCGATTCGATCCGAAGGCACGATCGACGTTTCGGGCAAGATCGAGCAAGGCGGGCAGGAGTCCGCGGTTCAGGGTAAGGTCACGTTCGAGAACTCCTCCGAGTTTCGGATTCCGTAGGATATAATTCCCCGCGAGTAGGAGAAACGGTGCTCCCGTCAAAAGACGAACTTCTCGGACGTATCGCCGTCGAACGAGGATTCCTGAACGAGGAGCAGTTGGCCGTCTGCATCAAAGAACAGATCCTCCCCCACTCGGATCCCAATCAGACCATCGGGCGGAGCTCCGGACGGAGACCGCTCGGTCAGGTTCTCCTGGCGAAGGGGCACATCCAGGAGCAGGACTTGATCTCTCTTCTCGAAGAGCAATCCCGCCGGTTGCGTCTCGTGGAGGAATATCAGAGGATGCTGAAAGTGGATCTTCTGTTCGGTCAGGTGCTGGTCAAGAACAACAAGGCCACGCAGAATCAGATCAATAAGTGCCTGGAGCTGCAGGAGGAGATGGTGACGAAGGGCGTCTCGCCGATTCCCCGTCTTGGCGAGCTCCTCGTGGATCATGGATACATCGACCGGCTCACGGTACAGGAGACGCTTCGGATCCAGAACAAGGACATCCTCTATTGCACGGGGTGCCGCCGGCAGTACAACGTCATCGGAGTCAAGGAGGGGATGACGTATCGGTGCAAGAACTGCGGCGGGATCCTCGTCCCCCAGCACATCCTGGACTCGATGAAGGCGGAGGAGACCACCTTCGGATCGACCGCGCCACCGGAGTAGGGGTTTCGTTTTACTTCTCCGAGGCGGGTTTGCTATAGTCCCAGTCTCAAATGCTTCCCAAGCTTTTCGACATTCCGGGCCTGAACATCCCGATCAATTCGTACGGATTCTTGATCATGATCGGGTTCCTGCTCGGGACTTGGATTTCGGCCAAGCGCGGGAAGCAGCTCGGGCTGAATCCGGACGTGGTCCTCGACGTCGCGATCATCGCGATGATCTTCGGAATCATCGGATCGAAGATCAATTACATCCTTCAGTACCCCGACGATTTCCCCAAGGTGACCGGGAAGGCCGGGGTGTTCGATTTCGGCGACGGCGGCTACAACCCCGTGGGCGGATTGCTCCTCGGGCCGCTGCCCTATCTCTTCTGGTGGTGGCGGGCGCGGAGCGACGAGAAGATCGAGCTGTACTCCTGGAAAAACGGCGTACTTCTCGGATTGACTCTTCTCTTCGCGTTCGTGGGCACCCGAGCCTGGTATCTCTGGCAGAATCACGAGGCCTATGACTGGCGGATCTTCAAGAATTGGCAAAGCGGGTTCGTCTGGTACGGCGGCCTGGCGTTGGGCGTTCCCGCGGGAATCGGCTACGCGCGCATGCGGGGCGCGAACATCGCCCAGGTGTGCGACGTCACGGCGCCGAACATCATGCTCGGCTTGGGATTCGGCCGCATCGGATGCTTTTTGAACGGATGCTGTTACGGGTCGGTGACGAACAAGTTTTTCCTCGCGGTGCGATATCCGAAGTACGCCCTCGAGAATGTCCTCCAGCTTTTCTCCTCGAAGGCGAGTCACGCCAAGGGAGAAACCGCGCCCTGGATCGACCAGCTCAAGGCGAAGTTGATCCAGGAGGACTCCACCCACACCCTCCCGCTTCATCCGGCCCAGCTGTATGAAACCGCGGCCTGCTTCCTGATGTTCTTCTTCCTCTCGTGGTACTGGAAGAACAAGCGGAAGCGGGACGGCGAGACGCTTCTCCTGATGGTGATCGTCTACGGAATCTGGCGCTTCTTCGTCGAGTACATTCGCTCCGACCCAGGGCGCGAGACCTTCGGACTCATCGGACTCACGTATTCGCAGACCCTGGCGGCGATCAGCGTCGTCGTCTGCTCCATTTGGTTCTACTTCCTGCGGGGGAAGGCGGAAGAGCCCAAGCCGCCTGCGCCCCAGCCCAAGAAGGCATAACCCGCAACCCTCGAGCGTCGTACAATCTCTGTCGGATGAGTCCTCGAAAATTCGTCCTGATCGTCGTCGCCGTGGCCGCCGTCACGGCGGGGGCCGCATACTTGGTCGGAAGGCATGCCGATCGGTCGGTCGAGCGCCCTCACGCTTCGCCGGCGCCGGTCGAGGGTCGCGGCTCCGGGGACGGCGAGCGGCGCTCGAAGCCCTCCGTAGGGACCGATCCCGACCGATCGAAGGAATCGCGCGCGACCAGGCCCGGGACCGTTCGGGTGTACGTCCATGTGGCCGGAGCTCCCTTGGGCGAGGCGCACGTGGCGCTCTTCCATGGCGAGACTCCGCCGGTGAGGGGGCGGACGGAGTCGGACGGGACATGGAGGTCCCCTCCTGTGGCCGCCGGGGAATGGGAATTGGGCGTACGCCACGAGAAGTACATCCCGGCGCTGACGCACGTCGAGGTGCCGGAGAGCGGGGAGGCCTCGGTCGCCGTGGCGCTCGAGATCGGGGCGCGCGCCCAGGGACGAGTCACGGATTCCCGCGGCGCGGCGATTCCCGGCGTGGAAGTGTCGGTGGTGCACCCCGAGACGCTCCTCTCGCTCGGCCGGGATCTTCGGACGAAGACGGAGGTCGACGGAAAGTTCGCGATCGACGGAATCCCGCCGACCTCGGTCGCGCTTTGGTTCGTGTCGCCCCGCCATCGGACGGGCCGGGCGGATCTGGCCTTCTCCCGAGCCGGGGAGATTCTGGAGGCGGACGTTTCGCTTGCGGACGCCAACACGCTCTCCGGCCGAGTGACGGACGAGTCCGGCCTTCCTCTGGAGGGCGCGACCGTCCAGGCGTGGAATGAGCTGGGGTCGTTGTCCAAGACGGACGCATCGGGTCGGTTCGTGATCCAGCGTCTGGGGGACGGGCCCGTCCAGCTCTCGGCGCACAAGAAGGGGTACGGGACGGTGTACGTCCGGGACATCGCGCCCAATCGCAACGATCTTTCGATTCGTCTTCCCAAGGCGGGGACGATCCTCGGTCGCATCGACGCGGAGAGCTCCCTGGCGGAGTGCGAGGTCAAGCTCTGGCGCTACGACGAGCATCACCGCCGGGAGATCATGGTGCGGGGCGCGAAGATGCCGCTTCGAAGTTCGCGGACCTTTCGTCTGGAGGAGCTCTCGCCCGGCTCGTACACGCTGACCGCCGAGGCGCCGGGGTACGCGCTGGAATCCCCCGTATCCGTCGCCGTCGAAAGCGGCGGCCTCTCGCAAGCGGCCCCGTTGCGACTCCGAAAGAAGTAACCCTCCGCAAACCCAATTCCAATGTGAACTACCGCAGCGAATTTTTTATTCATTCGATTCATTTTTCGGACACATCTCACCTGCTCCGCATGTATAGTTTATGCGGTGGCGGCGATGGGAGGTGGAGCGATGAAGGCGATCGGAATCCTGGTCTTGGCGGGTCTGGCGGCGGGATGCGGAGGCGGGGGCGGCGGCGACGGCGCCGTGGGCTCGAGCACGGAAAGCGACGCCCCGAGGAACGGCGAGACCGTTCTGAGTTACAGCAACGGCCACCCCGTCGTCCTCAGCACCTCGGACGAGGCCGTCCTCCTCCGGGAGTCGGACACGGAGCGCCTCGTCAACGAGCGGCGGAACGCCATCGGCAAGAACTCTCTGATCTCCAGCCCCTCGATCCGCGACGTGGCCCGGGCGCACTCGAACCACATGATCGTGCACACCTTCTTCGCGCACACGAATCCGGAGGGGTACACTCCCGGCGGGCGGCTGAGCCTGGCGGGGATCTCCTGGTCCATGGCCGGAGAGAACATCGCGGCCGGGTATTCGACGGCCCAAGCGGCCTACGACGCCTGGATGGCCTCCCCGCCCCATCGAGAGAACATCGAGCGGGACGGGTGGGTGTACACCGGGGTCGGCTACTGGTACGACTCGGCCTCCATGTACGGCTGGTACTGGACGCAGAATTTCACGGCGCCGTAGCCGAATTCCCTTGACTCATCCTACGAGCGGACTATAATTCGCCACTGGAAACACATCTCCACGCGGGAGCGTGGGGCTTGTCGCAGTAAAGATCTTTGAAAACCGGGTCAGAGCCATTGTCTGACCCATTCACTGACTTTGCTCGCCGTGAGCGCAGTCGAACTGCTACCATGAACGGCAAAGGGTAGGAGAATGGGGATCCCGATCCGCATGGCTTCGGTCGTGCGGTGATCTGGGTTTTAGCCAGGCTCCGAGCAATTGGAGCTTCTTCAATCGGGTCCTCTCTTCGCAAACGAAAGTTTGATTGAAGAGTTTGATCCTGGCTCAGAACGAACGTTGGCGGCGTGCCTAATACATGCAAGTCGCGGGAGAAACCCGGGGCAACTCGGGGAGTACACCGGCGAAAGGGTGAGTAATACGTAGATAACGTACCTTCCGGTTCGGGATAACCCCGCGAAAGCGGGGCTAATACCGGGCGACGACGGGTTGGGACATCCCGATCCGTCCAAAGCCGAGAGGCGCCGGAAGAGCGGTCTATGGCCTATCAGCTAGTTGGCGGGGTGACGGCCCACCAAGGCATTGACGGGTAGCCGGACTAAGAGGTTGACCGGCCACACGGGAACTGAGACACGGTCCCGACACCTACGGGTGGC
>CAZGKV010000029.1:0-48810 GCA_964526305.1 uncultured Planctomycetales bacterium | reverse complement strand
GGCGCTGCTCGCTTCTCAGCCCGCCGCGGCTCACGAGCCTACCGGGATGGGCTCTAAGGTCCGCGGTTACTCGCCGCGGGAGAATACTGCGGATTCCTGCCGATGGAACATGAAGAAACCAGGAAGCCAAGAAGCGACGGAACAGAGCAAGCGCCTGGAGCACGAGGATCTGGCGGGCAGGATCGTGGTCGAGCTGAAGACCGTGAAGGCAGCCGTCGCCCGCTCATACGTCCGGGCCATCGGACGCCGGGATGGGCTTATCCTCAGTTTCGCCAAGCCGACGCTGGAGGGGAAGAGGGTTCTTGCCTCCGAGTGGCCGAAACCGTGACGGCCGTTCCTGGCTTCCTCATGAGACCAGAGGATTCTCCCCGTGCGTGGTATAGTTCCGGCACGCTTGCGCGGATTGCTGGATCAACGCGATCGTCTCGAGCGTCCTCCGGATTTCCGGCCGACGCTCTGTGGCTACTTCTCGTAGGGAATCCCGAGCCCCGCGGGAGGCCGCGCGCGGCCGACGAGACCCGCGACTGCGATGATCGTTAAGACGTACGGGAGCATGCCGGTGAACTCCGAGGGAATCCGGGTGCCGGCCACTTGGAGTCGCTGCTGGAGCGCCTCGCTCGCGCCGAAAAGCAGGCACGCCGTTACCGCGCCCCAGGACCGCCACTTGCCGAAGACGACCGCGGCCATGGCGATGTAGCCCTTCCCCGCGGACATCCGATCCGAGAATTGGCTCACCTCGAAGGCGAGCCACGCCCCGCCGAGCGACGCGAACGCGCCGGAAAGAACGACTCCGATGTAGCGGAGACGCGGAACGGATATTCCCAGCGTATCGCACGCCGCAGGATTCTCGCCGACGGCCCGAATCCTCATGCCCAGCCGCGTCCTGGAATGCAAGAGCCAAACGATGACGGCCAGAGTCACGGTGAGGATCACCATCGGCTGGGCCAGGAGCGTGTGGAAGAAGGTGGCCACGCCTTGGGCGTCCGGGGCGAGGGCCCAGAGGGTCGGCAGCTTCGCGATGTTCTCCGAGTGCGGTTTGCCCCAGAGCACCTTGGCGCCGAACTTGGTCGCCCCGAGCGCGAGAAGGTTGAGGGCAAGACCGGAAATGATCTGGTCCGTGCGGAAGGTCACCGTCGCTATCGCATGAAGGAGGGCCGCGAGCATCCCGGCGGGTACCGCCGCAGCGAGCCCCACCCACGGGTTTTTCGTCCACCATGTTACCGCCGCGGCCGTGAACGCGCCGACCACGATCATTCCCTCGAGGGCGATGTTGACGACGCCCGAGCGCTCGCTGGTCGTTCCACCGAGGGCCGCGAGGACATACGGAATCGAGAGCAGAATCGTCGCGCTCAGCATCCCGAAGGA
Source organism: uncultured Planctomycetales bacterium (assembly GCA_964526305.1). GTDB lineage: Bacteria > Planctomycetota > MHYJ01 > MHYJ01 > JACPRB01 > JACPRC01. The sequence goes on along the minus strand of CAZGKV010000029.1, from coordinate 47,445 downwards.
AAACACGGCGTCAAACACGGGACGCCTCCTGCTGCCGGCGTTTCTGCCACGCCGCGATCGCGCGATCGAGGAGCACCGTCCCCACCAGGAGGAAGAGGATCGTGATCGCTTGTAGGATATCGACGATTTCCCCGGGGACGATCCGACCGATCGCCACGGCTCCTTCCGAGAGGATGGCGAAAAGAAGCGCCGCCGGAATCACCGCGATCGGGTGATTTCGCCCCAGCAGCGCCACGGCAATTCCCATGAATCCGACTCCCGCGGAGAACTCCTTCTCGAAGTAGCCCTTGTTTCCGAGGACGAAATTGATCGAACCCAATCCGGCGATCGCTCCGCTCAACAGAAGCGTCCATGCGATGGTCCATCGCATCCGAACTCCGCCGGCCTCGGCCGCCCCGCGCGCGAGCCCCGCGGCCCTCATCTCGTATCCGGTGCGCGTGCGCCACAGGAGATAGGTGGCGAAGGCGGCCATCGCCAGCGCGACCCAAAGCGAGGAGTTGAGGGCCGATCCCTCGAACGTTTCCTTGTAGGTCGCCAGCCGCGCGGAGTCGGCGAGTCCCCGCGTGTGGACCGTCTCCGGCTCTTGAATCCGACCGGTGAAGTAGTTCACGCCGTAGATCACGATGAAGTTCATCATGATCGTGACGATGACCTCGTGGGTTCCGCGCAGGGCCTTGAGTAGGGCCGGGACGACCGCCGCCAAGGCTCCACCGAGAGCGGCCGCCGCCGCGCAGACCCAGGGCGACGGATAGATATAGAGCCCCGCGAGCGCGCCGGCGAATCCGCCGAGGTAGATCTGCCCCTCGGCTCCGATGTTGAAGAGACCCGCGCGGAAGGAGAGGGCCACCGCGACGCCCACGAAGACGAGCGACGTCGCCTTGTACAGCACCTGCCCGAGGCCGTATCCCTGCCCGACCGAACCCTCGATCAGCTTCGTATAGACCTCGATCGGGTCCTTGCCCATCGCGACGATGAAGACGGCTCCGGCCGCCAGCGCGAGAGCCACGGCCGTCGAAGAGACGGCGAGTTGCAATGCCACGCTCGCGAACCAACGTCTCATACCGAGTGTCCCGTCATCATGAGCCCAAGCCGACGCTCATCCACCTCTGTCGGATTCACCTCGCCGACGATTCGGCCCCCGGCGATCACGAGGATCTGATCCGAGATCGCCATCAGTTCGGAAAGCTCCGCCGAGACGAACAGCACGCCCGCTCCACGCGCCCGCTCGGCGAGGAGCGATCGCTGCACGAACTCGATCGCGCCGATGTCGAGGCCTCTGGTCGGATGGCAGGCGAGAAGAATCCGCGGACGGCGCGCCAGCTCTCTCCCGACTACGACCTTCTGTTGGTTTCCTCCCGAGAGCGCGCGCATCGGGAGTCCCGCATCGGGGGGCCGAACATCGCACCGCCGGATGATCTCCTCGATATGGCGCCGCATCGCTCCGAATTTCAGCGAGAACGGCCGCGAGAACTCGTGCTGCAGACCGAGGATGGCGTTCTCCTCGAGGGAGAAGTCCAGAACGACCGCGCGGCGGTGCCGGTCTTCCGCGATGTGGGCCAGCCCCGCCTCGAAGCGCGACCGGGGCGTGTGAGAGGTGATGTCTTTTCCCCCGAGGATCACCGTTCCCGACGACGGTGTGCGCAGGCCCGCAAGGCACTCGATGAGCTCCGTCTGGCCGTTCCCTTCGACTCCTGCGAGCCCGACGATCTCGCCCGATCGCACTCGAAGCTCGACTCCCCGCAAGGCCGGAGTGCCGCGGTCGGAGTCCGCCTCGAGTCCGCGCACTTCGAGTACCGCATCGCCGGGGGGCCTCCCGTCGGGTTTCGGAGGCTGGTCCAGTTCCCGGCCGATCATCTTGTGAGCGATCTCGCCCGCGGAGGTTTTCTTGGTCTCGAGGGTCTCGACCGTCTCGCCCGCACGCATGATGGTCACTCGGTCCGAAGCCGCCATGACCTCGCGCAGCTTGTGGGTGATGAGGATCACCGTCTTGCCCTGGCCGGCGAGGCGTCGGATGACCTGAATGAGCTCGTCAACCTCCTGCGGGGTGAGCACCGCGGTCGGTTCGTCGAGGATGATCACCTCCGCGCCCCGATGGAGCACCTTGAGGATCTCGACGCGCTGCTGAAGCCCCACGGAACAATCCTCGACGCGGTTCCGCGGATCGATCGGCAGGCCGAACTTCTCCGACACCTCACGGATTTCGCGTTCGGCGCGGCCCCGGTCGACGAAGGGGCCTCGAACGGGCTCGGCGCCCAAGACGATGTTCTCCGCGACCGTCAGGGGCGGCACGAGCATGAAGTGCTGGAAGACCATCCCGATGCCGGCCCGGATCGCTTCGTTCGGAGTCCCGTGGGAAAGCCTCCGGCCGCGGACCGTCGTCTCCCCCGCGTCCGGCTTGACCACGCCGTACAGGATCTTCATCAGGGTGGACTTTCCGGCGCCGTTTTCGCCCACGATGGCGTGAACTTCCCCCGCGCGGGCCTCGATCGAGGCGTTGCGGTTGGCGACGACGCGGGGATACGTCTTGGTGATCCCCGTCATTCGGACGGTGACGGGGCCGTCGCTCATCGCGTGGAAGGTACCTGGATTCTGCCGGCGACGATGTCCGACTTGAGCGCCATCACCTTATCGTAGACGTCCTTGGGGATGAGGCTTTCGTTGTTCTTGTCGTAGACGAAGCCTACGCCGTCGTCGTCCTTGAGTCCGAAAACGCGCACGCCGCCTTCGAACTTGCTTTCCTTGACGGACTTGATGGTTTCGAAGACCGCTAGGTCGACGCGCTTGATCATGCTCGTGAGAACATGGCCCGGAGCCTCGCTGTACTGATCCGAGTCGACGCCGATGGCGAGCTTGTTCTTCTCCTTGGCCGCCTCGAAGACGCCTCGTCCCGTCTGCCCGGAGGCGTGATAGAGAATGTCGGCTCCTTTTTCGTACATCCCCAGCGCGAGGCTCTTCCCTTTCGCCGCGTCCTTGAAGGCCTCGGGCGTTTCTCCGGCGTATCCTGGATACACTTCGCAATTCGGATTCACGTGTTTGACGCCGGCCGTGAAGCCGGCCTCGAACTTATGGATCAGGGGGACGTTCATCCCTCCGACGAAGCCGACCTTGTTCGTCTTCGTCAAGAACCCCGCGAGGGCGCCGACGAGGAACGATCCCTCTTCCTCTTTGAACTTCAAGGCGACGAGATTGGCGGGGAGCGGCTTGCCGTCCGTCTTCACGGCCATGTCGACGCAGGCGAACTTGAGCGAGGGAAAATCCTTCGCGAGCGCCGTGATTTCGTCGGTGAACATGAACCCGACGCCGATGATGATCTTGAACTTCTCCGCGGCGAAGCGCCGGAGACCGCTCTCGCGATCGCTCGCCTCCTTGGGCTCGTAATACTGTACGTCGATCTTGAGCTCGTCCTTCGCCCGAGTGAGCCCGCGGTAGGCCGCGTCGTTGAAGCTCTTGTCTCCGAGTCCGCCGACGTCGAAGACGATCCCGGCGAAGGCTCCGGAGTCCTTCTTCTTGCAGGCGCCGAGAGGCGCGGCGAGGACGAGGGCGAAGGCGAACAGGACGAGGCGCTTCATGCGGGACTCCTGATTTCGAAAACGGGGACCTTATACCAGCTCGATATGTGGGAAGCAAGAATGCCGTCAGACGAGGCTCACCCAGATCTCGTCCTGCTCGATCCGTACGGCAAAGCAGCCGACATGAACGTCCGGATTTCCCTGGTACGCTCCCGTGGTGACGTCGTACTCCCACCCGTGAAGCGCGCACTTCACGTATTTTCCGCGAAGGACCCCCTTCGAAAGCGGAAAGCTCTGGTGCGTGCAACGATCGCGCGTGGCGAAAATGCGGCCCGCGACGTTGTAGAGGAGGACGCTCTCGTCGCCGGCGCGGACGGGAAGCATCCGACCCGGCGGGATTTCGCAGAGGCGAGCGACCCGCACGAATCCTTCCATGGAGGCGAGCATAGTGCGGCGGCTCAAGGCGCGCAAGTGCGGCGCCAGTACCAGACCTCGAAACGAACGGGGACCATCGGCTTTCGGATCCAGCGCTCTTTCTCCTCCCGCAATGGATCGATCCCCCAAGATCGGACCTCGTCGGGAGGACCAAGTCGCGCCGCGAGGCGCTCGACCTCCCGGCGCGACTGGGCGATTTCGTCCGCGGCGCCCGACCAGTGTCCGGCGCTGCAGCGGACGAAGTAGAGTCGGCCGGTCAGGCGCGGTTCGTGCCGGAACCTCCGGGTTCGAGAAGCGCCTCCCGAATCGCGCAGGTACCATCGAAGGACGTCGTGCTGCGGTGCGAGCACGCACTCGTCGCCCGGGCCGAAACCCTGGGCTCGAATCCAAGCCGCGACTTCGCGCACGGGCTCGACGCGACCCTGATTGTGATGCTCCCGCCCGCGCGCGTCGTTGATCGAAGACCAGATCGGGGAGGCGAGAAGGAGGACGAACAGGAGCCGAGACCGGGGAGCGGCCGCGGCTCCCGTTGCGGCGACAGCGAGAAGGGCGGCCAAGGAGGGAAGGGCATGGCGGGGAGTGAATCGAGCGCCCCCGAGCGCGAAGGCCGTCAGGGGGAGTAGCCCCCAGAGGAGCCAGAAGGCGAGCGCCGGTCGGTCGACGCGTGCCAAGTGCCGGAGGCCGAAGAAGCCGGCCGCAGTCCAAGCTCCGATGGCCGGCAGGACCCAGACCCAATTGAGCGGATAGAGAGTTTCCCCGAGCGTGAAGGCGAAGAGCCCGAAGGCCAGGCGTCCCGGGAATCCTCCCGGATGGGGCGAGGCCGGTGCATCCTGCAGCGCGCGAAGATGTCCGATCACTCCGGATATCCAGTCGGGCCAGAGTATTCCGGCGAGTCCGAACGTGATTGCGGGCCCCGCCAGGAGCGCGATTCCTCGAATTCGTCCCAGACCGCGACAAACGATGAGCGGCCAGAGAGCCAGGGCAACCGCCTGGTACAGATGCGCGAAGTGGACCCAGAAAGCGGCGGTGGAAAACGCTGCGGCCGCCCAGCCGGCCGCCGTGCTTCGCTTTCGCACGTGGTACCACCAGCATGCCGCGGTCGCCACGCTCAGGGCGAAGAAGAGTCCGTAGGGGCGCGCGTCCCTGCTCCAAAGAGAAAACCCCGGGGAGACGGCCAAGAGGACCATGGCGCCTGCTCCCGCCGTCGCCGGAAGCGCCCTCCGGAAGAACGCGAAGGCGATGGCCGCTCCCGCGAGCGCAATCACGATCGGGAGCACGCGAAGTCCGACGTCGCTCGTGGTCACCGTCATCCATGCCTTGAGGAGAAGGGTGAAGATCGGAGTCTCGAAGGCGCCGGCCGCGGCTCGGGGAAAAGCGCGCAGGGGGGACTGCGCGGTTCGGACCGTCGCGATCTCGTCCTCCCAGAGCGCGCGATCCGCGGCGGAGAAGAGATGGACTGTCAGGGCGAGGAAGGCGGCGACGGGGATGAGGCGTTGCATGGACTATCGTGCCGCTGAGATCGGGTTCACCGGAGGGTCCCGGGGAAAGGGCCTATCCCGGTAGGCATCGTGGCTGCGGTGGCGGCGCCGTCGGGTCGTGAGAGGATGATCGAGGATGCCGCTTCACACACCGCCGCCACCAGGGGAGCCGACAGATCCGGCGAGATACTGCGCAGGGGGCGAATCTCCTCCGGCAGATCTCGGTAGGGATCGACCTTCAGGAACGGTTGATCGCGCCGCATGGATCCATTATACATGGCCGCCGCAGGTGGTAGACTCTTCCCGATGACGGAATCCGAGGAACGGTCCGAATCGGGGAATCCGATTCGGCGCTATGGCCCGCGCGAGAAGAAATTCGAGCCCGCAGATGGTGCCGATCCCGAGTGCCTCGAAAAACTGTCGGCGCACATCGAGAAGAACGTCGGTCCGATCGGGACGGTCTATCACGAGATCGTCTCCGATCTCATTCATCTGGACGTGCATCATGTGCCGCCCACCCTTCCGCGGCCCTATCACGTCCTGGTGACGACGGGGATGAGCGACCGTCCGATGAAGGTGCCGGAGGGCGCGGAAGAGGTACGACATGTGGAACTCTCCCTTTGTCTTCCTCCGGAGTGGCCGTTGACGGAAGAGGCGTTCCAGGAGGAACGGCACTATTGGCCCGTCCGATGGCTCAAACAACTTGCGCGCTTTCCCCACGAATACGATACCTGGCTCGGCTGGGGTCACACGATGCCCAACGGAGATCCGCCCGAGCCACTCGGACCGGGCACGAAGTTCTGCGGAGTGCTCCTTCTTCCTTCCCTCGTCCTCGGGCGCTCCATGGACGTTTGCGAGATCGGCCCCGAGAAGCGCGTCCATTTTCTTGCCGTCTGGCCCCTCTATCGCGAGGAGATGGACTTCAAGCTCAAGCGCGGAGCGGAGGCGCTCTTGGAACGATTCGCAAAACACGGCGTGAGGGATCTCGTCGAAATTGCCCGTCGCAATACGTGTCCGCGCTTCCTTGGGCTCTGGTAATCGGCCTCGAGGGCAAGCGCATGGGCTCTTCGGGAACGAGGTACGAGTCTGACCAATTCGTGATGGTTTTCGGATTGCGGCCGAAAACCCATGAATTGGTCACCCGCGGCGCGTTCCGCTTGGGCAAGAGAGCGCCACGCGCCGGCGGCGACGGGCGACAGCATGTCGCCACTCTTGCGGCCGGGGCTGTCTAGCGGAATCGGCCAGGAAGGCCGATGAAGCTGCCCGCCTGCTAGGCTTGCTTGCAGTAACTAGCTAGAGAGAGCTTCTTCTAACATGAAGAACACGACGGCATTCGCAACCAGACTTCCGATCCGTTTGGCTCGGGCCTTGGATGTGCTGTGTAAACGATTGGGACTGCGAAAGAACTTCGTCGTTGAGGCCGCTCTCCGAGAGAAACTGGAAGAACTCCTGGACGCGGAGGACCTTCGGGATGCGGTGCGGGAGGCCACGGGGTTTCATCCGTGGGAGGCCGTCAAGAAGGAGGCGAGTCGAGCTCGGTGACGTACCGAGTCGAACTTGAGTCGCGAGCCCGCCCGGAGCCAAACAGCTTACGGGAAAGAGCGGGTACCGCGTCCGGAAGGGCGACTATGGAGTCCTCTCTGTGGTAGACGACGAGGAGCGATTGGTCCGCGTCTACCGCGTCGGGCACCGCCGGGACATCCATCGGGAGCGATGAGGCGGCTCCGCCCTACCGATTCGCGATATCGTCCTTCTCCCCGTTGTCGTCGATGCCGTTGGGGCCGACGGAGACGATGTAACAGTACTCTCGCCCCTCGATGGTACGGACTTCGTACTTCAAAGGGTGTCCCCAGGGGTCAATGACCTCGCCTCTGGCGTTCAGAGAATCCGGCGGGAATTGGAAGAAGGGGGTTTTCTTTTCCCCAAGCCTCGAGAGGTTCTTCACCAAGTTGGAGTTGCCCGAGCGCGGATACAGGTTGAAATCCATCTTGAACCTCTCGCAAGCCTGGGTCAAATCGCGGACGAGCCTGCGGCATGTTGTCCGAGGGTCTGGTTGGTGAGTGAGGGAATAGTCCTTCAGGTAGACAACGGACCAGCTACCCCCAGGATCTGTTCCCCAAACGGTGCCTTCGACCGCGACCAAGTCTCCCCGCAGGAAGCCTTCGAATCGTGTTCCCTTGACATCGAGGCACCGGATGAAGATCCGCTCAGAATCTGGAATCTCCAAGAAGGTGGGTGTTCCCTGGATTGTCGGAGACATGAGATAGACTCCATAGATCTCATTTGGGTGCTTTTCGCCTGTGGTAGGATCGGTGTACCCCGCGGTCAATACCTCGATGTTGAAAACCCTGGCGGACAAGAGGACTTGTTTTCCTTGCAACGGGCGCACTGCTTCGCGGAAGTCCGCGTGCCTGAGTTGGCGCAAGTGGTTGACGGTAACCCAGTCCGATAGGTCCTGCGGAGTCCCGCGTGACTGTTCGTAGTCCGCGCCCCAGTTTCCGATGTCGTCTCCCGTTCCACCTTCGTCCGTGCCGTTGGCTCCGACTGAGTAGAGATCAAACGTCTGCTTGTTGTGCGCGTTCGGGTCGTTTTGGTTCTTGGGGAAGTTCTGTTTGTTGTTTCGATAGACGTAGGGCCGACCCCATACATCGATGAGCGCGCCCCCGTCGTTGATCAGTCGAAGATCGAGTTTGATAGGAGGATCGAAGCTGCCGAGTCGATCCCGTAGTGCCCTCGAGAGGTTCGTGATTCCGGAGGGAGGATACTGATCTCGGGCGCCGAAGGCGTTCTCGCATAGAACGGACAGTTCGCGGACCCGCTCCCGACACTTCCGCGCCGGTGTAGGGAATGCGTCCTCCATCGTCACGTCCCGACCGTCGTCGGTTCCGCCATCCTTGTTGTCGGCACCTCGGCTCCAAACATGCGGGTGCCCGTTTCGGACTTCGTACCGATAGTCGTTCTGCCAGGGGTCTTCGGGGAGTTTTCCGCCGGGAAGGAAACCATCTTCGGGTGCCACCATGTCCTCATGCAAGGCTCGAGAGCTGTTGGCCGGGTCCGAGGGTTCCACGAGATGTCGGAGGGACTTGGGAAAGATCCCGTGGGTCTCGTGATAACTCCAGACGGCCACCACGATCTGGCCGATGTCCCGCATGGCACGCTTGCGCTTCTGGATCGGACTGAGGGGCGGGACGGCCTTGCTTCCTCCCGTCGTCATCTCGGCCGCGCGGATCCAAAGAGGGTCGTTGGCCTTGACGGTTCGGACGTCGCCGGATTTCAGGATCACGTTGCCGCCGACATCCAACCCCTTGTTCGTGCCGCAGTGATTCCCCACGACGTCGGCCCCGATTGGGTCGTTGTCACCATACTTCTTGATGTCTCCCTTGGGGCCTCGATAGTCGATCCCCTCATCCTCGAATCCCTCGACCGGGCACTGGAAGACACCGGTTTCGTGCGCGTAAATCATCGGCGGTTGGGTCTTGGTCAGTTTGAGCCAAAACGCGTCCCCGGTTTCCGTCGGAAGATCTCTTTGTGGGCCGCCGAACTGGACCAGGTAGTTTCCCATCACCAGCCATAGACTCTCGAGATTCTTGGCGCACTGGACCTCTTTCGAGCGATCCTGGGCGTGCTTCGCGGCCAGGGCTAGGGGGGCTCCCAAGAGCAGAACGAGCGCGGTCGCCGCGGTCAGATCCGAACGCGTCATGGCCGATCTCCTAAAATGTCGTCTCCGCCGCCCTGTTCGTCGATGCCGTTGGGGCCGTTGGAAAAAAGGTCGAAGGTCTTTTTGTTCCGCGCCGTGGGATCGAAGAGCGATTTCGGGAAGGTCGACGCGTGGTTGCGGTACACGAATGGCTGGCCCCACGGGTCCACGATCGACCGAAGCCTCTCCCAGTCCTGGGGAGGATAGGACCCGGTTCTTTGGTGAACCGATTCGATTTCAGCGATCAGACTTGTCAGGAGAGCGCGGCACTGCGTCGCGAGATCTGGGGTCGGCCGCGAGATCTTCTTCACCCGCTCCAGTCCTTGTCGCGCTTCCCCACGAGTGGGATCCATTGCCAGTACCCGTTCGTAGAGGGACTGAGCGTCCTCCGGCCGCCCTTCCCTCTCGTACCGCGCCGCCAGCTCCAGCTCCCGACGAATGGTGGCTTCCTTTCTCTGTTCCGTGTTTCTGCGGACGGACCAGCCACCCCAGACGAGTAGGCCGATGAACGCGAGAAGAAGAAGCGGGGCCGACAGCCGAAATTCCGAGACCCCCGGCATTTCCGCGCGGCAATCGTCACAACGCAGGTATCGTTGAGTCTTGAAGAATCCTCGGGCGACTCCCCGGCGTACCCGCCAGCTCTTGCAGTAGGGACACTGCGCGCCGGTGTAGCGGGGAGCGATGAGGAAATAGAACGGGACCAGGATGAGCGTACCGATCGCCGAGGCGATCATGAGAAACACGTGCAGAAGTCCCCCCGAAATTAGGAAAGCGAGGATCCCCAGAAAGATGATGATTCCAAGCCCTCTCGCCACCATTCGGCGGGAACCAATTTCCTGGTGAAAGGCGCCGGAGTCAAAATGACTCGTACTAAGCGGTGGGAGCTGCACCCGTGCTGTCTTTGTCAGGATGATCAACGCGCATGCTCCGAACAAGAACAGAAGCCCGCCTACTCCGCCAGACACGTCGATGGTGCGGGTGGTCACGAACAGGAGGGCAAACACAAGGATTGGAGTCACCAGTGTGAGGAAGACCGCCACAAGGACTCCGCGAACATGTCGGGCGGGAGTCGGGAGTAGGGGCTGCGTCTGAACCCGATGGAGGTCCGTCCGCACGTCTTCCGCCCTCTGATACCTCCGCTCCCTCCGCTTCTCGAGCGCCTTGAGCACCACTTCGTCCAGCCGCACGTCCACCTGTACCCGCTGCGACGGCGGCTCGAAACGCCCGACCGGGAGCTCTCCCGTCAACATCTCGTAGAAGACCACGCCGAGCGCGTAGATGTCCGCGCGATGGTCCACGTCCTTCGCCCCCTCATGCTGCTCGGGCGCCATATAGGCGGGCGTGCCCATGACCACGTTCGTCCTCGTGACCCGCGCCTCTTCGTTCGACGACATCCGCGCCAGCCCGAAGTCCGCGATCTTCACGCGCCCCTGCCGATCGACCAGGATGTTCTCGGGCTTGATGTCGCGGTGCACGACCCCCTGCGAATGGGCGTACTCCAGGGCCTCGCAGATCTGCGGAACGATCCGGAGGGCCTCCGCGGGAGTCAATCGTTTCTCTCGAAAGAGCCCTCGGAGCGAGACGCCTTCGACGAACTCCATCGCGAGGTAGTAGAGAGTCCCCTCGCGGCCGAACTCATAGAGGTGAACGATGCCCGGATGATTGAGAGAGGCCAGGACTTTGGCCTCTCGGTTGAATCGCTGGGCGAATTCGGGATCCTCGGCGAGACGTGGAGAGAGGATCTTGAGCGCCACGATTCGGTCGAGATCCACCTGCCGCGCCTTGTAGACGACCCCCATCCCTCCCTGGCCGAGGAGCTCGAGCACCTTCATTCCGCGGAAGGTGGCCCCGATCTTGAGAGGCGGTGGCTCACTCGCGGTTTCGGTCGGGGCGCCGGGCTCTTCGGAAAACGCGAATCCGGCGATGCATTTGGGGCAGGCCCCCCCGAACCGGTCGTCGATCACGACCGCGCCGAAGACCTCTCCGCACTGGCGGCACCGAATCTCGGTTTTCATCGTCACAGAATAAGGTACGCCGCGCGGGAGTTCTTTAGGAGATTCTTCCTCGCCCCCTCAGTCGGGGAGTCTCACTTGCCGGGGTCTTCTCCGGTCCCTCGGTGATTCGGGGCCCGAGCAGGAAGAACGAGGTTTTGGGCGGGGTCAACAGGCGGGGAAACACCACCGTCACTATGCGCTGCATAGGGACGGCGACCAATACAACGTGGTTACGGACCCGAAAACAGCTCCCGAATCTCGGAATCGACCTCCGCCTCCGTGCTGACGGTTTCCCGGAGAACCGCGCGGAGGTGCTCGCGAAGCCGATTCCGGGATCGGTGGAGCAGATTCGTGACGTCCGAAACCGAGCCTCCCAACCGGCCGGCCAAATCCTCGTAGCTCGGCCGGTCGTGGGCGGCCGAAAGATGGCTTCGCACCGCCTCGAATTGCCCCTGAAGACCCTTCGATTCGAACTCGCGTCGAAGCGCGGCGAACGCCTGCTCCAGCACCGTCAGCATCCACGCGCGGCGATAGGCCTCCTCCGGCTTCTCCGGTCCCTCCGTGATTTCGCGCTCCGCCCCTGCGATCTCCACGATCCTCTTCCTCGCTTGATCCTTCCGATACTCGTTGGCGAGGTAGTACTCGACCACGGTGATCAGATAGTTGCGGAAACGCCCCCGTCCGGACTCCACGCGAGCCAGGAGCTCCTTCTCCAGGAGGTGAACGAAGAATCCCTGCGTTCGATCCTCCGCGTCTTCGGCAGCGTATCCCTTGCAGCGTACGTAGGCATACACCGGTTTCCAATACGTCTCGCAGAGCCGCTGAAGCGCCGACAGGTGACCGTCCCCGGCCCGGAGCACCTCCGTCCAGAGCGTGCTTCGGAAGTCGGAGCTCAATTCAACCTCGCGAGAAGCTTCCGGAGCTCTCGGTGGGCGAGGGTGTATCCGGGTTCGATCTCCACCGCCTTCTCGAGATGGGGAAGGGCTTTTTCGTATTCATATCGATGAAGGTAGATGCGGGCGAGGTTGAAGTGGGGAAACTGACGCGGATCGTAGCGGGGAGCCTCGATCGCCTTCTCGAGCCACGGAATCGCCTCGTCCAGCCGCCCCAGCTCGATGAGATACGCGCCGATGTCGTTGTACGGATTCCCGAAGGTGGGATCGATCTCGATGGCCTTGCGGCACTCGGCGATGGCCTCGTCGAGACGGCCCAGAAAGCTGTAGGTCCAGCCGAGAAACGTGCGGGCCTCCGCCGTCGGATGGAGGTCGATCGACCGGCGGTAGGACCGGATCGCTTCCTCCAGCCGACCGGCCCTCTGATGCTCGTACGCCTCCTGGAACAGACGCTCGGCTTCCTGCCGATCTTCCATCGAGGTCATTCTAGCGGGGATTCGATCCCGTGTCATCCCTCCTTGAATTCGTGGTGGGTCGGCTATATAGTTAGGTTCCCGAATAATTCGGATTCCGAACGATCATGGACGACGCCGAACGCATCGACCTTCTCTTCAAGTCCGTCCTGGCCCGCTTTTTCACCATCCCCGCCCGCCAACCGGCCATCGGGGACACCACCTTCGCCCAGATGCGGGCGCTCTGGACGCTGGAATTCCTGGAGACCGCAGGTTTGAACGAGCTGGCGCGGACCCTCGGAATCTCGAACCCCGCGGCCACGGAGCTCGTCGATCGACTGGTGGAACGGGGGTATGTGAAGCGCGTGGGGTCGGATGACGATCGGAGGCGCGTCATTCTCTCCCTACTCCCGAACGGGCGGAAGATCCTCGCGGAATTCGCTCGCCGGCGGCGCGAACGGTTCCAAAAACTCCTCCGCGTCGTTCGTCGCCGAGATGCGGCGAAGCTGGCACGATCGCTTCAAGTCGTGAACGACATCTTGGGAAAATGGCGAGGAGAGGCATGAAACGGATTGCGGCGCTGATTCTGCTGGCCGGTTGCTCGGGGAACGAGGGCAAGGAACGGTGGAAGTACGAACGAGTCGTCTGGGAAGAACGACCGGAGATCCGTTCGCCCGAGCAGGCCGAGGCCCGAAAGCAATCGTTGGAGTCCCGCAAGACGGTGACCCTCCATGATGCCTACGAACTGGCCCTGCACCGGAGCGAAAGCCTCGCGATTCAGGGCGAGGAGATCGTCCGGCTGCGCACCCAGTTCGACCAGGCGCTCGGAACGGTGCTTCCCGCCATCCATTTCAAGGGAAGCTATTTGCGCCAGGACGATGCGGGGAGCGACGGCAGCTTCTCGAGCTTCACCCTGGCGGAGCGCCGGGAATACAAGTTCACCCTTCATCAGCCCATCTTCAGCGGGTTGCGCGAAATCTACGGACTCCGGCAGACCGACGCTCTGGCGGAAGCGAAGGAACACGATCTTCGTCGGGCCCGTCTCCTCCTCTTTTCCGACGTTGCCCAAGCGTTCTATGCGGTCGTCCTGGCCCGTCGCGATCTGGCGACGACGGAGCACTCGCTCCGGCTCGCCCGGGAGCGGCTCGAGGAGCTGAACCAGCGCCACCGGGCGAACATGGCCCGGAGGTCCGAGGTCCTGGCGCAGGAGGCCGAATCGGCGTCTCAAGAAGCGCGGGTGCAGACGCTCCGGGGTGCCCTCGAAGTGGCGTGGGAAGCGTTCCAGTTCCTGACGGGACTTCCCTCCCGGCCGGAATTGCTCGACACCCTGCCCGAGGCCAAGGCCCTCCCCTCCATCCCGGCCTTGGTCGAGAAAGCCGCGGGGAAGCGGGAGGATCTTCGAGGCCTCGACCGGCAGATCGAGGCGGCCGAGCATGGAGTCCGAGTCGCCCAGGGCGAATACCTTCCGACCCTCGAACTGGACGCCAATTATTACCTCTTCCGCGAGGGAGTGAGCGAGGAGATCGATTGGGACCTTACCCTCAGCGTCGATCTCCCGATCTTCAACGGCCTGACCACGTTCGCGAAGATCCGCGAGGCGGAGTCCTCGCTTCGGGCGGCCCGACTCCAGCGCGAACAACTTCGGCGCCAGATCACGTTGGATCTCCAACGCGCCTGGACGGACGTGCGATCGCTCGAAGGATCGCGGCACTCCCTGGAGAAGGCGGTGGCGAGCGCGGAGGAAAACCGGGAACTCGTCGAGGCGGAATACCGGCAGGGAATCGCGACGAACATCGAGGCGCTTCAGTCGCAGGAGACCTCGCTGAAGTCCCGCCTCGCACGCGACCGCACGGACGTCGAACTTCGCCTGGCGATCGTGCGGCTTTGGGTGAGCGTCGGAGAAACCCCGGGAGCGAAGCCATGAGACGGCTGGCCTTCGTCCTCGTCGTCCTCGCCTCCTGCGGGCGTTCCGACGGTGCGCCCAAGGGCGGCGCACCGCCGAAGCGGAAGGCGCGAGTGGCCCTGGAGACGGTCCGCGAGCGCGAGATCGTCGCCGAGATCGAGGCGGTGGGAAGCGTGGAGGCCCGCGAGGTCATCCGCATCGCGGCGCGAGTGTCGGGCGTCGTGGATCGCGCCGATTTCCTCGAGGGCGACTCCGTGACGCCCGCGACCGTGCTCGCGGAAATCGACATCGATCGGTTCGAGCTTGCCGAGAAGCGGGCGGCGGCCGAACATGCCCGCACGAAGGCCGCGGAACAGGTCGCCGAGGTCCTGTACGCCAATCGGAAGAGGCTTCAGGACGAAGGCCGCAAGCAGGGAAAGGAGTGGGTCACCGAAGAGCAGATGACCGGATGGTACGCCGACCTCTTGAAGGCGCGTGCGGAATCGGCGCGGACGGAAGCGGACCTGAAGCTGGCGCGAAAGAACCTCCAAGACGCGCGTGTCCGTCCGCCCTTGGCGGGAGTGATTCAAAAGAAGAACATCGGTCGGGGCGAGTACGTCAAGGCGGAAACCGTGGTCGCCACCGTCCTCGACCTGAGCGAGCTTCACCTCCGATTCAGCGTGACGGAGCTGGAATCGCGGCGGGTGACCCCGGAGTCCGAGGTGCGGTTTCAATTGCGGGGAGTTCCGGGGCGGGGATTCCGCGCGCGCCTTTTCTTCATCGGTCAGCTCATCGACGAGACGACCCGGTCGGTCGAATGCAAGGCGCGGGTGGTGCGGGGCCCGAATCGTCTCGCGGCGCTCTCCCTCCCGTTCTCCCACTCGGGGTGGACCTTCGAACTCCCGGCGCCGGAAGAGCGTATCCGCGCGGGGAGTTTCGCGACGGTGCGTGTCGCGACGGAGAAGCGTCGAGGAATCGTCATCCCCGAACGGGCCGTCTTGCCGACGGAGAAGGGCTTCGTCGTCTTCGTGGCCGAGGGGGGAAAGGCGTACCCGCGATCCGTGGAAATCGGTCTCCGCACGTCCGAAGGCCTCGAAGTGACGGGATCCCTCCGCGCCGGTGAGAGGGTGGTCGTGGACGGCGCCGCGGCGCTTCGAGCGGGGATGGAAATCGAGCCTCTGGAGCCGAAGCCGTGACGCTCTCCGACATTTCCATCAAGAGACCCGTCTTCGCATGGATGCTGATGGCCGCCCTCCTGGTGTTCGGCGGAATCGCGTTCTCGCGCCTCGGGGTCAGCCAGATGCCGGACGTGGACTTCCCGCAAGTGACGATCGGCGTCGCCATGGAAGGGGCGTCCCCCAACGTCATGGAGACGGACGTCGTGGACGTCATCGAAGACGCGGTCATGAGCGTCGAGGGCGTCCGCGAGATCAACTCCACCTGCCGCCACGGCTCCGCCTCGATCACGATCGAGTTCGACCTCAACCGCGACATCGACGCCGCCGTCCAAGACGTCCAGGCCAAGCTCG
The DNA here is from genome assembly GCA_964526305.1 of uncultured Planctomycetales bacterium. Classification (GTDB taxonomy): domain Bacteria; phylum Planctomycetota; class MHYJ01; order MHYJ01; family JACPRB01; genus JACPRC01. The sequence continues at coordinate 31,576 of CAZGKV010000029.1, read as the reverse complement.
CCCAGGCGCAACGGCTCTTGCCGAAGGACATGGATCCCCCGATCCTCAGCAAACAGAATCCCGAGGACAACCCGATTCTCTGGATCGCGCTGTCGGGGCATATGGACTCCAAGGATCTCGCCCTGTACGGACGAGACCACGTCAAGGATCGATTCCAGACGGTCCCGGGCGTGGGCGAGGTGATGATGGGCGGATACCTCGACCGAAACGTCCGGATCTGGCTCCAGCCCGAGGAACTCGAGGCGCGCGGGCTGACGGTGGACGACGTGACCCGCGCCCTCCAGCGCGAGCACATCGAAGTTCCCGCGGGTCGCCTCGAGACCTCCCACAGCGAGATGAACGTGCGGGCGTTGGGCGAGGTGGCCTCCGTCCGCGAGTTTTCGAAGATCGTGATCGCCCAGCGAAACGGCGCGCCGGTGCTCCTGAGCCACGTGGCCCGGATCCAGGACGGCCAGGCCGACCTCCGAAGGATGGCGCGCGCCAACGGCGTCCCCGCCATCGGAATGGGCATCAAGAAGCAGCGAGGCGCGAACGCCGTCGAGGTCTCCCGAGCCGTCAAGGCGCGCCTCGAGGAAATCCGAAAGACGCTCCCGCCGGGAATGGAGCTCTCGGTCAATTTCGACGGGACGAAGTACGTCGAAGATTCGATCCACGAGATGCAGTTCACCCTGGTACTCTCCATCGTCCTCACTTCGCTCGTGTGCTGGCTGTTCCTCGGATCCTGGAGCTCCACCTTCAACGTCCTCCTGGCGATCCCGACCTCGATCGTGGGCGCGTTCCTGCTGATCTGGATTTTCGGATTCACGCTCAATACCTTCACGATGCTCGGACTCTCTCTGGCCATCGGCATCGTCGTGGACGACGCGATCATGGTGCTCGAGAACATCGTGCGCCATCGGGAAAAAGGCCGGACGAAGGTGATCGCGGCCAGTCGGGGGGCTCGCGAGATCACCGGCGCGGCCATCGCGACGACTCTCGCGATCGTGGCGATCTTCCTCCCCATCGCCTTCATGCGGGGGATCATCGGAAAATTCCTCTACCAGTTCGGCGTGACGATCTCGGTCGCCGTGGCGCTCTCGCTCCTGGAGGCGCTCACCTTGACGCCGATGCGATGCTCCCAAATGCTCGCCGTAGGAGGACGAACCGGCCTGAGCGGGTTTCTGGAACGACTCTTCCGGGGACTCGGCGGGGCGTACCGTCGGGTCCTGGCGCCGTGCCTCCGCGGGAGGGCCGTCGTGCTCGTCGTCGCGATTCTGGGCTTCGGGGCCTCCCTCTTTCTCTCGCGCAAGCTCAATCAGGAGGTGGTTCCGCCGCAGGATCAAGGGGTGTTCCTGGTCCGGCTCCAGACTCCGGTGGGCTCGTCGCTCGAGTACACGGACGGGAAGCTCCGTCAGTGCGAGACCTTCCTCGACTCGCGGTCGGAGGTCGCGCGCTACTTCACCATCGTGGGAGGATTCGGCGGAGGCGAGGTCGACACCGGAATGATGTTCGTGACCTTGAAGCCCCTGGCCGATCGCAAGACGTCCCAGTTCGCCTTCATGGATGCCGTCCGCGGCCGCTTCAACTCGATCCCGGGTCTCCGGGCCTTCGTCATGGATCTCTCCCTCCGAGGCTTGACGGGACGAGGCTCGCAATTCCCGGTCGAGTTTACGGTGACCGGCACCGACTGGGACGAACTGGCGGGAAGCTCGCAGAAGATCATGGAAAAGATGCGCGAGAGCGGGCTGATGACCGACGTCAACAGCAACTATCTCGTGGGAATGCCGGAGGCGAAAGTCCGACCGCTCCGGTCCCGCGCCTCGGATCTGGGCATCGACCAACAGTCGATCGGAACGACCATCGGCGCGCTGGTGGGCGGCGTCCGGGTGGCGAAGTTCGAAGAGGGAGGCCACCGGTTCGACGTGCGCGTCCGCGCCTCGGCCGAATCGCGCTCGCGCCCCCAGGACGTCGAGCGCCTCTTCGTCCGAAATCGGGCCGGAAAGCTCGTCCGCCTCTCGGAGGTCGTCGAGGTCTCGGTCGAGCCGACCCTCCAGACGATTACGCGACGGAACCGGGCGCGGGCGATCACGGTCACGGCCGGCGTCCCCTCGGGAGTTTCCCAGAAGATCGCCATGGAGCGGGTACAATCGATCGCCCAGTCGACCTCGACGTCCGGGACGCACCTCGAATTCGTGGGTTCGTCCAAGGTATTCCAGGAGGGCGGGACGGGGATCGTCTTCGCGATTCTGCTCGGGATCGTCATCGCCTACATGGTGCTGGCGTCCCAGTTCAACAGCTTCGTCCATCCGGGCTTGGTCCTCCTGGCGATGCCCTTCAGCGTGTCGGGGGCGATCGTCGCCATGTGGATCGCGGGAGTGTCGTTCAATATGTACAGCATGATCGGGTTCGTGCTCCTCATGGGCATCGTGAAGAAGAACTCGATTCTTCTCGTCGAATTCACGAATCAAGTGCGGGCCCGGGGGCTCGGAGTGATGCCGGCCCTGCTCGAGGCCTGCCCGATCCGCCTCCGACCGATTCTGATGACCTCGGTCTCGACGATCGCGGCGGCCCTTCCGCCGGCGCTCTCGCTCGGTCCGGGGATGGAGACGATGAGGGCGATGGCGGTCGTGGTGATCGGCGGCGTCGCGGTTTCGACGATCCTCACCCTCTTCGTCGTCCCCGCCGCGTATGCGCTCCTTCCCGGGCGAGTGAAGGAGATCAAGCTCGACGAAGAACCGGCGGTGGCGGAGGTGGTGGAGAAGGAGTAGTTTCCCTTCCTCTGCGCCTCCACGCCCGCTAAGCTCCCGCCGGATGGTCGGCTTCGTCGAGGACATCCTTCCGCTCGAGCGACAGGCCGTCTCGGCGTTCGAGTCGATCGGATTCGCGCGCGCCCCTTCCTTCGTTTCGACGATGAAACGCCGAGCCGTCGCGCTCGGGATCACGTACGAAGACGAGAAGGCCCACCCCTTCTTCATGAACTTCGGACTCTTGCCGGTGGTCATCCCTCCGCCCGTCCTCCGATACTTGCGGCGTTGCGCCGAAGAGATCATGGACGGCCTCCGGAGGATTCTCCCGGTCTGGATGGAAGATCCGGAGCTGCGGGAGCTTTTGCCGCTCTGGCCCGAGGAAGAAGAGTTCGTGCGGGCGACGTGGACACCGTCGCATGCGAACCTACAACCGGCGATCGCGCGGCTCGACGCAAGCGTCGGATGCGGGGATCCGTCCAGACTGGCGCAGGCGGGTTTCTATGAGGTGAACACCTCGTGCGTCGGCGGGATGCACTATTCGCCCGCGGGAGAGACCTTTCTCGAACGCGAAATCCTGCCTCGACTTCCCGCATCCCTCCGAGGCCGCTTCCGCCGGCAAGAGGATCTGCGCGACATCATCCTCCGCCATCTCGAAGCGCATCGGCGCCGGATCGGGCAACGTCCCGGGACGCTCGTTCTCCTCGAGGATCGGGACACGCACGGCGGCATCACGGAGTACCCTTCGATGGCCGCGCACTTCCGCTCCCGCGGAATGGACGCGATCGTGGCCGACCCGAGGGAAGTGGAGGCGCGGGGCGACGAGCTCTTCGTCCGAGGGCGGCGCGCCGCGATGTTCTTCCGAAACGTGGAGGCGCGAGACTTGGTTCGGATGGAACGCCGAGCCGGAGTCCTCCGACCGGTGCGTCACGCCTTCCGGCGCCACCGGGTCGTCTCCTCGACGATCGGGGAGTTCGATCACAAAAGCCTGTGGGAGGTATTTCAGGACCCGCGGTTCCGGCGGCTCTTTCCCTCCCGGCAACGGACGATTTTCCGGCGCCATCTGCCGTGGACTCGCCTGGTTCGCGAAGGATCCTCGTCGCTTCCCGACGGGAGCTCGGGCGAGTTGACGCGCTTCGTTCGGAGGCGACAGCAGACTCTCGTGCTCAAACCCAACCGATCCTGCGGTGGGACCGGCGTGACCATCGGGAGCGAGGTGTCGCGCGCGAAATGGGAATCCACCCTGGAACGGGCCTTGGGCGACACCCAGGAAGGCTGGGTCGTTCAGGAATACGTCTTGGGTTTCCGCAAGCGACTGCCCATTCTGCACACTCGGCACGGCGTTGTCCTCGAGCCCGTCTTCGTCAACTACGGGGTTCTGGCCTGCCGCGAGGGATTCGGGCTGATCGGACGCGTCTGTCGCGAGCCGATCGTGAACGTGAGCCGCGGCGGGGCGCAGATGGCGATGTTCCACGGGCGCTGATCTTTTCGCCGTCCAACCGGTCCAGGGCGCGCTCGAGGGACGCGGGAGGAATGACCGGGATTTCCATCCGTCGATCTGCTATCCTCTCGCGCCATGATTCGAAGCCTCCTTGCGTTGTCGCTGCTGGCCTCCTGCGGCCCCGCGCCCCGGCCCGAGCCGATGAAGGGCGGGGACGGACCGAAGAACGTGATCCTCTTCATCGGCGACGGTATGGGGGTCTCGCAAGTGACCCTCGCCCGCCTCGTCGATCGCGGGCCGGACGGACGGCTCGCTCTGGACGAGATGCCGGTGACCGGCTTGGCGAAGACCCATTCGTCGGATCAATGGGTCACCGATTCGGCCGCCGCGGCCACGTCGCTCGCTTCCGGCGAGAAGACGAAGAACTTCGCGATCGGCGTCGACGGCACGGGAAAGCCGCTGGAGTCGATCTTCGAGAAGGCCCGCAAGAAGGGAAAGGCGATCGGCCTCGTCACGACCGCGAAAATCACCCACGCGACGCCCGCCCCGTTCGTCGCCCATGTTCCCCATCGCTCCCAGGAAGGGGCGATCGCGGAGTCGATGCTCACCTCGGGGGCGGACGTGCTCCTGGGAGGCGGCCGACGCCAGTTCAACGAGAAGCTCCTCGAGCGCTATCGGAAGGCCGGATACGCGGTCGCGCTCACGCGCGACGATCTGCGCGCTTCCTCGGGCCGGACCCTCGGACTCTTCAGCGGCGACCACCTGCCCTACGTTCTCGATCGCAAGGAAGAGCCGACGCTGGCCGAAATGACGACGAAAGCGCTGGAGATCTTGTCGAAGGCGCCGGAGGGCTTCCTGGCGATGATCGAGGGAGGCCGGATCGACATGGCTTGCCACGCAAGCGACGCTCCGAGCTCGGTACGGGAAACGATCGACCTGGACGACGCGATTCGGGCGGCCCTGGAGTTCGCGAAGAAGGACGGCCACACCCTCGTGCTGGTGACGGCGGACCACGGGACGGGCGCGCTCGCGATTACGGAAAAGGCCATGGTGCGACGCGAGGGTTTCGCGAAAGTGAAGGCCTCCGCCGAGAAGATCGACGCGCTCCTCAAGGAAGGGGGGGAGATCAAGGCCCTGCTCAAGGATCTGGCGGGCGTGGAAGACGCCGCGCCGGAGGAGCTCGCGGAAGTCTCGAAGTCCAAGCCCGGATTCGATCGAGCGACGTGGATCGGCGAGATCGTGAGCCGTCGGTGCGGCGTCACCTTCATTCCGATGAAATACCGGTTGCTCGATCCCAACCGAACGCACGGTCACGACGGCGCGATGGTGCCGGTCTATGCCTTCGGTCCGGGAGCGGAGCGCTTCGCGGGGACCCTGGACAACACGGAGATCCCGAAGCGGATCCGGGAACTCGTCGGGTTCTGAATGGACTTCCGGGCGTATCCCAAGATCGATCTCCATCTCCATTTGGACGGCGCCGTCCGGACTCGAACGATCTTGGAGCAGGCCGAGCGCCTGCGGGTCCGACTTCCCGCGCGTACGGTCCACGGGCTCGAAAAGCACGTTACGGTCGGCCGCGACTGCCGGAGCCTCCGCGATTTCCTCGATCGATTCGACGTCTTCCTGCCGGCCTTGCGGTCGGCGGAGTCGATGGAACGGATCGCGTATGAGCTCTGCGAGGACCAGGCGAGAGACGGGGTCGTCTACTTCGAGACCCGCTTCGCTCCCCTTCTCCAGGACTCGGGGGCTTTCGCGATGGAAGATTCGGTGGAAGCCGCGCTCTCCGGACTTCGCCGCGGAGAACGGGACTTCGGCGTCCGGTGGGGAATGATCCTCTGCTGCCTCCGGCAGGAGAACCCCAGGCTGTCGCTCAACACGGTAGGGGTGGCTCGGGCGTTCCGGACCCGGGGGGTGGTCGGGGTCGATCTTGCGGGCGACGAAGCGGCGCCGGCGTCCTCCCACGCCGAGGCCTTCCGACGGGCCCGGCGCGCCGATCTCCCGATCACCATTCACGCGGGAGAAGCCGGTCCGGCGGAAAACATCCGCGAAGCGATCGAAGTCTTGGGGGCGAGCCGCATCGGCCACGGAACGAAACTCGCGGACGATCCGAGACTGGTGGAAGAGGTGGCGCGACGCGGGATCGCGATCGAGGTCTGCCTTACGAGCAATCTTCAGACGCGGTCGGTGTCTTCCCTCTCCCGGCATCCGTTCGCTCGCTTGAGAAAGGCGGGGGTTCGGGTGACGATCAACACGGACGATCCCGCGATCAGCCGGACGACGCTCTCCCGCGAGTACGCGCGGGCGGCGAAGACGTTCGGCTTGACGCGAAGGGACTTCGGCGAACTCTACGAGAATTCCGTCCGGGCCGCCTTCGTCTCCGAACCCATGCGTCGATGGCTGCGCTACCGCGCCTCGACGAAGAGCACGACCTTGCGCACCTCGTCCCAGTCGCCGGTGTAGTCGGGCGTGAGATACTTGGACCGGCGGTCGCGGTCCTCTTCCCAGTAAAACTCCTTCAATCGTTCGTCGTCTTCCCCGTAGAGCACCAGGCTGACGCGAAGTTTTTTCGGATCGGACTTGAAGTTGACGCTGAACGTGAGTTTCTTCCCCTCGAGTCGCCACGAAGAGGCGGTAAGGTCGCCTTTCCTAGGGCCTTTGGTTTCGATCTCGAAGGTCAGCTCCCCTTTCTCTCGTTTCACCCGGTTGCGGGTCTTTCGCCAGAGCTTCATCACCTCGGGGTCTTCGCACTCGAAGGCGTACTCGGACTTGGCCTGGATCGATTTCTGAAACGATTCCTCCGCGAGCGACTTGTTCCCTTCGGCGTAGGCGATGCGTCCGAGGCGGGCCTCGCACTTGGCTTTGATGTCGTGGTTGGCATCCCCTCGGTGCTTCTCATAGAGCGCCTTCGCCTCGCTCCAGCGCTTCGCCGAGTAGGCCGCGTCGGCCTGGGCGATCTCGGCGTCCTTCTTCGCCTTCTCCTTGTTGGCGTACACGACGAACCCGACGCAGTGAAGAACGCAGAAAAGGAGGCCCATCGCGAGGCCCAGGAGGGCGCGGATCTTCGCGGGCTTGAGCGCTCCGGGATCCGGACTCGACTTGGAAAGCACCATGATGGCCAGGATCGTCGCCGGGAGGGCCGTGAGGCAATTACAGAGAAGCGACGCCGCACCCGTGATGAGCGCCCACCAGGACTTCCGATTGGCCGATTCCACGGCGGATTCGTCGCCGGCCTCCGTCGGGGCGGGTCCGAAGTGTGGGCCCACGAGGGGCACCGTGACCGTTCCTCCGCACTGGGGGCAGTTCATGTGCTGGCCCCCGAGCTGGTCCTGGACGTTAAACGGCTTGGCGCAGAAGGGGCAGACGAAGGAGATCACTTGGGCGCGGCCGCCTCGGGCTTCCGCACGAAGAGCTCGAACGCCACCGCTCCGTGGACGCGGCAGGCGTCCGAGACTTCGAGGACTCCTCTCGGTTCGATCATGATCGAATGCCAGCGATTCCGGACGGGGAGGAGCCTCGAGCCTTGGGGGTCCAGGAAGACGAACCGGAACTCGAGTCGTTGGATCCGGGAGGAGCGGTTCCCGAGCCGGACCCGCGCCCCGTACATATTCTCGCCATCCTCGCGCAGGATGCGGTCGACGACGATGTCCCCGTTCAGGAAGGTCGTGTTCTCGGCGGTTCCCAGACCGGGCCAGTCGATCGTCTTCGAACCCGGCCGGGTGCGTTCCGTTCCGAGATCTCCGGTCGCCCCGGGCTGCGTGTTCCGAGTCAGAAGCGTCGGGTCGGAGGCCTCACGGCGCTCGGGTTCCTTCGTCTTCCGAGTGGAGGAGCAGGAAACCAGGAGGACGAAGGCCAGCGCGCAGTTCCTCATGGAACCCTCACGGATGAAGTCGGGCGGTCATCTGTCGGTAGCGAGTCGTACGGCCGGGATCGATCTCGAGCGAGAGGCCGCGCTTCTGAACGTCGGCCCGGATGGCGTCGATACGCTCCTGCGCTCCCGGGTGCGTGGCATAGGGGCCGGTTGCCGCCTCCCCCTCCCGCTGGGGGAGTCTCGTCAAGAAGTCGGCCAGCGCGCCCGGATTGTAGCCGACTTCCGCGCGCGTGAGGAAATCGATCCCCATTTTGTCGGCGGCCATTTCCGATTCTCGACCGTACCCTGCGATGCCCCGCTTCAAGCCTTCGTCGACGCAGCCTCCGAATCCCTCGAGGAGCTTGGCCCACTCTTCTTGACCCAACGCCTTGAGAGCTTCTCCGCCGAGCGCGAGGACGTCCATGATTCCCGCTTTCGACGCCTCCTTCTGGGCGACCTCTTCGGGATGCTTGAGCGCGACGTGAGCGATTTCGTGCGCGAGAACCGCGGCGAGCTGGTCCTCGTTTTCCATGAGCGCCAGGGCGCCGGTGGTGACGAAGATGAAACCGCTCGGGGCGGCCCAGGCGCCGACCTCGTTCGTATGAAGAACGAGGAAGTGATATCCCTGGTAGGTGTCGGGTCGATCGGACGCCAGCGCGATCGTCCATCCCACTTTGGCGACGTATTCGTGGAGCGCCTCGTCCTCATGGACTCCGCCCTTCGTCTCCGCGATGGAGCGCGCGGCGACGGCCCGACCGACGTAGTATTCTTGACTCTCCGAGAGACGGCCGGCGCATCCCGTCAGGAGTCCGATCGCAACGAGCGTTCGCTTCATCTCAATGTTTCTCCCCGTACTCGCCCAGTTTTCCGTCGCGGCGGAATTGCCGGAGGATCCGGAGCATCTCGATCCGGTCGTTCTGCCAGGCGGGCTTCCCTGGACTGGACTCCTTCACGACCCTTCCCTGCTCGCGGACTTCGGGGCAGCCGCACCAGAAATCCACTTTCTTGTAGGCGTCCGTCAAGTTCAGCTTCTCCTGGTACTTCTTCTCGGTTTCCGGATCGAACCGCGAACCCCGATACGCCTCGGCCTGGCTCGATCCCGACTCCTCGCTCCCCTCGACTTTCTCCTTGAACTCCTTCTCCGGGAGCACGGCACTCAGGGTGATGAGCGCCGTCTTGTCGCCGTCGATCTTGCCCTGCACCCAGGGCACCTTGCCCGCCATCACCTTCTTCTCGACCTCGAAGGCCTCGCCGTACTTAGCCTTTCGGAGGATCTTCGTTTCGTCTCCGCTCACGGGCTCGGAATAGAAGTAGGCCTTCTTGGCCTTGACGATGAACTTGCCCGGTTCGAACTTGGGGTCGTCTTGCGCCGCCAGGATCGCGAGGATCAGTATGCCCATCGTTTTGCCTCCGGTAGGGCTTGAATTCTACGGAGCGCCTTCCCGCGGTGTCAAATCCTACTTGCGACGGTGCCGGTGATTCTTATACTCCTCGGCGTACATCAGGACGGAGGCCATCGATGCACAGCCGGATCTTGGGGACGGGCCGATACCTGCCCAGCCGCGTGGTGACGAACGAAGAGATGTCGAAGATAGTCACCACGAGCGACGAGTGGATCCAACAGCGCACCGGCGTGAAGGAGCGCCGCTTCGCCGCGGCCGACGAGACTCCGGCCATGCTGGGCACTCGCGCGGCGCAAGAGGCGATCGCGGCGGCGGGGCTCAAGCCCTCCGACATCGACTTCCTGATCTGCGCGACCCAGACGCCCGAGGCGATGTTCCCGGGCACGGCCTGCTTCATTCAGAAGCATCTCGACGTCCCCGGCATCGGCGCCCTGGACGTCCGCGATCAATGCACCGGTTTTCTCTACGGCTTGTCTGTGGCGGATGCCTATGTCCGGCTGGGAACGTACAAGCACGTCCTCCTCGTCGGAGCGGAACTCCATTCGTTCGGGCTGGAGTATTCCGACCGGGGGAGGCACATTACGGTGCTTTTCGGAGACGGATCCGGGGCCGTCGTCCTCGGTCCCTCGGAGAAGCCCGGAATCCGCTCGAATCATCTTCACGCCGACGGCCGATTCGCCGAGGACCTCATCGTCGAGGTGCCCGGCTGCCGCTTCCGTCCGCATGTGAGCCATCAACTCCTCGAGGAAGGGCGACATTACCCCAAGATGAACGGGAAGGTGGTCTTCGCGGAGGCGATCAAGGCGTTCTGCTCCGTGATCCAGGAAGCGTTGCAGGCGAACGGGCTTACGATTCAGGACATCGATTTCTTCATCCCCCACCAAGCGAATCTTCGCATCACGGAAGCGGTGTGCGAGCGGATCGGGATGCCGATGGATCGCGTCGACACGAGCATCACCCGCTATGGGAACTGCGCGGCGGCCTCCGTGCCGATCGCCTTGGACGAACAGGTCCGCTCGGGCCGAATCAAGCCCGGAGACACGGTGCTGATGGCGACGTTCGCCGCGGGCTTCACGTGGGGAGCGACGGTGCTGGACTGGTAGGCCCTTCCCGATCGGCGAGTGCCTCGTCCACCTTGCGCGAAAACGACGGCGGGTGTATAGCCGGGTACCGGACGAGATCCGGACGAATCATCTCGAAGAAGGCCCGCAGGGCGGCCGGCTCTACGAGTCCTTGAGCCAACATCCGGCGCACGTCGCCGGCATCCCGATCGTGGCCGCGTTCGATCTTGGAGAGGGCCTGCGCGTAGGGGTCATAGTGGTGCCAATCGACTCTCCCTTCCCGGCACACGAACGGACTGCGCGATTCCCAGCCGGGGATCGCGGGAATGAACAGGTCCGGGGACGCGAGTTCGACGTTGATGCGAAGTGATTCCTTCAATTCCGGAATCGCGCGAAAGGCGTCGTCGCTCTCTGGGACGATCTTGAGGTCGACGTCGAGGGTCGTTTCCCGCCATCCCAGGAGCACGGCGGTCGCTCCTCCCGTGAGGTAGATCCGGGTTTCCTTCGAGACGGCCGCCCCAAGACGGTGCATGAATTCCCGGATGCGCCCGGCGCCCGCTAGCTCGCGCATTCCAACGCCCGCTCGTAGCTGACCAAAGTGCGGATGAGGGCATTATACTGGCCGTGCGCGTCGTCGCCGAATTCTCGCGCCAGATGGAGATAGAGGCGGTGCTCCGGGTCGGGGAGAGTCCTGGGGATCTCCAGCCCAGAGTGCCTGAGTCGGGGCGCGCCGATAGAGACAAGGAGGGCGGCTACGGTCTCGCGCGATCCTGCGAGGTCCTTCAGTCCTTGCGCGATCAAGTCGGAGCCGGGGAGGGCAGGCATGGCGCCATCTTATCGTTCGAACTACTTGTGTTCCATCACATACACCCCCTTCCAATCCTCCGGGGGCGGAGAAAGGGCATATCGGTCGCAGAGGGCCTGGTACACCTTGGACGGCCCGTCGGCGGAATCGGCGAAGGCTCTCTGCGCCTCGCGCCACTTTCGGTCGCGGAAGAGCCCCAGCCCCTCTTCAAACCGTCGCGCGCGCCGGAGCAGTTCCGGATCCGTTCGACCCTTCTCGCCGAGGAGCTCGAAGATCCGCACCGCCTGGGTCTTGCCTTTCACCACGATGAACGCGAGTTCCCGAACCTCCACGAGGTCCTTGGCGCCCGCGTGACTCGAATCGCTGATGATGATCGAGGTGCCGAATTCCTTGTTCACGCCCTCGAGGCGCGAGGCGGTGTTCACCTCGTTGCCCATGGCGGTGTAGTTGTAGCGGCGGCGGGAGCCGACGCAGGCGACGACCGCCTCGCCGGTGTTGATGCCGACCCGCGCGCGGATGCCGGGCATTCCCTGCTTTTCGGCCTCCACGGCGAGGCTCAGCAGCTGCCGCTGGAGCGAGAGCGCGGCGCGGCAGGCGCGGACCGTCTGGTCGGGCTGCTCGATCGGGTCGCCCCAAAACGCCATGATCGCGTCGCCCATGAACTTGTCGAGCGTCCCGTTCTCGCGGAAGATCTCCTCCGTCGCCGTCGAGTGGTACTTGTTGACGAGGGGCACGATCTGATCGGGGAATTTTTCCGAGAGGGTCGTGAACCCGGCGAAGTCCATGAAGAGGAGAGTGAGCGTCTTGCGCTCCTGGCGCGCAAAAAGGTCTTCTCCGCTTTGGATGAACTTCTCCGCAACCTGCGGAGGGACCTGCTGGTGAAGGAATCGCTTCATCATCTGCTTCTGCCGCCCCTCGATCAGGTAGTTCACCGTGCCGGTCCCGGCGTACGAGAGAAGGATGACGAGAAGCTGCGGCGCGGCGTCGATCACCCAACGTTTCTGAAACAGGAATACGGTCGCGCCTCCGTAGATTCCGAAGAGGACGAGCGTCGCTCCGAGTCCGGTCACGGCGGAAGAATACCGGGCGAGGAGCGCCGTCCCCATCGCGAGAAAAACGATAAGCGCGTACGACCACCAGGCGGAAACGAGACGGAGCCAATCGCGGTTGAGGAGATTGGCGATCGCGACGGCGTGGATGTCCGGACCCGGGGTTACGCGCGATACGGGCGTCACCCGGAGATCCATGAGTCCCGGGGCCGTGGCGCCGACGATCACGGTTTTCCCCGAGAAACGGTTGGGATCATAGTATACGCGCGGCTGTTTCGTGTGAGGATCCAAGAGCGCTCCCTCGCCCGTCTTGTCGTACGCGCGCCGTCCCGCGATGACCGAATGGGCTCCCACTTCCGGAAACGATCCCAGCCGGTAATACCGCAACAGGATGGCCCCTTCCCGATCCACCGGGATCGAGAGTTTCCCCACGCCGAGGACCCGATTCCGGAGCGTCACGGTTCGTGCGCCTTCGCGTGCGAGGAGAGCGGCCAGAGCGAAACTGGGGTAGTACCGGCCGCGAAATCGGCACAACAGATGATACCGGCGATCGACGCCGTCCTCGTCCGTGAAGCTCCGAACGTCCCCCACGTGCTCCACGAGGCGGGAGATCTCTTCGATGGGGAGGGCGACGGAACGGTACTCGGGGATGTGGACGGAACCGTCGGATTCGACCTCCAGGGCGAATTTCTTCAGGTGAGGCTCCGGCGCGAATTCCAGTCTGCGGGTGTGGACGCTGAACGGGACGGCCAGGTAGACGTGAGGGGATTCGCCGAGAACGGCCTGGAGATTCTCCGTGGGCTCGGCGTTGTCGCACAGGGTGAAGAAGTCGTAGAGGACGACGCTGGGGGGCGGAGCCCCGGGCCCTTTCTGCGGATGCTTCCGAGAGGGTTTGCCCGAGAGCCCTTCGAAGAGATTTCCGATGAGTTCGCGGTCCCTCCAATCGCGGTAGTCGTTGGGGAAACTTTCGCGGATCATCGCGAGGCTGTCCTCGGAATAGTAGAGCATCACGATGTCGGGATGTCCCCCTTGCTTGGGGAGCGTCCACCGCATTCGAAGATCGCGCGTGTTGTACTCGAATCCGCGGAGCACGCCCGCGGCATGGAGGGCGGTGACGACGGCCGCCGCGGCCAATCCCGATCCGATGGCCGTGGCCCAACGGGGGGTTTCTCGTTTGGTCATGCGATCTTCACCGCCACCGCGGTGATGTCGTCCTCCTGCGGCCGGCCGCCGGAGAACCTATCCAACTCGTGGCCCAGGATTCCCAGGAGGAAGTTGACGTTTTTGCCGTCGGTCTCCCCCAGGGTGCGCTCGAGGCGTTCGATCCCGTACTCCTCGCCGGAACCGTCCTTAGCCTCCACGATCCCGTCCGTGTAGAGGAGGAGGAGCTCCTGCTCTTCGAGGGAGACGGATTCTCCCACGAGCGCGCGCTCGAAAACCGGCCCGTCGCTCATTCCGAGCCCGAGTCCTCCGGCTTCGAGGCGGCGCGTTCGTCCCGCGCGGTAGAGGAGCGGGGGATTGTGGCCGGCGCGCGCATACGAGAGCGATCGATTGGGGGCGTCCAGGAGCGCGACGAACGCGGTGACGAAAATCTGGCGATCGAGGTCGCGGTACAGGTCGTGGTTGGCCCGGCGGACCGTCTCGACCGGATCGCCGAATTCCTCCAGGCGAAGAGCGAGGACCTTCTTGGCCATGCCCATGAGGATCGCCGCCTCGATGCCGTGCCCCGCGACGTCTCCGATGACGAGGCCGAGCCTGCCGTCCGGAAACTCCACGAAGTCGTAGAAATCGCCGCTCACCCGCTCGGCAGGACGATAGAGAATGCTGATCTCGGCTCCGAAGACGGTCGGGGGTTTTTCGGGGAGGAGCCGGCGCTGGCGGGCCGAGGCGATCTTGAGGCTCTGCTCGAACGCCTCCGCTTTCTTGGCCTTCTTTTCGAGTTGCGTGAGCTTCGTCTCCATCACGGCCACGTCCATCTTGGCCGCGGCGAGGTCATCGGCCGTCGCGGCGCGAATCACGGCTTGGAGCTCCGTCAGGGGCCGATACCGGCCGCCGCTTCCGGGTCGGAAGAGCGGGCATCGGAGCCATACGTGGTCGTAGATCCGCTCGAGGGCGACGGGGACGACGTTCACACGGGAGGAGATCTTCACATCCTCCTGAAGCTTCCCGCAGTAAGGGCAACACCAGCCGGCGTCCCGAAGGAACTGCTGCCATACCGGGGTGTTCTGGATCTCCGCGCGAATCCGCGCGAGTTCCCGATCCCGCTGGGCGAGACGCTCGTCGGTCTGCGCCAGGTCTTGGCCCAAGTCGTTTTCGCTCGAGACGCTCGGGAGGGGCGCGGTGGAGAGGAGCGAAAGAAGGCTCAGGATCTTCTCGGGCGGCCGGAGGAGGACGAGGCGGTGAGGCGTCCCCTTCAGGCTCTGGGAGGCGAAGTAGAGTTCCCGCGCGAGCGGCATCGCCAGGTCGCTCATCCCCGTGACGTCCACCGCGAAATTCGTCTTAGGTTGGTTGAAGACGCGCTTGCGAAGCGGGAGGAGAAGATCGTCCACATATCGGCCTCGGAGGCGCACGACGAGGAAAGCTCCGACCCTGACGGCGGCGATTTCAAACTGCGGGGTCCGCAGTATGGTCTCTTCCTTCATGGTACGTGAGGAATTGTAGCACGCGCGAGGCGCTTCAGCCGGAGCGCGGCTTCCCGAAGCGTCTCCAGTTTCTTGGGAAAGCAGAAGCGGACGAAGCGGCTTCCCGAACGAGGATCGCTCGTGAAGGAACTTCCGGGGACGGCGGCGACGCCGATCTCCTGGACCATCCATCGGGCGAAGGCGACGTCGTCGGGAAAGCCGTATTTCGAGATCTCCGCGAGGATGTAGTAGGCGCCCTCGGGAGGCTTCGCCGCGTCGACGCCCGCGTCGCGGAGTCCGGCCACGAATACGTCGCGTCGTTCCTGATACTCGTTCCCGAGCGCCGCGAGGATCGGATCTGCTTTCGGGAGCAATCGCGCGGCCGCCTCTTGGAGGGGGTGAGGCGCGCCCACGGTGAGGAAGTCGTGGACTTTCCGGATCGCCGAGGTCAGATCCGGAGGCGCGATCGCGTAGCCCAACCGCCATCCCGTGACCGAAAAGGTCTTGGAGAGCGCGCTCACCGTGATCGTACGCTCCGCCATTCCATCGATCGTCGCCATCGAGAGGTGTTTTCGGCCGTCGAAGACGATGTGCTCGTACGGCTCGTCCGTCACGGCGATCGCGTCCCACGTACGGCAAAGACCGGCGAGGAACTCCAGCTCCTCCCGCGTGAAAACGCGACCCGTGGGATTGTTGGGCGTATTGATCACGACGGCCTTGGTTCGATTCGTGAACGCCGCGGCGACTTCGCGCTCGTCGAATCGCCAATCGGGCGGGTGCAGCGCGACGAACCGCGGCGTCGCTCCGGAGAGGATCGCGTCGGGGCCGTAATTCTCGTAGAAGGGCTCGAAGATCACGACCTCATCCCCCGGGTCGATGATCGCCAGGAGCGAGGAGATCATGGCCTCCGTGGCCCCGCAGCAGACGGTGACCATCGTCTCGGGGTCGACCGTCATGCGGTTGTGGCGCCGGTACTTGTCGGCGAGAGCGTCGCGAAGGGACTTCGTGCCCCAGGTGACGGCGTACTGATTCAGATCCTCCCGGATCGCGGCGCAAGCGGCCTCCTTGAGTTCGTTCGGGGCGGGAAAATCCGGGAATCCCTGGGCGAGGTTGATCGCGCCGTGCGCGTGGGCCATGCGCGTCATCTCGCGAATGACGCTCTCCGTAAAGCGGGCGGCGCGCGCGGAGGTGCGGCTTCGCATGTTCGGAGGACTCAGATCGGACCGAGCGGAACTCGCCCGAACCTGTTGGGGATTCTAGAGGAGCGGGGAGGAGGGTGGCAAGACATCGCAGGGGGAGGCACCGTCACCCTCGAGTAGTCTATGCGCCCGCTGGCCTGCGGGCTACGCCGCCCGGATGAATACGGCACCCTCCGGGCCTTCGCCCCTCCGAAGCGGCGGGCTTCGGCCGCGCAGGCGGGCAGCCTCATCGGCCTTCCTGGCCGATTCCGCTGGACAGCCCCGGCGGCAAGAGCGGCCACATCCTGTCGCGCGTCGCCGCCGGGACGCGCCGCGGGTGACCTATTCATGGGTTTTCGGCCGCAATCCGAAAACCATCACGAATAGGTCAAGCTAGCGGCTCCGCGTGCGTTGAGGAACCGGTCTCGCGATTGGGGGAAGGGGGTGCCGCGCAGGCCCTGGGGAGCACGATTCGGAACGTACTCCCTTCGCCCTCTTAGCTATCGAGCTCAAGGCGGCCCCGGCACAGGCCGACCGCCCATCGCGCGATCGCGAGTCCGAGTCCAACTCCTCCCGTCTCGCGTGCCCTCCCGTCGTCGATTCGATAGAAACGCTCGAAAACCCTATCACGATGCTGGGCTGGAATTCCCGGGCCCGAGTCGACGATCTCGATCACCGCCTCGCCGGGGTCTCGAGGCCTCGCTGCGATGCGAATCCTCCCCTCGGGAGGGGTGTACTTGATCGCGTTGTCCAGCACGTTCGTGACGGCTTGACGAACCAGCCCGGGATCGGTATCCGAGACGATGCCCGTCGGGGTTTCCAACTCCAACGATTGCTCCCGCTCCTCCGCAAGAACCCGAAGGCAATCGGCAACAGAGGAGGCCAGCGTCCCCAGATCGACACGCTGCCGGGTCACCGGGACCCGACCGGAATCTCCCCGGGTGAGGGTAAGCAGGCAGTCCACGAGCCGAGTCAGGCGATCGACTTCTTCGAGCATGCTCCCGATCACATCCCGGTACGCGGCGGCGTCGAGGGAATCCTGCAGGGCGACTTCTCCGACGCTTCTCAGTGCCGTCAGCGGCGTCCGCAGCTCGTGAGAGGCGTCGGCCGTAAACCGTCGCAGTCGTTCAAAGGAGTCCTGGAGCCGCGCCAGGGTGTCGTTGAAAGCGCCGGCCAGCCGCCCGAACTCGTCCCCCGAATTCTCGACCGGTAGCCGCTCCGCGAGCGATTCTCCCGTGATTCGGCGTGCCTGGGTGGCCAGCGCTCCGACAGGGCCGAGCAGCCGTCCCGCCAAGAAATAGCCTCCGGCCGCGGCTCCCGCGAACGCGAGTGGGAGGCCGAGCGCGAGGACGAGGAGGAGATTCGCCAGCGTCCCCCTCGCGTGGGTAGTGTCTTGCGCCACGATGAACTCCGCCCGTCCGGTCCGCACCCGCGTCAGGCGAAACTCGCGACCGTCACCGGCCGACGACGTCCAACGCGAGAGATTCCCGGTTACGGCACGGTCCAACCCTGCTCGTTTCCAGCCGTGGCTCACATAGGCGCAGTCGCCCGTGACCCTGAAGAACCCGACGGCGCCGTGTTCGTCGAGCTCCGCGATCTCGTAGGCACCGTGCGGATACGCCTTCTCCACGAAGGAGAGATCTGCGGTCAACTGATCCTCGATCCTTCCGTAGAGCCGCGCCCGGACAATCAAGTAGACGGAGGCGGAGAACCCGAGGACGAGGACCGCGAGGATGGTCGAGTGCCAGAGCGTCTGTCGGGTTCGTACGCTCATGGGCCGACCTCGCCCAGGACGAAGCCCACCCCCCGGACCGTTCGTAGAAGTTTCGCGTCGAACGAATCGTCGATCTTCCTGCGAAGCCGCGCGATCGTCACGTCGATCACGTTGTCCAGAGGTGTCGCCCGCGCGGTCGCCTGCCAAATCTCCCGCGCGAGCATCTCGCGGGAGACGGTCTGGTCTTGATGGCGCATCAGGTATTCCAGCATCTCGTATTCCTTCGAGGTCAACTCCACGTTCCGGCCTGCCCGGGTGACGCGACGCGTGACCAAGTCCATCTCGAGATTCGCGACGCGGAGTCGAAGCACCTGATCTGTTCGCCCGCGGCGAAGAAGTGCCCGAATGCGAGCGACGAGTTCGGGAAAGGCGAACGGCTTGACGAGGTAGTCGTCCGCCCCAGCGTCCAGTCCCACGACCCGGTCCTCGACGGTGTCTTTGGCCGTCAGGATCAAGACGGGAGTCTGGAGCCCCCGCTTCCGAAGGGCGGCCAGGATCTCGATGCCGTCGCGCTTGGGCAGCATCAGGTCGAGGATGACGAGATCGAAGGTCTCGTTGTTCACGAGAAAGAAACCGTCCTCGCCTGTCGCAGCGACGCGGATCTCGTACTGCTCCGACTCCAGTCCTCGCCGAATTGCGCCGGCGACCTTTTTCTCGTCCTCGATGATCAGGATCCGCATCACCCATACTGTACGCTCTCCGCCCTTCGTCCGGAAGCGCCTTACAGCGATGTAAGGATAACGTCAGTGGCACGGGAAACGATCTTGGCGTATTCACCGGTGCGGAGGCCATGATTCGGAGAGGAAGAATGAACGCACTCGTAGTGTTCGCATGCGCGTACGGCCTGCTCTTTGCCCAGGAGGAGATTGTTTCCCCCCGCGTCTCCGAGGCGCCGAAGATCGACGGAAGCGCCGACGAGCTCTGGCGGGAGGTCCCGGCCCTCGAAATCGCCGTGAGGCGGTCTCTTCCCCCGGACAAGGGGAAGGCGACGCAGGCAATCTTGAAGTCGGTGCACACGGACACGCACCTGTACTTTCTCGTCCGCTGGAAAGATGAGACGAAGGACGACGCCTCGCACAAGCCGTGGGTCTGGAGCGCGGAGAAGAACGCCTACGTCGAGGGGCCGGAGCGAGAGGACATGTTCGCTCTCGCGTTCGAGCGGAGCGGCGAGTTCGATCCCGACATGCTGTCGGGCAAGGAGGCGGTCTGGGACGTCTGGCAATGGAAGGCGTCGCGGACGAATCCCCAAGGCTATGCGATGGACCGTACGCACCGCTACACCCGCGAGAAACCCGCGGGCAAGGCGAAATCCTACAAGGACCGCGGCGGGAAGCAGATCTGGATCGCTCGCCCCGAGGACGTAGGGGACACGGTCGAAGAGAAACAGTCGGCTCCGAAAGCAAGGGGTGAGGCGAGCGTACCGCAGTACCTCCCGGGGACGCCGACCGGAAGTGCCGCCGACGTCCGCGCGAAAGGGACGTGGGCCGACGGGTGGTGGACCCTCGAGCTGGAGCGCAAGCTGAACACCGGACACGACGACGATACGAAGTTCGACCTCTCCCGCACGTTCAAGATGGCGGTTTCCGCGCACGATCGGACGGGAGACATGGACAAGGCGTCCGAGGTGCTGACGCTTCGATTCAGGGGAGAATAGAGGTCCTCGGTCACACGAGAGCGGCCCCGCATTCGGAGCCTTCGTGGTTTTCCGCGCCATTGTCTTTACGCCTCGAGTGCCACGGGAGGGCTTTCCGGCTTTCTGCGGAGGGCGACGTACAGCGTCGGGACGACAAAAAGCGTCAAGAGCGTAGAAGACACCAGGCCGCCGATGACCACGGTGGCCAGAGGCCGTTGGACCTCCGCCCCGACGCCGGACTGGAAGGCCATGGGCAGGAATCCGAGACTCGCTACCAGCGCCGTCATGAGGACCGGGCGCAACCGCTGTACGGCCGCCTGGAGCGCCGCCTCGCGGACCGGGAGCCCGGCGTCGAGATGCTGCCGGATCGTCGAGACCATGACCATGTCGGCCAGCACGGATACGCCCGAGAGCGCGATGAATCCCACCGCGGCGGAGATGCTGAAGGGCATCCCGCGCAGATGGAGCGCCAGGACGCCTCCAACCACCGCGAAGGGAACGCCCGTGAAGACGCGGAGAGAATCGCGAAGATTCCCGTAGGTCGCAT
This sequence comes from uncultured Planctomycetales bacterium, assembly GCA_964526305.1. Taxonomy (GTDB): domain Bacteria; phylum Planctomycetota; class MHYJ01; order MHYJ01; family JACPRB01; genus JACPRC01. The sequence continues at coordinate 11,494 of CAZGKV010000029.1, read as the reverse complement.
AGACCAGGAAGAGAATGAGAAGAAGCGCGATCGGCACGACGTAGGCGAGCGTCTCCGAGGCCCGTACGAGGTTTTCGTACTGACCGCCGAACTCGACGCGGCAACCGGACTGCCGGAGTTCCGACCCGAGATCGGTCTCGATCCGCCGCTTCGCCTCGGCGACGAAGCCCCCCAGGTCTCGGTCGACCACGTTGCAGGTTACGACGGCGCGACGCTTTCCCCACTCTCGGTTGATGACCACCGGCCCGCTCGCGCGCTGAATCTTCGCTAGCTTTTCGAGCGGAATACGCTGGCCGTCCGGCGTAGGAACGAGCAGCGTTCCGAAGAGATCGGGGTTCTCTACGTATGCGTCAGGAAGGCGCACGACCAAAGGAAACCGCCGATCTTCGGAACGAATCTCGCCGACGTGTCTTCCGCCCGCGGCCTCGACCAAATCCAAGACGTCCCGCGCTTGAAGGCCGTGCCGGGAGAGCGCCTCGGCGTCGATTTTCACCTGGAGTATGGGCTGGCCGACGATCGGCTCCGTGTTCACCTGCGCGGCCCCCGGAATCGACCTCAGGATCGCCTCCACCTTGGCGGCCTTGTCCTTCAGCACGTCGAAGTCGTTGCCGAAGATCTTCACCCCGACGTCGGTCCGCACCCCCGCGATCATCTCGTTGAAGCGCATCTCGATCGGTTGGGTGAAGGCGTAGTTCATCCCCGGGAGGGGTTTTAGGACCCTGTCGATTTCTTTCTCAAGTTCTTCCTTCGTTCGCGCGTTCTTCCACTGTCTGCGAGGCTTGAGCCGGAGGAAGACGTCGCTCACCTCGATCCCCATCGGGTCGGTCGCGACCTCCGGCGTCCCCGTTCGCGTCCAGATCGAGTCGATCTCGTCCGGGAACCGCTGCTGGAGGAGGCGCTCAATCTCCGTCGAGAATCGCCCCGATTCCTCCACCGACACGCCGGGGAGCCGTACGGTATTGATCACGATCGAGCCCTCGTCGAGCTCCGGCACGAAGATCGTCCCGAGCTTGAGCGCGAGTGGGATCGTACCCAAGACCACGATGAGCGCGCTTCCGAGGATGAGGACGGGGCGTCTCACGGCGAATGCGACCAGGGGACGGTAGAGGCGCTGGAGGGCTCGGAGGATCCAAGGCTCTCGATCGCCCGAGGTCTTTCGCGAGAGAAAGGTGCTCGCGAGAACCGGCATGAGCGTGAGAGAGAGGAGGAGCGAACCCAGGAGCGCGAAAATCACCGTCAGCGCCATCGGCTTGAAGAGCTTTCCTTCGATTCCCTGGAGCGCGAGGATGGGAACGTAGACGATCATGATGATGAGCTCGCCGAAGAGGGTGGGCTTCCGGACTTCTTTGGAGGCTTCCGCCACGATTTCGACGACCGGACGGCCCGTGCGGTCCTCGTGGAGACGGCGGACGGAGTTCTCGACCATGATGACCGAGCTGTCGACGATGAGGCCGAAATCGATCGCGCCGAGGCTCATGAGCGTTCCGGCGATGCCGGCCCGAACCATGAGGTTGAAGGCGAAGAGCATCGAGAGCGGAATGGCCGCCGCCACGATGAGGGCGGCGCGCAACCGTCCGAGGAACAGGAACAGGATCGCGGTGACGAGGATGGCCCCCTCGAAGAGGTTTCTTCGCACGGTGCGAATCACGTGGTCGACGAGCTCGGTGCGGTCGTAGACGACCCGGATGACCCTCCCCTTCGGATCGATCTCCTTCCCCTTGGCTTTCAATCGGCCGGCGACGACGTGGCTGTTCTCTCCCAGGAGCATGAAGCCGAGTCCCAGAACCACCTCTCCCTCGCCCTCGGCCGTCACGATCCCGCGGCGGATCTCGTGTCCCTCTACCACCTCCGCGACGTCCCGGATGCGGATGGGCCTGCCGTCTCGGGTCTGGACGGTAATCCCGGCGATCTCCTCCCGCGTCGTCACGATCCCGAGGCCGTGAACGAGGAGGATTTCGCCGGAGCTCTTCGCGACTCCTCCTCCCACGTTGAGGTTCGATTTCTCGAGCGCCTCGAGGACGTCGCGCAGCGTGAGGCCGTGCTTGATCAGGCGAACGGGGTCGGCCAGAATCTGGAATTGTCTCTCGAGGCCGCCCCAAGAGTTCACCTCCGCCACGCCGGGCACCGATCGGAGTTGCGGCTTCACCACCCAATCCTGAAGGACCCGGCTGTCCGTGAGATCGCCGCCGGGGGCGGTGACGACGTAGTGATAGATCTCGCCCAGGCCGGTGGCGATCGGCCCCATCGTGGGGCGTTCGATTCCGGGGGGCAGCTCCACTCCCTGAAGCCGTTCCAGGACCTGCGCCCGCGCGAAATAGAGGTCCGTTCCGTCCTCGAAGACGATCGTTACCTGCGAAAGACCGAACTTCGACATCGAGCGGACGAGCTTGAGGTTCGGCATCCCGCTCATGGCCTGCTCGACCTTGAAGCCGATCTGTTCCATCTCGAGCGGGCCGAGCGCGGGCGCGACCGTATTGACCTGAACCATGACGTCCGTGACATCCGGAAACGCGTCGATCGGGAGCTGTTGGAGCGAGATCGCTCCCGCGAGGACAGAAAGAAGCGCCACGGCGAGGACGACCTTGCGGTGTCGTAGCGATGCGTCGATGATCCAGTTCAGCATCTTGAGCCGCCCCGCGGCCTCATTTCTCCGGGCATCAGCCCGCACCCATCTGGCCGCGGAGCACCTCGGTCTTGAGGAGGAAGCTACCGCGGGTCACGATCTTCTCGCCGGCCGCCAGGCCGCCGGCGACCTCGTATCCCCCTTCGTAAACGGTCCCGATCTGGATCTTCCTCGCCTGGAAAACGTTCGTCACAGGAGAGACGAAGACGAGGTAGCAGTCCCCGTCGTTCTGGACGGCTTCCTTGGGAACGATGAGTTTCTTCTCCGGCGGCTTGACGGTAACGGTCGCCCTTCCGAACATCTTGGATCGGAGGAGTCCTTGGACGTTTTTCACTTCCGCGAACACCCGAACCGTGCGGGTGCGATCGTCCACCTCTCCTCCGATCGCGACGACCTTACCGGGGAATCTCCGATCGGGTAACCCTTCGACCGTGAAGAAGACCCTCTGGTCCTTCTCGAACTTAGGCAGATCCGGTTCGTAGACGTCGATCGCGATCCAAAGCCGATCCGTGGCGGCGAGTCCGAAGATGGGTTTCTCGGGCGTGGAGGTCTCGCCGGGAACCGCCGAAGTCTCCACGATCATCCCGGCAAAGGGAGCCGTCACTTCCAGAAGCGCGGAGGTGTCTTCTTTCTTCTTCACTCCTTCGATCTGTTCCGCGGAGAGGCCGAGGGTCGCGAGTTTCTGAGCCGCCTGACGCTCGGCAAGTTTGGCTTCCTCGAGGCGGGTCGCGGCCTCGAGAAGCTCCCGGCCGGCCGTGATCTTCTTCTCGTACAGCGCCTTCTCCTGGTCGTGGGTTTTCTGGCGGAGATTCAGAACGGCGATCGCCTGGAGATAGTCCGATTTCGCGCGGCCGAAGTCGGGGGATTCCAGGAGGGCCAGCACGGCGCCCTTCTCCACCTGCTGGCCGAGGATGACTTTCGGTTCGCGGATCACCCCGGGGAGGCGGGGCGCCACCCTCGCGTACCCCGAGGGCGGATACTGCGTTTCCGCATTCGCTCGGATCGTCTCCCCGATCGTGCGGTAGTCGACAGGCTGGGGGTCGAGGCCGACTCGCTCGGCGACGCCCGGGGGCAGGGTGATCCGCACGAGGGTGTTGGGGCACTCCCCCTCCTTGGGCTCGCGTTCCCGGACGACCACGGTGCCGCCCCGCGCCAGCCGGGGGTTGCACTTCTCGCACTTGGAGAGTTCGACCTGGTGCGCGTCGCACCAGTCGGAGCCGTGGGCGGGCGGCCCCACCCACGGGACCTTGAAATCGTTGGCGGCAAAGGCGAAGAGGAGGGCGAGGGTCAGGAGCACCGCCGCCGTCACGATCGTGTCTTTCACGGCTTCCTACTTGTCGCCTGCGCAGTCCGCGCAGAGATCCCGGTCCTTGTTGTCACCGGGTTCGAATCCTCAGGTCTTGCAGAAGTCGTAGGCCACCCACTTGTCGCCCTCCTTGAGTTGGTACTTCGAGACTTCAAGGTACTGTGCCTTGGGGAACTTCCAGCCGAGGAGTTTGATCTCCTTGTCCCGGAGCTTCGTGTCGGTGATGACCGGATGCCCCTTGGCGTTGTCGACGAGGGTCCACATTGTCCCGTCCGACATCAGGAGCCCCTGGGCGTGCTTGGCATGGAGCGTACACTGCGCATCCGCGCCCCCCTCCTGGTTCTCGAGGGTGCAGCCGAGGCACACGATCTTGCCCGCGAACTCCTGGCGGTCCTTGTTGTCGCGCTTCTTGAACTTTTCCTGGGCGACCGCCGCGGTGCCCAGCAGGGCCAGCACAAAGGCGCAGACTTTCATCGCAATCTCCTATCGAATCGGTTCCAGTCGGATTCCCGCAAGCATTTCCAATTCCGTCGCGGCGAGGTTGAGCTCCGCCACTACGGCCGCATCGGCGAACCGGGCGTCGGCCAGCGTCCGCTGCGCATCCAAGAGGTCCAGGTGGCCGAACTTTCCGAGGCGATACCCCTCTTGGGTCTGGTCCAGCGCCTTCTGGGCTTTCGGGAGGATCTCGTCCCTGTAGATTGTCGCGCGTTCCTGCGCGGCCACGAAGGTACGGTAGGCCTCCGTCAATCGAACGAGGAGCCCATTCCGTGCGACTTGGATCTCGAGTTCGGACTTTCGAATGCGGATTTCGGCTCTCGCGATCTTGGCCTGATTGCGGTTGAAGATCGGGAGAGGGATTTCCAGCCCGCCCTCCAGAATGGTGTCGCCTTCCGGATCCCGGCCGGCGGTGAACTCGAAGGCCATGTCCGGGATCCGCTCCGCCTTGGCGAGGTCCAGCTCGAGCTCGGCCGCGGCGCGCCTCATCTTGGCCGCTTCGAGGAGGGGATGGGCTCCCGGTACATGGCCCCGGAGAGCTTCCAGGCTCGGTACCGAGAAGCGTCCGAAGAGTTCTCCCGTGAACTTCTCGTTGGGGAAGTCCGCGTCGCCAAGGAGCGCCTGGAGTGATTTGAGGGATACCGCGATGTCCTTTTCGGCCAGTCTTAGGTCCGCTTCCGCCTTGGCGAGGTTCACCTCCGCCTTTAGGAGTTCCATCTCCGGGACGGCTTGGGCCTTGAACCGCGCGTCCGACACGTCCCGGAGATTCCGGGCGATGTCCCGCGTCCCTCTTGCCAACTCCCCATTGCGCCGCGAGGCGAGCACCCGGAGGAAGGCCCGTTTGACCTCGCCGAGTATTTCGCGCCTCCTCCACACGTACTGGACGGCCGCAATTTCGCGTTCCTTGTCCGCCAGCGTCGAGGCGGCGCCGATTCGGCCGCCGAGCACGATCGGGAACCGGAGTCCGGCGACCCGCTCCATCTTGCCGGTCGTCGCCCCATCCTCGGTCCGGTAGTCTTCTATCCGGAGAAGGAGAGCGGGATTCGGGTAGAGGCGCGCCTCCCAGAGCGCCGCCGTCGCCAGATCCACGTTTTTGCGCTCGGAAGCCAGGCTGGGATTGAGGCCGTCGGCGATCGCGAGCACTTCTTCAAGGGTGAGTTCGGGTTTTCGAAGAAGATCGCGGGTGGCCCCGGTTTCGTCGCGGGGAGAAGGGGCGGCGAAGCGTCTTTCGGCCTCGTCGTATCGCCGCAGATCGAGAGGCTCGTGCGCGCCGCATGCCGTAAGGGCGATGCAGACGATGGGAAAGCACCGGCCCTTCATTCTTTTCCCCTTTTCTGCTCGTATCGGTCGCACTCCTCGATTCGATCGAAGACGTCTTCGAGAAGGTTTTCGGCCGCCTGGAGGATTCGGCCGACCATTCCGGATCGGATCCGGTAGATCGTGAACCTCCCGTGCTCCTCGCGATCCACCAAGCCGCAGCACCAGAGACAGCTGAGGTGCATCGACGCGTTGGGCTGCGTGAGGCCGGTGCGCCGGACGACCTCGGATACGCTTCTCGGACCGTTTCGAAGCGCCTCGAGGATGGAAAGACGGGAGAGGTCGGCCAGTCCGCGGAAGAGCTTCGCCTTCACCTGGAGCGCGTCCCGGGTTCGCGGCATCGAAACCTCGACGTATCAGCCGACTATGATATCAACGAATGCTGATGGTAGGGTATTCATCGGATCGTCGGCGGCCGCGGGGAGGGGGCGCATCATTCCTGGGATACTGGAGTCGACTCCAGGGTCGCATAGTGGGGGAGAAAGGAGCGCGGCGGGCCGGGATCAAGAGCTTCCGATGGCACGACCTCCGGCCTACGTTCGGCTCCCGGCTGGCGCAAAATCCGCTGGTGCTACGCCCAGTGCTACGCAATGCCCAGAACCCCGCTCGGCTGTGATATGATAAGCCGCTTGCATTCAACGATTAGGGCCCATAGCTCAACGGTCAGAGCAGGGGTCTCATAAACCCTTGGTTCCCGGTTCGAATCCGGGTGGGCCCATTCGCCTTCGCCATCGGCTCGCTGCGCTCGCCGAGCGAAGGCGAATGTCCCGCCGTAGCTCCGAAGGAGCGGAGGCGGACCCACCCGATGCGTGCTCGCCCCGCTTCGGCGGAATGGCTGGTTGTTTCTGCTGTAGTAGCCGAAGGCCCACTTCGACTCGGCCGGCTCTCCTTCAACACCTAGAAAGGCGGAGCCCCCCACCCCACTCCGGCCGCCAACTTCGCGATGCCTCGAGGTCGAAGGCGGGAACAGTTCATGTCGACGCATACGGTTGCCCCGCCCTCCACCCCCGCGAGAAAAGGGTTTTGCATGCCCCTTCCGGCGATGACTTCCACTCCCGACCATAACCGCGAGAGTGCGGGAACGATTCTCCAGTGTCGGCCGACGTAACAGCCTCCCAGGAAAACGCGAGCGAGCGGTCGGCGGCTGAAGAGCGGAGACAATCGCACGAGGTCGGCGCGAACTCGGGGATCCGAATTCAGTTCGTACTCTCCGATCCCCTCTCGGCCGATGGCCATCTCGAATTCGTTGCCGTGGCCGAGGATCTCCAAGATTCCGATTCGATCCCCGGTGGAACAGAGCTTTTCGCAGACGCAGACGAGATCGAATAGGGTGTCGATTCGCGGCACGTCGGGATAAAGAACCTGAGCCGCCCTTTCCAGGATCGAGGCCTCATCGACTGGGTTGCGGACGATGAGATGGATGTTCATGAGAACCGACCTCCTTTGGGTTCCTACTTCGATACGATCGCCACATCCCACGTGAGCCCGCCGGACGGCACGGCGGCCGGTACGTCGGGAATGGGCTGGAGCGTTCCGTCTTCCGCGATGGCCATTTGGAGCACGGCGTTTCCCGTCCAGTTGGTGACATAGAGGTGCTCGTCATTCGCATCCGTCACCATGTTGAACGGGGATCCTTCGACCGCCACGGCCGGCGGAGTATTGGGTGCGAGGGTGCCGTCTGCGCGGACGGAGAATTGCGAAATCGTGCGGTCGCCTGCGTTGGCGACGTAGAGGTGTCGGCCGTTGCGGGTGAGGACGATTCCGTTTGGTTGGGTCCCGGTCGCCACGGTCTGCGTGGGCGTGAGCTTCCCGTCGGAGATCCGGTAGAGCGAAATCATACTGTCGTCGGCATTCGTAACGTAGGCGTAGGAGCCGTTCGGCGTTACGGCGATCTGACGCGGGTTCCCGCCCGTCGGTACGGTGGCCGGCGTACGCGGGGTCAACGTGCCGCTCTCGCCGACCGAGTATTGGTTCACTACGTTGGAGGAAAACGAGCAGGCATACGCATATGCACCATCGGGAGTGAGAGTCATCCCGGTCGTATTGCCGGTTGCGGCTATCGAAGAGGGAGTATTGAAGATGAGCCTTCCATCAGTATCGACGACAAGCTGATAAATCGTGGGGGTGTAGGTTGTGACGAAGACGAACCTTCCGTTGGGCGCGATCGCGGCGTAGCCCCCGAATCCGAGGCCGGAAACGGGGAGCCCGTTCGCACTGAGAGTACCGTCGTCGTTGATGACGTACTGGCTCATGGTTCCATCGTTGGAATTCTTGACGTAGAGGTGCTTCCCCCGCGGATCCACGAGAATGCGTGCGGGAAAGGTGCCCGCGGAAACGCTCGGCGGCACATGGGGGGTGAGGGCTCCGTTCGCGCCGACCAAGAATTGGGACAGGGTGTTGTCCCTCCCGTTTCCCACATACAAGTATTGGGGTCGTGGAGTGGGAGCGGGGTCGGCATTGGAAGTAGAGCGATGGTCGTGGCAGGCGACTCCCAGGAAGAGCGGAAGCGCGGCGAACAAGGCGCGAGTCCCCATGGGAAACCTCCGATCCATACGCCAGTTTCCGGATCTTCGTTGACCTCTAGCGGATTCGGAGCCTGCGTATTTAGAGGATTCGACCTCGGAGGGTTACGATCGGGGAGCGGTTCGCCGCGCGCGCTCCAAGAGGAGGCGCAAGATCTGTCGAGCCCGCTGGCCGAGAGACGCGGCCACGTCCCTCCGGCCCGACCGGACCATGGCGTCCGCCCTCCGGAAGCACTGACAGCACTGGTGCCAAAGCCGGAGTTGTTCCTCGGCTTGGATCGGATCGTGAATCTGGTTCATCGGCTAAGAGCTCATTCCTCGTTCCGCCGTGAGAGTTCCTCTTTTTCTGGCGAATTCCTTCCGCCGGACAGGGAATAGGGGGTAGATGGAATCCTTCAAGTCGGTTTCGCCGGGCGAGTGCGTCCCCGGCGGCGCTCCTCCGCGTGTTTTCCCCGGGATGGTCGTTTCGTCCGAGGAACTGGAGTACGCGGCCTTCGTGGATGCGACGGGCCAGGATATCCCGCCCCCTCCTCCCACGATGGAACTCTGGTGCGTCTGCGGCGAACGGAACACCGTCTCCTCTCGATCCTACAATCGAAACCTTTACTGTTCGTACTGCGACGTGCTCCTTCACGTCCGCGTCGGATACGACGTCCGCTACGACGCCTTTCTGCTCATGGCCAGAGTCTTGGCTTCGCCGCGAGAGTCTACTCCGTGAGCCCTACTCGCCTCGTTTGGACGCCTTTTTTTCCCGGAGGGCTTCGGTACAGTGCGTCTCGCCGAGGGAACTGGCCTCCTTGTCGGCGTCTCGCCAGTACTCCCAAGACTGGCTCGATTGCGTCCAGAATTCGACCAATCTCTCCAGCGCCTTGTCTGGGGTCGACCGCTCTTCGTCCTGAATCGCTGCCAAGACAAACCAAGCCAGAACCATGGCACGCTCCTCTCAGCGAACTCATCCCATCATGCGGAAGACTCGTCCGAGGTTGAGCCAAGAAAAGAGGCCCGCCCGGGGGGCGGGCGGGCCACAGGAGGAAGGGACTACCGGGAACGTCGGGAACCGCTCCATTCTTGATATCCGTACGTGTGGCGCTGCCAATCGCGCCGGGGAGGGTCCAGCCGGCGGACAGGATAGCCGGGTGTCCGGATCACGGGGTCGTATGGACGCGGCGGGCAGTAGATCGGATCCCATCGGAACTCGATCCGAAACTCGAACTGGTATGGATACGGATCGCAATACCGCGGGACGGGGTTGCACTCGTATCGATAGGTGTACCCGCAGTCGTTTTCCCAGCCATCTTGTGCCCGCGCCTCTTGAATGACCCCCGCGGCGGCGAAGGCCGCCCCGACCAAGATCAGTTTCTTCATGTTCGTTTCCTTTCGATTCGTACACCTCATCCATTGCAGCAGGAGGCGGGAGGTTTCACGGATCCGGAATCAATCGGATTCTTTGAAAACCCGGCGTTGGAACGGCAATGGAATCATGGATTCCCATGCTCCAATTCGCCCTTCTTCTGTTGGTCCAGCAGGATTCGGATCGACTGCAGACCGTTCGGAAGTTCTTCGAGGCGTATGTCGATCTCGAGGCGATGGAGCGCTGGTACTGGCCGATCTTCTGGGAGGCTTCTACCGCACCAACGAGGCGATCGGCCTTCGGCTCGCCGACAGGAATTTGGCGGTCAAGACCGCCGCGGCGACGAGGAGTCCTCCGGTCAAGCCCCACCAGAGACCGACGACCCTCATCCCTGCGGCATAGGCCATCAAGAGTCCCACGGGCATGGCGACTCCCCAATACGCGACCAGGTTTGCAACGAAGGCCCAGCGGGTCATTCCTGTTCCCCGGAGGGCTCCCGTCGCGACCGCTTGGACGCCATCGAAGATTTGGAACGCAGCGGCGACTCGAATCAGCGCGCAAGCGGATCCGATAACCTGAGGGTCGGAAGAAAAGAGCCCTGCGAGGGCGGACGGGAACATCCACATGATCGTCGCCGCGGCGATCATGAACCCGCTTCCCAACGCCAGCCCGGCCCACCCCGCTCGTTTCACCCCCGGGAGATCTCCGCGTCCCACGGCCCGTCCCACTTCCACCGACGTCGCGGAGCCCACCCCGAGCGGCACCATGAAGGTATAGCTCGCCAACATTATCGCGATTTGGTGCGAAGCCAGGTCTTGGGCGCTGAACGTCCCCGCGAGGATGCCGACGAAGGAGAAGAGTCCCGCCTCGGCCAAGATTTGGAGAGAGATCGGTCCGCCGACGGCGAAGACCTTGCGAATCATCGCAGGATCCGGACGGCGAAACGACTCCTCTCCCGCTCCCGGGTCCATTCGTCGCAGGGCGAGCGCCAAGATGGCCAATTGAACGAGAGTTGCGAGGCTGGTGGCGATGCCGATCCCGGCGACTCCGAGCGCCGGAAGACCGAGCCCGCCCAAGCCGATCGGAGCCAGTCCCGCATCGCCGAACATCAAAACCCAATCGGCACCGAAATTGACGATGTTCGCGGCCAGCGTCGACCAGAGAATGGGACCGATCAACCGGGCCGCCTGGAAATAGCACCGAACCGTGACGATTACCAGGAACGGAAAGAGTCCCGGCAATCGGCCCCAAACGTAGGCGCGTGCCTCGGCCGCGACGGCTGGGACGATGCCGAAGCGCTCGAGATTCAGAATCGCCCCAGCGAGAACCGCCGAGAGAGGAAGCGTCAGAAGGAGCCCTGCATGGATTCCTTGCCAGAGGGCACGCCGGGCCAACCGCGGACGATTCGCTCCGTAGGCTTGGGAAGCGAGAGGGTCCACCCCGAGCATGACCCCCATCCCCAGGATCGCCACGACGAAGAAGACGGTTCCTCCGAGTCCCGTGGCGGCCAGCGCGACGGTCCCCAGCCGCCCCGACAAAAGCGTGTCGACGAGGCTCATGGTCTGTTGGCCGACCTGGACGAGCACCATGGGGCCCGCCAGGCGGAGAAGGACGGACCATTCCGGTCGATGTCCCGGCGAAGACATGGCGCCCACTCTACCGGACGCCCCGCGGAGTAGTTCGCGAAAATCTTGCCCACCCCCTCCGCAAGACGACCCAAATGGAGGCGATTCCAATCTGCGCCGGTGCAGGGGGGAGTTTACGAAGCCCCCTGCTCGCAATGAAGAGCGTCTCGACCGAATCGATCGTGTTTCAGCAGGTGTATGACCTGACGCAACGAACGGACCGGGAACCGCCGGGGCGCCTGTCTCTTATACACA
>CAZGKV010000028.1:44523-50015 GCA_964526305.1 uncultured Planctomycetales bacterium | reverse complement strand
CTCCGAAGACGAAGCATTCGGGCGCGACCAGATCCAGCCCGCGCAGATCCGGGAGTTCGGCGACGAGTCCGGCGCGATCGCACAGTCCGGCGCGGAGCGCCTCGACCCCCGCGACGACACAGGTTCCGACGCCTCCGCCGGCGCCGAGAAGCCAGACTCCGACGCGCCGATCAGCGGACATGCTTCATCAGGATATCGAGGGTACCCAGAACATAGGAAGTGACGAGCAGGGGATTGTCCTCCCACCATGCGGGATTGTCGTTCACCCACATCTTGCCGTCCTTCATGATCTTGAGGAGATGTCTCCCCATCTCGACGGGCCAATCGTGTTCCTTCCCGTCGAAGGTACGGAACGGTTTCTCTCCGATCGCATCCATCGCGCGGGCCATCACGTAGTAGTAGTAGAAGAGCCCGCGAAGGTGGTTTCGCTTCGCCGCATCGTAGGGGAATCCCGGATGCGCTTCGATGTTGTAGTTCTTTCGGACCCAGTCGATGGCGGCCTTCACTTCGGGCGAGTCCTTCTTGAGCCCCGCGAAGAGATACGTCTTGATCCCGTGGTAGGTCATCGATCCGTAGCTTTGGATGATCTCCTTGTCGGTGATCTTGGTGCCGGCTTTGTGGATCTTCCGTTCCGCCGACGGCGCGTAATAGAGTCCGCCGTCGTCGCCGATGGACAACCCGACGGCCTTGAGCTTTTCCACGAAGTCCTTGTCCGTGTTCGTTTCGCTGTTGTTCTGACACCGCCGGACGAACTCCACGACGAGCTTCCAGAATTCGTCGTTCTTCGGCAGGCCGGACTCTTCCATCGCATCCGCGGTGAAGCCGGTCGTGGAGAGATTCGCGATCGTCTTCTTCATCCCGTCCTTCGACGGTTCGTCGTCTCCGTAGCCGCTGCCTCCGCGATCGATCCCTTCCTTGAGCTGGTGCTGTTTCAGATAGGCTTGCGCCCCACGGATGGGTTCCGCGAATTTCTCCCGATCGGTCGCGCTCAGCGCCATGAGGGCGACGGCCGTCGCATAGGTCTTGAGAAAGGCGCCCGTGGGTCCTTCGCCGAACGATCCGTCCTCGTTCCGTTTGGAGACGATGAAGGCCGCGCCTTTGTCGATCGAGGCCTGGTATCGCGCGCGGAGCTCCTTGGGCGCACGAGCGAGAGCGGTAACGACGAGGCCGGTGAAGGCGACGGAAGGCTGCTCCCGGCCGGGAGGACCCTGCTTCCAGGCGCCCCCGCCGTCCTGCTGAGAACCGAGCCAGTCCCCCGCGGAAGTATAGGCCGCTTCGAGTCTCCGGCGCAGATCTCCGTCCTGATCCGCCGCCATCGTCGCCAAGAGCAAACCGAGAGCGTGCATCGTGGACCTCCGGGTCAATCCGAAAAGTATTTTCTCACCGCGGCATCGCAACGCGGGGGCCAGTCCTTCCGGGCGAGGCGACGCGATAGGATCGCGCGTGTTTCCACTTCCGCGGGCCGGCTCGACTCCGACTCCTTCCCCAGAAACCTCGAGGGGCGATCGCCTCCATGGCTCCCGCCCTCCGTCCCTTCCAGCTTTCTTACGACCGTCGGGGGCAAGGGGTTCCGGCCATCCGGAGGTCGCCCGCGTTTCTCGAGGATTCGGGCGAGCGCGGCCCCGCTTCCCGCGGCCCGCTCGGCGATCTCCCGAAGCACGGCCGAATCCGAGTCCGAGGCGAGCAGCCGCCGGTTCGCGCGCTCCTCGAGGGCGCGAAGCCTTCTGAGGGCTTCTTCGGAGGACTCGGGGGTGCCCTTTTCCAAGAGCGCCGCGATCTCCTTGAGCTCGCGAGCCATCTCGCGGATTTCGGGACTCTCCGAGCGCTCCGCGGTCTTGGCCACCTCGAGGATCCGCATGCGCTGATCTCGCCCCGTCGCTTGAAGCTCCGGATGCGCGGGCCGGGCGCGGTCGGGCGCGGGAATAGCCCAGAGCGCCAGCGCTACGATGGCCGCGATCGCCAGGAAGGGCGTCTCCCGCGGCCACCGGATGCGTCCCAAGGATCGGGCGTCTTTCCGATCGAAATGGCGCCGCGCGTCGGCAACGAGCGCACCGCCGAGGGGGCCGTCCGCTTCCAGCGCCGTCGAGACGCGCTCCTCGAGGCGCAGCTCGCGATCGACCCAGATCGCACACTCGCGGAGAGTCGTCGGCCGCACCGCCTCCCGAACGGCGACGGCGATCGGCAGCGCCGGGAAGCACCAGAGAAGGGCGGAGGGAAGCGACAGACCGATCAACTTGACCGCCGCCAGATAGCCGCACCCGACCAAGAGCGCCACGAAGGCCCACCGCACGGAACGCTCCACGACGCGCGCGATTCGGAGATCGCTCCGCAGGCGACGAAGATCGTCCTCGATCACTTGGAGAGTTCCTCCTCCGCCTTGGCGATTTCCTCCCGCTCTTTCGCGTTCGGGGGCCGAATGAGGACGAGGACCGATGTGCCCGAGCGGGGCGCGACGACGTAGTTCGCGGCATAGACCGTATCGTCCACGGCATCGGGGATCGGATTGTCGAGCAGCGCCGAGGCGTCGCGCCAGGTCGTCATCAGGCATCGCGTCACCGACGCGGCCAGCACCTTGTAGGTCTTCCTCTCGCGGGGGGTCGAAGTCGGATCGACCACCTCCATCCAACTTCCCACGAAGGTCCATCCCACGCGAGGCATCGGACCCTCGCGACGGACGTGGAGGATCAAGTCCTCCGCCCGATGAGTCACGACGCGATCGTCCTTCGATTTCCACTGGACCAGGACGACGAGACGGTCCCCGATCTCCCTTCCCCGTTCGCGGAGTTCCTTCGGCAGCCGGCCGCGACGGAATCCGCACAGGGTGAGAGCGCTGTCGAGGGAATGGGTGTCGCAATCGAGGCGAAGCAGGCTCTCGTGTTCCTTTCCACCGGCTCCGCAGGCGAAGAGCTCGATGAGACCGCGCGTTACCAAGACGGTCGCCGGCACGGCCACGCCTTCGACGCCGTCCTTCCGTTCGAAGAGGTAGCCGCCGCCCTTGAGAAGCGTGTACCCAGCCGTCTTCGCCTCCTCGGAGCTTTGCGGCATGATCGGCTCCTCAACGGGAGTCGCGCGCAATCGATCTTCAGAGGGAGGGGGCTTGTCCTGAGACTCCTGATGAGCCCCGGCGCTGGGGCTCTCGGGCAGCGGCTGTAGGGTTGGGGCCGGCGGAATCGGCTCGGGGTGTCGACGAAGGTACCAAACTCCGAGAACCAGCAGAAGCGTCAGAAGAAAGGACATGACTCCTATCCTACGACCCTGACTCACTGAGGGATAGAACGCAATTGCGATGCCAGGGTTCCGCAAAAACCAGCGCTCAACCAACCAGGTCTCAATGCGTTACGGCGCTCCCGGGGACACCCACCCGCTCCTGGCCATTGTCTATACAGGCCGGGCCGACTTTGCCCTTTGAATGAGCTTGTCGAGTTCTGCCCGATCGTCGGAGGGAAGACGCTCCCGCATGCGCGTCAAATCTTGTGCGAGGCCGTCCACCTCCTGAGCACGACTTCGGACCTTGTCCTGAAGTTGATTGAGCCGCTCGGCAATGCGAGTGAGGTAATCCCCCTTCCGGAGGAGGATCGTCTCGGTGAAATCCCCGTCGATCATTCGCTCGAGGGAGCGCTCGATTCGATAGGCCGCGCCGGCGACGCGGTGAGCGAGGATGATCGAGAGGGTTCCCATGAGCAGGCTAAAGAGAATGATGAAGACGCTCATCCCCAAGAGGACCTTGAGCACGAACGGGTCGATCCGCTGGGCGCCGCTGAACTTGCGGACGAAGATGTAGAATCCCGCCGAGAAGAGCACCATCGTCAAGCCGACGAGAAACCAGATCCGCAAGAATTGGAGCTGGAACGTACGGTCGACGACGATCTGTCGGCGGAGGACCTTCTCGGGCATCGGCAGGGATTGTACACGTCCGGTCGAGCGGACGGAAGAGCGGAGAGTGCCTCTGGCGCCCTCCGGCAGCCTCCGCTAGGATACGAATCGCCCTTGGTTTCGGCAGATGCGACTCGCGGAACGTCTTCGTCGAATCTGGACGCCCCCTTGGGACCGCTGGGGAGCGGTGGTCCTCGCCGCACTCGCCTATTCGGCGAACGTGGCGATCGTGCTCGCTTCGGGCATGCACCGTAGCCCGCCCATGTGGTACATCGATGCCATTCCCCCGGCCATCTCCACCTTGGAGTTCGGCCACCCTTCGGACTATACGGGATTGGCGGCGGTGCGGGACGAGTTTCACGCCCGCGCTCGTTCCGACGAGGCGGGCGGATTGAACTGGGCGATTCAGGCGGCGACTCGACTCGACCCGAAAACGATCTCGCGAACCAAGTACCTTTTGGGACCGGACGACAAGGGGGTAGTCGATTTCGTTCGACTCTCGTTCGTCGTTTTTGGGTACCGCGTCGAGGGCTTCCATTACCTGTATCTTCTACTTCTCGGGCTCTCCGTCGCGATCTTCTTCCTTCGCCACTGGAAGCGGGGGTGGCCCCTGCCCTTCGCGGTCGCCTACTTGTCCGCCCACCTGATGGTCCTGCCGGCGGTCCACTTCAACCCGCAGCTCCAGGGCGTGATCGCCCTTCGGTTCCTTCCCGCTCTGAGCCTACTCCCGTTCTTGGACGCCGTCCTGTCGATCCGCGCGCAAGCAAGACTGGACCGGCGAGATTTCCTCTTCGTGGCTCAGAGCATGATTTTCCTCCTGTGCGTGCACATGAGATCCTCGATCCTCTCGCAGCTGCTGGCGGTTCAGATCGCCGCCGCGGCCGCGACCCTGCTTTTCCTTCTCCGCAGGAGGCGCTTGCCCGCGGAAGCGCGGATGTCCCTCTGCGCCGGGGTTGGAATATGGTGGCCCGGTTTGGTTCTGGCGATGGGGTTCGGAGCACTTACCCTGTACCAGAAACGCGCCTATGCGGAAGAGTATCGCCGTGGAGACGAACTCTCCGGTCACGTCTTCTGGCCCAGCCTCTACAGCGGCTGGGCTTTTCAGCCGGAACTGGCGCGGAGGGAGAATCTCCGAATCGACGATGTCAGCGTCATGGCGGCGGCCGGACGCTATCTCGAAGTCCGAGACCGCCATCGAGAATGGACGGAATTGGGGGGAGATAGCCCCAGATATACCCGGATTCGATGGACGCCGTACGAACGAGTCGTTCGGGAGATGTACCTCGATACGTGGAAGAATGGTCCGGGCCTCTGCGTCCGCGGGATCCTCGTTCACAAGCCCGTGGCCATGTTCCACTATGGAATCTGGCTCGCCGGGTTTCGAACCGCCCCCCCGTATCTTCCCTTGATGCATCACGCGGTGGCCCGTCAACACCTGGCCATGTCCAAGAGACTGGAGAACCATCGGAAGCCACTGCGCCTGTTCTATTTGGCGGTGCTTCTATTCGCGGCCGGCACGGGGGTTATCCTGGCGAGTCTATTCCGGACTCCGCACCCCGGGCAGAGTCGGCGAATCTTGGGATTTCTGGGCGGGGGGCTCGCATCGGCCCTTATCGTAT
>CAZGKV010000028.1:0-44513 GCA_964526305.1 uncultured Planctomycetales bacterium | reverse complement strand
GGTATACCCCGTTCCGCATACGATGGGAGAAGGGCTGGTGGCCCTTCTGACGATCGCCTACTCGTTGATCGGGACGGGATGTGCCTGGTCGCTCCGAAAGTGGGTGGACAAGATCATCGGTCGCGAATGAGAGCGCGCGACGGCTACCCTGGCCGATGCGGATCCTGCATCGCCGGAATCGTCCCCAACACCATCGCGCCCCAGGCAAAGAGGGTGGGATACAGGTGTAGGAGCATCCGGTGGGCGTTCCAGTACTTGAATTCAGGATTGTAATGCAGGGCCCAAACGACGAGATAAACCCCGAGCTGCCCCAGGCCCGTCCAGGCAAGGAACGACAGCGGATGCTTCGGTCGAGGGAACCGGAGAACCAAGATCACGAATAGGGCCGGCCAGAACAATTGCCATCGCGCGGTTCCGCTCAGCTCGGTCGCGAATTCCCGAAGAACGAAGGGGACCCGAGAGGGGAGACCCTCCGAAGGAGATTTGAATTCCACGCCGATCGCGAACGAGGTAGATCCGGCGCCGGGCGGAAAACTTCGTCGTGCCTGCGTCCAAAGGCCGAAGAGGATCAGGCCGGCCGCGACGATCGACGCTCCCTCCAAAGCGCCACGCCATCCACGGATTCTCGCGCCGAAAAGGGGAAAAACCAGAGCGCACACCACGGTAAACGCCCCTCCCTCGCTCTTGATCTGTGACGCATACGCGATCGCACATGCGGAAAGGACCATCGCTCCTCGATCGCCGGTTTCCAACCACGCGAGGGCCGAGAGCGCCGCGATGAGGATGAAGACGCCCAGCGGGTAATCGGCATACCCCCCGACGACTCCTCCTCCAACGCGATCGAACATCGGTGTAAGGGCGTACAGGGCCGTGAGCCAAACCGAAAGATCCGCGGGGAGTCGTCGCCGCAACGCCGCCCCCAAGACGGCCAGAGACGCGACAAAGAGCAGAGTCATGGTGAGACGAATCGGACGTCCATTCGTCGATCCCGTCGCATCGTAGACCCATGCGTAGATCGAAGGAACGAGAAGCGGGTACTGAATGTTCACGTGGATCTGTTCGGGGGAGAGAAAGTCCGGATTCCGGAACGATCCGTATCGCTGAATCGAGCGTCCTTTCAGCGACCAGAAGATCTCGGCATCCCATCCGATCGACTCTCGATGGAGCGCGCCGAAGATCATCCCGAGAACGACGAGAACCGTGAAGGCCTGCCCGGCCCGCGCGAGTCGGGCGACCGGAGCTCCGGGCGCGAAGCGAGGACGGCACGCGATCAGCAGGACCATCCCCAGGATTCCGAGCGAGATCGCCAACCATGGGCCGATGCGAATCCCGGCGAGCATGAGCACGACCGAAGCGAGTCCGACGAGCCCGAACCCGAGCGCGTAGCTCAGCCCCAGAAATTCCAGGAGCCCGCGAGGCGACGATCGACGAAGTAGGAGCGCGGCGAGCCCGGCTCCGGCGAGGGTCAGGACCAGAAGGGCCAGGGTCAGCTTAACGTAGATCACGAATCGGTTTGATCCAGGATTGACCGCGATCGAAGGGCTCGCTCACGAAAATCGCCCAAGCGGGCTCGGGTCGTGACCCGACCTCCTTGAGTGCGCAGGGGCGGACGGCGCGGGGATAGAGACACGTGGCGATTCTTGCCTCCTCCCAAGTATCGTGCCGGATCGATTTCGCTCCGGGCTGATGGGAATCCGTGATGAGATGAACCACCCCGTCCTCCGGCACCTGTTCGGCGCATTCGCGAAGGAAAACCCCCAGCTCGTTGTCCCCATGCCCCCGTTCTTTGAACCAGATGCCTGTGATTCGAATTCGGTAAACGAGGCTCGTGGCCAGCATCGCCGCAAGAGCGACGACGATCAGAAGACGAACAGGGTGGATTCGCACGCGGGAGCGCCCCCATTCCGAAGGGGGACCAACATAGCATCGACCACCGGGAGCGACAAGGCCTGGCTCAGTTTCATCGACACTCGCCCCTCCAGGGAAGAAAGGGGGAGGGCGGAAGGCGGGGATGCGACCGCGTCGAAGTCCTACGCGCGCCGCAGCGTTTTCTCGAGTCGTCGCCCTTTCTCGGGGTCCGGCGGCGCCGGCATCGACCCCGCATTCTCCGCCGCCGCGACGACTCCCCTCCAAAACGCGGCGACCGCGTCGAGGTACTCCTCCATCCCCTCCAAGGAGAGTTTGAGCTCGCCCCATGAGGAGCGAATGGAGGACAGGTCTTTTTGCAAGGCCGCTTTTTTCCGAGCCCAAGAGTCGGCGCTTCCCTTCGCCTCGCCCGCCTCCGCGACGATCGCCCCCGCCTCGCGGAAGAGAAAGAGAGCCGCCTCGCGGTCCGCGAGGGCCCGGACCTCCCCGAGAATCGCTCCGACCTTGTCGAGCGTCAGCCCCTCGCCGGTGAGCGAGCTCCGGGGACCGCCAGTCGCGCCGCTGTGATCGTCGCCCTAATCCGACTTCGGCCGAGTCTCCGATTTCGGGATCGTGCCGACCGAGTTGTAAAGATCTTGAAGCAGACTCCCGAGAGCGCGAACCGACCCTGCCAAAAGCGAAGGCTCGTCGCGTACCTTGCCCAGGAGTCTCTCGAGCTCGCGCTTGCGCTTCGATAGCTCGGCGCGGTCCTCGGCGGACACCAGCGCTTGAAGGATTTTCCGCGCCTCGTCCGTCCGGTCGCGGAACGCGTCATGATCCTTCCTGAGCAGCGGCCCCGTGTCCTGAGCCCGGCCGGCGCGGAAAACCCGGACGGCGCGATGGGGTCGATAGTCCATCCCCATCGACTTGCGCAGTTCCGGCGCTTCTTGATCGTCCGGCAGGAAGAGGATTTCGACCTGAAGCTCGCACGGCGACGGGAGAAGCTCCGCATAGGCAAACGCGTGGCGCTCGATGGTGACTTTTCGGAGCCACGGCGGTTCGCACACCTCGGTCAGAATCGCGCGATCCTTCCACCGCACCGCGCTTTCGATGCGTCGAAAGCGCAACGTAAGGATGGCGCCGTCCGGGATTCCCTTCACGCGCCCTTGGAGGGAGAGTTCCCATCGGCGGTCGCGCCGCTGCGACACGGCGGTCGCATCGATCTCCACTCCCGCACACCACAGGAATGCCGCGACGATCACTTGCGCTCCACCTTGACGTTCTTGAGATCCAGCTCGAACACCTTGTCGTCCACGGTCTCGAGCGCCTTCCACTCGGAGAGCCGCCAGACGGTGTAGGCCATCGCGTCGTCCACGCAGATCTTCTCGACGTGCAACGAGTCCTTGTGAAGATGGACGCGGACGACGTGGACGTATTCCTTGATCGCTTCGCGCCGGGGTTTCAATTCCAGAATGAGATGTCGTCCCTCCTCGCCCTCGGTAGCGGAACCCGTGCGCGGACGACCGCCGGGGAGTTTCACGTCCCGCGGCTTCGGCTTGTCTCCCCCCTTCGTGGCCAGTTCCTGCGGAAGCTTCGTCTGCTCCGGTCGCGCTGCGATCTTCACCTCCCAGTCCTTGCGGAGCCCCTCGCCGATCCCGTCTCGAAGAAGCGCCGCCGGGAGGAAGGTGCGTTCGAGAGGATAGATCTCCGCTTTCCGTGGCTTGACGATGAGAACGATCGCCTCCGAATCGCGGACCAGCGTCCTCGTAGGCTTCGCCCCCGGCTCCTGGAGATCCGTCTCTTCCACCAAGAGGGCCCCGGGCTTCCACCACAGTCTCCCCTTCGAGGCGCCGGAGGAATCCTCGTACTTTCCGGTTCGGTCCACGCGCACTTCCGCGACCAGACTCTTGAGGTCCTTTCGAGACTCCGCGATCTTCTTGCAGAGTTCCGAGAACTCGTCCGTCTGGGCCGCCAGGACTAGCGCGAGATATTGACCGAGAGCCATCCTACGATCTCCGGATTTCCCGTATCGGTGAACACGGTGACGTCGTCGAGGACGGGCGTCGCCAGCAGGATCGTCGATGCGGTCTTCGGACCGATCTTGAGCTTCACGCGGTATTGGACGCTGGAGGCGACCTCCACCGGATTCCCCGAGGCATCCCGCACGGGACTGAACATCTCGTTCCGATAGGGTCCGTAGGTCGTGCCGTCCACGACCATCCAGAGATCCGCGATCGTCTCCGCGGTGAACCCGTTCGCATCGGCCGCCGCCGCCGGGCGGAGTTCACCGGGTCCGGGCCATGAGCTGTAGTCGAGCATCTTCGGCCGCAACGTTCCGGCCGCGCCCGTGGAGTCGTATTCTTCGGCATAGACGGTCCAGGCGACTCCGAGGACACGCTTTCGCGAGGGAGGGGGCACGGTGGGGACGACCGGCGCCGCGGTGCCGTCAGGCGCAGTCTGGGTGCTCGTGGGGGGAAGGACCCGCGGCGGAAGCCCGAGATTCAGGAGTTGCGAGAGGAACACTCCATCGCCGGCATTCGCGTCCGAAGGCTTGTAGTACCGTCCGCGGAACCAAAGAGTCTGCGCCCCGGCGACGCCGCCTCCGGTTTCGCTCGAGCGATTCGTCCACAAATAGAATTCGTCGAGCGTGGAATCCGCCGTGTAGTTGCGAGGAATCGAGCCACCCGAGGGGCCGCCCCAGGCATTGGCCAGGAGCTTCGAGATCTCTCCTCCGAGGCGGATCGAGTTCGCCGCCCAGAAGGTCCCGTACCCCGGGACGTTCACCTGCATCGAATGGAGATACCAGGGCGTGAGACTCTGAACGGGCTCGCCCTCCTCTTCGCCGTAGTACGAAGGGATCCCCGTCGTCCACGGCCGAATCTCTCCGTTTACGTAAATTTGGACGGAGTCGGCGTCATGAAGCGCGCCGGTGGGGAACTTCCACGTGACGGCGAGGTGCGTCCACTCGTGGGCCCGAAGGTAGTTGGGCCGATTGTCGTCGCCCATGAGGCGACTTCCGTTGTCCGGCCCGTGGTTCTCGTGATTGAGCGTGGGCGAGACGACGTTGGCGTGGAGGCCGGCCAGACCGCCGCCGAGTTCCCAGTTGTATCCGGTAGCCGGGTGCATCCCGAGGCCGAACCCGAGAGACGACGGCCGCAGTTTCCCGATCCCGCCGTAGTACGAGGGGATGGCCGGATGCTCGTACGCGGAGGGCGAGCCCGCCGGAGCGTCGTGCGCGGGGAAAAAGAAAAGGGTGAACGGGGAAGGGTTGACGGAGTTCTCTTCGGCGTGGTGGTACCGCGCCATGGAGAGAAGGGTCCTGGGCTTCCCCGTACACTCCGGAAAAAAGTTCGGCTTGATCCAGAAGCAGGCCGTCCCTTCCTCGAAATTGAAGCTGGAATTCTGCGTGATCCAATACCCGATCGCGCTCCCCCGTTCGCAGTACATCCCGTCCAGCCGAAGATCGCTCGGGGCAGAGAGGAAGGCTGCCGGCGGCGCTCCCGTCCCCCCGATCGTGGGAAGGGTAAAGGACCGGCAGAGACGATACCGGTGCGGGCCGTTTCCCGGGACGTAGCCGCTGTCCACCGGCGTGTAGGGGGACAGAATCGGTTCCGTCTTGTCCTCCCAATTCATCGCGACGGAGGCGCGGCCCCCGTAGATCGTCCACCACGCCCCGAGGGGCAGCTTGAACATGTCCCCGCCGCTCGGGTAATTCACTTTGTCCATGTGGTGGTGCGCGACGGCGTCGAGTTGGAAGTGCGCGTGGATGACGCTCGAAAACTGGGCGCCCCCGTTGATCGACGACGTGCAGCCCGGGAAAAACCCGGACGTCGGATACGTCGTCCACAATTCGTTCTTCGGCTTCTGCGTCCCCCACTCGAACGAATTCCCGCGATTGCCCCCGATCGTGGGAAGGGCCAGATACCCGGAGTAGCGGGCCTCCGACGGCTGCGGCCCGTTGTCGGGCTCGGGACCCGTCTCGAGCGAACGATTGTTGTTCGTCTCCGGCCAGGTGGTCCGATTCGCCCAGGTCCCCTGGTAGAAGTCCGACTGCGCGGTCTCCCGCACCGCATCGTAGAGTTTCACCACGACGTGGACCTTCTTCTCGGCGACGATCTGGTTGTCCGCCGCGGCCAGACAGTCTTCCCCGCTCTTCGGAACCAGGACGCGGCCGAGGGACTCGATCTCGAACGTCCCCATCGGCGTGAAGCAGAATTCGGTCGAGGCCACCACGAGGTCGGTCTTGTCGACGTGGGTGAAGAGGACTCGATCCGGATTGAGCTCATTGAGATGCAGGTTCGGATTGAAATTCGCCTTGAGGACGTCCGCGGCCGCCTGGGAAGCGAGCCGGCGCTGGGCCGGAGAGTCCACCTGCGCTCCGTTTCCGGCGTAGTCGAAGAAGAGACCGGAACGGTTGTCGGCGATGAGGCCGGCCCGGACGAGGTTGTCGACGAACATGTTGAACTGGGCCCACGAGCGGAACGGGCCGCCGAAGGGAACGGCGCCGTAGTCGAGTCCGCCGACGTGCGGGGAGCTCTTCTTCTCGCGGCACGCGAGGATCTCGTCCACGATCGCGGAGGCGTCGATCCCGGAGCCGGACTTCCCCCCGGGTCCGACGAACGGGATGGTCCGGTAGAGAAACCCGCACTCGTCTCCTTCGCCCCAAGCGGGTCCGGAGGGGCCGAACGCGGAATCGTACGTCAGGATCTGTCCCATCCACCCGTAGCCGCCCGTCATACCGCCCCATCCGAACTCCGCGGAGGGCGGCGTGTAGGGATTGTCGCGACGTCGCTCCACGACGAAGACCCCTTCGAGATCGATCAGGAGGGCCATGAGAACCTCGCGCCTTGCCGTATTCACGTTTACGGGGGAGCGCGCGACGATTTCGATCCACTGCGGATTGAGGGAATCCACGCCGTAGATCGCGTGGTGAAACGGATTCGAGTTCCCCGGGAGGTGAAACAGAAGCGGCGCGGCGATGGACGCGCCGACATAGTTTCGATTGTGCCCGTAGCGGTACAGGCCGGAAGGCCGCTCATATGCGACTTGATAGGCCCCGAGCGCGGGATCGGCCACGTGCGCCGAGAGCGGCACGGGATTGGCCACGCTCCGATCGGTCCAAGAGTGGGTGGTGAGGAAACCGGCGGCGCGATGGAAGGCGTTCAGATCGTATCCGAGGGCGCCGAGGATTTCGTACTTCGAGCTGAATCCTCCCCGAGGGCGTTTGGCGAGGACGAGATCTCCGAGACCGGGGACATTCACTCCCGGCTGGGCTCCTAGGACGTTGAGCACCCGCCGGAGGTTTTGGGACACGCTGTGGTTCGGTCCCCACGGTACCCCATCGTTGATGTTGATCTGGCTGCTGCAATCCGAGACGCGGAGCGAATACTGATCGCCCCCCAGGCCGTATCGCCCCGACTCCGAGGTCCCCGAATATCCGACCGCTTTTCCTTCCACGATGACGGTGCGAGGGGCGGGACTCCCGGCCGTGGGGTTGCCGTCCGCCTCCACGGCGAAGGAGGGGTTGAGGGCGGTCTCGATGGGGGCGGCGGGATTCGGAGCCGCCGTTTCGTCGGCGACGCTTCCGAAGTAGATCCACGCGGTATCCGAGGGGGCGGCGTCGAAGAAGCTCCGGGGGAGCGTGTCGCGAAGCCGCTCGACGCCGTGGTCGACCCCGCTTTGGGCGATGAGCCGCGCCCGGACGTCGTCCACGTAGTTCCGGGAAATCGATTTCTCGAGCGAGGTGAGGGTGACGAAGACGGTGCCCAGAAGGGCCAGGATGAGGAGGACGGCCAGAACGACGATGAGGACCGCCCCCCGCTTTCGCCCCCAACGCATCACGGATGCACCCCTCTGCACCGGCACCCTACCACAGCCGCGGAATCGGGACAAGGAGGAGGTGAGCGGGCGGAAAGGGTGTTCGTCGGATTGGGCCCCATCTCGAATCGGCTTCACGGTAGGGTGTGGCTGCTCCCCCGCGGAAACCCCGTTCCGCTACACTCCTATTCGCCCAAGGGATCCGGAATCATAGAGAAAACCGACCGTGTACTCTATCCACTTCGCCGAGAGTCTATTTCCTCTCCCGCCACTCGCGGGTCTCGACGAGGATCTCCTTGTCGGGGTGCTCCACTCCCGTCTGAACGTGGCTCAGACCGACGCGAAGGACGCGCGCGCCTTCCCCGGCGAACCTCATCTCGATCTCCGAGAGGGTGAACGTCTTGTACTGCACGTGCAGGAGAATCGTGCGGATCGCCTGGCGGAGCTTCGACTCCTTGGGAGTGAGTTCGACGAGGTGATGGACGTCCGCGTCGGGGCCCGTCTTCTCGGGGGTCTTGCCCTCGGAGTCGTCCTTCCCGCCGAAGTCCTTGAGGCGATCCTTCATCGGATCGTCCGCTTTGGGGGGAGTCTTGCTCGTCTTGGAGTCCCCCTGCGAGTATTTTCCCGCCGGTCGGACGAGCTTGAGATCGAAGTCCGTCTTGAGACGGGCCGGTTGATACTGCCACACCAGAAGCGTTTCGATCGGATAGACGTCCTTTCGCTTCGCGTAGTCGATGCGACGATACTCCGTCGCGGCGGGCCAGAGCTCCGTGAGTTTCTTGTTCACCACGTTGAGCGCGGGCGCCTGGTCCGACGGCGCGGAGGTGAAATCGAGCCGCCCCCAGCGGTCTCCCTTGATCCGCTTGGCGCGGAGCTTGCCCTCCCGGACGTTCTCTCCCTCCACGAACTTGACCCCGGCCGAAAACGACGAGAGCTCCTTGTGATAGGACTCCGCTTGTTGGTGGATGGCGGAGAGCTCCTTTGCGGGATCGAACTGGGGCCGATCCTGCGCGGCCCAGGCGGCGGCGACCCACAGCAGCGGGCTCATGGGGCCTTCTTCTTCCCCATCGCCCGGGTCCGTGCCGCCTGATGATGAGCGCGGAGCTTCGCTCGCGTCTCGACGACCGTCGCCGGCTCATCGCCCGCGGTCTCGGCGTCTGCCTGAAGCATCTTCACGTACTCGCGGACCATCGCGAAGAAGTCCGCGTATTTCCGATCCTTCTCCTCGAACGGATAGACGGTCCAAGGCTCGAACTTCTCCTTCGAGGAGGAGTCGAGCATCGACTTGAACGACTTTTGGATTTCCTCGTTCGCCTCCGCCGTTTCGTTCCTTGCCTTCTGGAACGCCTTTCCGGCATCCGGCTCGTTCTTTTTCGCCGACCCGTACGCGGCATCGATGCGGTCGAGCGCGATTTCATGGAGAATCGTCAGCCAGGAGTAGTATTCCCGGATCCGGACCACGTCGCAGAGGACAATGTGCGCCCTCATCCTCTTGAGCGAAAGCGGCCGCCCGTCCATTCCCCGACTCATGGGCGCGTCGAGATTCTCCTTGGGATGGGTCTGGGGCGGATCGTCGTCGTCATCCCCGCCGCCCCCGCCGTCTCCGGTTCCGGTCGTCTCCGCTTTCTTCATCATGGCGGCCTGCTGGCCGATCTTGATCAGTTGCTCCAACACTCCCACGATCATCCTGTAGGCGGCGCTATGGAGCGACGTAGCGGACTTCTTTTCGACCGACGCCTTCAGTTTCTCGATCTCCTGGAACAGCCCCTGCGAGCGCTTTTCCCAGTCCTTTTCCTCGGACTCCCGTTCGATCCGATTCAGGAAGGCGGAGGCTTTCTTGATCATCTCCACGCAGTCTTCGGTGTCTTCCCGGAGCTCCTGGAGGATCTTCTTGAGATCGCCCGCGTAGAACACGAAGGCAGGGAACTCTTTCCGATACCACTCGTACTTGCTGACCTTTTCGTATATCTCCCTTCGCACCGAGTCCTGGTTTTGGTAGACCGGATCGAAGGCGACGATCAACTCGTAAATCCCCGCGGACGAAAGCGTGAGAACGTCCCGACGCGGGGTGGAGGCGATCTTTCCCCGCGCCGGAATCATCACGGGCTTGACGAATCCGACCCCTTCCGTCCCGAACGTGAACTCCTTCGAGACCCAGTTGTATTGATGTTGTTTCATCTTCACCGTGACGGCGAAGATCGACTTGTCGGGGAAGGTGTGCTCGAGCACGAGATCGACGTTCCACTGTGTCCCGGCCCCCGTGACGTCGAGCCTCCGGACCTTGCAGTCGAGTTTTCGCTCTTGCGCCGCGCCGGAGCAGACGACCAGCGCGACCAGACTCGCCAACCTCATTGCGCCGCTCCTTTCGCCCTCATCCCTTCTGAGGCCATCGCTCGGCGTAGCCGGGAGCCTCGAGCTGGAACCGCTCGTCCTTGATCTCCTTCTCGCCGACGGGATTGGCCTCGTGCCCCTCGATCTGGAGCGTGAACGTCCGGTCGTCCACCCGATTGATCCGCAGATAGACCGGGAGGAAGTCGCCCGGCCGGAACTTCAGCATCACCTTCGTTACCTCGCGTTTGAGCCGGGGATGCGTCGGCGTCAGGAACACGATGTAGTAGTGCTGGTGCTCGGCGTTCTCCTGCCCGGGCTCCTTGTTGCGCTTGTTGTTCTTGCGGTACTTCTCTTCCTGATCCTTGAACGTGTCGAACTCCGAGACCTTCGTCTCGCGCAAGCCCGCATCCTTCGCCTTCTTGTTCTTGAACCAGGCCTCCCACTCCTCCTTGTTGTTGAAACCCAAGTGGGCCCAGTCGACGGCGGTCGTCTCGGTCTTGACGTACTTCGGGTTGTAGAAGATCTCGACCTCAAAGGCCTCCTCGAGCCTCTTCGTGAGGCCGTCGCGGACGAGAAGTTGGGGCATCAGGATGTCCCAGATCGCCAGATCGTACAGCTCCAAGACTTTTCGCGCATCGAGCGCGACTCGGAGATCGTTGACCTTCGCCAGGGATCTCACGTCCCCGAGTTCGACCCGCCTCTCCTGGTTGTCGACGTCCAACTGAAGCTCCCACTGCTTGAGTCCCCAGTACAGCATCCGGCTCTCGTCCGCGGCGATCTTCATCCATAGGCTGCCGTCCCAGTTCGCCGCGGTGCCCGAGAAGGGATCGACCTCGCCCATCTTGATCTTGGCGGTCCAGGAGCGGATCTTTTTGTAGGCCGCCTCGGCTTCTTTGTACGCCTCGTCCTTCCGGCGTTGGACCTCTTCCGGTTTGAGCGTGTTCCGTTCGTCCTGTTTGGGCTTATCCTTGTCGTCTTGCTTCGGCTTTTCCTGCGCGAGCGAGCCGAGGGGAAGCCCGAACAACGCCATCGCAACGGTCCAGCAGCGCTTCATGGATCACACCGTATTCACGAGAGCATAGAGGAGGAATTCCACGTCGCCCGTATCGTAGAAGAGGGTGATGTCTTCGAAGTACGGCGTGGCCAGGAGCACCGTCGAGGCGTTCATCCCGAGGATCTTGAACCACACCTGGTACTTGATGTTCGTGGCATCGGTCAGCGTCAGCGGTTTCTGGTTGGCGTCCACGATCTGGGAGAAGCCGTCGTCCCGATACCCCTCGGCGTCGTTGAGCGGGAACTTCTGACCGTCGGCCAGGATGAAGACCCGGGCGATCGGAACGGGCTTGCCGTCGCTCCCGATCTGCTGGAGCGGCGTCGGGCTCGAGGAGTTCTGATAATCGTACATGACCGGAATCAGGCTGGTGGTGTTCGCCGCGTAGTCCTCGGCGAAGCAGGTCCATGCCACGCCCAGGAGCCGCTTCTTCGTCGAGGAACTCGACACCACCACGGTAGAGGAGCCCCCGCTCGAGGTCGTGTAGGGCGGAGTCGCGGTCGAGGAGGAGGGCACCAGCGATCGCGAGGGCGACACCTGATCGAGATTGATGGTCGCCGAGGTGTACAGCCCGTCCGTATAGGAGTTCGTCCCGAGTCCGGGCTTGTAGTACCGCCCGTCGCCCCAGAGCTTGGTTTGTGCATACCCAAGATGGGTATCCGAATTGTTCGCCCAGACATACAGCTCGTCATAGGTCATGTCGGCCGAGTAATTCCTCGGGAAGGTCCCGAAGCCGTGATAGGAACATTCGCCCAGACGAAGAGTATTCGAGAGCCACTTGTTGCCCTCGGCGAACGATTGAATCGTGAAATACTTGTGTTTCTTGGAGGAGGTGAAGATTTCCCCGGCAAACGGCGTGGTTCCGTTGATCGAAGTCGCCGCCTTCTTCTCGCCGTTGATGTAGGTCTCGATCCAGTGCTTGTCCGTATTCACGTACCAGTCGATCTTCTCCTGCCACCGCAGAATGACGTGGGTCCACTTCCCCTTGTCCAGGTAGTTCGGCTGCCCCGCTTCGCCGTTCCAAGTCCCCGACCCGTGGAGACGATGGTTGAGGGATGGCGTGCAGGAGTAGTTCTCCTCCTCGAGCCATGGCCCCTCGTCGTCGAAGTCCGCCAGCGACCCGTCGAAACAGTGCAAGCCCCACGTAGTGTTGAACGACATCGGTCGGAACGGATAGACGCCCTTCCCGGGGTTCGGATTGGACCAAGGGCTAAAGGCCTCGGGCGGATGGTCCGCGCCCGTCGACTTCGGCCACCCCTGATAGACCGCATTGCTGAGGTGGGTCCCCGAATTCGAGTACGGCAACGCGTCGTGCGCCGGCATGTAGAACATGTCCCAGAGGTTGGGATTGCGATAGTCGTAGTTCTTGTTGTGCCACCGGCTCATCGAGAAGACCTTCCGCATCTTCCCCGAGAACTCGGGATAGAAACTCGGCTTCACCCACGCCGCCATCATCCCTTTCTCCTCGTTCCAGGAGATGCCGTTGTCCATCCAGTACGCGATCCCGCTATGGCGCTCGCTATACCCCCCGTCGATGCGCAGATCGCTCGGCGCGTACGGCTGGAGATTCAAGTTGTTCGAAGTCGTCCCGCTCCCGGACGCCGGAACCGGAAGCCGGAAGCTCCGCGCGAGTCGATACTTCGGATCGTACTGGGTGCAGTACGGGGAGAAGACGGGTTCGCCGCGATCCGGATAGTTGAGGGTCTTCTCCTTTTTCGGCTTCGGACTGAAGGGGTACGGCAGGACGTCGAGATACTGCGTGGCATACCGGTCCACGCTTCCGACCTCGTCGCGGAACCAATCGTTGTTGTGATCCTCGGCGCTCTGGTGCCAATGCGCCTTGAAGTCCCAGGTGAAATGGGTGTGTATCACGGATCCGAGGTGCGGCGCGGGCGCCTTCCCGGTCGACCAAAGGGATCCCTTCGGTTTCGTCCCCGCGAAGTTGCCCGGGAGCCAATTGCTCCCGAGGGTCGGAAGCGCGATGTACCCGCTGTACTCGTACCCCCACCCGACGTTTTGCGCCGCCGTCGTCGGAGCCGGGCCGGCGTAGCCGTCCTGGACCCGATCGAACTTCACCCCTAGAGCGCCGTCGCTGTCCGGGTCTCCCATGCCCCAATAGTCCGTGTACACCAGAGGACCGTTGTCGACCTCGGGTCCGATCTCGAGGGCGCGATTGTTGTTCGTCTCCGGCGTAGTCTGGCGCAGTGCCAGCGTCCCCCCGTAGAAGTGCCGCTGGGTGCTCTCCCGATACGCGTCGTAGAGCTTGATCGTCACGATGATCTTCTTCTCGGCGACCACCTGATTGACGACCCCGGGCGTCAGGGCGTCCCCCGCGCCGTTCTCCGGCTGGAGCACCCGCCCGAGCGACTCCAGCTCGTAGAAGCCCATCGGCGTGAAGCAGAACTCCGTCGAGTTCACGATGAGATCGGTCTTGTCCACGCGGAGGTACATGTTCCGATCCGGGTTCGTCTCGTTCAGGATGCAGTTCGGATTGAAATTCGCCTTGAGCGCGTCCGCGAGCGCATACGAGGCGAACTTGTTGTTCGCGCTCCCCGCGGCCGCCTGCGTGAACGTCTCGGGCCAGTTCGCGTTGGAGACCGAACTCCCCGGCTTGAAGTCGCCGTAGATCGTCCGGGAGTCCCAGAGAATCCCGGACTCGACGAGGTAGGTGAGGAAGGCGTAGAACTGCGCCCAGTTCTTGAACGGTCCGCCGAACGGCTTCGTCGCGTAATCGATGGTGACGGAACCGCCGCTCCCGTCGTTCTTCGACGACGTGATCGATCCCTTCGCCCGGCACTTGATGATGTGATCCGCGATCGTCTTCGCCGAGACGCCTCCGGACACCGTCCCCGCCCATGGCCCGAAGAGCGGAGCCGTCCGGTACAAGTGTCCGATCTCGTCCCCGCCGGTCCCTTCCGAGCTGAAGGTATGAGCGACGTACATCCACGTGTACCAGCTCTGAGGAATCGTGAACGAGATCCAGTTCGTCGGCGGGCTCCAGGGATTGTAGCCGATACCGGTATAGGGCATGTCTTTGGGCGACCCGGTATAGGGTTGGAACCGCCGCCGTTCGATCGCAAAGAAGCCCTCCACGTCCGCGATGAGCGCCGAGAGCACCGGCTCCGGCGCGGTGTTCAGATTCACCGGCGCCCTCCAAACGACCTCGACGTATTGCGGAAAGAGCTCGTCGTGGCCGTAGAAGCCGTTGTGGATGAGGCTCGCGTTGCCCGGCTGGTACCACTTCAAGGGATAGTTGGTGGACCAGTTCGGATCGATGCTCAGGAGCGGATGGTCCCAGACGTTGTTGTATCCGCGGCCACGCCGATACACGGGAACCTGATTGCCTCGCCAATAGTTGATCGGGTAACTCGAGGCGGCGGCGGACGACAGCGGCACCGGATTCACGACGTTCTTGTCCACCCAGGCGTTCGTCGTCACGAAGTCTCGGAACTTGTTGAACTCCGCATCGTTGTAGTTCACCGCCTTGCGCAAGTCGTACTTGCTGATGTATCCGCTTCCGCGCGCCGCGAGGATCTTGTCCCCGAGGTTTTGGATTTGGACGGTCGGATGCTTCCCCAGATTGTTCAGGATGCGCTTCAAGTTCAGGCTGACCGTCGAATTGTTCCCGCTGTACTGGTAGAGGCCGTCGTTGACGTAGATCATCCCCGACGCATCCACGACGCGCAGGGAGTAGACGTCCCCGTTCGCGGCGTAGCGCGGGTTTGCGTGGGCCGCGGTGAACCCGATGTCGGCGGTCGAATTGTTCGGACGGCGGATGGTGAGGAGCTTGGGGGCCGGCGAGCCCGAGATCGGATTCCCGTCGATCTCCCTCGCCCACGAGGGGTTCTTGGCCAGTTCCACGGGAGTCGCGGGATTGGGTGGCTGCGTCTCGTCGGTCTGGTCTCCGTAGTAGACCCAAGCGCCGGAACCCGCGGCGGCGCTAAAGAAGCCGTTGGACATCATGTCGCGAATCTCGGAGATGCCGTACTCGACGCCCGACTGCGCGAGCATCTTCGCCCGGACGTCGTCGACGTAGTTCCGTGAGACCGTGCGATCGAGCTGCTGGAGCGTCGCGAACGTCGTCGCCAGGAGCGCCAGGATTACGAGCACTCCGAGAACGACGATCAGCACCGCCCCTTTTTGGCCCAGTCCTCTTCGCGCTTTCATTCCGCCCTCCGCTGCGATCGAATGGAACCGTTTCGGCTCGAGCAGCTTAGCAATCACCGGGCCATCGGATAGCGACCCCCCGGAGCATTTGCGCACATAACCGATTGTCTCTCAACCCAATAAGCTCGCAATTCCCAAGAAAAGGTCCGCGAGGCACTAGGCATGTTACCCCCCGGTAATACCCTTACGGATTGTACTCACCGCCTGGGCTTGTTTTCGGTGATCCGACATCCGACATCTTCCCTTCAAGCATTTTGGGTTCGAGGATCGTTAATATATATAGGAAAGCGATCGATGTCGACGTTCCTGCGGACGCTCGAAGAGGA
The DNA here is from genome assembly GCA_964526305.1 of uncultured Planctomycetales bacterium. Lineage (GTDB taxonomy): Bacteria > Planctomycetota > MHYJ01 > MHYJ01 > JACPRB01 > JACPRC01. Next base: position 28,976 of record CAZGKV010000028.1, on the reverse strand, counting down.
ATGGGGCAAAGGACGCCTCAAGGAGCTTGAGGCCGACCTGGAGCAATTCCTTCGCAAGCATGCCTCCGAAATCCGGTCCGCAATTCGGAATCGCGATCATACGATGATCCGCGTGGTCGGCCGGTTGCATGACCACGGGAAACTGGACGATCAGGAGATGATCGATCTTTGCGTCCGGTCCATTCTCCGGCGTTGTGGAACCGTGAATCCAAGGAAGGACATCGAGGAGCAGGCGCGGGAGATTTCCAAAGAGATTTGGTTCGAGGGCGAACGGATCTGCGGGCCCGTCTCCGCCCAGCGCCAGGAGGAGATCGCTCGAATGTGGGCTCATCTCCACGCGACGAAATGGCGGGAGTGGAGGCTCCGCGAGATCCTCTTCACCTGGGAGAAGAAGCTCCCGGACTTTCTCAGGATCATCCTGGAGCGGAGCACCACCGAGCGGCGCCCGCCGCCGGAGCGCGAGACCACGTCGAAGCGGGCACGGAAGGGAGAGTAAGCGGGGTGTACGTCCCGCGGAGGAGCTCCTGCAGTCTCTGCGGCCCTTCGAACTCTCCGGTATGGACGGCGATACGAACCCGCCTGTGCAGCCTACATCATCAATTTCACGATCGCGGCGCATGAGAGGAAAACTCCCCGGCGAGCGCTCGGGCGTCCCACCCAATCGACGGGTGCGTGCCGGAGGCAGAGGAGGAAATCGAGGATGGCGAAGGGGTGTTCCCGCCGGAGCCTTCGCTCGTCTCCTCGATTCAGATACGCATCCGGAGATCCCGGCTGCAGCTCGAGAGCCTTGGAGAAATCCTGGAGGGCCCCGTCCGAGTCGCTCAAGGCCGATCTCACGATCCCACGATTGAGATACACGATGGCGACGCCTCCGTCCAGTTGAGCCGACCTATCCAGATCCACAAGAGCCTCCTTGTACTTTTGGAGTCTCAGGTAGGAGCTCCCGCGGTTGTAGTGGGCTTGCGTCAGCCCTGGTTTCCGGCGGATCGCCTCGGTGAAATCGGCGATGGCCTCCTGCGTCTTCCCCAACCGCTCCTTCACCATCCCGCGATCGCTGTACATCTCCGCTCTGTCGGAAGAGAGTCGGATGGCCTCGTCGAGATCTTCCAGCGCTTCCCGGTGGTGCTCCATTCGCCATCGGAGCCGGCCGCGACCGTAGTATCCGTCGGCACACTTCGGATGCAACTCCAGGAATCGCGAGTAATCGGACTCGGCCTCCTGGAGCCGGCCATGCGATTCCAAGATTCGAGCGCGGAGCTCATAGGCATCCGCAATGCTCGGGCAGAACTCGAGTGTCCGTTCCAAATGCTTCAGGGCCACGTCGGCGGAGCCCGATTGGAACGTAAAATCCGCCATCGCCATGTGAGCCAAGGGGTATTCCGGATCGAGCCGCACGGCCTCGCCGGCGTCCTTCATCGCTCCCGGAAGATCGCGAAGACTCGCCTTGGCGTAGGCGCGGAGGGCCAGCGCTGGAACGAAATCCGGCCTGACGGAGATCAACAGATCCAGTTCCGCGAGCGCCTTGGAACCCTCGCCGGAGCCGTAGAGGTGTCTCGCCAAGCCATAACGCGCCGGGACGTATCCGGGAGCGACCGCGAGCGCCTTTTGAAACCACGTCGGCTCCTCCCCCCGCTTGTTGGAGAAGACCGCCACCCAGCATGCATACTCCTCCCTTCCGCTCCGCTCGAATTCTTCCCTCAAGATCTTGAGTCCGGGGTGGGTGTTCCCCTTGTGGATGATGAGATCGAGAATCTCGGCCAGCTTTTCCTGGATCTCGTCCTCATCGGCACCGGGATCGGGTGGACCCAAGATCCTCCCGATCCCCCGCCGGTGAGGCCGCGGAGATCCGATTTCCTCGTCCGCGAAACGGCCGCTTCTCGACATCCGCGAGGCCCGAACGCCGAGGAACGGCATAGGAATGATCCGGCCAGCCCACCCGAGTCCGTGCATTTCGCAAAGACAGGTCTGAATCTCGAGTGCTCTGGTTGGGGATGGCTGCGTTTCGTGAGGATCCGACGAGTTTTTCCTATGAAGGAGATCCTGGACACCTAGAAAGACAGTGCGAAGTGGAAAGGAATTCTGATAATGAACTACTCGATCCGCAAGATCCTGCTAAGCGGCTTTGTTCTTCTGGTTGCAGCGGTATTTGTACTCGGCGAGCTGTCTGATTCTACGTACGGGGTGGTGCCTCCCTCCTCAGAAGCACCTTCCCCCTTGATCTCGGAGTCTCTGCTCATGGACCCGCTGCAGGAGACCACAAGTCAGGCCTTCGACGATCCGCCGGACAGTGCCTTTCCCCACGCAATCACACCTGCAGAACCTCGGCAAGACCAAGCAGCGCTGTTCCTTCCCAGGATTGCGGCCTTCTCTTCCGTGGCTTCGAATTTGGATCCGAATGACCGCAATGGTCTCACGGACATCTACGCGCATGATCTTAGCGCGCGAAAGACGTTTCGAGTGAGCGTCGGGCTGCATGGAGAGGATCCGAATGGTTTTTCGTCGAAGGCTTCCGTATCCGCAGATGGTCGGGTAGTGGCCTTCATGTCCCGCGCATCGAATCTGGTCGCCCAGGACACGAACCGGGATTGGGACATCTTCGTCCGGGACCTCGGAACGGGAAGGACGACTCGAGTCAGCGTGAATAACACAAGAAGCGAACAGCGCCTCATGGGATCCCATGGTCTCAGCCAATGGCAGATTCGTGACTTTCCATACCAGGGCCACCAATCTGGTGGACAATCCGTTTCGGAGAGCGTTCGTGTTCGTTCACGATCTCCAGACACACCGGACCATTCCGGTAGACATAGGGCTCAATGGAGAGAATGGCAACGGCGGATCGTTCTATCCCTGCATTTCCGGCGACGGTCGTTTCGTAGGATTCTCCTCCTCCTCCACCAATCTTGTTCCCGGAATCATGGGCGGGAAGTATCGCACGTATGTTCGCGACCTGTGGAATCAATCTACGGAATACGTCAGCGTCGGCATGAACGGCGACGAGGGCAACGGTTCCGATCTTATGGCCGTACAGATCTCGGCCTCTGGAACAATCGTGGCATTTACTTCGACCTCCAGCAACCTGGTACCGAATGACACGAACGGCTCCCTCGACGTCTTCGTCAGAGATCTGGGTCTCAAGAAGACTACCCGCGTAAATCTTGGAGCCTTTGGGAAGGAGAGTCGATTCCCCTTTGGATTTGCCGGCGGAGTCTCGGGAAACGGGCGGTATGTCGTGTTCGGCGAATCGGCCTCGGATCTGGTTCCCGGTGATCTAAATGGCAACTTTGACGCCTTCGTGCACGATCGTACCCTTGTTTCAACCCAGCGAGTCAGCGTTAACTCGAATGGCCAAGAAGCCCCTCTCGGTAGCCAGGCGCCTCACATTTCCACCGACGGCAGATTCGTAGTGTTCAGTTCCGACGACCCCACGCTCGTCGCCGGAGACACCAATGGAGTCGCCGATGTTTTCGTCCACGATCTCTCGAATCGCACGACGCGGAGGATCAGCGTCAGCAGCCGGGGCGTGCAGGCGGACGGAGCCTCCGGTCCGAACCCGCGCCTCAATTAGAGGCTTGCCGCTCTATGCCAGAAGCCACCGCTCAAGATCCTCTCCGAACGACTTCGCATCGGAGTGGCGATCCCGAGGTTCCTTCTCCATGGCTCGAAGGCAGATCGATTCCAGGCGGCGACTCACCGAGGGATGCACCCGGCTGGGCCGCTCCGGTTCGCGCTCCAGGATCTCCCGGAGCAGCTCCGAGGGGATCTTGGCTCGAAACGGCACCTGCCCCGTGAGGATCTCGTACAAGATAACTCCCAGCGAGTAGATATCGGAGGCCTCGCGAACGGCGCTCATGTTTCCCTGCGTTTGTTCCGGCGACATGTAGGCCGGGGTTCCCAGCACCTCGAGCGTCTGCGTGAGTTTCGACCGGAAGAGCTCGGCGCGGGCCAATCCGAAATCGGTAAGGAGCGCGCGTCCTTCGCGATTCACCAAAATGTTCGAGGGCTTGAGATCGCGATGAACCACTCCGTGAGCGTGCGCATGCGCCACGGCCTGGACCGCTTGAAGCAAGATCTCGATCCTCTCACAGAGAGAAAGCTTGCCCTCGTGAAGGAGCTCCGCGAAGTTTCTCCCCTGCACGAGTTCCATGGCGATGTAGTGGAGGGGAGAGCCGTCGATGTCCGGAGTCTCCCCCACCTCATGGACGGCTACGATCCCCGGGTGTCGCAAACGAGACATGATGGCCGCCTCACGCTCCAACCTCCGAATCGATGTAGGATTCTCGCGATCGAGCTTGAGTAGCTTCAGGGCCACGAGCCGTCCGCCCCGAGTGTCCTCGACCTCGCAGACAATCCCCACGCCCCCGCGGGCGATCTCGCGAACGATTCGGAACCGACCTACGGTGGACGGCGGCCCGGGCCTCTTGGGCCTCCGTACGGGTGCGCCACATCCCTGACAATGTCCTCCCGGGCCCACCTTTCCGCAGATCGGACACGAACGCGTGAGTCCGGTCTGAATCTCCAGGACATCCAGGACTTGATCCTCGGTAAGGAATCCAAGATTCAGCAAGATCTCCCCGAGGCGGGCATGCTCCCCCGCCTTCCGGAGTTGAATCTGGCATCCCAGGCCTTCCTGGAGCTCGGCGGCCGTCAGGAATCCTTGCGCGAGGGCGATCTCGCCGAAGCGCCGCGCTACCTCGGGGGATGCGGCGGGCGGCGCCAGGAATCCACGGACCCTCTCGACATCAACCACCGAGAACCTCGCGCAGCTCTTCCTGGATGTCATCCGTGGTCGCGACGTAATCGCGGACCCGCTCCTGAAGGATCTGAAGCAATTGGGCGCGAGCATAGACCAGATAATTGCGGACGTCGCTCACGTTTAGCTTCATTCTCTCGGCGATTTCGCGATAGGTCGGGGAATCCGCCGGACCTTCGATCGTCGGCTTCCCGCCCGAGTTCAGACAATAGGACTGAAACACTTCGAAGTAGATGCCCTTGCCCTGGCCGCCGAGTCTCTCCCCGAGAGCACGGATTGAGTCTTCGATCAGGCAATGGAACCACTCCCGGTCGAACTCGGATTCCGGCGCCGCGCCCGCGGCGGGTGTACCCACCTCGGGCAAGACGTCCAAGCTGATCATCGGTTTCTCGGGCCGTCGAACCCGCTCGCTTCTCGAGACACTGATCAAGAAATGCTGGAGGGCGCGCTTGAGATAGCCGCGGAAGGATCCTCCCGGCTGTAAATGGGAGAGGTAGCGCTTCTCGAGGAGGTAGGCGAAAAAGGCCTGGGTCAGGTCCTTCGCATCCTCGTTGGTTTTGTTCCAGGCCACTCGGATGTAGACGTAAACGGGCTTCCAATAGATGTGAAGGAGCCGGTCCATCCTCCCGGCGTATTCGACGGTGGTCGCGTCCGCGAGCGCGAGGATGTCTGTCCACGTGGTGCTCGGAAACTGGTGGAGAGCTCCGCCGATCTGGGTGTCGTCGTTCATAAGTGGCTCGAGGAAGTGTACCCCATCGTTTAAGCGATTTGCGAATACAAGATCGACGCCTTCGCGCTATAGGAGGAGGATGGGTGGGAAGGACCCCCATTGCCCTTGCCTGGGCCGCCCTGTTGGGCTTCGCGGCCACGCGACCCAACAGGGCGCCGGGGGGCGAAGGAGCGTGGCCCTTGGCTCTGGTGGACCCTGCCGTCGGGGTGGCGATTCGCACGCGTCGTGATGGATTCCTTTGGCTCCGCCCGGCGGCCTTCATCGACATCCCGGCAGAGTGTTGGGCGTACGGTGTTGCGCAAGCCTTGGACCGGACCCAAGCTCTTGTCCACCCGTGGAAGCGTCTTCACCCACGAGGACGCGTTCGCCGGCTCCGGATGGATTTCGTCGGATGGCCGGTCCTGGATCTTCTCACCGAGATCGCCGAGTACTTCCGAACCCATCCCTCCTTCGACCAGGCGCTTCGCGCGGACCGGACGAAGCTGGTGATCCGCGAACGCAAGGGTTTCCTCCTTCGGGTCGCCTCGGAATCTCCCAGCGATCTCTTCTCGTTTTTCCGCCGTTATGCCCATAGACTTCAAGTCGGATATCTGAACGGTTGGTAGCCTCATCGCGAAGGCAGATCTGCCGCAAGGCGGAAGCCAATGGCAATGTGGTGAGGGTTGTAAGGACCCCGGTTGGCCGGCCGACCTGAGCTGCTTTCTAGGTGCCGGCTGCCTCCCCTCGTCTCGTATCTGACCCCGGGTAAGCCCTCGCATAGCGCGATGTTCAGGACGACTCCTGCGCAGTCACGAACACCGTAGGGAGATTCGTCTACGGGATAGAGTCCGGGCGGCTTCTTCACCTTAGGAAACTCCCCGAGGGATTCTGATGTAAAAGCAAACGAGGGATCAAAAACGGCGCCCCACGGGAACGGCCGGCCATCCGCTCCACGGGCGGCCTTCTCCCATTCGAACGAAGTTGGGAGACGAAACACCCACCGGCCATTTCCCTTTTTCTCGGTATACCAACGAGCGAAGTCTTCCGCATCCTCTCCGGTAATTCCCCAAACGACATCGTCCAGAGCAAACTCGGCATGTCGAAGCAGGACAAATTTGGCCTCCATTTCGCGCACCAGAGCCAACCCATCAAAAAGCGGAATCCGAGTCCGTGCCACTTTTGGCTCCCGGTCGTTCAAGTATTCGAGATACTCGCGGAACGTGATCGAGAAGACCGCGATCAGATAGCCTTTAGTCCGATTTCGCTCAGGCATGCGATAGCTCAGATACGCCTCAGCATCCCCCCCAGAGATGAACGGCCCCTCCGGGACATAGACGAACCCCGGCGGAATCTCGTCGCGTCGCAATTGGCGGACACAGGACTTGGTTGGAGAATCCGGCTCAGCGAGAATCGGAATTCGGACATCCGCGTACTCGGGAGAGCGGAAGACTACAAGATAGGATCCCGATCGAACCATCAGAGGAAAGGTCACCCGATTGAATTCGCTGCACTGGAAGGGATAGGCGAGGGAATGATGACGGACCCGATCCTTCGTCTCCGGGGGCGCATCCATGGGGACGTGATCTGCCGCCTCGGGGTCGAGCTGGAGCTCCCGCGTCTCTCCCGCGGAATTGCACGGAAGCGGTAGGAGTCGGAGATCGCGTTCCTGATAGCGGAAAAGGTAGGTCTCGGCCCCGGGGGGTTCGGACGAGAGGTCCAAGCGAGCGTTTCCGCCCAAAACGCGGGGGGAGTATCCCAAGCGTGCGATCTTCTTTGTGAGGAACTCCGACTCCCGCTGGTCGCCCTCCTGGTGCGCCTCCGCACGATCCCGCTCCCATCTCTCTCTCAGGATCTCCCGAGCCCGGAGACAGTTGGGCCTCAATGTCAGAAGGCCGAGGCAACAGCGCTCCAGGCTATTCAGAATTCTCCGAGCCTCAGGCTTGCGCGCCGCTCGGTCCCGATCCCACTCCCACAGCGATTTCCTCTGGGAGACCGGTGCGTAGGGCGAAACCTCGGGGCGAGGAGGAATGGCCCGGGTTCGAAACAGCTCCTCCTCTTTCAAGAGGGCTTGCACCTCCTCGCAGAATCGCTGAATCTGAGCGGCCTGTGAATCCGCCGGATCCAAACGATAAGCGTGGGCGAAGTGATCCGCGGCGGTTTTCCACTTCCCCTCGCTGAGCGCGGCATCGCCCTTCTTGAGATGGCGGCTCCGCTCCGCGAATCGCGCCCAACTCCTCAAGAGAAGGATGGCTCCGGTCCCCAACCCGAAGAGGACGATCAGGGCGGCGGCCAGAGACACCAACTTGTGTCGCTTCATCGTCCTCTGCGCCCGGCGAATCAGCGGAGTCGGTTCGGCCAGAATCGTCCGATCGTGGAGATGCCGGTGGATGTCTTCCGCAAACTCTCGGGCCGTCCGATAACGACTTCCCGCTTCGATATCCAGCGCTTTCATGCAGATCGTCTCGAGTTCCTGCGGCACGGTCGGATCCCGATGCCGTGGAGGGACGATCGATTGGTTCTGGATCTTGGCGAGGATTTCGAGGATCGAGTCTCCTTCGTAGGGCACCGAGCCGGTCAAAATCGAGTAGAGAATCACCCCGAGCGAATAGACGTCGGAGCGTGGGCTGAGCTCCTCCGAGTTCCCGGACAATTGTTCGGGAGACATGTAGAGAGGCGTCCCCAGAAGGGAACCCGGTCGGGTCACCGCGGTGGAGGTGTGCGGTACGTGGGCGAGTCCGAAATCCGTAACCTTGGGATTGCGCCCCGCGGTCACGATGATGTTGGAGGGTTTGAGATCGCGATGGATGATCCCTTGACTGTGGGCGTGGGCGACCCCTCGTGCGGCACTCTCCAGGATCTCGAGGAGCGATCGCCGCGAGGCTCCGCCCCGAGCCATGAGTTTCTCGAGCGTCTCCCCCTCTACGAATTCCATGGCGATGAACGGCGCTCCGTCCTGCTCCCCGATGTCGTAGACGCTGACCACATTGGGATGGCTGAGCCGCGCCATGATCTCTCCTTCCCGTCGGAAACGGCGTTGGACATCGGGATGGAGCAGCGCCACGTCGTAGAGGACCTTGAACGCGACTTGGCGATTCAGTTCCCCGTCGATCGCCCGGTAGACCACCCCCATCCCTCCTCGTCCGATCTCCTCCAGGATTTGGTACCGGCGCGATGCGGTCGCCTGACCCTCTTCGTAATGCCGAAGTCCGGAAAGGACCGAGTCCTCCCAGCCGGGGCGGAGTGGGTCGTTCATTTTTTCTCCTCGGCGAAAAGCGCCCTCCACTCTTCCTCCAGGGTTTCTCCGTCCCGCGTCGTCTCGGCCAACTCGCGACGAATCTCCGTCCTCAACATCCCGCGCACGATGAAGAGATAGCTTCGAACGTCGCCCTCCTTGAGATCGAATTCCTCCGCGACGGCGAGATACGTGGGGCGCTGCTCGGCCGGAAGAAGTTCGTATCGCTCGTAGATGCGAAAGAGCTTCTCCCGTTCCGTCCGCGCGAGCTTCGCGGAAACACGTTCCAGCGCCGTCTGAAGCAGTTGAGAGACCCACAGCCGATCGAAGGCCCGATCGGGATCGAGATCTCTTGGGTCCGCCAACCGATCTGCGGCCACGGACGAATCCGCGTCGATCGGAATCGTCTGGACTCGCCCTCCGCGCTTGAGGGCTTGTAGGTACTGCTCGCTATGGCCGACGAAGCCCGCGAGAAGAACCTTCAAAAACCTCCGAAAGGAGCCCCGCTCCTTCTCGTATTTCCCGAGAGCGTCTCCCTCCAAGAGCCAGAGGAAAAAGGCTTGAGTCAGGTCCTTGGCATCCTCGCTCGACTTGGCCCATTTCCACCGAATCACCCCGTAGACCGGCTTCCAGTAGCGTTCGCAGAGAGTGTGGAGAGTCGCTCGTTGGTCGGCGGGCGCCGTCGCTCGCAACTGGGAGAGGATTCCCCACGTCGTGGCGGGAAACGCCTTGACCGGGCCGTGCATGCTCGTATCGTCGGTCGGCATCGTCGGGGTGTTCATAGTATATCCCACTCGCGGGAGATGGGAGCCCGGGGCCCGCCATCGCCCTCCCGGGGCGAGGACGACGGAAGAGCATCGGAATCCACGGCCGAAGGCTCGTGGCCGGCTGCGAATACCGGGCACAGCAGTAGGTTCCAATCCTGGAGGAATCGGTTCATCGCGGGCATTCCAAGAGAAAGGCGAGTTTCGAATCCCGTGTAGTGTGCTAATTGCGAATCCTGGCCGGGAGAGTTGAGAAGATTCGTGCGGGAAAATCGAAATGCGGACAAGGCATTGCATCTCATTGACGGGCCGCCCTCTCCACCCGGAGGCGGATTTCCCTCAACTCTAGTTACGGGATTTGGATATCGAGATTTCGACCCTGATCCGGAAAGGAATCCAACCTGCACCGAAGCACCATGACTTGACCGAAATCGCGTGCGAGCTCAAGTCCCTCCATACCCCTTTGGCAAAGCCGACCAGCGAGTACACCGAGTCGCGCTACCCGGATGCCGCCACCGGCGTCCCCGGTCACCTGTCTACGTGGACCATGGCGGACGAGATTCCGTCGCAGGAAACCTGGAAATGGGTCGAACGGCAGCTCTGATCCGCGACGCGCGAATCCGCCAATTCATTCGGCGCTATCTTCCGCGCCTCCGGCGCACGGTCGCGCCGGTCCAGGTGTGGCTCTTCGGATCTCGCGTTTGAGGCGACGCCCTCGAGGAGAGCGACCTGGATGCCTTCGTAGAATCTCCGATGTTTGAGGGCACTTGCTGGCCGCGGCTCAGCGTCTCTGCCGCTCTTCTTCCAAGATCGCTCGAAGCCTCTCTTCCAAGTCGGGGTCTCGAGAAAAACAAACATCTCCGGTACACCGAGAGTGAAGCCCGCGTCGCCCTGGAAATACGGGAGGGCCTCACGGTCCCGAAACGGACGATACCCCGCGCCTTCTGGTATCGAGAATCATCCCGAAAGAGTTGTCCATCTTGATGAAATAGGTATTCCGTTCCCCGGAGTCGTGCAGGACCACCCACATTCCGTCCGGTGAGAGCAGGGCGTCCGTCACCGAGTGGCTGGGGTCCCCGCCGGCGACCGCGCTGGACAGGGGAAGAGTCTTGGACCCGACGCGATCCCGAAGGTAAGCATTTCGTCCCTCCTTGCTTTTCACACCTAGATTTGTCGCCTGAGAAATGAAAGCGACCCGTTGGCCATCCGCGGCGATCGAGGAAAGCGCACTGGCTCCGTCCGATTCCTCTCCGGCAGGACCTACGCTTGCCCGCTCCGTAATGCCCCTCAGGGTATCATGGACGAAGACATCCGTAACCCGGTTGTTGTCACCCGTCACCAAGTTTGATGCGGTCGATTCGAAGGCCACAAATCGAGCATCATCCGAAAGGAGGGGAGCCCTGGAGTGCTCGTTCCCCTGCGCCCCCTGGACACCTACGCTCACTCGGATCGTCTGCCCCATCTGGACGTCGTGTACGAAAACATCGGCAACCCCATTTGTGTCTCCCGGAACGAGATTGGTGGCCAGGCTGGAGAACGCAATGAATCGTCCATCGGCCGAGATGGAAACGTCAAGGCAATTCCCGTCGGCCTGCGTTCCCTGGGAGTCCACGCTTACTCGGACGGTCTTCTTGGTTTCGCGATCGTGGCGGAAGACATCTGTCTTTTCATTGGAATCCCCTGGCACGAGATTGGTCGCTTCCGATACGAACGCGACGTAGCGCCCATCCGCAGAGATGGCCGGGCGCGAGGAGGTATTCCCATCCGATTCTCTTCCGTTCGTGTCGACGCTGACTCGAGTCGTTTTTCCCTCGAATCGTTCATGGACGAAGAGATCCCACTTTCCATTCCTGTCGTCATCCGCCTTTCCATTCCCGTCGTCATCCGCGAGATTTGTAGAGTCGGAAGCGAAGGCGACGAAGCGGTCGTTACGCGAGATCACCCCATGACGCGAGCTCCCATTCCCCAGTTCCCCTAGGTTGTTCTCGGAGGCGGTCTCGATAGTCTTCGCGGGGATGTTCATAACCTCCACTGCATTGAAACTGAACACGAGGCTTCGAGCTCCAACCAGCGGGCCCACCAGCTTGAGCGGAAGTCCCAGCGCAGTGCGACAGATGGAGCAGAACTCCGAACCACCCGATGCCCCGTCCATGATGCATGCCCTGGGCTCCCCGGGGAGATAGGGCACGATTGTTCCCCCGTAGGTACGGGGAAAGTGAGGCAGTCCGAGGAAATGGCCCATTTCGTGCGTAGCGGCCGAATCCCATTGGAGTCGAATCGTCGGCCAATCGTCATAGTTCCAAGCTCCGGCGCTACCAAGCTTTTCGTCGTTTCCAACCATGAGTACATCTGCCTCTTCCTTAGCGCCCCGGAAGGTCAGACGAAAGGCGTATCCCGGAAACTTGGCTATGAGCTGTTTTCTCAGCGCCTCCATGTGATTCGCTTCGATCTCGGCTTCGTCCTTTCCGGGCCACTGCTGGGCCCGATCCGGATAGGGTATGTTGTTCCGATAGTGATACGCGATCGTGACGATCTTGCGTTCCAGCAGCACACGCTGCAAAGGATACCCGTACTCGATGCTTAACATGGCCTCCGTCCAAGACTGATCGCGGCCGTACCGCCAGGCGTAGTCCCTCACTCTGGCTTCCCATGCCGCGCTCAACATCGACCCCATGAGGAGCACCGGTCCCGGAATCGTGTCACCTTCCGCCGTAATCACCCGGATGAAGCCGCTAAGTTCGCGGTCGAGCTTGACTGTAATGAGGTGCGCCTGCCATAAGTGGACCGAGACTTCGGCCCCTCCTATGAAGAGCTTGCCGGGGTCTTGTCCAAAGAGATACGCGCTCCGGATCATGAACCACCACCACTGTCCCGGCCGGAGAGCGGGCGGAGCCCAGGACGTGAAGATCGGATAGTCGGGCTCGGGCGGGATTCCGACCATGAATCCATGGTCGGGTTCAGGGTACAGCGGGGAATCCGGGAAGGAGATGAATTCGCGAATCGGCGTCGGCTCTTCGATCGGAGCGACGACTGCCTCAAGGAGTTCGGGCGTAAGCTCGACCGATTCGAGAAGCGGTGAATCCGAGACTTCGGTCGGCGGGAGCATGTCTGTTCCGCAGAGCTCAGTCTCTCCGCAGCCCACCATGCCGGTCAAGGGTACCAGAGCGGTCAGGATGGGTACGACAAGCAGTTTTCCTCGCATCGAAACCTCCAGGAAGTTCCACTCTCCCGAAGCGCAAGGAGGCGAGTGCTGTGTGGGGAGAAAAGGGGATGGGCTCAGAACAGTACTTACGTTCTCCTCGGACATCGGGTACCTTGCCCTCAGCATCGAGCATCCGTTATGAGTTCCCCGATGCCGAATGCTTACCGCTCACGGCTCCTTCCCCCTTGTCGGCTTGAGGCGGAGCCCTGCAGCAAACCCATCCAGAGTGGGGTATACACCGCCCCCTTTTCCCGCGCTCACTCCCGAGTTGGAGAATTCGACCAGGAAAGGACCCCCTCACACTGTGCGGAACGTTCGCCGCGGACGAAGCGGACGAGGCGATCGGCGAATTCGAAACCGCCCTGCGCCATTTCGGGTTCTTCGTGGACGACCCCAACAAGGTCGATCAGGCGCCCGTCTACTTTCGGAAGGCCGAACAAGCTCTGATTCGCCTCGAAGAGGAAGTCGCGGCCGCGTGCGCCGAGGTCCTCCGGTTCCTGCGACTGGCCGACGAACACTACGCGAAAGCCGTCGCGGCGCTCCCCGACGAACACGCCGAGGCAGACGCGTGGGCGAAGAAAGACGACGGGTATCGCGGAGAAGCCGCAAAGAAGTTGATCGATACGTGTCGCACGGAAGTGACGAGAATCAGCCAGGAGAATCGCACCAAGGAGGAGATGGAGAAGGAGGCCAGGTCTTATCTCGACCTCTTGCGGAATATGCTTCCGAACGCTCCCGAGAATGCCGAATTCGGAAAGCTCCTCGGTGGAGCCGCCGCCGCTCGCGCGGATGCGGACTCGGAAATCAGGAGGCGCAACGCTCTACTCGAAGAGCGCGCGAGCGACTCCGCCAAGGCTCACCTTCCAGAGTACGATGCTCTTCGAAAAGAGAAAAGGCCCGAGTCGCCCGAAGCGGACGACGTGATCGCCCACCTCGAATCTTGGAAGGGAAAGTTCACCGCGATGCCGCTGGTGGAGGGTGGATTCGTGTAGGACAAGAGCGGTGCCGTATGGTATGTCGAAGAGTCCGGTCTCTTGGAGATTTGGCGATCCAACCTCCGGAAAACGGACGCCCTGGCAAAGCAAATGGCCGGAAAGGTGCTGCTCCGGGCCGGATTCCCGGCGGAACAGGCCGACCGGTACCTTGGGCAGTACGACATTCGAGATCCGGAAACGGTGCTCGAGATCACGGGGAAGAGAATGTACACCCCGAAACGTGTCATCCGGGACAACCAAGGAAACATCGTCGGCACCATCGAGGGGACTCCCTACCCGGTCCCCTAGCTCACGCCTCGCGCTATTCGATCCTCGCGCTTCGTCTTGGTGATCGGAGCCGGAAACAGTCTCGACTCGATCAAGCTCGATGGGTTCATGCCCTAGCCCATGGGCGACCGGCCCCGGGGGACCGGTCGCCCCTCCCGTTGCTGGAATCTCCCATACAAACTCCAGTACTTCGCGCTTCGTGAGTCGCTGAGCTATCTTCGGAGGCGAACATGTCGCGGAGCCCATCCAGAATCGTACCGATGGTCAGCCTGCTTCTGATCGCTCTGCTCCTTGCCTTCGGAGAGTACGACGCATCCACAGCCTCGGTGCCCGTGGCGAGATCGGTAGCGTATGAGGGAATCGATCCCTGGATCACGGATTCCCCGGCCGACGAATTCCTCTCTCCCGATATCCCAGAAGATCCATACGACCAAAACCCCGCGTTCTCCGCCGTCCTGGCGTGGGGCGATAACGGCTCGGGGCAACTCGGAAACGGACTGGCTCGTACGGCCTTCCCTCTCCCCGTACCCGTTCCCGGAATCCCGAGAGTCAAAGCGATCGCAGCGGGGCCCGGATTCTCAGCTACAACGGGAGTCGGGGGCGGGCATTCGCTCGCCCTGCTACCGGATGGCACGATTCGGGCTTGGGGGGCGAACAGGTTCGGCCAGCTCGGGGACGGAACGACACAGGATCATATTTCGCCCGTCGTCGTGCGGGACTGGCTGGGCAACCCATTCGATCAGGTCAAGTCGATTTCGGCCGGGTATTCGACCTCGATGGCGCTTCGCGCGGACGGGACCGTCTGGGTGTGGGGAATGGACATGACCCGCGGAGGTCATCCATTCAGTGAGGGAAAAACCTCGCTGCCCCATCCTGTCCAAGTCGAGGACCTACCGAAGATCAAGATGATCGCTTCCGGCCACTTCCACATGGCGGTCTTGTCAGAAACCGGACGGGTCTTCGCATGGGGCTGGAGCGATGGTGGAGCCTTGGCGCAGCCTCCTCCCTGGCAAAGCTATTCCGCGGTCCGGATCGAAAACATCCCTCCGTTCATCGCCATTGCTTGTGGACTCCAGTTCACCATGGGGTTAGATGTGAATGGAATTATCTGGACGTGGGGGTATGACAATTGGGGCCAATTGGGGAGGCGTGGCATCGGGAATGATAGAAATGGATGGAACTCCACCCCGGGAGTCGTGGTTCTCCAGAACGTGAAAGCAATCGCGGCCGGGGGTTATCACGCGGCAGCGCTGTCGGCCAATGGAGGGGTTTGGACTTGGGGACGGGGGGACCAAGGACAACTGGGGACCGGGGCGGACGATAGGTATCCAACCAATTGGCCTACTCCCTACCGCGACGGAGGACGCGCCAAGGCTCTGGCGGCAGGGATAGAGTCTACCTTTGTGCTCCACGCCGATGGAACGATCTGGAGCGCCGGCCGGCGGAACGCCATCGGCAGAGACGGCCCTCAGGGAATGCCTGCGCCTGTCCAAACGATCGACCATGGAATCAGGGTCGCGATCCGAAAGATCACTGGCATTACGGCTGGGGGCGATCACGCGCTCGCGATGCGCTCCTACCAAACGGCATGGGGATGGGGCAACAACGA
Source organism: uncultured Planctomycetales bacterium (assembly GCA_964526305.1). Taxonomy (GTDB): domain Bacteria; phylum Planctomycetota; class MHYJ01; order MHYJ01; family JACPRB01; genus JACPRC01. The sequence continues at coordinate 13,448 of CAZGKV010000028.1, read as the reverse complement.
CCGCGGCCAATTGGGGATCGCCGGATACCGGCCGGACCGGAGTGCCGAACCGATCGAGGTCCCGGATATCGGTGACGCCATCCAAGTCGCTACCGGAAAGGCACACACGGTGCTCTTGGACTCCGCTGGACATGTCTGGACCTGGGGAGACAATTCTCACGGGCAGCTCGGAATCGGAAAACCCAAGGTGTACGGAACGGATCGACCCATCCCGATTGAAGTCCCAGAATTTGAAGACATCATCGCCGTTTCCGCGGGGGAGTACCATTCCCTTGCCCTGCGCGCAGACGGCACCGTATGGGCCTGGGGGGACAACTCCAAGATTCAGTTGTCCGCCGGCGTAGCCGGGGGCGTCGGGTGGATTCCCCAACGAATCGCGACATACGGCTATCTCAAGTCTGTTTCTGCAGGCGGCGAGTTCAGTATGGCGCTCCAAGGAGACGGAATTCTGGTTGCTTGGGGAGCGAACGATCACGGTCAGGTCTCCCCCCGCCACGGGCCTTTACCCATTGGTTATCCGGCGATTGCCGGCGACTCGCTCGACTCGAGATTCTGCTCCGTAGCTGGGGGATCGAGTCACGTCTTGGCCCTGGGAGCCGATGGCGAAATCAAAGCGTGGGGGAGCAACTCGGATAAACAGGTGGGCGACGTAAGGGGTCTGAAAGCGGTCCACATCTCCGCCGGCGGATCTCATTCGCTCGCTTTGCGCGCCGACGGTACGGTCTTCGTTTGGGGATCGAATTGGGACGGACAGCTCGCTCTGCATTGGACTGTCCCATCGGTGGGACTCTTCACCCCGAATGGATCTCGAGGGGTCATCGACCTTGCGGGGGGACGAAACCACTCCGTGGAGCTTCGTTCCGACGGGACGGTCTGGACCTACGGTTCGAACATGTCCGGCCAGCTCGGCACAGGAGATTTCGCGTCCCGGTGGGTGGCGACTCCGGCCCTCGGCCCCGATCAGGTCACGAGCATTTCGACGCGAGATCGGCACACCCTTTGTCTTCGATGAAGTCCGATCCCACATCCGACATCGGAAGTTCTCCTTCCGTTTCCCTCATACAAACCTCGCCGCCTCGCGCTTCTAGGACAGTTGATTTTTTTGGAGTTCGTTATGAAACCCATCAGGCAAGCCGCATGGGTGCTCTTTCTGGGGACGATCGTCTCGGCCGTCGGTTGCGGCGGCGGAAGCGACGATGACGACGACGGAGGCGACTCGGCCGCAGAAAAGCTCAAGGCGCCGACCGAAGTTCAGGTGACCGCGCGAGGGAGTTCGCTCCTGGACGTTTCGTGGAAGGACAACTCGCTCGACGAGGACAGCTTTGACGTCTCCTACAAGAACACTAATCAGGAAACGGCGGCGAGTGCCGTGGCTGGGGCGAATGAAAACCGAGTGACGCTCTCTCGCCTCGCCCCCTCCACCGAGTACGAGGTCTACGTTCGGGCGCGGAAGGGAACGGGAAGAAGCGCTCCCTCGGCGACGGTGACGGCCACGACGGGCAAGCTGGAGTGGAGCATTCTTTCCACCTCGGGCACGAAGCCTCCGGCGCGCGTCGATCATACTCTGGTGATGGACACCACCCAGCAGCGGATGATCGTCTTTGGCGGTTTCGACGGCATCAATGTCAACTTGAAGACGTTGGCCCTTGACCTCAAGAGCTCCACTCCTTCTTGGAGCGAAATCTCCTCAACGGCCGGTCCTCAACGCAGGCTTCATTCCGCCGTCTACGATCCGGTGAAAAAACGGATGCTCGTCTTTGGAGGCTACTCCTATCCGCCCACGAATTACTATGACGAGTTGTGGGAGCTGAGCCTTTCCGGTTCCCCCACGTGGAAGCAGCTTCAGGTGAAGGGCGCCGTACCAAGTCCCAGAGTTGCACACTCCGCCATTCTGGATTCGGCCGCGAAGAAGATGTACGTGTTCGGCGGTGTGGACTCCAACGGGTTGGATAGGAATGAGCTATTCACGCTCGACCTCGAACAGGATCCCCCGGTCTGGGTCTCCATGAATACAGGACTTCAGGGCCCATTGCCTCTCCCACGATACCGGCACACCGCCATTCATGACCGTATCAAGAACCAGATGATCGTCTACGGCGGACTGCCCGGACCCATGAACGATGTTTGGGCGTTGAACCTAGAGGGAGGAGTTCCCCAGTGGAAGAACATCACTCCTTCGGGGGGAACTGTTCCCGAGGGAAGATCCGAGCACTCGGCGATCTTCGACAAGGCCAACCATCGCATGATCGTATTCGGCGGAGTCAACAACAACGGCACAAAAAAGGACACGTGGGCCTTCGACCTTTCTGCTGTTACCCCTTCCTGGACGGAATTAGTACCGCCGGGAACCGTCCCACAGAACCGCGGTCCCGCCGTCGCCGACGCGGTGAATCAACGACTCCTGTTCTTCGGCGGCTCGGACGACACCTACGCCCTGGCGCACTGATCCGCTACCGCGTCTGGGGCGGCTCCTCCTGGGGCCGCCCCGCTCGGCCGGGATCGCAACCCTTATCGCATTCTCCCGCGCAGGGCCTCCCCGGTCACTCGCTCCGTGAGTGCTTCCCCCGCGGCTTCCGCGAACACCGTCTCAGGCGCGATGTCGATCTCGTCTCACAACACCAGTGCTCCCCACTCCACGTTCCCTTCGAACTTGCGGGAATCTCGTAACCGTCCGAAGTCCCCTCTCGCCGCGTACTTGGATGGGTCCCTTCTTCGAACGGAATGTCGATCCGGTAGTCACCAAGGGAGGATGTCGCTACGATTTCGAAAAGCACCGAGTCTCTCCGTCAGGCCAGGGGTACGCTCCTTCGTGGCGGTCGGTCGGAAGGCACCGTCATGTCGAGGGCGATCGCCAGTGCTCGCTCGAGGAGAGCGAGCTTCGCCTCCGAAAGCACGCCGACGAACCGGGTGAGCTTGCGCTTGAACATCAGGGCGAGAAAATCGCAGCGGATGGCCGAGGACCGGGGCAATCCCTCGGCGGTCCCGATCACGACCTCCGTCGAGAGTCCGAGAATCTCGCCATAAACCGGGGCACAGATGACCGTCGATACATCCTCGTTGCCGGCGATGAATTGCCGAGAAACGACCACGTAGAACCCCGGTTTTCCACCTCGCTCAGGGGCGCGATCCCCGCCCCGGTAGATCTCGCCGCGGTTCACGGTTCGGCCTGCTCGGCGACCAGGGCGGTCGCCTGCCGAGTGAGGAGCGCCCGATGCCGTGCCAGAATCGCCCCCTCCCGTACTTCGCGCCGGAGGCGTTCACGCCCCGCCACGAATGCCTGCAGGGCCGCGCGCACGATCTCCGAGCGGGTACATCGGCGCGCTCCCTTTCGCCGACCCGCACCCGACGGCCGTTCTTGCCGTACCAGACGATCGATCGCTTCCAGGGTGGAGTCGTCAATAGAGATTGCAATAGTTTTCACAATAAGATTGTATGATGAAACCCTGTGGGGTACAAGGCCTCGGTCGCGGGGCGATTGTTCCCGCTTGACTGGGAATTCACCGCCGACCGCGCCGGGCCCGCAGAGGGGAGGCCATCGATCGCCTCAACCGGGAACACCTCGAGTCTCTACAGGCCATTCGCGACGTGGAGCCCCTTCTGCGCAATAGTCGCCCCCCCGGATCCTTCGACGTGGTCCTTGCCCATCTCGCCGGTTCGCCCAGGGCCTCCGCGGATCAAATCTGCTCCAACCGCGTCCGGATGTACTCCGCCCGCATCGCGTCGCGCTCCCCGGCGTTGAGCGTCTTCTTCGCCATCTTCTGCAGATGGCTCGGCTGGGTCACGATGAAGAGTTGATTGATCACGCCGATCGGCACGTCCCGAACGATGTTGAGATTCGCCCCCAGCCGGAGCGAGGAGAGGAGGTCGATGGTCTCTTCCGTCGAAATCTTCCGAGCATGGCGCAGGATTCCGTACGCCCGCCAGACCTTGTCCTCGAGCTTCTTCGGCTCGTCCTCCATCAGCTTGTACCGCCACGACCGCTCGAACTTCAGCACCTCCGGAATCACGCGCTTCATCTCGCCGATCAAGTCCTTCTCCGACTTCCCCAGCGCCACTTGGTTGGAGATCTGATAGAAATCCCCCAACGGCTGCGTCCCCTCGCCGAAGAGGCCTCGAACCGCGTAGTTCAGCCGCTGAAGCGATTGAAGAACCTTGTCCATCTGCTTCGAGATCACCGCCGCGGGCAGATGCATCATCACGGAGATCCGCATCCCCGTGCCGACGTTGGTCGGACACGCCGTGAGGTAGCCGAACTGAGGATGGAACGCGAAATTGAGCTGGCGCTCGAGAAGCTCGTCGAACTGATCGATCTCCTCGTACGCCTCCTCGAACTGGAATCCCGAACGCATCGCCTGGATGCGGAGATGGTCCTCCTCGTTCACCATCACCGAGACCGACTCTTCGGTCCCGATCGCGACGCCCCGTTCCCCTTCCGCTTGGGCATGCTCCCGACTGATCAGGTGCCGCTCGACGAGCATCGTGCGGTCCACCGCGCTCATCCGGGCCAGGGACCAGTAGTGGATCGGGCGGGGGAATTTCACTTCCTCGATCTTCTGCCGGACGAAGCTCTCCACCTCGGAGCGAATCTGGGGCGTCGCCACGGTGAGAAAGGGGAACCGATGGAGATTCCGAGCGAGCCGGATCCGACTCGAAATCACCACATCGCTTTCGGGCCCGACCCCCTTGAGCCACTCGCCCGTCTTGGAGAGGAGTTCCTCGAGCTTCATGCCCCTCCCCGCTCGAGATCGACTTCGAGATGACGGATGCGGTCCCGCACCTCGGCGGCGCGCTCGAAGTTCTCGGATTTCACGAGCTGATCCAACTCCCGCTTGAGCCGATTGAGTTCGTTTTCCTTCTGGATCGAGGCGTCCACGGTGTGCGGCGCCTTGCCGACATGTTGCGTCGCTCCGTGGATCTTCTCGAGGAGGGGAAGAAGCCCTTGCTTGAAAAGCTCGTAGTCGTTCGCGCAGCCCAGCCGAGCCTTGGACTTGAACTCGGCATAGGTAAGCCCGCACTCGGGGCATCGGATCTGCTGCAACTCCTTGAGCGCCTTGGGCACCTTCGCCTCCATCAGATTCCCCAGGATGTCGTTGATCGAGAAGCTGACCTTGATCCCCACGCCTGCCGCGCGGGCGCACTCGTCGCAGAGGTGCGCCTCCCGTTTCACGCCGTTCTCGATGGCGGTGAGGTGCACCGTCGCATGATTCTTGCTGCACTTTTCGCAAATCATGAGATTTCCCGGATCAAGCTCCGAAGCAACGACCTCGGAATCGGAAGCTCTTGCGAACACCGCGGCTCCGATCGCCTCGGAAACGACCATCCCAAAGAGCCCGCGCATCCCTCGCACAAGCGGATCGCTCGCTTCCCCCACGGTTCGATCTGAGTCACATGAACCGAAACGGACTCACGCTCGCAGTTTTCGCACCTCATACCCGCTCTATTATAACGCTCGCAAAAACCCCTCTCATCTACTTCTTGAGAGCGTCCACGATGTTTTTCTCCCATTTGACCAGCTCGGTCACGCTCGCGAGGGTCCCCTTCTTCTGAATCTCCGCACGCAATCGGTTCTCGTGCTCCAAGACGTCCATGGCGCGATTGGAAACCTCGACCGCCTTTCCTTTCGGGATCCGCACGACGCCCGAGTCGTCGGCCAAGATCCAGTCCCCGGGCGCGATTCCGACGCCCCCGATCTTGATCGGCACGTTGATCTCCCCGAACCCCTTCGGTTCGCCCGCCGTGGGAGTGACGATCTTGGCATAGGCTTGGAACCCGATCTCGCGAATGACGTCGATGTCGCGGATGGCTCCCTCGATGACGACGCCCGCGACTTTGCGCTGAAGGCATGAATGCGACGCCAGTTCTCCCCATACCGCGGGAGGCACGCCGCCGGCGTCGATCACGATCACGTCCCCTTCGCCCGCCACGTCGATCGCCTCGACCGGCTTGGCCCAGTCGCCCGGATAGGTCCGCACCGTCACGGCCGGGCCGAAGAACTTCGTCCGCGGTTGGCAGGGCTGAAGTCCCGGCAAGTCCCCCGAGCGGTGCATCGCGTCGGAGACGTTGGGGGCCGAAACTTTCGCGAGGATTCGGCGGAGGTCTTCCGCCGAAGCTCCACGCTTGTAGAGATCCGTGGCGATGGCCACGCCCGTTTCCATCGCCCGGAGGATCGCGCGCGTCGCGGCCTCGGCATCGGCGCTCTTCGTCACGGCCCCGCCGACGATCGCGATATCGGCGCCCGCCTGGACCACGGAAGCGACGCTCTCGCTGTTGATTCCGCCGGCGACGGCGATGGGGATCCGCACGTGCGGCCGGATCGAGCGCAGCTCGCCGGTCACGTCGAGCCCGCGCATTTGATCGTCGATCGGCAGGTGAAGGCCGATGTGGTGGGCCTCCCACTCCTCGCATTTCTTCGCCAACGCGATGGCGGCCTCCCCTTTGAGCCCCAAGAGATCCACGCAGACGTCGATGCCGTAGTTGCGGCCCGCCTCGATGCATTCGAGGACCGTCGAGTCGCTGTCCGTGGCGCACACCGTCGCGCAGTTCGCCCCCGCCTTGGCCGCGGACTCGAACTCCGCCCGGCCCGCGTCCAACGTCTTGAGGTCGGCGATGATGTAGCCCTTCGGGAATTCCCTCCGGAGCGCCCGGACCGCCTCCAGTCCCTCGCTCTTGATGAGGGGAGTCCCCGCTTCGATCCAGGTCGCTCCCGCCGCCCACGCTTCGCGCGCGACCTTGAGCGCCCGCGAGAGTTCCAGGAAATCGAGCGCAATCTGCAAGACCGGTTTCATGGGATCTCCTCGATTGAGCGCGCTATCGTAGCATGAGCTCCTTGTCACTTCGAGCGCCGATTCTTGTCGTTGCCCGAGCTCGCGAAAACGTCGTTCCTGGTGGATTCAGGAGGATGGCGATGAACCGATGGCTTCCGCTTGTGCTGCTCTTCCCTTTGGCCGGCTGTCTCGAAATCGAGGAGGAAATCGTCGTGCGTCCGGACGGATCCGCCGAAGTCCGCTTGACCTACCGCGGAGATCCGGCCGAGTTTCGGGCCTACCTCCACGCCCCTCCACCCCCGGATTGGTCCCTCACCAAGAAGGTAGAAACGGAACAGACCGACAAGGGCCCCCGGGAGAAGTGGGTCTGGCAAGCGTCGAAGACCTTCCGCGATTTGAACGAGATCCCTCCGTGCTTCGCTCCGAAAGACCTTCCCCATCGCGAGCGGTTGCTGCACCATCCCACTCGTTTGCGGGTCTCGACCCAGAACGATTTCCGCGTCTACGAGTTCGAGCGCGACTATTCCCAGATGGATGTGGGAGAAATCCACGCCGTGGACGACGCGCTCCTCTCCGACCCCAAGGTCAAACGCCTCCTGGATCGCATCGGAGAGAAGGGGCTCTCCGGGCTGAAGGCCGAAGAGCAGACCGAGCTTTTCGAGCATCTCGCGGCCTCGGAGAGGGAGAAGCAGATGATCGTCGCCTCGCGCGCCGTGGCGGCCTACGCTCGCCATCATCGCCTGGCATGGACGGATCGTCTCGTTCTCCTCCAGGCGGCGGAGGCGCGGATCCGGAACGCCCTGAGCGGGGCCAAGCTTTCCAAAGCGATCGCGGAATTCCTGGCCGCCCACGACAAAGAGGAGTACGCCCGAAAGTTTCTCTCCGAGCTGCGCCGCGAAATCCTCGACGGTCTGGCCATGGGCGCGCCGGTTCGATCGCGCGGGGACGCTTTTCCTTCCATCGCATCCGTGTACGATGGGGAGGAGGTCGGCGTCGGTGCGGGAAAGGCGCTTTGGGACGATCGCTTCCGCCTCACGGTCCGACTCCCCGGACGGGTGATCGGAGGCAATGGAACCCGCCTCAAGGAGGACGGCGGCGTGCAGTGGGAATTCGACGGGAGGGAACTCTATTCCAAACCGATGATCCTGCGAGCGATCTCCGTCGAGAAGGTGAAATGACTTCGCCCGTCGAGCGTCTCTTTCTCGAGAATCGCCAGAAGCTGATCTCGGCATCCTGGAGAATTCTCAGATCGCACGACGATGCCCAAGATGTTTGCCAGGAAGCGTTTTCGCGTCTCCTCCAAACGACCGACCCCATCGAGGAACCCAAAGCGTGGCTGTACCGGACGGCGATCAACTTGTCGATCGATCGTGTCCGAAGAAAGAAACCCTGTTCGACTCTTGAGCCGGAATCCTCGCCCGCGACAACGGGCGCGAAGCGAACGGAGCTATTGGATCGAGCACTTCAGGAGCTTCCCGAGCGTCAACGGGTGGTTTTTCTCCTGCGTCACGAGGAAGGGATGCCCCTCGTGGAGATCGCTCGAATCCTCGGAGTGGCGCCCAGCACGATCGGGGTTCATCTGACTCGGGCATTGCGAACCCTCTGGACCAAACTCGCGCCCTACCTGGAGGACTTGCGATGAAGATTTCGTGCGAGACACGCGACGAATGGCTCGGCCCCTCGCTCTATGAGGACTTGCCGTTCGATCGGGGACTGGCGGCGGAAGAGCATCTGGCGAATTGCGCATCGTGTCGGGAAGAGGCCTCGTCCCTTAGGAAGCTGATGGGATGGCTGCCCGCGCCGGTTGCTGTGCCCGTCGCGCCGAGCCGACGGAAGCGATGGCCCTTTCTCGCCGCGGCCGGGATGGTTTTCGCCGGCGTGGTCGGGTATGCGCTGGGCCAGAGCCCTTCGGCGACTTCTCCCCGTCCCGTGTGGCCCGAACTTCCCCCGCCCCAGCAATCGACTCGTCCCGACCCTCTGCCCCAACTCTTCTCCCCCGAAGTTTGCGCGTTTCTCCAGCGCGGGCGAGCAGGGTTGCCGGACTCCAAGAGGGACTGGCCTAATCGATGACTTCGAAGTCCTTCCCCTCGGCGGTCCACCACTTCTCGAAGTCTTGATAGCCGGTGAATACCTTTCCGGTGATCGACTTGAGCGCATCCAGGATCGGCGGGACGAGTTCCGCGTAGCTCCACAGCTCCGTCGGGACTTCGTTTTTCTTCATCTTGTTCTTCATGTCCTCCAGCAACTGCTGGACGGTCTGACAGGTGATTCCTCAGCCCCCGTCGCAGTTCTTGAGCTTGGCGCTCCGGATGTATTCCCGCATGTCCTGTTGGCATTTCCTCAGCCGCTCGATCAGCGCGGGAAGGCTGGATTTGTGTCGAATGAGTCCGAGAGCTCGAATCGAGTCCCGCGCATAGGTCAGGTTCGGGTGCTTGACGTAGGCGTTGACCTTCTCCACCTTCGGTCGGGTCAACTTCGGAAGGGCGCGTCCCAGCCCCTCGAAGAGCGCGGTCATCACGGCGGACCATTTCAAATTCTTGTCGAGCTGATCGTAGAGAAAGTCCGCCGCCTTCGGATTGTCGATGTAGAGCGAAAGGGTCCGAACCAGCTCTTCTCGAACCTCGGTCTCTCTCTCCGTCCCCACCTTCTTGATGAGAGAGTCGAGGATTTTCTCCGTCCGGTGGATCTTGAGCGGGGTGATCGCCCTCCTCCGGCCGGCCGCGTCCTGGGAGCACTTCGCCCACTCCATCTCGAAGGCTCGGAGCGCATCGGCTGCGGCCTTTTCGTCCTGGAGCGCCAGGAGGATCGCCAAGACCGTACTCATGCCCAAAGATGATACGACCGAGAAGGGCCGAATTGCAAACCCCAGTCGTATAATGTCCGATCCCTCATGGAGCGCCGACTTCGCGCCGCCGCCGTCTTCCTTTGCCTCGCGGTTTCGTTCGGCTATTCGGTTCAGCGCGCCCTCGAATGGATCAAGCGGAGCCGAGATCCGAAGGCGCCGATCGAAGCATTCGCAGAGGAGGCGCGAGCGACGATTCCTCCAAAGGCCCGCGTCCTCGTCGTGGTTCCGGGGGGTCCCCGATGGAACCGCGACGCGAATCTCCTCAGCGCGCGTCTCCATCCGCGCCTCCTCGTGGCGGAAGGCCCGGCGGACTGGATCATCGAACTTCCCGCCGGAGATTTCGATCGCTCGCGGGCTTCGATCCGGAAGGCGAATCCATGATCGTGCCCGTCGTGTTCGCCGCCGGTCTTGGGCTCATCGCCTTGCTCGGCCTTCGTCCCCGCACCGGAATCGGCCTCCTCGGAAGCGCCTTCTTCCTCGGCGTCCTCGGCCTCGGACTCTGGACCCACATCCTTCTCTTCGTTCGGATCCCGGTGGGCCTGCCCTCCGTTCTCGCCGGAGCGGGACTGCTTGCCGCGGGAATCGGGCTCCGCGGACGGCCGCTCTTCCGCGTGGAATGGCCGCGCCCCACTCTTGCCGCGATTCCTCTTCTACTCTCCGGAGCCTTCGCTCTCGCCGGCGCGCTTTCGTGGCCCTATCTCGGATTCGACGGCGAGATTTTCTATGCCCTCCGCGCGAAGTCGATCCTCCAGTACGGGACCTTTTGGAATCCCGACTTCCTCGATCCCGCCCGTCTCCATCTCGGCGCGCGCCGGCCACTTCTTCTTCCATCGATCTACGCCGACTTCGCGTTGCTCTCCGGCACGATGGATGCGCGACTTCTCCGCGTTTGGTTCGCGCTCGTGCACTTGTCCGCACTGGCCGTAGTCGCGGATCGCTTTCGCCTCTCTCCGCTATGGCTCGCGGTCCTCGCCTGGCTCCCCGCCTTTTGGCATGACTCGGGGGGAGTGTTTTCCGGATACGCGGACGCCACGCTGGCCATGCTCTTCCTCCTCGGATTCGACGCCCTACGCGAAGGCGACCGCCGATTCGGCGCGTTCACGCTCTCTGCCGCGGTCTTGCTTAAGCAGGATGCATGGCCCTTTCTGGCCGTCGTCGCAATGGCGACCCTCGTGACGCGCCCGCGTGAGCTTCCTCGAACCGTTGGGATCCTCGTCGTGCCCGCCCTCGCCGTAGTGACCTGGACGATCCTGTCGTCGCGCCTCGCCCCGCAACCCGACCTGGGTCCGCCGAATCAGATGACGCTTCCGACCATGGCCGCTTCCCTTGCCTGGTGGCCGGATGTCCTGGGCCGACTCGGCTCCGACTTGGTCAAGCCGAAACACTGGGGCCTGTTCTGGGTCGTCGCCATGGGGGCTCTACTCCTCCGGGCTCCGCGCCTCTCGCGGGACGACGCCCGATGGCTCCTCGTCATCCTGCTTCAGCTGCTCGTCTACGTCGCGGCCCTGGCGACCTACCGGGAGGAGATCGTGATGGCGACCCGAACGCAGGGGATGAGGCTTCTTCTGCATCTCGCGCCCCTGATGTGGTTGTGGGTGGGGAGGGAGCCGGTCTCCCGTTCCAGCTTCTAAGACCCTCACCTCGTACTCCGGTACTTCTCCGCAAGCGACTCTTCCAAGAGCCGGCGATCCGTCTTGTTCGCGGGGAGCTTCCCCAAACCCGAGGCCTTCCGGGTCACGGGGCCGGGCTTCCCCTCGGCGCTCCTGCCCCTCAAGACGGCTTCGAGAAACCGGGCGAACATCGAGGAGAGAGAGGTTCCGGCTCGTTTGGCGACTCTCTTGGCCTCCGCGATCAATTGTCGGTCGGCGCTCAGGGTCAGCTTCTTCGTCGGCATGGTCCCTCGTGAATACGTATCATCCAGTCTGAGTACACGTATCGGCGCGTCGTGCACCGAGAACGATGGGCCTGCTCCGCGCCTTGCCTGCCGGATGATTCGATGCTCTCTTGAAGAAAACCACCGCCGGTACCATGCCTCCGTGAGGATTACCGCGATTCGGGAAAAGCTTCACGCCGAACGCGCCGGCATGGTCATCCTCACGCAAGAGTGCGACCTCCTTCACAGATTACGCAGATTTCTCAGAGGAGGAAAAGACCGGAACCGGGAGGAAGGGAAACCTCTCGCCTTGGAACGGAATCGGAATCTGCGGTTAGGCCGCTTCAGGAGCCGCTTTCCCCCGCTTCCAAGGTCCGGAGAAGCGGGACCGTTTGGCTATAAATCCGCAATAAGTTGCCGATTTTATAGAAATCAAGCATAATGGTGGCGTGGATATCGACCGATTCCTCGACTTGAGGAAGCTGTTGGATCGGAAGAGTCACTTCCTGTTCGGACCCCGCTCCACCGGCAAGTCCTGGTTGATCGCGCATACGCTCACGGGGGCGGACACCCATGTAATCGACCTGCTCGACGACGACATGTTCTCGAGGCTCTTGCGCCGGCCTGCCGTGCTCGACGAGGTCATTCCGCCCGGGGCCGGCACGGTCGTCATCGATGAAGTCCAGAAGCTCCCGGCGCTGCTCGATCAGGTTCATCAACTGATGGAGCGGCGTCGCCTCCGCTTCCTGCTCACGGGATCGAGCGCCCGCAAGCTGCGCCGTGGAACGGCCAATCTCTTGGGGGGCCGCGCGTGGGAGGCGCAGCTCTTCCCGCTGACCTCCGCGGAGCTCGGCGCGGGATTCGACTTGTTGAAGTATCTGAATCGTGGCGGGCTCCCGCATGTCTATACGTCGGAATCGCCGCAAGACGAACTCCGGAACTATGTCAAGCTGTACCTCAAGGAGGAGATCCAGGCGGAGGCGATCGTAAGGCGCCTGGATCACTTCGTACGATTTCTGGATGTGGCCGCGGTGCAATGCGGAGAAGAACTCAACCTCGAGGGGATCGCGAGCGATGCCGGGGTCCCCGCGCGGACCGTCGCCGGGTTCTTCGAGGTCCTCACGGACACGCTCGTCGGCTTTCCGGTCCTGGCGTTCACCAAGTCCAAGCGGCGGAAGGCCATCCGGCGCTCCAAGTTCTACCTTTTCGATGTCGGCGTCGCCGGCGCCATGGCGAAGCGAGGAGAAGTCCAGGAGGGCTCCGAGCTGTTCGGAAAGGCCCTAGAACATTTCCTGATCCAGGAAGTCCGCGCGTACCTGAGCTACAAGAAACTCGACCTTCCCCTGTGCTACTGGCGAACGACGACGCAACAAGAAGTGGACCTCGTGATCGGCGAGGAAATCGCCGTCGAGATCAAGGCGACCCATCGGGTCGGCGAGCGCCACTTGCGCGGGCTCAAGGCTCTTCAGGAAGAGCGGCAAGTCAAGCGGTTCGCGGTGGTGTCCCGCGACCCGTTGGCGCGGCGGAACGGCTCCATCGACATCCTGCCTTGGCGACGATTCCTGACGGATCTCTGGGCGGATCGGCTCCTTTGAGAGTACGGGTTTGTCACGAAATGAGCGCGTTGCACCGAGGCCGCGGATGCGCCCGGCCCGCAATGCCGCGGGCGGGCCTCCGCCTCTCCGACGGGTCTCCCGGGCAACAGTTGGGGGGTAATCGTAGGGACCCCGACGAAACGGAATACGAGGGAGTTGTTCTGCAACTGCCGTGCGGTACATTCTCCATCTTGGACCGCAGAGATCATAACGGGGGCGGGGGCGCCGTGATCAGACGAACGGCATTCGGGGCGATCTCCCACCTCCTCGAAGTCGCCCGATCGCAAAGAGAGCCCGGCTCCCGGAACGAGAAACTTCTAGCCTCAGTTTTTCGCGTTCCGCTCCGCGGAACGTCGAAAAACTGAGGCGTA
>CAZGKV010000027.1:0-50133 GCA_964526305.1 uncultured Planctomycetales bacterium | reverse complement strand
GAGCGGGGAGATCGAACCGGAGCCATCCGGGATTTCACCGAGTGCATCCGAATCAACGGGAATCACGTGGCAGCCTTTTTCAATCGCGGGGTGATGTTCGAAGGCGCGGGTCAATTCGCGCGCGCCTTGGACGACTTCGAGGTGTGCCATCTCGCCCAGGTCTATTTCTGGCCCGCCTGGGTTTCCCGGGGGAAGCTCCTGCTGCGCTTAGGAAGGAAAGACGAGGCGAGGGAGGCGTTGGAAGGAGCCTGGAAGCACGCGCCGGAGAATCAACGCGCGGCGATCGAAGCTCTCCTCAATCAGACTCGTTAGGGTCCGCCTAGAACTGGAGACGTGACCTCAAATCGCTCCTCGATCGGTTCATGGAAGAGAACGGTAATGGAGTCGAGGTGCTCGAGCGGAGCCTCGCGGGAGGTGCCCGAGTACTCGACACGACGTTCCGGCACTACGTTGCGCCTCGCCTTCTCCTGCCTCGCGGGAGCTTCATTACAGCCGCACCACACTCTCGTACCCTCGAGTTCGACTCCGCAAAACTCGATATCAACGCAGCTCGAACTGCTTCGAAGCGACCCTCTCCATTCTCGACCCGGCTTGACTCTGACTTGGATGTCGCATGGCGCGCAAGTCCGATCCAGGACATCCTTGGCCATCGGAAGGGCGCTCCGCACGATGACGGAGGGCCATCGAAGTTCGAGCGAATACGATCCGACGTGGCGCGTATCCCCCTCCGAGGGCGAGAGGAACTCCACGGAGGTCGCTCGATACCAACGACGAACTCCTCGGAGGGTAACCACGGCATCGGCGAGTTTGGAATCCTCGACGAAAACGACTCCGGGGCTGTGCCGGGAACACTTGAGGAACTCTTGGTCCCCTCCGGCACGGATTCGGACGACCTCCCACTCCAGCTCTCCCTCGAATTCGCGCATCGACGCGGTGTGGAAAACCGTTCCGGCAGTTTGGTTCTCCTGAATCCAAGTCGAGCGTCGGAAGACAAACCCTCCTCCGGGAATGTAGGCGGAGGTCATTGGGAGCTTCCGCTCCACCAGGGTCCCGATCTGCTTTCCATGAGTGAGCCCTGCCTGATGAAGAACTTGAAGGAGAGGCGCATCCTTTGCGTGGATCGTCACTCTTCGGTTTCGATCGACCTCGCCACCATCGAGACGCAACCACGCCTGCTTTCGCAATTCCTGGATCAGCTCTCCGACAGTGATGTTCGAGACGGACAGAGTGATCAGGCTCAGTCGGAGCTTTCGTATTTCCTCTCTCTCGAGTTCCCGGAGAAGCGCCCGAGTCCGCTCTCGGACTTCGAGATCGGGATCGTCCTGGTGTTTTCGGAGGCTGTCCAAGGCAGAGCCCCCCAAGGCTCGAAGCCGCTCCATGGCCCGATCTCGCACGTCCACGTCCCGGTGTCCCAACCGCCGGAAAAGGTCGTCGATCTTGTCTTGACCGCCGAGACAGAGAAGAAGTGCAAACAGAATCTGCTTCATCCGTAAAGCTCCTTCGCCTTCTTGCGATCCAGCTTCTGCATCGCATTCCGGGGGAGCGGGCCCGGCACTATTCTAACGTCTCGCGGGCGCTTGTACTTGGCCAAATGCGTTTCGCACCACTCGGTCACGACGGACGCCGTCATGCTTCCACGTGGGACCACGACCGCGCGGATCACCTCGCCGAGCGCGGGATCAGGAATCGGCACCACGACCGTCTCCGCGACGTTCGGGTGCTGGAGAAGGACCTCTTCGATCTCGACCGGAGCGATGTTCGTTCCTCCGGAGATGATGATGTCCTTCGCGCGACCGGTGATGGTGACGTACCCGTCGTCGATTCGTCCGACATCGCCGGTGCGGAAGAAGCCCCCCTCATGGCGCGTCGCCGCGTCCACTTCCCCGCCCCAGTAGCCCGCAAAGACGCTCGGACCGCGCACGACGATCTCCCCCGTCTCCAGAATCCGTACTTCCATTCCGGGGAGCGGCTTTCCCACCGAGCCTTTCCGCGGCGCGGAAACCGGATTGGCGGTGATCATGGCGGTTTCCGTCATCCCGTAGCGGTTGATGATCGGCCGACCGTAGGCCGTTTCCCAGCGATCTTCGAGCCCGCGATCCAGCGGCGCGGAGCCGCAGGCCCAGAGGCGCATCACGGGAAGCGGGCGCTTGGAGGCCTCGAGCATCCGATGGTACATCGCGGGGACGCCGAAAAACGCCGTGGCGTCCGATCGGGCGAGGCCGTCCAGGGCCGCATCCGGGGAGAACTTCTCCTGGAGAACGAGTCCGCATCCCGTGAGCGCCCAGCCGTTGAGACCGTTGCAGAGGCCGTGGACATGCATGAGCGGAAGAGATAGGAGGAGCGTGTCCCGCTCGGTCCACTCCCATATCTCCGCGAGTCCGCGAATGTTGTGTTCGAGGTTCGCGTGAGAGAGCGGCACCCCCTTGGGCTTTCCCGAGGTGCCCGACGTGAAGCAAATGAGGGATACGTCTTCGTCGTTCGCGCGCGCCCTTTCGAGCGGCGCCGCGCGAAGGAGTTCCTCCGGGGTCACGTACGGGACATTCGGCGCTGCCTCCTGGGCGGTCGGACGCCGAGCCGCATCGACGACGACGAGTTTGGCTCCGGTGAAGGCGATCGGGTGGGCCGCCTCGCGGAGCGTGTAGGCCGAGTTCACCGGCACGCGCGCCGCGCCGGCAAGCTGGACACCGAAGTGAACGAAGATCGTCTCCGGCGAGTTCGGAAGGAAGACGGCGACGCGGTCGCCGGGACCGATCCCAAGCTTCGCGAGCCCGCCCGCGCACCGGCGCGCGGCGTCCAGGACTTCCGCGAAGGTCCACGATCGCTCCTGCCAGAAGAGGGCGCGCTTCGATCCGAGGCGTCCCGCAGTTTCGACGAGCAGGTCAGCCAGGCTCATGCGGGGGGCATGATACCGGCCGCTCCCGGTGGGCGCAACGCCCGGGTCTCCCGAGGGAGACCCGGGACGAGCATCCGGATTACATCTCCTTCGGCGGATCCACGTATCCGGGATCCTTCTTCTCCTTTTTTTCCGGCGGTTTGTTGGACTCGTAGTCCCCGGGGCCAGGATGGCTCTGCCAGCTCCGATCGCGCGGGCGTCTCACTCCCGGAGGGACGCCGTTCAAGTTGCCCTCCGGTCCCGGATTGATCCACGGTGCGCGGCCGAGCCGCTCCCGAAGCGATGGCTGCGTCGGCATGCCGTTGCCCTCGGGATTGGGGTAGATTTCCTCGTCGTCCGGTAGAGGTTCGGAAGGCTCCTCGGGAGGATCGTCCTCCGACTCGTCCGGAGGAGGCGGATCGTCTGGAGGATTGTCTCCATCGCTCCCATCATCACTGTTGAAGTACTGGATCTCGATCTCCCAGTGAGTCACGGATCGGGGCGCGGGCACCGGGACCATGCCGATGGGGTCGCTGGGGGAGAGCACCATCGGCTCCCATCCGACGGTCACCTCTCGACCTTGGAGTACCCATCGATGGCGTTCTGCATACGAGCCGCCCGGGGAAACGCTCCGCACCCGCGCGGGCTTGTTGATTCGGTGGAGAAACGACTCCCAGGGAAATCCGACCGGGTCGATGTGCAGAGGGAGATCCTCGCACGGATGGACGTCGCGATGGCCGAAGATGCCGCGGATCGGCCCGATTCCTCCCGCGCAGAGGGCGGCTTCATTCGCGGGCCAGAGCGGATTCCAACGGGCGATGGAATACTGTTGGCACAGCCATCTCACGAGGACCACGAGCGACCGGAGAAGCGCGTCGGTCCAGACCTGCCGCGGCCCCTTGGCACACTCGATTCCGATCGACCACTCGTTCCAATCCCTCGCGTGGAAGGCCACATCCTTGAGGGCGACCATTTGCACGATGCGGCCGTTGTCTCCGATGACGTAGTGCGGGGCGCGCCGTTCCGCGGGGTCCTGGCAGAGCAAGATGACGTCCGCGAGGTCCAGATCGCCCCAATCGTGGACGACGATCGCATCGATGTCGTTCGGTCCGCGATTGTCGACGCGGTAATTCGGGGCGGCCGCGGGCCTCCATTCCACCTCGGGGACCTCTTCCGGCGTCTCCTGCGCCGAAGCCGTCGATGCGGCGATCACGAACGGCGCGATCCATCTGATCATCGAGCCCTCCACGATCGCGCGAGCGGGTCCCATCGACTCCGATCCCGGAGCGATTCGGCGGCCGCGATCCGACACGCCTCCTCCGACGATTCGCGATGGCGGGCGAGCATGGCCAACGCCTCGGGTTCGCGGCGCTGCGCGAGGATCCGTAGCGCCAAGGTCTTTTGCCGATTCGGGGCGTTCGAGGCGAGGAGTTCCTCGATCCAGCTCAGGATTTCCGACGACGGGTGGCGTCGCACCGCCCAGAGCGCGACGCTCCACGTCGTGTCGTCCGGGGAATTCAGAAAGTGGCGGCGAAGCTCGGCGGACTCTTCGGGGGTCCACCGTCCCTCCACGGATCGGGCATACATTCGGCCGCTCGTGGTGGCCGCGCGTTCTCCGGGCCGGCCAGACTCCCACTCCCGATCTTCCGGAAGCGGGGGCGGAGTCGGCGGCGGCGAGGTTCGTTTCTTTCGAAGGCGCGTGGGGGCCGCGGCGGTTCGAACCTCCTGGGGGGAGGCCGAGGCGGACTCTCGGACGACGCGCGCGGGCGAGGGTGTGCGCTTCAGGAACAGGATCGCCGCCGCGACCGCCACCAGCGCCAGGAGCAAGGCCGGCAGGATCCTCATGACGTCTTCCTCCTCGAACCGAATGAGTACGGACGTCGGATCCCGAAGCGCACCCGGAAGTGAAAAAGTGAACCGCTACCTCTTATCCAGCTCCCAAGTCTTTTGGCCGGCGGTCCACTTCACGATCCCCACTCCCCGCGAGATCCAGTAGGTGTCTCCGTTCAGAAGGAACTTCGTGCACTCGAACTTCCCCGCGGGAACTTCGATTTTCTCCCTCTCGAGCCGACGGCCCTGGATGGTCTCGGCGATACGGCCGTCGATCGAATCGTATCTCCACCTCTCCCGATCCCAACGGAATTCCCACACCACGACGAGTCGCCGTATCCCGCCTTCTCCCACGGACCGGAGCTCATAGATCCGAATTCGGTCTTTCGTCTCGACCACGTAGGCTTCGCGCCCCCATCCCAGGATCTTCCGACCGCGACCGAGGCCGACATCCAGCCCACGCACGG
This sequence comes from uncultured Planctomycetales bacterium, assembly GCA_964526305.1. GTDB lineage: Bacteria > Planctomycetota > MHYJ01 > MHYJ01 > JACPRB01 > JACPRC01. Next base: position 44,964 of record CAZGKV010000027.1, on the reverse strand, counting down.
GCATGGTTTCCTCTTCTCCCAGGGTCCATGTCTTTTCGGTCCCGTCGGCGCGATAGATCCATTTCGTGCCTTTCGCCGTCGGATAGATGGGTTTTTCATCGGTCGGAACGGCCCACAGCAACAGGATCAGATTCATTTCCTTCCTCCTTTCCCCTTTAGACGATCCGGAACATCGCCCGGTTCCAGGTTTCCCTTGACGCCATGACGCGCTGCGTTAGAATGCCCTGCCTTACTCTGGAAGGAGAAGAGATGAGAAAGACGATTCCGATGGTCCTGGCGCTCCTGGTCTCCGCCGGTACGGCGTGGGCCGATCACTATCAGAAGTACTGGCCGCTCGACGACGGCAATTCGTGGACGTACTCGAAGTCGAACCCGGTGGCCAGGTTCGCCCCCTATTCCGTTTCCGTACAAGGGAACTACTCGGGGGTGGCTTGGGTCGAGGGACTTCCCGGGCTCGAGGACGGCGTATGGCTCGCGTGGTCCGGAAATACCCTCTACGCGTGGAACAAGTCGGCCAAGGCTTGGCGCGAGTTCCTCAAGTTCGGCGCCGTCACCGGCACCACGTACACCGTGAATCTCGATCACGCGCTCTGGCTGAACGTCCAAGTCAAGGTCAAGACCAAGTCGGAGCGTTTCTACGACGCCCAACTGAACAAGACCTTTTACAACTGCGTGCGGTTCACCTTCGTCAACACGATGGTCGCCGACGCCGGCGTGACCCACTTCGTCGTGGCCCCGAAGGTCGGGATCGTTCACTGGTCGGAGCAGTCCCTTATCGGTCCGACAAACGCGGTCCTCATGTCCGCGACTCTCGCCGGGAAGAAGCTCGGCAAAGTGATCTTCTCGGCCCTGGACCAGGGCCCGAAGACTCAGTTCCCCACGAACGACGCGAAGCTACTGGTCTTCAACGATCCCACGGCGTGGACGACGTTCTGGATGCAACACAAACCCGGAACGGCGGCGCCCTCGGTCGATTTCGGGAAACAGTCGGCGATCGTCGTCATCGCGGGGTGGCGGCCCAATTGGGGATACTCCGTGAGCGTCCAGAACATCCTCTGGAACTACCCGCAGAAAAGCGTGACCGTGTCGGTTCTCGAAACGACTCCGACGGGCCCGACGCCGAATCCGATGAGCAAGCCGTACTGCATCGTCACGACGAACGAAAAGGTGTTCACCGCCACGATGAAGTGGAAGGTGCAATCGGCACCGTAAGCGAGGAGAGGCCATCGGGGGACTTTGACCGCCCGGGCTCCGGCCCGGGCGGTTTGTTATTTCGAAACTGCCCTGCGGAATTGCTCGATCATGTCCGAGGGCAGTACGACGTACAGACCCTTCGCTCTGGAGAAGGCGGCTCCATCCGCGCCGGAGAGCGTCCCCAGGGTATGCACCTTCCTCCCTCGAACGCGAACCACGCGCGCCTCGACACGCGCTTCCGTTCCCAAGGGCAGCACCCGCAAGAACTCCGCCGTGAGGCGAACGGACATCACGTAGTGTCCCGACATCCAGGCGGCCAGTCCCATCACCTCGTCGAGGATGGCGAGCATGCTTCCGCCATGGGCCAGCCCGGGCGCACCGGAAGCTCGGGGGCCAAACCAGGCGCGGCCGATGACCTTGCGACCTTCCGGATCGTATTCGTACCCGACGCGCAGCCGCCGGTCGCCCCCGACGTATCCTTCGCGGACGGGCCTGGCGAGCACGCTCGGGATTTCCACCGGGACTTCATACCCTTCCGAGCAGGATCCCGCAAGTTAATGCGACAGGAAGATCGGTCGGTCCGCGTGCCGAATCCCCTCCAGGAGCGCGTCGGGAAGAAGGCGGCGCATCCATCCCCCGGGACCGCTGCTCGGCATGACGATGTCCGCTTCGATCTCGCGAGCCAGGGGGAGAAGCCTCTTGGCGATCGGCGGGTCTTCCCGCGACGTCACGGGTTCATATCCGTGCGATCGGCCCGACAAGACGGCGAGAGGGCCTTCGTTTCATTATACTGCAACGGTTTCAGGACTTCCGCGTCTCTCTGAGATGGCATGACCATGGTGGACGCCGCCCCATCGACCCGCGAGAGCCTTCTGGAGGAGGCCTACGCCCGGATCTTTCGGTACTTGGTCCGTCTTTGCCGGGGAGATCGTGAAGAGGCCCGGGAGCTCGGGCAAGAGGCGATGGTCCGGGTGCTCCGCGCCATGGACGGCTTGCGGGACGAGACCCGCTGGATACCTTGGACGCTTCGGATCGCCTCGAACGTTTGGCGCGATTCGGTCCGTCGTCGAAAAACCGCACGGCTGGACTCGGACCTCGCGGACTCCGGTGTCGGAGACCCTGCGGGGACGCGAGAGTACGTCGAGGCGGTTCTCCGGCGAGTCCACGAGCTCCCCGAACTCTACCGGAATGCGCTGGTCCTGCGGTATCTGGAAGCGCTCGACTACGACTCGATGGCCGAGATTCTCGAGTGTCCGGTCGGGACGGTTCGGTCCCATGTCGCGCGTGGATTGGAGATGGTACGCCGGAGTCTGAAAGGAGAGGAGCCGTGAGCCCCTGCGGTCGGAGCGCCGAATACGCGGCCGGTCTCGTAGAGCAGGGCGAGATGGAGCGCCATCTCGCGGAATGCGCGCGGTGCCGCGGAGAGGCGGAGGAAATCCGACGGATCGAACTCGCCCTTCGAGAGTCCGCGGCGTCCCACGAAGATCCGGTTCCGGAGGAAGTTCGCTCGGAGCTCGCGCGCGCCCGAAGTCGTCTCGCCCGATCGAATCGTTGGAAGGAGGTTTTCCCGATGGCTGCTGCCGCCGCCCTGTTCGCCGCTCTCGTCCTGTGGGTGTCCGGAGGACTGGATTCGACCCGCACGATTCGGCGCGACACCGTGCCTTCTCTTGGTTCACCACCGCAGGATCTCGGGGAGACGTCCGAGTGGCGGGAGATCGAGTCCGGTCCACAAACGGCGTACCCAGCCACGGAAGCGACGATGCTCGTTTTCGATCAAGAAGAGACGTGGAAGACGTTCTATGCCCGACATCGGAAGAACGCCGCGGTTCCGAAAATCGACTTCTCGAGAGGTACAGCGGCCGTCTTTCTCGCCGGGCCTTGTGGCAGCTCGGGGTATTCCATCCACGTCGAATCGGTCGAGCGCCGCGGAGATCGGTGGAGAGCCGCCGTTCGCTTGCTCCAGCCCCGCTCTTGGATGGGCGAGGGGGTGCATGACGAGATCACGGCTCCTTACTTGATCCTCTTTTTCGACTCGCCCAAGGCTCGAATCCAGGTCGACTGGCAGCGATCCCGGCTCGTCCGCCTCCAGATGGCCCTAAAGGCGTTGAGCGAGTGGGGGACGCTCCTCCACGGCATTGCGGCCAAGAAAGAGAAGGCCCCGGAGAATCTAGAGAAGATCTTCACGAATACCCTTTCGCTCGTTTCCGGTTTGCACGAAGACGTCGAGAATCTGCAACGCGCCGAAGGCGACGCCCTCTCCGAACTCGCGAAATCCTCCGAAGCGATCGTCGCAATCGATCCCAGGAGCTCGAGGTCTCTCGTCGTGCGAGGCTATGTTCTCCTGGCAGAGCGCCAGAACGAGGGCGGGATTTCCGCGTTTGTCAGGGCGATCGAAATCGACCCGACCTTGGTTGCGGGGTATGTAGGTCGGGCGACGGCGAAACTTCGGAAGCAAGATCTCCATGGCGCCATTCTGGATACCGATTCGGCTCTCCGGCTTTCCCCTGGCGACGCCGACGCCTATCGGATTCGAGGACTGGCTCGTCACGCCGGGGGAGACTTGGCCGGCGCCCTACAGGACTTTACTCGAGCGTTGGAGCTGGCCCCCCCCCATTGGCCTCATCGCTTGGAGGTGAGGCGAGATCGAGACCGTCTGTTGGAGAGAGAACGGCCGGCGGAGAAGCCGAAGGAGAGTCTTCGTTTCCGTATTCGTTATCCTTCGGAATTCCGCCTCGATCGCGCAACGACGTCGGCGGAGATTCTCGCCGTCCTGCGCAAGCGTCTGGAGGCACGAGATCTCGACGGGAAAGTCACGCTCGTAGACGAGAACCGCCTTGAATGTCTCGTCGCTCGGCCGGAGGATGCGGCGGCCATCCGCGCGCTTTTCATCCCCGGTCGAATCGAGTTTCGCGCCGTCGCGCCGAAGGAGATCTACGAACGTCTCTCCATCCTCCCGGATCCCTACGATCGCCTTCCCTTGCCTAAGGTGATGAAATGGTCGTCGACCTACGGCTACCTGGCCGGGGAAAAACTGATCGTCGAGCGCAAACCCATCGTTCTCGGGAGTGATTTTCAGGATGCCTCCGCGGATCTGACGGAAAGCGGACACGCGAAGCTGAGAATCTCCATGTCCGACGAAAGCGCCGCTCGACTGGACGCCACCGCCAAGCGGCTCTTCGCTCAGACCCCGCCGGGGCTGATCGCATTCGTGGTCGATGGGGCCGTGCTCCGGGTGGCCGTCGTCAAAGCGGAGCAGTTCGGAGGGGTTCTCCAACTCGACGGGGAGGCTTCGGCCAAATACCTGGTCGCTCTCATTCGGTCCGGACCGCTGCCGTTGCCGATGGAGGAGGAGTAGTTCAGAGCCCGTTCACGATCTCTTCGAAGATCTCCGCCGCCGGCGGCCGTCCACGAAGATCGCCCAGGAAGGGCACCTCCCCGAGGAGAGGAACGTTGGCGAGCGACTCGAGGAGTTCGGGATTCATCCGTTCCGCGATGCCGAGCTTGAACTTCTCGTGGTGGTTCACGACGAGTCCGCACAGCTCGATCCCTTGCTGGCGCGCGACTCGGACGGTGAGCAGCGTGTGATTGATCGTCCCGAGCGTCGGCCGCGTCACGACGAGCGCGCGCAGATCGAGCCGTTCGATGAGGTCCGAAACGTAGTACCGCTCGAGGATAGGGACGAGGAGCCCCCCCACGCCCTCGACGATGACGACTTCGTGCATCTTGGATAGGATCTTGTAGGCCTTCCAGATGCGCGTGAGGTCGATGGGGTGATGCGAGACCCGCGAGGCGACCGAAGGGGCGAGCGCGGGTTGGAGGCACACCGGATTGACGAGCTCGACGGGATCGCGAACTCCGGCCGCCTCGATGAGAAGTCGGGCGTCCTCGGAAATCAACTTCGCGCCCTGCCGGCGCGCCCCCGTCGACACGGGCTTCATCACGCCGACGTTCACGCCTTTGCGGGCGAGGGCCGCCGCCACTCCCGCGGCGACCACGGTCTTGCCGATCCCGGTGTCCGTCCCGGTGACGAAGAGGGATTTCACTGGGCTTCGGGCGCGGCGGAATCCTCGGGAGGCTTCGGCTCCGAGGATTCGTACCATTCCTTGGGAACCCGCTTCGTGTTCTTACATTCGGGATAGCCGGTGCACGCGATGAAGGCGCCCCGCCTCCCGTACCTCACCATCATCGGCTTTGCGCACCGGTCGCAGTCTTCCTTGAAATCCTTCGGAACGTTGAGCTTGCGCCCCCCGCGCTGAAGGGGCTTCGTCCCTTTGCAGTCGGGATACTTCGTGCAGGCGAGGAAGCGCCCGAACCGGCCGCTCTTCACCGTCATGTCCGCCCCGCAGCGGTCGCACTTCTGGCCCTCCGACTCCGGCGAAGGAAGCGACTTCGCGTTCTTGCATTCCGGGTACTTCGAGCACGCCAGGAACTTTCCGAATCGATTCCATTTCTCCAGCATCGGCGCGCCGCATTTCTCGCACTCGACGCGAACCTCGGGCTCTTTCGCCTTGACGCTTTCCATCTCGTCGCGCGCCTTGTCCAGATCTCCGACGAAGACGTCGTGGAAGTCCCGCAAGACCTTGACCCAAGAGGCTCGTCCCTCCTCGATCCGGTCGAGTTGCTTCTCCATCCTCGCCGTGAAGCCCGTATTCATGATGTTGTCGAAGTGGGTCACGAGCTTGTCGGTCACCAGAGTCCCAAGTTCGGTAGGAAGGAGCTTCCTCATCTGTTGCCAGACGTACCCGCGATCCTGGATGGTCTGGATGATCGGGGCATACGTACTGGGACGGCCGATCCCGAATTTCTCCAGCGCCTTGACGAGCGCCGCCTCGGTGTAGCGCGGCGGAGGTTCGGTGAAGTGCTGCTCGGGCTTCAGCTCCTTGAGGTCGAGCGCCTCTCCCGCCGCGAGCGGCGGCAGGATCTGTTCGTCCTCCTTGAGCCGGTGACCGAGGAGCGCCGTCCACCCGTCGAATCGGAGCTCGCGTCCCCGCGCCGAGAACATCCCGCGCCCCGCGCGGATCTGCGCCTCCGTCACGTGATACTCCGCCGGCTTCATCTGAGAGGCGACGAAGCGTCCCCAGATGAGCTTGTAGAGCCTGAACTGGTCTTCGGACAGGTAGGCTTGGATCGAGTCGGGCGTCCGCATCGCCGACGTGGGACGGATCGCTTCGTGCGCCTCCTGCATCCCCTTGCGCTTCGCGCGGAGGATCGGCGCCTCCGGGACGTACCGATCCCCGAAGGCCGAGCGGATGTGCTCGCGGACCTCCGCAAGCGCCTCGTCGGCGATCCGGAACGAGTCCGTGCGCATGTAGGTGATGAGGCCGATTTCCCCCTCGTCGCCGATCTTCACGCCCTCGTAGAGGCTCTGAGCGATTCGCATCGTTCGCGCGGTCGAGAAGTGGAGACGCGTCGAGGCCTGTTGCTGGAGAAGGCTCGTGGTGAAGGGGGGCGGCGACGCCTCGATCTTCTCCTTCTGCTGGACGTCCGCGATGACGAACGGTTCTTTCGTTAGTTCGTCGACGATCCGCTTCGTCTCTTCGGCGTTCCGGAGCGCGGGATCCTGTCCGTCGACCTTGGCCAGCTCGGCCAGAAACTCCACGCCGTCCTTCTTCGCCAGACGGGCCTCGACGGTCCAGTACTCTTCCGGCTTGAACGCCTGGATCTCGCGTTCGCGCTCGACGATGAGCCTCACGGCGACGGACTGGACGCGACCCGCGGAAAGGCCCCGCCCCACTTTTTTCCACAGGAGGGGCGAGAGTTTGTATCCCACGATCCGATCCAAGAATCGCCGGGCCTGCTGGGCGTTCACCCGGTCCATCGAGATGGATCCCGGGACGCGAAACGCCTCGAGAACTCCCTTCTTCGTGATCTCGTTGAAGGTGACGCGCTTGGCCTTGGCGTCGGGGATCTTGAGCGCCTGGACCAAGTGCCACGCAATCGCCTCTCCTTCGCGGTCCGGGTCGGGCGCGAGATAGACCTCCGAAGCCTTTCGCGTGGCCCCCCTAAGTTCCGTCACCACCTTGGACTTGGTGCGAATGGTCTGGTAGGTCGGGGCGAAGTCGTGCTCGACGTCGATCCCGAACGAACGCTGCGGAAGGTCGCGGACGTGGCCGAAGCAGGCCTTGACGACGAACCCCGTACCGAGAATCTTGTTGATCGTCTTCGCCTTGGCGGGAGACTCGACGATGACGACGGCCTTGCCGTTGTCCTTCGTTTTCCGTTGGGTGGCTCGTTTCCCCATCTTCGGCGCGGAATTATAGTCCTGCCGTTTTTCGGATGTCAACCCCGGAACACAGAAAGCGCAGAAGGGGTGCGACAGCCGCGTGAGACCGGAGCGGTGGGCGATCACGGACAAGAAAGACGTATCTTCCTGCCCCGCATATTGTTGCAACCGCAACCAACCCAAAACCTTCGTTCCGCGAGGGCGAATGTACTCTCCGTCAGGAATGGAGAAAAGGAGCTGAAAATGAAGACGAACACAAACGTGAAAGCGGGCACGGCGGTCGAGTATGCGGTGATGTTGAGCCTGATCATCGTGGTGTGCATCTCGTAGGAATCCCAAATCCCGAAGGAGAAATTCGTGAAGATTCGATCGAACGTTAAGGGCGGCCCGACGGCAGTGGAATACGCAGTGATGCTCGCCCTGATCATCGTGTGATGCTTCGGCGAGGCCGCGCTCGAGAGGGCGCGGCCTCCAGGACTCGTGCTCCCATCGCTGACTGCGTCGGTGGCTCCCAAGTCTCGGTCGCGCAGGAATACTCGGGCGTAAGGAGCCGTGAAGGAGAGAAACCTTCCATTCCCGGAGATCCGAGCATCCCCCAAAAGCGCGGCGATTTGGCCCCCGGAGGGAGCGACGCTCACCCGCTCCGTGCTCCCCCTCAATCGATCGTGGACAAGGACGTCCGGGAATCCGTTGGTGGCGTCCGACGAGAATGCGACGTACGTTCCGTCATCGGAGATGGCCGCTCCGTCAGAACTGTCGTTGGCCTGTGAACCTCCCGAAGTCACGCTGACGCGCATCGTCGTGCCGGTCCATCGATCGCGCACGAAGATGTCGTCTTCGAAGTTCGTGTCCCCCGAGACCAAGTTGTACGCCTGAGACTGGGACGCGACCTATCGACCGTCGCCCGGAACGGGGGGTTCGTCCGAACTTCCGTTGGCTTGTCCTTCTGCGTTCGTAACGCTGACCCGAAGCGTCTCGCCGGTGGCGAGGAGATGGAGGAAGATGGCGGCGACGCCGTTAGTGTCTCCGGACACCAGGTTGCTCGCCCAAGAATGAAAGACAATCGCCGTCCGTGGCCGCAGCCGCGCCGTCGGAACCGGATCGCCCGAAGCCCACGACCCGGACTGAAGCGCCATCAGGGTCGTCATCAACGCGTGGATCGTGGAATTCTCCCAGAGATTTCCACCGGCTTTCCGTATCCCCCTCCGCTCTCGATCCCCCCGAATTCCCGCAAACCGATTCCGAAAACGGCCATGAAGGAGAAGGCCCGCAGGGAGCGTGAACCATGGCGGAACCGAACACGCAGCAATTCCGGTTCGGAACGACTCGCTGGAGCATGGTCGTGGGCGCCGGAGCCGAGGACGGGGATCGTTCGCGGCAGAGCTTGGAGTGCCTCTGCCGCCAGTATTGGAATCCGGTCTACGCCTATCTCCGCCGATTTCGAAATCTGAACGCCGTCGATGCCGAGGACCTTACGCAGGAATTCTTCGCCTACGTACTGGAGCGTCGCGTCTTGCCTCGCGCCACACCCGAATTGGCCAAATTCCGATCCTTCGTCAAAGGAGTGCTCCGCCATTTCCTTTCGACCGAGTACCGTCGCCGGCACCGCCGGAAGCGCGGAGGCGGGGAACAGCCGCGTTCGCTCACGCCGGAATGCGATCTTCCCTCCGAGGATCCGACCCCCGGGGAGATCTTCGATCGCGCCTGGGCGAGGCAGCTCTTGGAGCACTCCCTCGACGAACTCGCCCAGCGACTCCGGCGCGAAGGGCGGCAACAAGATCTCGAGATCTTTGCGACCTACACTCGATCGGAAGGGGACGCGGAACCGACGTACTCCGATTTGGCAAAGCGATACGGCATTTCCGATTGGGAGGTGTGGAAGCGGCTCTCCGTCGTCCGGGAGGAACTCCGCTCCACCATGAGGCTCAAGGTCGCCGAAACCGTCCGCCATCCCGAGGAGATCGACGAAGAGCTGGAGCATCTCCGTCGGCTCTTGCCGTGAACGACCGAGTTCGAGGTGCGGGGCGGCTCCTTCGAGACCCGTCGAGTCCCGACATTACTCGGCTTCCGTCCGACACCCACGTAGCTCCCTCGAAAGGTCCTCTCTCAGCCGGGGCCCGAGTGAACCAGTACGAAATCCTCGATCAAATCGGCGCGGGAGGAATGGGGGTCGTCTACAAGGCCTACGACACTCGACTCAAGCGCACCGTGGCGCTCAAGGCCCTTTCGGACCCCGGAACCGACCCTTCGTACGCCCAGCGATTGCAACGAGAGGCCGTAGCGCTCGCGCGACTTCGCCACGAGGGAATCGTGGCTCTCTACGAAGCGGGGGACGTCTCGGGGATGCCGTACTTGGCGATGGAGTTCGTCGAAGGGAAGGAACTTCACGCCATCCTCCAGAGCCGCTCGCTTTCCCTGCGCGAGAGCGTTCGACTGATCGAACGCGTCGCCCGGGCCCTGCACTATGCCCACCAGCAAGGGGTCATTCATCGCGACTTAAAGCCCTCGAACATTCTCATCGACGGCGAGGGACGTCCCCACATTCTCGACTTCGGATTGGCCCGACTGGAATCGGAACGCATCCCGATGACGCGGAGCGGGGACGTCATCGGTACCCCCGCCTACATGGCGCCGGAGCAGATCCAGGGCCACCAGCGCCGGATCGGTCCCGCCACGGACATCTACTCCCTGGGAGCAACGCTATTCGAGATGGCGACCGGAAGGTTGCCCCACGTGGCGGAGTCGATATCCGAGCTCATCTACAAGGTCGTGAACGAGAAGCCGACTTGGCCTCGTTCGAGGATTCCCGCAGACTTGCGTCGGGTCCTCCTACGCACACTGGAGAAGGACCCTGCTCGACGCTATCCCTCCGCCGGAGAATTCGCCGACGATCTTGGAAGGTGGATCCGGGGAGAACCGGTACGAGCGCGGGCGACTCCCGCCGTCCCTCGCGCGTTTCAAGCGGCCGGCGCGGCGTTGGTCTTGATCGTCGTGGGGCTCACGATTACGGCCGCGGTCCGAACCCGACGCCTGGAAGAAACCCGCCATCGGTACGCAGCGGAATTGTCTTTGCGGGCCCAAACGCATCTGGAGGCCGCCCTTCATGCCCGTCGCGCGGGGGACCTTGCGGCCATGGACCGCCAAGCCTCGCTCCTCCGCGAGGCGTGTCGTCGAACCGTCGCGGAAAGGGCGAATCTACCCGAGCCTCACTACTACGAGGGTCGGATGGATCGCGCCCGGATGGAATTCGATTCGGCCTTGGTTCACCAGGATCGCGCTCTGTCGAAAAACGCCTCGTTCGCCCCGAGTCTCTACGAACGGATCGTGCTCCTGACGAGACAGTACCGACTCCGTCTCCAGGAGATCGCCTTGGAGGCCTCGCTTTCCCAGAGCGGCGAGTCCGTTCGGTTCCCCGCGGTGGAGGAGGTACATCAGCGCGACGACAAGCTTCGAGATCTCCGACAACGCATTCAGAGGGACCTGGAGTCTCTTCCGGAGACCGCCCCCGAACGAAGGATCGCCGAAGGACTCTGGTGGACGTATGGCGGACGTGCCGAGCAGGCTCGGGAAAGGCTCGAAGCGAATCCTCGCCTCGAAGAGTCCCTGGAAGCGCTGGCCGAAACAGCGATGGCGCAGGGGAAGTTCGATTCGGCGGTCGACTGGTGCACCCGAGGCCACGAGTCGGATCGGGGCTACGTTCCGTACCTCCTGCTCCGCGCCCTGGCGCGGTTCCGGCAGGGCTTTCTGGCCGGGGAAGATTCGACGGCCCGCTGGACCGCGGCGCTGGAGGATTGTGAACGAGCCCTGGCGCTGCGCTCCCGCTCTTCGGGGGCGCGTTTGCTTCGCGCCCAAATCCTGACCCACGTAGGCGACCGCGAGGCTCGGGCCGGAGGCAATCCTGAATCTCGCTATCTGCAGGCCATCTCGGAATGTCCTGCGCCGCTGTGGAAGATGTTCGCCCGATTCAAGTGGGGACTCCACCGACAAGGGCGCGGCGAGGATCCGACGGATCTGTACGAACGGGGAGCCCAGGACGGCGAGTCGGCGATTCAGCTCTCGCCCGGATCCGCCATGCCGTATCTCGTCCGCTCGTACGTCCACCTCAACTGGGGGATGTTCGAGCAAGGCCGCGAGCTCGATGCGGAGGCCCTTCTCCGAAAGGCGATCGCGGATGCGGAAGAGGCCTTGCGACGGATCCCCGCGTCGACGGATGCGGTTCTTTGCCGGGCTCAGGCGAGAGCGAGTCTCGCCCACACCCGTCCGTCCCCCGAACGGGACGAGTTGTATGACCAGGCCCTCCAAGACTGCGCGGAGCTATTGAAACGGACCCCGGCGATCCCGAACGTCTATCTCGTTCGCGGAAGGGCCCGCATCCGATGGGCGAGTCAGCGATCGGAGAAGACCCGCGAGCTCTACGAATTCGGTTTGGAGGATTGTCGAGAATTCCTGAAGCACCAGCCGCGATCTGCGGAGGTGCATCTCTGGAGAGCGAACGCGTTCTGCAATCTCGGCGTCGAAGATCTCCGCGAGGGTCGGGATCCGGCACCGAAATTCCGCGAGGCGATCGAGGCGTGCGCCGCGGCCGAGGCGCTCGCCTACCCGAGTTGGGAACTCTCCCTCGTGAGGGCCTGGACGGAACTCCACTGGGGGATTCATGCGGAGAAGAACCGTCAGGATCCCACGGAGAGGTATCAGCGTGCGCTGACCGCCTGCGATGCGGGGCTGGGGAGGTGCTCCGGATCGTCCAAACTGCGGACGGCTCGCGCCCTGGTGCGGATGAGCCTGGCGATTCACCGAGCGAACGACGCCGTTTTCGCTCAGACGTTGCTCGAAGGGGCCACGCGCGACTGGGATGCGGTGCTGGGGGCCAACCCCCGCTCCCCGGACGCTCTCTGGCGACGCGGCCACTGCCGATGGCTGCGCGGCGATTCTGCCGGGGCGGACGCGGATTTTCGGCGAGCGGCCGAGCTCTCGCCCGCTTCGGTGCCCGAATTCCGAGAGCTGTGGGAGAGGGCGAAGAAGGGCCGATAAACTCCCCCGCGTTCCGGTACAGGATCATCCTCGGTTGGCGTAGCGTCCAATAGAATGAGAATGGCCGATGGCGACCAGATCGGTTGGGGCGTCTTCTTCCTGGTATTCATCCTCCCACCGCTCGCTATTGGATGTGCGATCGTGCTGCGGGACGTACCGCGCGTTCTGAGGGTGTATCGGTGCCGTCGGCGCCTCTACGATCGAACCGAGCTAGAAACGATTGCCGCGGCTCTCCGAGGCTCTCTCAACGAAGACCGTTCCGTAGTGTTCGTCAGATTCGGTGCGCGATTCAAACTCTATCGATGGCTCATCGAGTATCCGGGGATTCCCGGTACGTCGTTGGAAATCGAGACTGCGGCGGATGGCGTTCTCAGCGCGATTTCTACGCGGTCCACGCGATTCTTGAAGTCCCCGCCGCGCTCCCGCCCCGTCCGACCGGTTCGGAACGGTTTCAAAACAGAATCCACAGATCCAGCACGGGCCGAAGGAATCCTCTCCGAGGGACTCTTTCCGTTGCTCGAAGAGAATGGGCGCGCGCTCTCGTCTTGGTTCTCCTGAGTCCAAATCGCGTCCTGTTGGAATGTGAGCTCCACGTCAATCCCCGGCAAGCGATCGATTTGGCGGTATTCGGGGAGGGTCTCCTTACCGCCTGCAAGGTCACGCTGACAGGCGTCGACGTACTCAAATCGAGCCACCAATGGGAAGGAGTCTGCCAAGTTTGCGGCACGGTGTTCGATAGGAACGCCGTTTGTTGCGAGGCCTGCCGTACCCCCCATCACCCGGAATGCTGGGAGTATTTGACCCGCTGCAGCACGTTCGCGTGTTCGGGTCGAAGAGCGATACCGTGGCCGCCCCCGAAAACGGAAAACGCGTCCGGTCGGTTCGGGGCAATAGAACCATGAAATTCTAATGTTATACGTGTCTTATTCATGGTATTCTGCCGGCGATGATCCGCCGACCATCTCTTCTCTCCCTCATTCGCGAGTCGCTGCGCCGATCTCCGGTTGTTTCCATTCTGGGACCACGCCAGGTAGGCAAGTCGACCCTCGCCCGCCGGTTCGCCGCAGGGAGACGCGCGACGTTTTTCGATCTCGAGGATCCGGCCGATGTCGCGCGCCTAACGGCGCCGAAAACGGCGCTGGAGTCGCTTCAAGGACTCGTCGTCATCGACGAGATCCAGCGGATGCCGGCCCTGTTCGAACTCTTGCGCGTCCTCGCGGACCGGCCGGGCATTCCGGCGCGCTTTCTCATCCTCGGCAGCGCGGACCCGCGCCTCGTCCGCGGCGTATCGGAGAGCCTGGCGGGCCGCGTCAGCCACATCGATATCGCCGGGTTTACCCTGTCGGAGACGGGCGTGCCGAACTTCCGCCGCCTTTGGACGCGAGGAGGCTTCCCCCGGGCCTACACAGCGGCTTCCGACGCCGCCAGTCTTGCCTGGCGGCAGAACTACATTCGCGACTTCCTCCAGAGAGACTTGGCGCAGCTGGGCGTGACGATTCCCGCGGCGGCGATCGGACGATTCTGGAACATGGTGGCGCACTTCCACGGGTGCGTCTGGAGCGGCGCGGAATTCGCTCGCTCCTTGGGATCGTCCGAACCGACCGCGCGCCGGTATCTCGACCTGCTTTCCGACGCCTGGGTCGTCCGCCAGCTTCCGCCCTGGTTCGAAAACCTCGGCAAGCGCCAAGTGCGTCACCCCAAGATCTACGTGCAAGACTCCGGACTCCTGCATGCTCTCTTGGGACTGCGGACGAACGATGAACTCATGGCGCATCCGAAGGCCGGCGCCTCCTGGGAAGGCTTCGTCCTCGAGCAGATTCTCTCGCTTCTGCGGGTCTCCGATGCGTTCTTCTGGGGGACGCACCAAGGAGCCGAGTTGGATCTCCTGGTGCTGCACCGAGGGAAGCGGTACGGGTTCGAAGTCAAGCTCTCCGACGCCCCGACGCTGACGAAATCCATGGCCATGGCCCTGAAAGACCTTCGGCTCGATCGGCTGTTCGTCGTCCATCCTGGAACGGCCCGATATCCCCTCCACGACAAGGTCGAAGTCGTGCCCATCCTGGCCTTGCCTTCCTCGGTGGAAAACTTGTCCTGACGGATCTGCGGCCGAGACAACTCGGTAGCGCCCCCCCCACCGAGCCGCTAACGTCTTGCGTGACCTGGCCTCCTGGATATGCCTGGAAGACAAGGTAGAATCTCTCCGATGACCACCCTGGGCATTCTCGGTCTCCTCGGAATGGCCGGCGGACTCGTCCCCCTTTGGTTCGCGGCCCGGTGCGCGAAGGAACGTCGCGAGATGGGCGGATGGCCGACGGCGACGGGAAGAGTCACCGGCCGAGAGGTCCGCGAACTTCCGCGCGCCTCCGAACGCCATCCCAAGCGATTCGCCGCCGGACTTGTCTACGAGTACGTCGTTGCAGGGCGTTCCTATCGAGGCGAACGGATCGCCCCCTCGACTCGTCACTTCCATTCGGCCGCTGCGGGTTGGGACTTCTTGAGGGCCTTCCAAGACGAGGTTCAGGTGTATTACAATCCTAACCAGCCGGAACGGGCCATCCTTCGGCGGCGGGAGTTGCAGGACATCGTAGCCGCGCTCATTCTCGGAATCGTGCTCGTGGGAATCGGCCTGGTGCTAGGATTGGTGGGGCTCCAGTGAAAAGCGTTTACCTCATTGCCCTTGCCGCTCTCTCTGCCTGCCACGTCGTGGCCCCGGGAAAGGCGAAGGGAGTTCATCTCCTCGATCAGACCCTCGTCATCCGGGTCGAGAGCCCCAAGAACGGACACGTCCAGGTGCGCAATCGCGGAGAGGCCGAGTTGACCGTGTTGCTGGAGGGTCGAACCTCCTCGCTCGCCGCAGGCGCCACGTTTCTTCACCGGTTCGGTCCGGAGTTCGGCAGCCTCATCATCGCGAACAAGAGCGGTAAGCCGATTCTCGTCGAATACGAAGTCTATGCGGAAGCGACGTCGCCGCACATTTCGGTGGTGGGCCATTGAAAAACCTGCTCCTACTTTCGTGCCTCGCGGCGGGATGCGGGGGGAACACCCTGGTTCATGCCGAAGGTACCTGCCCCGTCACCCCGGATACGGAGATCCTCCTCCGGTATCGATCCTCGGGGACGATGTCCCTCAGAAACTTAGGTCCGTCCGCAATCGAGTTTGAGATCCGGAGCGAGACTGGTCAGAGAATGGAGACTCGTTCGATTCCTCCGGGATCTTCGATTAGTCTCGTTCTCGAAACTGGCCTGGGCGTCGTACGCACCGAGGGGAAAGAAGGCGCGCTTCTCCGCTACGATCTCGTCGCCCTTTCGGGATTCCCGAGCGTGGAGGTCGAGTCTCGACCCAGATAGCGAGTCCGGATAGGCTCCAGCTCGGATCGATGGGTTTTGTCGAAAAAACGCACCCTCTTGCTGCCAATGCGCTCTCTAGTAAGGACGTGCCCAGTAGGGATTCGGTACAAAAACGGAACCTCCTGGAGGGGATATGTTCACGCTTGTCTTCGCACTCACCGCCTCCTACCCGATGGGAACTTTCCTGGCACAAGGCGATAAAGAGCCCCATCCGCAATCCACCTTGGAGTCGCCGGAGGGGACGTTTCGGGTTTTGATATCGCCGGATTGCAAGCGAATCGCAAGTGCCACTATCGGTCATCAGGCCCAGTTACGCGAATTACCCGGCGGGAAAAAGCAACCCGCTCTAGAACTCGAGAGGCGAATCTCTCCAGTCCGGTTCTCGAAGAACGGCTTGTTTCTGATCGCGGTGGATGAGGATCGCGGGCTACATGGGATTCGGTCGGAGTCGGGGAAACCTCTGGGACAACTCAAAGGACATCCCGAAGCGTTCGGGCAATTTCCCGTGGATATCTCCTCCGATGGGGAAAGGGTGGTGAGCGCCGCCGAGGGAGTCGTGCGCCAGTGGAATGTGAGATCGATTCGCCTAGAGAAGGAGTGGGCTCCACTTAAGTCCGTGGAGAGCGTGGCGATTTCTCCGGATTCCAAGTGGGTGGCGCTAGCCGGCTCCTCGCTCGAAAAAGGGGTACGTGTGGGGGCAATTGCGGTCTGGAGTTTGACGGAGATGCGGGAGAGCTGGCGGATTGCCGAGAATCGGCAGTGTTTTTCCGTGGAGTGGTCTGCGGACGGCAAGAGTCTGGCGGTCGGAACATGGGGGGGATACGTTATTCTCGATGGATCCACCGGCCGGAAACGGTGTTCGGTCCAGGACTCGGAGGCGTCCGGCGAGATCCAGTGCGTGGCCTTCTCCCCCTGCGGCAAGCGGCTCGCCACCGGATACCCCATGATTCGGGGCACCAGTTCCGTCGAAGTTTGGGACGTGGAATCGGGCCGGCGTCTCAAAGAACTTCCGGGTCATGATTGCGGAGTGGAGTCCCTTGCCTTTACTCCCGACGGCAAGAGTTTGGTGAGCGCCAGCGGCGACCATAAGGTGAGAACCTGGGTCCTGCGATAACGACTACGGATGCGCGATCACGACCAGCGCCGGCGCGCGCTGGTGGACACATCGCACGGCCTGACGCAGGCTTTCCGGATCGAGCGCGCCGAAGCTCTCGTCCAGGAAGATCACCTCGCCCCCTTGAAGTAGGGCGCGCGCGATAAAGACGCGGCTCCGCTCTCCGTGCGAAAGGCGCCAGCCCGTTTCTCCGACCGTCTGCAGCAGTCCGGCCGGCATTCGCTGAAGAAGCGGACCCAATCCGAGTTCGCGGCAGACGGTCTCGGCCTCGTTCATGTCCTCCGGCTCCGGCGGCCAGCGACGCCCCATGAGGAGATTGAACGCGAGCGTTTCCGTGAGAACGTGATTCTCGTGGAACTGCGGGGCCAGTACCGCTCTCCGTCGCCACCCGTCCGCCCCCAACGCATGTCGGTCCAATCCGCGCAAGAGCAGAAGGCCCGAGGACGCCGTTCGAAGCCCTGCCAAAATCGAGATCAGCGTCGTCTTGCCCGAGCCGGACGCGCCTTCGAGCAGGATCCGCTCCCCGGAGCCGACCCGGAGCGAGCACCCCCGCAAGACCGGCTCGGCCCGATCGGTGTACCGGAAGACGAGATCGCCCGCCTCGACCACCGCGCCCGGCGCCGAGGGGGTCGTCCGCGCCGCGAAGACGGGGGAGCCCGTAGGCTCCGTACGGGCCGCCGCGCGAAAGAGAGGGCCGACCTGCTTCCAAGCAATGCCGGCTCCGATGAGTTGCGATAGCCCCATCGTCAACCGGTGCAAGGCTTGGTACGCCAAGATTACGCCGCCGAGGGACACGGCCAGCCCGCCCGGCGTCGCCTTTCCGGAAACGAACGCCACCCCGAGGGCCGCGACCCCGAGCAGCATCCATCCGCGGGGGATCAAGGCGGAGAGCCAGATCTCCGCGCGGTCCATCGCTCGGGAACGTCCTTGGTATCGCTCCAGCTCCAGATCCTCGTCGTTGTGACGCGCACTCTCCTGCACGAGTCGGGTGCGATGCCCCGTCATGCGCTCGACCAAATCGTGCGTCATCGTGATTCGGGCGGAGGTCCACTCGGTTCGCCTGCGGCCGTAGCTCCACGCGATCGCGACGGCGATCCCGGCCCAGAGAAGGAGAGCCCCGGCATGAAGCGTCCCGCCAACTCCGGCCCAAAGCACGGTGGCCGCGAAGACGATTTCGATTAGAGATAGGACCGCGATGAGGCCTCCGCTCAGCGCCAGGGCTTCCAGAGCCTCCGCCTCCAGCACGCGTCCGAAGAGCCCGCCGGCGCCCTGGTGCCGGATCTCCTCGGGATCGAGCCGAAGCGCTCCTTGGAGGATTCGGCGCTTGAGCAGACCGGAAAGCCCGATCGTCAACGTCCCCTGCGTCCAGGTGAAGAGCATCCGGATCGGGATCATCGTGATGAGGATGAGTCCCCAGGCCGCGAGCCAGCCGGGCTCCGTTCGCCCCTCGAGGGCGCCCCGACCGATCATCCCCCAGGCCAGGAGATAGAGCACGTACTGGGCGACGTGCGCCCCGACCAGGATCCCCAAGCGCTTCCCGATTCCGGCGAGGCGGACTTGTCGTCCGAACGACGCCCCCGGCGGAAGTCGCAGCAGCCATCCTCCCCCGATCCTCGCGGCGCCGAGCCGGTCGCGCAGGATCGCGTCCCGAACGACGCTTCGCCGCCCTTCGGCGACGCCCGCCTTGCTCAGGACGGAATCCAAGGCCGTCGCCGCCGGAGCCTCGAGGGTCCGACACAACGACTGCCGCACTTCCTGGAGCGGGACCGCGACGACTTCATCGTCGGGCGGGAGGACGAGGAGCCGCTCTCCGCGACGACCGAGGAGCGCGAGGAATCGCGCGTCTCCGTCCGCCGAGATCCGCACGAGCGAGGGCCCGCTCTTGAGGAGAAAACTTTCGACCTCCGCGTACGTGGATTCCACCGGCTCCGATTCCAGGCCGAGCGCGGCGGCGGCCCCGTCGATCCAGCGATCCAAGGCCGGTCCGGACTGCTCGAGATCCACGGGCGGCACGGAGACCTGCGCGAGGCGCGGCGCCAAGCGCGCCGCGTGCGCGAGCGCGTAGATCGCCTCCCCCAGTCGAGGCAAGCTCCAGGCCAGGGCGATAGGGTCGGCCATCAGGCTCCCTCCACCCGACCGGCGGCCACTCGGAGTTTCCGCCACGCGCTTCCCCAGGTCCCCTCGCGAAGCTCGCGCTCGGCCTCCACCAAGGCGCGGTAGCGCGAGTCGGTTCGACTCTCGAGTTCCCCGGGAGCCCCGTCTTCGACGAGCCGGCCGCCCTCGATCACGAGGACGCGGTCGAACTCGCGCGTTTCCCCCACGTCGTGAGTCACGCAAAGAAGCGTGGACCCGCGCCAATGTCGGCGGGCTCGTCCGAGAAGGGCGCGACGCTGATCGCGATCCAATCCTCGAAAGGGCTCATCCAAGATCACCAGACCGGGATCGACGCGCAAAAGTCCCCGCGCGAACCGCACGCGCTGTCCCTCGCCGCCCGAGACGAGCCCGCCGCCCTCGCCGAGGGGCGTCTCCATTCCGCCGGGGAGGCGAGAAAGAAGCTCGCCGAGGTTCGCGTTCTCGATGGCTCCGCGGATGGAATCGGGATCGACCGCCATGGTTCCGTACCGGAGGTTATCGAGGAGGGACCGGTTCCACAGTTGGACCTCCGGATCCACCCACACCGTTCGCCGGCGGAGCGCGTCGACTCGAGCGGCGTCCAGCGGCTCTCCGTCGATGAGGAGGCGACCCGAGGCGACGGGTTGGAGGCCGAGAAGGAGTCCGACGAGGGTCGATTTGCCCGCGCCCGAGGGGCCGACGACGGCGACATGTTCGCCGGGCGCGATCCCCGCCCGCACTCCCTCGAGCACCGTGTGCCCGGACGCGAGCACGCCGACGTCCTCGAAATCCACTCGCACGGGTCCCGTCCGTGCTTCGGGTGCCGAGGCAGGACGCGGTTCTTCGGGGGCGGAAAGCGGTTCCAGGAGTCGCAAGGCGAGGTTTCGATATCTCGGGATCTGCCGCGCGACCAAGGCCAGCTCGGAACCCAGCGAGGGGAGACTGAGGGCCCAATAGACCAGAAGGAGGCTTCCTCCGACCTCGCCTCCTCGACCGAGGTAGGTGACGAGAAGCCACGCCGTGAGGCCGAATCCCACGAAGGCCAGGATGCCCTCGACGGCGACGGAAAGGCGCTGAAGCCGAAGGCTCGCCTCGGCCCACTCGACCAAGAGCGCCTCGTGCTGCCGACGGAGCGGACGCTCGGCGGCGTGACTTCGAATCGGCGCCAGCCCGAGGAGCGAGTCGAGATAAAACCGAGAGAGCGCGCCGGAGTGCGTCCGGATTCGAAGATCGCGCTCGGTGAAGAGCGGCTGGAGCACGAGCGGGAGTAGGATGGAGACGAGCGCCGCCGTCACGGCAAGAGGGGCGCCGCCGGGGTGAAGAAGCGCGAGCGCCGTCATCGTCACGAGGAGTTCGCAGGAGACGCGGATCAGGTGACTCACGACGGGCGGAACGGAGCGAAGGGCGTGCAGGCTGTGGCTCCGCTCGGCCATATCGGAGGAGGGACGGCTCCGGAAATATCGGTCCACGAGTCGCGGCAGTTTCTCCAGGAAGGCGGAGCGCAGTCGGATTTCCAGATGGCGTCCGATACGGATTACGCCGGCGACGATGGGAAACTCCAGGAGAACGAGTCCCGCCAGAAAGAGCAGGAGGACGCACACCGCCGCCAAGCGCTGCTCCGCAATGCCGAGCTGCCGGGCCAGATCGAACATCCCGCGGAAGAGAAGCGCTTCCACGATCGTGCCGATGGCGGCGAACACCAGGGCGACGAGGATCACGCCCGGCGAGACTTTCCCGATGAATCGGAGCATCTCCCGAAGCGATCGCACGGGAGGCTCGGTCAAGGCCGCCGCCAACTCTTGAGGAAGTTCCTGGATCTTCGGCTTCTCGGTTTTGACGCCCCGCACGCGGACGAGAACCGCTCCTCGGAGAATCAAGCGCCCCTCCGCCTCGGGACGCACGGACCAGTAGCCGTCCGGAATGACGTCGTCCTTTTCCTGGAAGAAGCGTTCCACCAGACCCGCGGCCTCGGACCCGCGAGCGATGCCCCCGGCCCGCACCAGCCCATCGACCATCCGCACGGATGCATCCAGCGCGCCGATTCCGCGCCATCCCGCATCGGCCAACGCCCAATCTCGGAGACGCCCATACGCTTCCCGGTCGGCTCCCAGCGACTCGAGACGGTTCTTCAAGACGGCCTGAAAGTCCTCGGACGATGCCCAGGCGCGCCAGTCCGCCGCGGGAACGGCGTGACGATGGACGTAGACTTCGTCGCGGAACCGCGCCCAGTGGACCCACCGGCGTCCGGTCGCGGGATCCATGATCTGGAGCCACTTGCCATGCCGGCGCCAGGCGACGACGAAATGGGTAAGTCCGTCCGGTCGCCGCGTCACGATGATCGCGGGAAGGGCGCGGGCCTCGGGAAGGAAGAAATGGTCGCGGGGCAACATGATCTGCTCCGCCTCGAGTCCCAATCGCCCGGCCACCTCTTCGAGCGTGTCGATCGAGGTTCCGTCCACGTCGGTCTGGCAGGCCTCGCGAAGGCGGCCGTAGCTGACGGGGATTCCGAAGCCCTCGAGGAGGCACTTGAGCGCGGCGGGCCCGCAGTCCATCGCCGAGGTCTGAACGACCTCGGGGGCGAAGAAGCGGCGACCCTTCACCGGTCGTTCCCGCCCGAGGCGAAGAGGCGGCTCAGCGAACGCAGGACGAGCGCGGCCGGAGCGATGCGATCCGTCTCGACCTCCACGGTTCCGGGAAGTCCGTGCTGCAGCGGAATGCGCGAGCCGGGCTCCGGCTTCAAGATGAACTCGACGCGGACCTTGCCGTCGCGGACCTCTCCCGCAACGCTGCTGACGACGGCCTCGACGGTGCCGTACTGCGTCCAAGGAAAACCCTCGAGGCGAAGACGGGCGGGCTGACCTTCGCGGATTCGGCCGAGCGCCGACGAGGGGAGAAAATCCGCTACGAGTCGGAGTCCGCCGGCCGGGACGACCGCTCCGAGTCGCGCCCCCGCGACGACCGTCATTCCGACGCGGAGATTCGCGGATTCCCCGACCAGCCCGGCCACCGGGGCGCGGATGAGACGTTTGTCGATCTCCTCTTCGAGTCGGCGGATCGTCGAGTGTCCCGCGGCCATCTCGCCCTCGAGGCGCGCGACCTCGCGCTTGAGATGTTCCACGGTGCCTACTTGACCCGAGACCTTGGTCCGTTGTTCCCACAGGATGCGGCTGACCGCGAGTCGTGCGGTCTCGGCGGCGGCCGCCCGGTTTTCCGCCTCCGCATCGGCGCGGAGGAGTTCCAGGTCCGAGAAGCCCCCGGCACGGCGCTTCCGATCGGCTTCCTCCTTCGCAAAGCGCGCGGCGGTCTCCTCCTGCTTGTGTTTGGCTCGGGCCTCCTCGATCAGAACGTTTCCCGTCTCGCTGAGATCGGCGAGGGTCTGCTCCGCAGCCGCCAGCTCCCGTGCCAGCGCCTCGAGTTGAGGGACGATCGCGGCCGTTCTCGTTTGCTCCTCTTGCAGCTGGAGTTTTTGGGTCGTGGCATCAAGCTCCACGAGGACTTCGCCGGCGTTTACGGTGCGGCCCACGGCGAGGCGGGTGGAATGGATGCGACCGGCGACGGAGGCTTCGACGGGATGGGAGGCGCGCTCGACCTCGAGTCGAGCGGCATCGGAGGTTTCGAAGATGGGGACGCGCGCGACGAACGACCAGGCGATCCAGGCGCCGAGGAGGAGGAGGGCGACGAGGATGGCCGTGTGGGCGACCCGGCCCCGATCGGCCTCAAGAGCGCGCGTCGACCGCGAGAAGGCGAGAGACACGAAATCTCCGCGTGGTGAAACCGACCGGACTCTACCGGCCGGGAGCGGAGTTCGTCAAGCTACTCTCCGCCTTGCTCCGCGGTCGCGAGGATGTACTGCATCTCCTCGAAAACATGGAGCCGGATCGACCAGCTCCGCAGGTACTTGTAGTCGAGATCGGCGAGGTATCGAACGGCGACGCGGATGGCGTCGCTGAAATCTCTCCCGCGGCCTGCCTTGGCTTTTAGAAGGAGGTAGTCGTCAGGTCTCAAGACATGACAGGTCTGATTCGCAATTCGGACCCGCTTGAGGCGCCGTGGAAGCGTGGCCTCGTGCGGGTCGCGAGGAACCAAGAAGTCCACGGGCATTCCGCGGTATCGATACCGGACCACAAGCCCGTTCAGGAATGGATTCCGTTCCGTCCATGCTGTGTCGTGATGCAGTCCCTCCTTCTTGGCGAGTGACGCCATCTTGCCCATATCCTCATAGGAGCAGAAGACCATGAAATCGACGTCTTTGGTGCCGCGAGGTTCGCCGTACCCCGTCAACGCGACCGCGCCAACAACAGCGTGCGGGCGTTTGAACCGTTTAAGAACCGCCAGAGCGCGCCGAAGGGTTTCGCGGACCGCCTGAGAGAGGGCAGTTTTTTCAGGAGGCGTCGGCGTATCCACGGGCGCATTCTCCGGTCGAGGATGTCGCACTTCAAGGAGTACTCGTTGAATCGATCCCACAGTTGCCGCAGGGTGTCCCGAGGATAGTCGCGCCTCCAGGATTGGAGAGCTTCGGCGAGCTGCCAGGCCATGAAGTCGAAGTAGTCGTCGGTGATGGGGTGGATTTTCATCCACCATAGAGTTTCCTGCGGAAGAAGGGAGGAATCAAGGGAGGAATGAAGGGCCCCGCCCCTCCCGCTCGACCGACCGTTTTTCCACCTCTCGAATCACCGCGATTTCGCGCAGCCGGTACGACGCGGGCCCGCTTAAGGCCGCTCCGACGAGAACAGGAAGGAAGAACAGGCCGCTCACCAGCAGAATGTTCGATTTCTCCGCTCTCAGATATAGCATGAGGGGAATAAGGGCCAGAGCCCCCAGGATAAGGATGACGCCTGCGATCAACCGCCCCCGGCAGGACCGTGCCTCTTCCGCCGGGTTTCTCCTCTTTCTTCCTCCGATCGCTCTTCCCTCCCAAGAACTGATGCGGGCGACCCGTCTGGGAGCGAGGATCCATCCTCTGGGAACTCAAGATCGAAAGGCTGAGAAGATGTCCGACCCCGCGCAATGGGTATCGCGAAAGGAGGACACAAAGATGAACATTCAGACGAACGTGAAGGGTGGCGCCATTCTGAAGTAGTCCACCCGACAGAACTCAATTCCGTGCCCGCCCTTCGGGGCGGGCGCGGTCATTTCAGGCTGAAGGTGACGGTATTCGCACATCTTATTGTCTACAAACATGTTACAATCGCACCGAACCAAGAAACCCGCTCCGCCCGAGAGAGAAGGTATCGGACGAAGAGAACGAAAAAGGAGATGAAGATGAAGCTGAACACGAACGTAAAGGCGGGCCCGACGGCGGTCGAGTATGCGGTCATGCTGGCCCTGATCATCGTGGTTTGCTAGCGGGAACGATAGGAGGCCGCGTCCGATGAGGGCGCGGCCTCAGCTGTTTTGCCCCGCGATTCGATCCACGAGAAGAAGCCACTCCCGAAGTTCCTTCTGAAGCGACTGACAACGAACCCGCGCCTCGCCCGATCCCGCCAGGTGACCCCGCACGAAAGAACGACCGTGGACTTGGAGATACGCGAGCGCTTCGGCGCAGGCGTTTCGAAGATCGATCGGGTACTGCGCTCTGGAGTTCATTCAATTCCCCGCGGGGGTCATGAGCCAGTCTCCCGATCTCACCAAACTCAGTATCTTCATGCTCTTCCATTGCAAGCCGATTGCGGACATTTCACGATCCCCGGGCCGTTAGATCGGGGTTCGCTCCGCGCGCGTTCATAACGGCATCGGCCATGCATCGGTGGATCGCAGATTGCGGCACTTACTCGCTTTCGCTCGGCGCCGGGCCTCACATCCCGCTTCGAACAAAATCGCTTGGCGAGCATTCGCCGGATCCGCTTGTACCCCAGGAAGGTTCTCGATCTCCCTCCACCACTGTTTGTAGATCTCTTGCTGCGAATCCCCGCCGCCTCCGACGATCAACCGGGAGTCCGGGCCCGATAAGCTACGTACTTGTTTCATGGCTGTCTCCTTTCGAATGGACATGCTCTTTGTGACCCTCTTGCGGGGAGCCCTGCGGAATCAGCGCCCGATCAGGAGCGCCTCGGGACGAAACTGCCCCACCCCATTGATGTAGCCTCCGCCCCGCCGGGGGTTCGTGCTCGTCCATGTCCCCAGCACGCGGGGATAGCTAAAATCGAGGGCCGCCGGTTGCAAACCTCTTTCATTCTGGATAGAGCCAGTCGAAACGATCGGCCCGACGAAAGAGTGGAATTGCGGGATCGACGAGGGCGCCAATCTTCGGGTAGAGACTCCCTTCGCCCCCGATCCGAGCAATGGGAGCTCCATCGATCGTGTAGAGCTCGCGCTGGGGGGAGTGCTGAGAGAAACGCTTCGTCCAGTCACAGGGGCAATTCCCTCCCCAGTGTTAGGACTCTCCCCAAGGAGCGCTCGAAGTTCGCCCTTGTTCAGACCCGTCCGAGTCCCGGAAGTCGGGAGAGGAATCGACGCGGGGTCGGCGCCGAATGGCGCTGTAGGATGAAGCGGAAGTGTCCCGAGGAGAGTCTCGTTATTGTCCAGAGCCGCATGAATCAGGAGCTGGATGTTCTGTTGCGCCGTCTGAATTTGGATCGCACGAAGACCGTTCTGAATGTGGCCAAGGACGACCAATACGATATCCAGCCCGATGAAGAACCCCTCCGCAGGACGCGCGACGGCAGAGAGATAGGGCAGGAGTCGGATCGCTTCCAGAAAGCCCTGGAGGCTCGTAAGCTCCTGGGGGGTAAAAGGGTCTCCATCAGCCCCCGTGACTCCTTGCGTGACGAAGTTGATCGCATTGATCCAGTGACCGACAAGGGCTAAGCGTTGATCGAGCTCGGCCCCGGTACCCGAGAGAAGGATTTGTCGAAGGACCGGAGCGAGATTCCGAGCCAAGGTCTGAAAGAATCTCTGCTCTTCCGGAGTTGACCCGAGCTGAGTAATGCCGCGCTGGATCTGTCCGACGGCCCGTCCCTGCTGAATCCCGTCTACAACAATCCCCAGGGCTCTGACATAGCCGATCGTCCAGCTTCCCATGAGTTGGGTTATTCCGTGCCGGAGAGCAGCCAAGACTGTTTCTCGATTGGGATAGTTCGAGCCGGTCGGCAAGCTATTCACAATTCGATAGGCGTTAAGGGCCGCCTGGAGAAGTTCTTCTCCATCCCGCACTTGCGGTGACTGTAAGAAAGTCTCCCAGGCGGTCTGGACGGCGGCCCCCTTCTGGCCCAGGGTCCCCTGAAGCGTCCGAACCGCCGCCTGCAGCTCCCCGCGCCGCTGATGGACGGCTCGGGCATTGGAGTATCGAACGCCTCCGACACTCACGGGGCCGACAATCGAATAGGGATCCTGAGAAAGGATCGCCCTAGCCTCGTTTTCGAACTTGGCCAGTTTCTTCTTCGCGCCTTCGAGCTCCGAAGCGGTCTCGTTTCGATCCTCCAGACTTTCAACCAGATTGTCGTAGGGATCGCCTGAGTTCCCCCCGCATCCGGCCGCAAGGGCCACGACGACTCCGAGTACAACCGCAAGAAGAGTGTGGGTTTTCATGTCTCGACCTTTCTCAGAATCTTCTGGAGGGAATCGGCTACGAGTACGTCCCGATGATCTTTCCATCCAGCCCGATTCCCGTCAGAGACCATCCTCCTCTGCAACTTTGGGCCTCGTCGGCAGAAACCAGTCTAAGACTATCCATGGATCCTCCTTTCTGGAGCCCTCCAGTGGTGAGTCCCCATTGGAATTGCGAAGGCCTGAGGCACGAGGGCCAAGCACCTCATCTTCTTTGTAGCCCTTTTCGAGAAACTCCTGAGGAGAGCCTCTATCCGTGGATCTACCCACAGCGGTGAAACCGACTCACTAATTGGCACTGCGAGCATTCTCAGAGAGGTGGCTTCGGGAGTATCGCTTTTCCTGCAGCAACCGTCAGAAATGAGGCACTAGATGGGTGTCGGACGACGATCCTGGATGCAAGATCACAATCGAAGTTGCCGTGTAGTCACCTGGAGAAACCGTACTTGATGAAGGAACTCGCTATGAGTATTCGAGCCATTGCCGGAGAAGAAGCAAGGCAAATCGCCGGGGGTCATGTCCGCGCCCCTGGAATCCGTCCCATCTACGATGGCCAGGATTGTGAAAGTTATGACGCCATGGTCGAGTGGATTCGTTTCTATCAAAATAAGCGGCTTGACAATGAGCAAATCTATCAGCAGTTGAGAAAAATGGTGCCCTCGAACACCCAGACACGGAACCCATTTGGAAAGTAGGAGCACGCCCCGAATCGGTGTGGCTGGGGCGTTGAGTTCTCTGCAAGCCAGAGGTCTGCCCCGGGACCGGCGATTCCACCGGTCTCGGGTTTCCTCACGTGCGGCCGGGAGGAGGTGCCTGGGTAACCCATGCCGGATTTATCCCGGCCCCTCCCCTCCCATGGACATGAAGGGGTAGAGAACCCCCATGAGCCGCTTCCCCTGCGTCTTGCAGGTCGACGAGACCGACTGCGGCGCCGCGTGCCTCGCGACAGTCGCGGAGCGCTACGGATTGAGCACCGCTCTCCATAAACTCCGGGACGCCGCCGGCACCGGCCGCGATGGGGTCAACCTCCTGGGCCTCAGCGAAACGGCCAAACGGATGGGCTTCGAGGCCCGCGCGGTCGAGGTGGAAGACCGCACCGTCCTCGGCGAGATTCCGACTCCTTGGGTCGCGCACGTCGTCCGGAAGGATCTCCTGCACTTCGTCGTCGTCCACGAGGCGCGGCGGGGAGTAACCATCGCGGATCCGGCGGAAGGCCTTTGCACGCTCACCGCGAAGGAGTTCAACGAGATGTGGAGCGGCTATGCGCTCCTTCTCGCGCCGGAAGGGCCGCTCCGCGAGGAAGAGTTCAAGAAGGCTTCGCCCCTCGGTCGCATCTTCCAGTTCGCCATGCCGTTCCGCGGGCTCCTCTTCCACGCTCTCCTGGCCGGTCTTCTCATGACCGTACTCGCCCTCGCCTCCTCCTTCTTCAATCGATTCCTGTTCGACGAAATCATCCCCAGCGGCCGAATGAAGACCTTGCACCTCTTCGGAGCGGCCATCATCGCCGTCACCCTCTTCTCCACCGTCTTCGAGTGTTTCCGCACCTACCTCATGACCCATCTCGGTCAGAAGGTGGATCTCCACCTCATGTCGATGACCTACAAACGCCTGCTTCGTCTTCCGATGGCCTACTTCAACAGTCGCCGATCCGGAGATGTCTTGCAGCGATTGAACGACACCTCCCACATCCAGCAGGCCATCACCGGACTCTTTCTCGGAGTCATTCTCGACGGCATTAGCCTCGTCGTGGCCGGCACGGTGCTCCTCCTCTACGAATGGCGGATGGCGCTTCTCGTCCTCGGGACCGGCCCCTTCTTCTTCCTCATCGCGTGGGCGTTCGGAACGCCCCTTCGACGGCGCTTCCGGATGCTGATGGAGGAAAGCGCCCGCCTCAACGCCCAGACGGTGGACAATCTCGCGGGAATCGCCGTTGTGAAGGGAGCGGGGGCAGAAGAATTGGTCTTCCGGAAAATGGAAGGGCCGCTCGTCCGACTCGCCCAAGAAGAGCGCCGTACGGCTCTCCTGGGTCTGGCCGGCACCACGATGGCCGGTCTCGTTCACGGTTTCGCGATGCTCGGAATCCTCTGGTTCGGCGCGGCCCAAGTCATGCAGGGCCACCTGAGCCTGGGACAAATCATGCTGTTCAGCACGATTGCGGGGTACGTCATGGGCCCCCTCCGCAGCCTTGCCGGAGCGAACCTGGGTTTGCAGGATGCGCTCGTAGCCATGGACCGCCTGGCCGACGTGCTCGATACGGAAGAAGAACCCCTCGAGGAACCGGGATCGATCGACATCCGGGGCAGTCTTCGGATAGAGGGTGTCCGCTTCGCCTACGGCTATGACCAGGAGGTCCTACAGGGGATCGAGTTCGAATGCCGCGCCGGAGAGTGGATCGCCGTGGTCGGCCAGAGCGGCGCCGGAAAAAGCACGCTGTTTCATCTCCTCCAGAGATTCTACTCGCCCAAGCACGGTCGCATTCTCATCGACGGGACCGACATTCGCGACATCCCTCTGCGGCCTTTGCGCCGGCAGGTCTTCTTGATCGAGCAGGAGTGCCAGATCTTCGCCGGATCGATCCTGGACAATCTCCGGATCGGACGCCCCGAGGCGACTCTCGAGGAGGTGATCGACGCCTGCCGTGTCGCGGGAGCGCTCGACTTCATCGAAAAGCTTCCGAAGCGGCTCCACACGGTTGTCGGCGAGCGAGGCATCGGAATCTCCGGCGGCGAGAGGCAGCGGCTCGCGATCGCGCGCGCCCTCGTCGCCCGTCCGAGGATCCTCCTTCTGGACGAGGCCACCGCTCATCTCGACGTTCGCATCGAACGGGAGATCGTCCTAAAGCTTCGTCAGGCACTTCGGACTTGCACGGTCCTCTTCTGCACCCACCGGCTGGGACTGGCTCGATCCGCCGATCGAATCGTCGTCTTGGAGCAGGGAAAGATCGTGGAAGAGGGCACGCACGAATCGCTCCTGCGCGAAGAGGGAACCTACGGCAAGATGTGGTCCCGTCAACTGGGAGGGTCGTGGGATGATCGTGCAGCCGGTTGATCGCGTCGCCTGCCGCGGGCTCATCGACTACGAGTTGCGAAAACCTCCGAGGATGGTCCGGGGAGCCGTGTTCGGATTCGCATCCGTCCTGATCGGGGCCGCCGTCGGTTCCTACCTGATCCAGGTGCCGGAGACCGTGACGGCCCGCGGGCTCATCCGCCCCGCGCAGGGAACCGTTCTGGTCGATGCCGAGAGGGCCGGCCGTGTCCGCGCGGTCCATGCGCGTGAGGGCGACGTCGTACTCCAGGGGCGACTTTTGATTGAGCTCGATCCGGGGACCGCGCAGGAAGAACTCCGCATCGAGCAGGAGAGACTTTTCCGCACCCAACGTCAATCGTCTGAAATCTCGAGAATCCTAGAGTCGCTCGATCGCGACTCCGATCCGAAGGACGTATGCCTCTATCGGGAACGATTGGCGGCCATCCGGAGCGAACTCGCCGTGAATCGCGCGAAGGCGGACGCCGCGGAGCGCGAGTGGAAATCGCATGAGGGACTGGACTCGATCAGCGGCACGGAGCGAGAGAAGAAGCGGGAGGAGAGCCGCTTGGCTCGGCTGACGCTCAAGAACGCTCTGGATTCGCATCGAAGCGCGCTCGAGGCCGAACGCCGGCAGGCCGAAGGGCAGGAACTGGAGAGCCGAACCAGGCGGTCGACGCTGGAGCGCGAACTCGAGCGAAGTCGGATCACCGCTCCCTGTGGAGGGCGGATCATTCTCGGTGCCGTTCGAGAGGTCGGAGCGTTCGTCCAAGCCGGACATCGGCTCTTCGCCATCGAGCCCGCCGGAGCCGGATGGATTCTCGAAGGGTGGCTCCCCGGCGGTCGAGCCGGTCGGGCCCACGAAGGAATGGAAGCCAAAGTCAACTTGGCCGCCTTTCCCGTGTTGGACTACGGCTCCGTTCCGGCCGTGGTCCACGAGATCGCTCCGGACTCGCAGGGCGGAGAGAATCCCGGCACTCGCCGCGTGCGGATCCGACTCCTGGCTTCCGAGGTGCGAGGCCGCGCCGGCCGCGGTTCGGTCGCGATGGGAATGGACGCGGAGGCTCGGATCGTGGTGCGGGAGCGGCGACTGCTGTTCCATTTTCTGGGGGACTGGGCGAAGGCACTCAACGAGGGGTTTTGAACGCCAACGGCACGACCCGCGAGCCGCGGATCCGCCGGTCGCGGGTCACCAATGGTACCTCATGCACGAGACTGGTCGCGGCGATGAGCTCGTCTGCGGGGTCTCCCCGGAAATCGAGCTTCCGGATGGCCCGGCAGACGTCGAGGTCGATCGGCCAGACGTGGATTCGGGAGAGGACGCGCCGCACCTCTGCCTCTTCCAGATCTAGCTCGATTCGGCCTATGTCCGACAGCTTGGCCAATTCCCAGTAGACGATCGCCGAGATGCTCCAAGGCTCCGACTTGAGTATCCGTCCTTCCCGCGGAGAGAGACGATCTGCCAAGGCGAAGATCAGGATGTGGGTGTCAAGATTCAGCATCCCAGCGGAGTCCGGTGGAGAGGATCCTTCCTCGGACATTGATCTTCCCTGCGAGCGCGCCCACGAGTGTAGAGGATTCCGACTCGTACGGGACGAGTCGAGCCACCGGCTTGCCGTGCTTCGTGATCACGACCCCTTCCGGCCCAAGCCGGTCGAGCACGGCCAGGCATTGCTCCTTGAACTTCGCGGCGGCCATGGCCTTCATGCTGGTACCGTACCTGTGGACAGAAAATATGTCCAGTTCTTTTTCCATCCATCCGACCTCGCCGCCTCCCTCTTCCCAGGTACCGGTCGCCCGCAATCGACCGCTTCCGCCCGATTTCGGGCGATTTCGCCGATTCGATGTCTAAGGAGACCCCGGCACGGGAATTGCCTCCCGAAGACTTCATGCTTCGAAGAACTCTCGCCCTCATCCCCCTTCTCCTCCTCGCCCTCGGAAGCCTCGTCCAAGCTCAGATCGTCGAAGAGGATCTCAGGTTCGGATTCGAACCCACCGCGACCGACGAGACGATGTACGGCGGCGACCTCTCGCAGTACCAGGAAGACCTGAAGGTGAAGGTCGCGGATGCCTTCCTGACACGAGCCGCCGGAGCGCGCAAGCTGTCGACCGGGTACATGGGCGTCCGCGTCGAGTGGGAGGGACACACTTGGAACATCGACGTCGACCCCGGCGTCATCGAAGTCCAGCCTCCTCCCATGAAACTTGCCGACATCAAGCGATATCTCCAGCCGATGTACGAGGCGTTTTGGAGCACCAATCTCGCGACCAAGTTCCCCGACAACCCGACGTGGGGAACAGGGGGTCACGTTCATCTCGACAAAGGCGTTTTCGAACGTGACCCTCTGCTCCTCCGCAACCTCCTGGTCGACGTCCACAACCGCGCCTATCTCGAGGGAATCTTCAACGACCTCGGCGATCACGTCAACGCGCGAACCGTCTACGAGCGCGGCGAACAGGACGCCTTCATCGAGGCCGTCCGCAAGATCGACCGGACCGCCGCCTCCAAAGGCGGAAAGTACGAGTTCAACGACGTGCTGGAGGGATTGCGGCCCCTTTTCCAGAACGAACGGTATCGGGATGTCAATCTGATCAATCTCTGGACCAACAACCCTCCGACCGTCGAGGTTCGATTCCTGTGCGGCCAGACCGACGCGCAGGATCTCTACGATCAGGCGCGATGGCTGGCACGATATCTCAAGCATCTGGAGAAGCAGGGGCGCCCTCTCGAACCTCGTCGATTCACTCCCGTCGAGCGCGAAGCCCTGCGGAGTCCCTCCGTCGCCGAATCCGAATTCCGCAAGCTCTTGGGCGAACTGGGGCTGGAGTGGAAATCCTACTCGCGGTGGCTGAAGGACCGGTTTCCGAAGCCCTATCGTCTCGAGAGAAAGGGGGTCGAGGTTCGGTACTTCGACGATCGGGACGGACTGATGTCCTACGAAGTTCGCGTGGGGGCCAAGGTCGGCGGCGTTCGCATCTCGGGGAAGCCGGTCGATTTGACCGAAGTCGTTCTGGCGGACGGGACCAAGGTCCGCGTCGGTCAAGTCCGAATGAGTAGCCGCAGCCGCTTCAAGGTCGAGGCGCTCGATGCGAAGGGCGACGTCATGGCCTCGGACGTGATCGGTTTCTCGGAAGTCGCCGGTTCGAGTGCGCGGCCGGATTCGCGGCTCTCGCAACTCCGCCGACGCCTCTCCCCCAGCCGTCTGTGGGAGGGCTGGAGCGGATCTTCCTCGATTCGAACCGCAGACCCTGTGGAGGATGCCAAGCTCGCGGAGGTCCTTTCGCTTCTGGATCGGCCGGGAACCCGCCATCTGGCGGACGCCGTGCGCACGAGGGAGATCCGCGTCCATTGGGCGGACCCGCGGACGCTCGGGCGAGCCGGAGCACGGGCGGGAGGTCCCGACATCTTCCTCGACCGGACCCACGACGTGAAATCGCTAGCGGTCGAGCTCGTTCACGAAGGGACGCACGTCTACGGACTCGTGAAGTCCGGGAAGCCCGCGGGCGAGGTTGCGGCCTTCCGCGCCGAGGCGGCGTTCGCCCGCCGCGCGGGGCTCCGCTCCTACTTCCCCCATGAAGAGATCTCCCGGATGACGGACGCCGAATTGGGCCGCGAGATCCGGGCACGATGGCCGGAGCTCTACGGCAACGCCGCCGCCCGTCCCCACCGGGCCGCGTTGACGCGCCTCAAGGGCGCGGCCGGTCGCGGCGCCATGGGGATGGGTTTCTTCGCCGGCGGTGTGATCCTCAAGGAGACGATCCAGGGGCTCTGGAATCACGACCCCGGCCGCATCCGCGAGAGTCTCCGCCACATCGCTTCGCCTTCCTTCGTGGGAGGGTTCGCCCTCTTCACGGGTCTCGAGTACATCACGGCCCGTGGCGTCGCGGCGGTCGGAATGCGCGGGGCGCTCGCCTCGGTCACGAAGTTCTCGCTTCCGCTCTACGCCGGCGTCGGGATCTTGAACGCGCTCGCCGGTAGGCGGGATCTCAAGTCCGCGGCCGTGGACGCGACATCCTTCGGCGTTTCGATGCTCGCGATGATGCCGGTGAAGGCGGCTCTTCGGGCTGCCGTCTATCCCGCCCTCCTCGCCGCGGGTCCTGTGGGATGGGTGGGGATCGCGGCGCTCGAGATCGGCCAAGTGGCGCTGATGCTCTACGGAGCCGAGAAGCTCACGCCCGTCATCGACAAGGCGTTGACCAAGACCTGGGCGGGGATGCGCTCGATCGGCCGCGGCGTGTCGCAGGCGATTCGGCGGCTGAAGTTTTGGTGATCATCCGGCGCGGAAGGTGCAGGGAATCAACCGCCACTTGAACCCCACACGCGGATCCCGTGAAATCTCGGTCCACCGGACGTCTACCATGGCGCGCGCAATCGTCTGAGGCAACATCGCCCGCGAGGCTTGCTTCTGGCCATACCCGCGGCGCGAAGAGGTTGTGAGAAAGTCTCCGATCCCGATGTCGCCGCCGGAATCGGTGACCAGAATGAAGCCGTCGCCGACGGCATTCACCAGAATGAGCCGTTCATTTCCCAAGGTCGTTTCCCCCGCGTACACGCCAAGCACGCGTTGGTCTTCCTCCCGATCCGTAGTCGTCACGCCGTAGACGGTCTCCGTGGTACCCAGCTCGCCTCCGTGGAGTCCCCGGTGAGGACCCGAGGCCACTAAGACCTCGCCGCGGGTGAATCGGAGGTGGTCCGGGCTCCAGCCATAGTGGGCTCCGGTAAAGGCTTGATAGGAAACCGTGCCTCCGCTTACGCTGATATTCCCCTTGGAAACGTCATCCTGTCGGAACTCGATCAAGTCTCCGTCATTCGCGGTGCGATTGACGATGAGAGGAACCAGACTTGCCCTCTCTACCTTGACGGTCCCGGCAAAAAAGCCCGCGTAGTTGGTCGTTCCGCCCGAAGCCGTGGCGTGAATCGCGTAGTTGGTCGAAGCCCCCCCCGTGACCGATACGGAGATTCCGTACTTGATTCCCGTTCCCACGTTTCCGGTCGCCTCCGCGCGAATACCGTACGCGCCCGTGCTCGTCGATGAATTGGTGAAGTGGCCGGCGTAGGTCGAGCTTGTCGCGTCGCCAGTCACCTGACCGGCGACACCATAGTTGACGGCGCCTCCGCTCGCCTTGCCGAATACTCCGTAGTTCAGGGTCGCCGAGCCGCTCGCCTCCGAGTACAGCCCGTACTTGTAGCTGCCCCCGAATCCGAGGGCTCCCGTCGCCGTGCTTCGAATGCCATACTGGGTTCCCCCGGACCCGACGGCCGTGTTGCTGAAATCGCCGGCGAAATTGGTGCTTCCTGTGCCGGAGACGGTTGCCCGGACCGCAGACGCGAGGCTTCCGATGGCGCTCACCGCGTCGGCCGAGACGGCGCGGTTCTCGAGCGAGGCGCCGGAGGCGTGAGCATCCAGCGCGAAGTTATAGTCCCCTCCGCCGAAAGCCCGCGAATAGAGACCCCACGCCCTGGTCCCCGCCGCGCTGGTCCCGGTGGAGATCACTCCGTAATTCGCGGGGGCATTGGAAGCGCTCACTTCGACGGCCCGGTTGCTGGAGGACGCGTGGCCCGTGATCGTGCCGGAAGCGATGGCCTGAAACGCGTGGATGTTGGTTTGAGTGGAGGAGGAGCTTCCCATCGTGGTTCTTGCAAACAAGGCGCGAGAGGCCGTTCCATCGATCTCCACGCTCGTGCCGAGATAGGCCGAGCGCCAGCGGGCCGTGGCCGTTCCCAAGTCGTACGTATTGTGCACCGTCGGCACGAGGCTGCTGCTGATCCCGGCCACGAATGTCACGGAATCCGTGGAGGCATCCCCAAGTGTGGTGTTGCCCTGGACCGTGAGGTTGCTCGTCATCGTCTGCGCCGCCGTCCAGGTGTTGGCCGCGCCGAAGAGATCCAGCCACGTCGGCGCGCCCGCCCCGCCCGATCGCAGGAAGTGGCCGCTGGTCCCGGAGGCGGAAAAGCCATACGCCGTTCCCGTGCTGTAGGCGATTGTTCCTGCGGCGCCGACCGAACTCGTGTTGGTACCGCCTCTTGCGATGGCTAGGGTTCCACTGGAGACATTGCCCGCGTTCAGATTGGTGAGGTTCGATCCGATTCCGCTGAAGCTCGTCGCCGTGACCTCCCCCGTGACCGTGAGGTTGCTCGTCATCGTCTGCGCCGCCGTCCAGGTGTTCGCCGTGCCGAAGAGATCCAGCCACGTCGGCACGCCCGCCCCGCCCGAGCGCAGGAAGTGGCCGCCGGCCCCGGGTGTCGAGAAGCCATACGCCGTTCCCGTGCTGTAGGCGATTGTTCCTGCGGCGCCGACCGAACTCGTGTTGGTACCGCCTCTTGCGATGGCTAGGGTTCCGCTAGAGACATTGCCCGCGTTCAGATCGGTGAGGTTCGATCCGATTCCGCTGAAACTGGCCGCGGTGACACCCCCGGCGTTGGAGACGACAAAGCGAGCCGTACCCCCCACTTGTAGTTCGATCAGTGATGGAGTCTCAAGCGGATTGTCCTCATTGAGGAAGATCAGGGGGGTGGTGGCCTTGGTCGTGGTCTGCGGGAGGGAAGGGGCGAATTGGACGTAGGAGGTCTGAAGAGCCGAGATGGCCAACTTCAATTGATCGACCCTCACCGCATCGGAGGCCCCGACTCCCGCTCCGAGATTCCGAATTTGCTTCGACCCCATGTTCAGGTCGACGTAGGACTTGACCGTCGCGGCCGGTCCCGCCGTGACTGAGAACCGTGTCTGCGGGCCGAGCACCGGATCGTTCGTTTTGATCTCTACCGCGTCCTGTCCCCCCGCAAGGGCGGCCCACCCGGAGATGAGGCAAGCAAGAGCGATCCTCTTCATACCCCTTGATGTCCGTCGGGTGAACCGACTTGGCCCCGAAATGGTCAGGGTTTTCTCACGGGGTCGGACGTGTGGTCCAGAATCTCCTGCGCGATCTTGCGCACATCCGATGAAGGGTTTCTCTTGATCGCTTCCTGGGCATCCCGCCGGGCACCTTCAAGGTCCCCCGTCTTGAATCGTACCCAGGCACGACCGCAATAGGCGGTTCCACATGCCTGCAGACGGATGGCGCTCGTGAAATCCTCCTGGGCTCCTTCGTATTGCCCCAGAGTCGATCGAGACCAACCTCGAACGCAAAAGGCCCTCTCGAGCTGGGGGGATCGTTGGAGGACGACGGAGCAGTCGGAGACCGCTCCGGCGTAGTCCTTCAGGCTTTTCCGGAATTCCGCCCGATAGAGGTAGGTAAGATCATCGTCCCACTTCAGCGCGATACATCGATCCAGATCGGCGACCGCCTCCTGAAAGTTCCCTAGGATGCCCAGAGCTCGCGCGCGCGCATAGAAGTGTTCGCCGCCCTCAGGATGCAACGCAATCGCCCCCGAGGCATCGGTGATGGCCCCCGAATAGTCTCCCTTCCCGAACTTGGACCAGCCGCGATTGCCTAGCGCGGTGCAGAGCGTTGGATCCAAGTCCAGCGCCTTCGAGGAATCCTCGATGGCGCGGTCATACTGGCCGAGCTTCTGATAATAGAGGAATCCCCGAGCCACATAGGCCACGGCGAGCTTCGGATCCCGATCGATCGCGTCGGAGAGATCCTTAAGAATCGCGTCGTCGGGATGTCCGAGGGCTTTGCGCGCTACGGCTCGCAGATAGTAGGCGAGCGCAGCTCCGGGATCGAGCCCAATCACCTTGCTCGCATCTTCGAACACCAATCTCGAGGAGCCCTGATCCCAATGGGCCCTGCACCTTCCGAGGTACGCGAAGGAACTGTTTGGGTCGAGGTTGAGGGCGGCCGTGTAGTCGGCAATGGCCTCGGCCGGCCGGAGAAGACGAGTGTGGCATTGACCTCGCAGACCGTACGCAAACGCATCGGGAGCCATCTCGATGGTTCGTGTGAGACATTCGATCGCGCGAGCATTCTCGTTCTGATCCGCATACGCCCATCCCAGATAGAGCTCCACGAGAGGAGATACGCGAGTCAATCGCCGGGCCTTCAGCAACATCTCCACGGCCTCGGAATACCGCTTCAGATGGAACAACGAATGCCCTAACCACAGCCAGACCTCGAAGGAATCTTGTTCCTGTTCCGCGAGGAGTCGGAACAACTCGGCTGCGTCCGAGTATTCTCGTTCCGCGTAACGAAGAAGCGCCTTCGCCTTCCGTCGCTCGGATTCCGAAGCGGATCGGTTCGCAACTCTGCGGAGCTTCTGGATGAGGTCCTTCCGGATGTGTTCTTCGACAATCGACGAGTCGCCTTTGTGATGTTCTCTCTCGATCGAGTCGATTCCAAGGGACGCCTCGACGAGAATTGCGGGAACGAACTCCGGTTCCAGTTTGTAGGCCTCGCTCAAGTACCGGAGAGCCTCCAAGCGTTTTCCCAACAGCCCATAGAATTGCGCCATGGATACGTGCGCCTCGGGATATTCCGGGCAGATGTCCAACGCCTTCTCGTAGGCGCGAATAGACGACTCCAGGAGTGGTTGCACGTCGTGGGGGTCGACCGGCGCTCGACGAAGCAAGAACCGCATCTTCCCAAGATTCTCTCGAAGGTGCTCCACTTGGGGATGCGCCCGCTCGCGCGCCGTGACGCGCTCCTTCTTTCGCTGCCGCTCCGCCGCGATTCTCCGATCTTCCGCATTCTTCGCCGACCGCGCCTGCACGACGCGCGTCACTCCCACCGCCAGGAGCGCGGCCCCCGCGGCCGCAGAAAGCGCCAGAACGACGACTCGCCGCCGCCGGAAGGTCTTGCCCAGCCGATACCACGCGCTCGGCGGACGCGCCTGTACTTCCTCGCCCCGGAGAAAGCGCCCCAAGTCCTCGGCGAACTCGAGCGCCGTCTTGTACCGCCTTCCCCGCTCCTTCGAGAGCGCTTTAAGGCAAACCAGGTCGAGATCTCGAGAAACCGTCCTATGGAGACGACTCGGACTGGGCGGATCCGCGTGTTGGATCTGCTCATACAGCTTCGCCGGCGTCTTCGCCAGGAACGGCAACCGTCCCGTCAGAATCTCGAAGAGGATGGCGCCCAGCGCGTACACGTCCGTTTGCGCGTTGATCTCCCGTGTCGCACCCCGCACCTGCTCCGGCGCCATGTACGCCGGGGTTCCCAGCACCTCGCCCGATACCGTCAGCGAGATCTTCTCCGACCGCACCCGCGCCAGCCCGAAGTCCACCACGTGGGGATGACCTTCCCTGTCCACCATGATGTTTCCGGGCTTGAGATCGCGATGAACGACGTTTTGCTCATGCGCATGGTGGACGGCCCGCGCCACCTGCTCCAGCCATTCCAAGAGTTTCCGCTGCGGAGCCTTCCCGAAATGGCTCTCCAGGGTCTCCCCCTCGATGTACTCCATCGCCACGAAGCGGATCCCCTGGGCCTGTCCCGCCTCGTACAGGGTCGCGATCCCCGGATGCCTCAGGCGGGCCAGCGCGATCGCCTCCCGCTCGAATCGATCCAG
Source organism: uncultured Planctomycetales bacterium (assembly GCA_964526305.1). Lineage (GTDB taxonomy): Bacteria > Planctomycetota > MHYJ01 > MHYJ01 > JACPRB01 > JACPRC01. The sequence continues at coordinate 5,929 of CAZGKV010000027.1, read as the reverse complement.
GAAGTGGGGCTCGAGCACCTCCGACTTGAGCACCTTGAGCGCCACCGTTCGCTTGAGGCGAGTGTCATAGGCCCGAAACACGATCCCCATCGCGCCCCGACCGATCTCCCCTGCGATTTCGTACCCCCCCAGCCGCTGAGGCACGGAGGCAACCAGTCGGGAGGTGTCCGTTCTAAGACGTGTCTCCCGAGTCTCCTCCTCTTTGGCCGGCGGCGGAAAGGGCTCGCGCAAGAATCGGGCGGCGCCGTTCGAGGATGGGTCCATCTACATGAATTATGTCCCCAGAAGGAGAGGGCCGGGAGAAAAAGAGGAAATCCCTCCGCACTGATCGTTTCTCAATCCGAGCGTGCCGCCCTTTCGGTCCACGCATCGCCTCGGCCGGTCCTATCGACGTGGCACGCCGTTCGCTCCCCAAGCAAGCCAGGAATGGAAGGAGGCCACGACATGCTCAGCATGAGTTTCTTCATCAACCACCCGATCCACGACCGTCCGATCCGCGGCCTCTCGGGCACGGGACAGTTGACCAAAACGACTTGTTGGGCGGCGGCAGCGGGGATGATCCTCGGATACACTCCTTGGACCCGAGGCTTGCAGGAAGACGGCGGCGTCAACGGTCTGACGATCCGAAGCTTTTACACCTTCGCCCAGATCTATGGGTTCGAGGTCGACGAGTCGCGGGATTGGCCGATCGAGAAGCTCTACGAGAAGATGTCCGTCGGCCCGCTCCTCATCATCAACGATTGCGGATCCTACGCCCACGCCTTCGTCCTCAAAGGAATGGCCGGAGACGGCACGCCGGGAGGAACGCTCTTGGCCTTCGCGGATCCCTATACGGAAGACGGCAAGGGAATGCACGTCCCCCGGCTCGTCAGCCAGGAACGGCGAACGTACAAGTGGATCCAGGAAAACGCGGGAATCGACAAGTTCTTCTGGTTTGTCCTCTGCCGCAAGAGGGAGGTCGGGTAGGGAACGTCACTTCAAGAGCGACAGGAGTTGCTCCAATTCGGCATCCACTTCTTGCGGATCGCGGACGGTCTCGGCGACACGGAAGCGCATCGTCGTCCGGAGCTCTTCGCGCAAGGACGAGAGACGCTTCCATACGTCCCACTCGGTCAGACCGAACTGTCTCGCCAGTTCGGCATACGTCGGCGGCTTTTCCTCGGGAGACTGGATGTACCGCTCGAACATCTCGAGATCCACCGTCCTCCCCTCGCTTCGCAGCTTGCGCGCCAACTCCTCGCGGGCCAGCTCGAGCACGCGACGGGCCCATTCGCGGTCCAAGACCTCCTCGGGTAACGGGTCCGATGAAGCGACCTCGGGAAGGGTTGCGTCGTCGGTCGCGGCGGCGTCGAGGGAGAGCGGGTGCTGGCCCCCTCCGCGCTTCAGTCGTCCGTCTCGCCTTCGCTCCGCGTTCAGGAAGTTCCGGAGGACTCCCTTGATGAAGGTGCGGAATCGGGAGAGTTCGGGAGCGGCGCGCGAGAGGATGTCGTGCTCCAGAAGATACGCGAAGAACTCCTGGGTCCGATCTTCCGCCGCAGCGGGCTCCAAACCCCAGAAGCGCCGTATGTGCGAATAGAGGGGGCGCCAATACTGGCGGCAAAGGCGCTCCAGATTGGATCGGCGCTCCAGCGGATTGTCGCTGCCGGCTCCGACGACCTGACTCCAATGCGTCGTCCCGAAACCGTAGGCGTAGGAATCGTGATCGGCCACCACGCGGGAGTATATCACCTTGATCCCGCCACCTCGGACTCGACCGGATTCGGGAAGGGCCGATCGATCCCCGGGAGGCCGCGGGAATCGCTCGAGGGCTCGGCGCCGCTCACCGCGCTGGGATCGTCCACCGCGACCTCAAACCCCACAACATTATTCTGGCGAACGACGGGATCCCCAAGGTCGTCGGCCATCTCTCCAATCTCGTGTCTCGCGCCACCCGGCCCGTCAACGCGCTTGTCTACGGCGATCTCACCCTCCCCGAGGACGATCGGACGGATATCGGAAAGGAGCTCGGAGCCGTCGCTCTCCACAACGTCGCGGTGGCCCTGATCGATCGGCTCGACAAGGAGCTGGAGCGGATCCGAGGCAAGCGGTAGAATCCCCGCGCATGCTCAAAGAGGCGCTCGCGGAGTTGGTGGCCGGTCGAGACCTCCGCGCGGACGAAGCCGCCTCGGCGCTCGGGGAGATCATGGACGGAGCCGCCACGCCCGCGCAGATCGCCGCCTTCGCGACCGCCCTTCGGATGAAAGGAGAAACGGTCCCCGAAATCGCCGGCTGCGCCCGGGCGATGCGCGAACGGGTCGTGCGCGTCCGGACGGACGGGCTGGACGTGGTCTTGGACACCGCCGGAACCGGGGGGGACGCCAAGGGCACCTTCAACTTCTCCACGCTCGCCGCGATCCTCTGCGCCTCCTGCGGGATTCCCGTCGCCAAGCACGGGAATCGGGCGGCAAGTTCGAAATGCGGGAGCGCGGATCTCCTGGAAGCCCTCGGGGTGCGGCTCGAGCTCCCCCCCGAACGGCTCGAGCTCGGATTGCGCGAGGTCGGCATCGCCTATCTTCACGCGCCCGCCCTACACCCTGCGATGAAGCACGCGGCTCCGGTGCGGAAGGAGCTCGGGTTCCGGACGATCTTCAACCTGCTCGGGCCGCTCACGAATCCGGCGTTCGCAAACGTTCAGACGATCGGGATCTTCAGCCCCAGTTATGTCGTCCCCTTCGCCGAGGTCCTGCGCGCCCTAGGATCGCGCGCCGCGTTCACCTTCCACGGCGCGGGAGGACTCGACGAACCCTCGCTCCTCGGGGAAACGAAACTGGCGCGGCTGGCGAAGGGCAAGGTCTCGCGCCTCACGCTCCGTCCGACGGAGGCGGGGCTACGGAAGGCGAAACTCGAAGATCTCCGGGGAGGTACGCCGGCGGAGAACGCCGAGATCGCGCGAAAGGTGCTTCGGGGCGAGAAAGGCGCTTGGCGCGACGGAGTCCTCTACTCGGCCGCGCTCGCCCTGGTCGCCGCCGGTGCCGCAACGTCGCCTCGCTCGGGCGTCGAACGCGCGGCCGCCGCGATCGACTCGGGCGAGGCCGCACGAAAACTGGAAACGTGGATTGCGTGGACGAACGATGGCCGCCATCCTTGAACCGAAGTTCTGTTCCCAGTGCGGCGCGCCTATGACCAAGCGCGTTCCCCGCGGCGACGAGAAGCCCCGGCACGCGTGCACCCGGTGCGACTTCGTCCACTACTTGGATCCGAAGGTCGCGTGCGGGTCCATCCCGGAAGTGGACGGTCGCCTCGTCCTCATCCGCCGGAACATCGAACCGCGGCTCGGCTGCTGGACGTTTCCGTGCGGCTTCATGGAGATCGACGAAACGGTCGAAGAAGCGGCCCGGCGCGAGACCGAGGAGGAGACGGGCCTGGCGGTGGAACTCTCCGAATCGCTGGGCACGTTTTCGTATCCGGACAGTTGGTGGGGCGGGTCGATCGTCGTCGTCGTCTTCTTGTCGAAAGTGGTGGGGGGCAATCTCACCGCGGGCACCGACGCGGGGGAGGCGCGGTTGTTCCCGCCGGAAGAAGTTCCCTGGGATCAGCTCGCCTTTCGAAGCAGCGTATCCGCGCTCCGCGCCTGGTTCGCCCGAAACGGACGCACGCCTCCGGAACCGTGGGCGTGACCGATCTCGATTCGGTGGAACTTCGAATCGTAATGCGCCTTGCATTCCCCCCTTCCCGGGGATAGACTTGAACCCAGATGCTTAAGATCAAGGTCTGCGGCATCACCAGCGTCGAGGATGCCCGGGCGGCATCGGAAGAGGGGGCGGATTACCTCGGCCTCATCTTCTCCAAGAGCCCGCGCCGGATCGAAGTCGCCGTCGCACGCGAGGTGGTTCGCGCCTGTCCTGCCTCCACCATCCCCGTCGGCGTATTCAAAGATCAGCCGTTCGAGGAAGTTCGCGCCATCCTTCATCAGACGGGCCTCGCGTTCGCCCAGCTCCACGGTCACGAATCCCCGGACTACGCGGCGACCATCGGGGCGACCGTGTTCAAGACGTTCGAATCCTACCGCGACGAAACGCTCGAGGAGCTGCGCAAGTACGACGTCTTCGCTTTTCTCTTGGATCTCCCCAAGGATCCGATTTCTCGAACGGTCGTGGACCCGCATTGGGCCGTGTGCGCGAAGAAATTCGGGCGCGTGATCGTCTCCGGCGGACTGACTTCGGATACGGTCGGAGAGATCCTCCGCAAGGTCCGCCCCTTCGGCATCGACGTTTGCCGCGCGACCGAGAGTTCGCCGGGCCGGAAGGATCTCGGCAAGCTCCGCGAGTTCCTCCACGCCGCCCGCGAGGCGGAGCAGGCGACGACCTCCGTGCGGGTCAAAGTCCGGTAGGCGACTCACCCTCGTGCCCCGATTCGACTGGCCCTTTCCCAACGCCCGCGGCAAGTTCGGTCCCTACGGCGGGAAGTTCGTCCCCGATACGCTGATGGCGAATCTCGCCGAGCTCGACCGCTCCTACGCGACCGCCCGACGAGACCCCGCATTTCGCCGGGAGTTCCGCGACTATCTCGAACGATTCGCGGGACGACCGACCCCCCTCACGCTCGCGGAGCGGTGGACGAAGAGGATCGGCCGCCCGACGATCTACCTGAAACGGGAGGATCTCAACCATACGGGATCCCACAAACTCAACAATGTCCTCGGACAGCTTCTCCTGGCGCGCCGGCTCGGGAAGAAGCGCATTATCGCCGAGACCGGCGCGGGTCAGCACGGCGTCGCGACCGCGACCGGCTGCGCCCTCTTCGGCCTCGCCTGCGTGGTGTACATGGGCGAGGAGGACTGTCGCCGGCAGTCGCTCAACGTCTACCGGATGAAGCTTCTCGGCGCCGAAGTCCGGCCCGTCACGAGCGGCACGCGCACGCTCAAAGACGCAATCAACGAGGCCATCCGGGACTGGGTGACCAATGTCGACACGACGCATTACGTGATCGGATCCGTCGTCGGGCCGCATCCCTATCCCCGAATGGTGCGGGACTTCCAGTCGGTCATCGGTCGGGAAGTCCGGGCCCAGCTGCGTCCCAAGCGGCCGGAGGCGATCGTCGCGTGCGTGGGGGGAGGCTCGAACGCGATGGGGATCTTTCACCCCTTCGTACGCGACGGCGACGTGCGGCTGGTCGGAGTCGAGGCGGGCGGACTCGGACCCAAGAAAAGCGCGGCGCCGCTCGTCCACGGACGGCCCGGCGTTCTCCACGGAGCGATGACGTACGTATTGCAGGATGCGTGGGGTCAGATCGCCGAAACGCATTCCGTCTCCGCGGGCTTGGACTATCCCGGCGTCGGACCGGAACATGCGCTCCTACGCGACCGGAGGCGGGTCGAGTACGTCGCCGTCACGGACGAAGAAGCCCTGCACGCCTTCCATCGGCTTGCGGAGGAAGAGGGAATCATTCCGGCGCTCGAGTCCGCGCACGCCGTCGCCTACGCCGAAACACTCGCTCGGAAGATGAGAAAGGGGACAATTCTCGTGATCAACGTCTCGGGACGAGGAGACAAGGACGTGGAGCAGGTGATGCGGGGCGAGGAAGGGCCGCTTGACTCCAGGCGAAAGCCCACGTAGGATTCCTCCGTGGCCAGCAACGGATCTCGACCGGTACCCTGGGCGGAATTCAAGAAGGAGCTCGCGAAGTTCAAGGCCGAGCTCGCCGCCCTCGAGAAGCGACTCAACGAGAAATTCAATCGGCTCGCGGCGCACGTCGTCCAGAACACCGAGGACATCAAGGACATTCGAGCGACGATGGCCACCAAGGACGACATCAATCGCATCGTCACGATCTTGGACAGCATGATGGTCACCTATAACGCCTGCTGGAATAAGAGCCCATCCCGGTAGGCTCGTAAGCCGCGGCGGGCTGAGAAGCGAGCAGCGCCAGGAGCGAGGAGGAGACCTAACCT
>CAZGKV010000026.1:0-50421 GCA_964526305.1 uncultured Planctomycetales bacterium | reverse complement strand
TTGCTCCGCCATGCCGACCTCAAGGAGGGGACGGGTCGACAAGCGTCGCATCGCGGCGTCGCTCGTCGTCGACAACCTCTTCAAGGTTAGGCCTCCTCCTCGCTCCTGGCGCTGCTCGCTTCTCAGCCCGCCGCGGCTCACGAGCCTACCGGGATGTGCTCTTAGTCTACCGGCGGCTTGGGCGAGGGCTGGACGTACGCTCCCGGAGCGCTGATCTCGAGCATCCGCTCGATCGCGCGGCGCGCCTTCGCCGCAATCTCGGGCGGTACGACGACCCGGTGTTCGAGCTCCTCGAGCGACCAGAGGAGCTTCTCCAAGGTGTTGAGCTTCATGAATTCGCAAAACGCTTCCTCGGCGGCGGGAAAGAAGACCTTCTCGGGGTTCTCCCTCGAGAGTCGATGCAGGATTCCGACCTCGGTGCCGACGATGAACTCCCGGCTCGGAGAATCATGACAATGCTTGATGATCCCTTCCGTCGAGACGACTTTGTCGGCCAACGGCATGCACGAGGTGAGACATCCGCACTCCGGATGCATGACGAACTCCGCCTTCGGATGCTCCCGCTTCAATTCCTGAATGCGGTCGGTTCGAATCTTGTGGTGCGCGTGGCAATACCCCGGCCAGAGGTGCATCTTCCGGCCCGTCCGCTGGCGGAGGAACGTCCCCAGGAATTGATCGGGGGCGAACAGGATCTCTCGGTCCGGGGGAATCGCTTCGATGATCTTGAGCGCGTTGGTCGAGGTGCAAATGTAGTCGCTTTCCGCCTTCACCTCGGCGGTGCAATTGATGTAGCTCACGACGACGGCGTCGGGGTGTTCCGCCTTCCAACGGCGAAGGCTTTCCGCGGAGATCATCGCCGCGAGCGAGCACCCCGCTTCCTTGTCCGGGATGACCACGAGTTTGTCCGGGTTCATGATCGCCGCGGTTTCGGCCATGAAGTGGACGCCGCAGAAGACGATCACTTTCGCCTTCGCTTTCGCCGCTTGCTGCGTCAGCCCGAGAGAGTCTCCGACAAAATCGGCCAGGTCCTGCAGCTCTCCGCGCTGGTAGTTGTGGCTGAGGATGACCGCCTCCCGCTTCTCCTTCAGTCGCAGGATTTCCTCGGAGATCCGCTTTTTCTCGGGTTCCGTCATCGGACCCCTCCCCGGCGGACCAGGTCCTCGACGGAACGAACGTCTCCCCGCTGGCGAAGGGCTCTCACGCAGTCCAGGAACACCTTCACCGTCACTTCGCAATCGCCGATGGAGCGATGGCGGGAGCGGAACTTCGCGCCGAAGTGGTGCGCCAGGCTGTCGAGATTGTACGTCGAGAGGCCCGGACGCACGCGCCGGGCGAGGGGGATGGTGTCCACTGCGGGGATCGACAACTTCGACATTCCCGCCCGGACGAATTCCGCGTTGAGGAATCCCAAGTCGAACTCGGCGTTTTGCGCCACGAGGACCGTCCCCGCCAAGAACGGCCGCAAGCGGGGAGCGACCGCGGCGAATGTCGGAGATTCCCGGACCATCTCGTCGGTAATCTGGTGCTTGGCCCTCGCCGCCTCGGGAATCGCGCGCTCGGGGTTCACCAGCGACTCGAATCGCCCCAATTCCTTACCCGCCTGGACCTTGATCGCGCCGACCTCGCAGACGCGGTCTCCCGCCGAAGGATCGAGACCGGTCGTCTCGACGTCGATGATCGTGAAGGAAGCGGCGTCGATTTCCACGGGGTCTATCGTAGCGGCGGCCTTCCGGGAGTCAATGGCAATGACGGCGAGAGCCTGATATGATCCCGGGCTCCGTGGACACGAAGACCGTCGAGAGGAGTCTCGACGCCTCCCTGCGCGACGTGGCCGCCTACGGCGTCATGGTGGGTCTCGGGGAGACCTACCTCAGCGCTTGTGCCGTATATCTCGGCGCATCGAATCTCGTCCTCGGGATTCTCGCGAGCGTTCCCCTGTTCGTCGGAGCGTGCCTCCAGCCGCTCGCCGCCAATCTCGTCGACAGCTCCGGTCATCGCCGACGGTGGTATCTCCTCGGGGCCGGCCTCCAGGCGCTGACGTGGCTCCCCATCGCGGGGTCCCTCTTCCTGCCGTCCCCCCTGGATCTCTGGATTCTGGTCGCGAGCGTCGTGGTCAATTTCGCCGGCGTCCATTTCGCCTCGCCTCCTTGGAACAGCACCATGGGCGATCTCGTGCCGTCGGACATCCGGGGGCGCTATTTCGGGAAGCGGACCGCCGTGATGATCGTGTGCACCGCCCTTGCCGCCGCCGCGGCGGGCTTGGGACTCCACGGAAGCAAGGCGAGAGGGGTCGAATCCTGGGGTTTCGTACTCATCTTCGCTGCGGCCCTGGCCGCGCGGTGCCTTTCCGTCTCGTATCTCGCTCGCATGGTGGAGCCTCCCTATCGCCGGACTCCGGAGGACGCGTTTACGCTCCGGCAATTCCTGCGCGCCTTGCCGAGATCCAACTTCGCGAAGTTCGTCTTCTTCGTAGCGGCGCTCAATTTCGCCGCCCACGTCGCCGGGGTATACTTCGCGATCTACTTCCTGCGGGAACTTCGGTTCACCTACACGGAGTTCATGATTTCCCAATTTCTCCTCATCCTCTCGCAGATACCCGCCCTGCGGTTCTGGGGCAAGATGGGAGATCGGTATGGAACGAGGAAAGTGATGGCGGTTACGGGAGTCGGAGTGACGCTGCTCCCCTTCCTCTGGCTCCTGGGCCGATCTCCCCTCTGGGCCTGGTCCCTTCAGATTTGGGCCGGGGTCTTCTGGAGCGGCTTCAACCTCAGCGCCTCGAACTTCCTGCTCGACGCCGTCAGCCCCCCGAAGCGGGCGCGCTGCACCGCCTACTTCAATCTTATCGTCGGAACCGCGGTTCTCGCGGCCGGTCTCCTCGGAGCGAGCGTCGTCGGGTACCTGCCCCGCCACTATTCGATCGCCGGATGGGGATTCACCCTTTTCAGCGGCTTTTGGATGCTCCTGATCGTATCTTTTCTCCTTCGCTTGCTCACGCTCCTCGTGTTCCTGCCGAGGATCCGCGAGGTGCGTGCCGTGCCGAATGTAGGAGTCGCCGAGATGCTTTTCCGCTCGACTCCCCTCAAGTCGGTGGCGGAGGCGGCGGTCGATCTCATTACGAACGTGCGGCGAGGCAACGGAGATCGGTAGGTCGTCAAGCCTTCGCCGGCGGGAGCGGGGGAAGCGGCTGCGCGGACAGGGCGAAGATGGTGAGGAATTCGCCTCCGAACAGTTCGTCGAGTGCGGTCTCTCCAGGACGGTGAAGAAACCGGTCTCGGACTTCGGAGTCCTTGATGCGGTGCGAGAGCCATTGCCGCGCGGCCGGGCCTCCGGGGGGGGAGAGACTGAAGACGAGCTGATGCCAAGGTCCGCCCTCCGCCATTCTGGACCTCAGAAGTTCCTCGGCCGCGTCGTTCGAACTCCGGGTAAGGACCCGTGCCTCGGCCAGGACGACGCAAAGATGATCTCCGGCACACCAGGTCTCCACCTGGGGCCACCCGCCCATCTTCACGAAGCCGGAGATGTCCACGGCCCGTTTGCGGAGAGTCTCGGCAAGCTCTTCGACCAGATGGTACCGGTCGTCGCGCGAGAGACTCAGCGCCGCCATCTGAAACATCTGACGCCGCTCGAGGACGGCGCGGAAGATCTCGGACGAGCGGTCCTCCATCGGGGACATTCTATCTTGACTCCTCTTCCACGCCATATAGAATCGCCGCCGCATGAAGGTCGGCGTTCTCGAACACTTCGACAGCAGTCATCGTCTTCCCGGACATCCCAAGTGCGGGAATCCGCATGGTCATACCTACACCGTGGAGGTCACGGTGGAGGGTCCCGTGATCCGAGGCATGGTCGTCGACTTCGACGATCTCAAGTCGGCTCTCCGGGAGATTCTGAGAGAGTACGATCACCATGACTTAAATCAACTCCTCCGGTACCCCACGTGCGAGAACATCGCTGCCGATCTCCACGAAAAACTTCGGAAGCGCTTGAAGAAGGCCCGCCTCTTCGTCCGCGTGTGGGAGGGGGAGGGCAAGTGGGCGGAAACGGGGGGCTAGAGATTTCCGCAAAGGGCATCCCAAACCTGGCATAAGTTCCTGGGATGGACCAGAGAGCGGTCTGCCGGTCATCGGTGTTAGCACTCGTCCTCCTTGTCCTACAAAGCTGTGAGTCGCAGCATCGTCCCACCACCGACCCGATCGTCCACACCACGCGAGGATCCGATACCGGACCGGCAGTCCTGCGATCAGCGCTGGAGAGCTTCGGGATCCCCGTCACCGACTACGAGCAATTGGCGCGCGAGTGCCGCACTGACGAGTCCGGAACGTCCATCGACGATCTTGAGGATGTCGCCAATCGGAGAGGGCTCCGCGCGACCCAACTCATCATGCCCGTCCTCGACCTGCTCTCCTCCCCCAGGAGTCTTCCCGCCATCGGCATCGTAGGATCCCCGCCTCAACTCGACTTCTGGTTGATCTGGCGTCGGGAGAGAGACGGGGTCGTCGTGATGAACCCGAGAGCCGGTCTTCAGCGGATTCCGATCGAAGAGCTCGCCCGTCGCCTGTATGTCCATGAGATGGGCGAAAGCGCGGGCAGGATCCGCGGCACGGTATTCCTCACGTTGGAAGCGCGCTGAACCGCTACTTCTTGATGTCCCCCAGATTCTTGATCACGATCCTCTGTGTCTCCTTGGACGCGTCCTTCCGAGAGAGGATTTGCTCGTAGATCGCCTTCGCCTTGTCGTGAAGTCCGATCTGCGTGAGGGCATGGGCCTTGTTGGTGAGGTAGAAGCTGGCGTTGGAAGGATCGATCTCGATCGCGATGTCGAAGTTCTTGAGCGCCTCTTCGGGCTTCGCGGCCTTCATCAGCATCACGGCGTAACTGCAGTGGGCGACGCCCAAGTTTCGGCGGGCCTTGTCGATCGAATCGTGCAGGCATTTCACGGCCTCCTGCATCTTGCCCGACGCCTCGAGCGAGGCCGCAAGCTGAAAGCGGAGATTGACGTTCAGCGGATCGCGATCGACCATCTCTTTGAGTTCGGCGATCCGTTTCGAATTCCCGACGGTGATCCGTGTCGTGGACATGACGCCCTCCGAAGTCCGAGGCATCATACCCGGGCAGCGAGGGGCGCCTCAAGGAATTCGGGGGATCTCTCCCTTCGGCCCATGCCACCGAAACCCGAGTCGGCCGTCGACGGACCACAGAGGACGGTATTCCGGGCGCACGCAAACGTCCTCCGCCCGATACCCGGACCGTTTGGAGGTCGATTCGAATACGAGGATCGCCTCGCCGTACAGCGTGACCCACGCATGGCCGGTCTCTCCGTGAAACCCCGCGGTGAAGCGGGCCTCGCGGCCCAGCGCGAGGAAGTGGAGCCATCCCCAAAGCGCGTGTTCCTCGCAATCTCCCCATCGGGCTCTCTCGAAGTCCTCGGGATGCATCCAAACATCCTCGCGCCCCCAAACCTCTCGGTCCGAGACGTATCGACATCCCGTCAACCAGGCATGAATCTCGTTCTCGTCGCGAGCGTGGACCGCGGAACGAAAAGAACGATATCGCTCGAAGGCGAGGCCCAGATGGACGGGCATGCGCGCAGTCCATCCGAGGGAGTAGGAGCGCACGAACGGATCGTCCGCGACGATCGTCCGGAGAAGCGAGGGAGCGATGGGCCGGCCGATCCAGTCTACCTCAGGAACGGATTCTTCTCCTTTTCCTCGGAGACCCGCGTATCGGGGCCATGTCCGGGATGAACGACGACCTCCGGGCCGAGCCCGAGAATCTTCGACCGGATCGAGGCGATTTCCTGCTCGAAGTTTCCCCCCCAAAGATCGGTGCGACCGATCGACCGTCGAAAGAGGGTATCCCCGGAGAAGAGGGCGTTCCCCAGGTGGAAGGAGCAACTCCCCGGCGTATGGCCCGGAGTGTGCAGAACGCGCAGTTCGTGGCGTCCGAATCGGAAGACGTCTCCGTCCGCAAACGTCGCGTCGATCGGCGCCGGCTCTCCGACTTCCCACCCGAACATCTTGGCCTGTCCGGGCAACTTGTCGTAGAGGGGACGATCGTCTTCGTGGATCACGATCTGCGCGCCCGTGGCTTCCTTCACCTCCCGCGTCCCCGAGATGTGGTCCAAATGGCAGTGGGTGTGGAGCAGGTAGCGAACGCGGAGCCCCTTCGTCGCTTGAAGAACCGCCTCGGCGTCATCCCCGGGGTCGACGATCACGGCCTCCCCGTCGTCGTCCGCCAGGATGTGGCAGTTGCACTGGAAGGCCCCGACGACGACCCGTTCATGGATCATGGCGGCGGCATGATATCACGGCGGCGGGCGGCGGAACCAGGGGACTACGTCTTCTTCTGTTCCTTCGCCCACGAATCTTTCAGCGTCACCGTCCGATTGAAGACGGGTTTTCCCGGCTGCGAATCGCCGTCGACGCAGAAGTAGCCGAGCCGTTCGAACTGAAAAAAATCCCCGGCCGTCGCCGATCCCATCGAGGGCTCGAGCTTCGCGGCCGGGAGGGTTTCGAGGGACTTCAGGTTGAGAGACGTCCGATAGTCCTGCTGCGCCGCGGGGTCGGGGTGGGTGAAGAGATGGTCGTAGAGACGGACCTCGGCTTCCACGGCGTGCGCCACGGAGACCCAGTGGATCGTCCCCTTGACCTTGCGTCCGTCCGGCGCATCCCCCCCGCGCGTCGCGGGATCGTACGTGCAGCGCACTTCGGCGATTTCCCCCGCCGAGTTCTTGACGACGTCCGTGCACCGAACGAAGTAGGCGTAACGGAGGCGCACCTCTTGGCCGGGCGCGAGCCGAAAAAAACCCTTGGGAGGCGATTCCATGAAGTCGTCGCGCTCGATCCAGAGCTCTCCTCCGAAGGGGACCTTCCGTGTCCCCGCGGCGGAGTCTTCGGGGTTATTGACGGCATCGAGCTCGTCTACTTTTCCCGCGGGCCAGTTCGTGACTACGACTCGGAGCGGCCGCAAGACCGCCATGCGCCGGGGCGCGCGACGGTTGAGGTCCTCGCGGATCGATTGCTCCAGCACCTGGACCTCGATGGTGCTCGTCATCCGGGCGACGCCGATGCGTTCGCAGAAGGCGCGGATGGCTTCCGGAGTGTAGCCGCGCCTCCGCAACCCCGAGAGCGTCGGCATCCGGGGATCGTCCCACCCGCGAACGCGTCCTTCGCGCACCAACTCGAGGAGGATTCTCTTGCTCATGACCGTGTACGTCAGATTGAGCCGCGCGAATTCTATTTGTTGCGGATGACCGATCCCGATCGCGTCCAAGAGCCAATCGTAAAGCGGCCGGTGGATTTCGAATTCCAGGGTGCAAATCGAGTGCGTGATCCCCTCGATCGAGTCGGACTGCCCGTGCGCGTAGTCGTATGTCGGATAGAGGCACCAGGCATCGCCGGTCCGATGATGGTGCGCGAAAAGGATGCGGTAGAGGACCGGATCCCGCAGGTTGATGTTCGGCGACGCCATGTCGATCTTGGCGCGAAGCGTCTTGGAGCCCGCCGGGAATTCTCCCTTTCGCATCCGCTCGAAGAGATCGAGATTCTCCTCGACGGATCGATCGCGGTAGGGGCTGGGCCGGCCGGGCTGCGTCAGGGTTCCTCGCGCGTCGCGAACCTCGTCGGGAGTCAGATCGCACACATAGGCCATCCCCTTCCGGATGAGGACGAGGGCCCAGTCGTAGAGTTGCTGAAAATAATCGGAGGCGAAGAAGAGACGATCCTCCCAGTCGAATCCGAGCCAGCGGATGTCGCGCTGGATGGACTCCACGTATTCGAGGCTCTCCTTCGTCGGGTTTGTGTCGTCGAAGCGGAGGTTGCACTTCCCGCCGTATTTCTTCGCCGTCCCGAAGTTGAGGCAGATCGACTTCGCGTGTCCGATGTGGAGGTAGCCGTTGGGCTCCGGCGGGAAGCGCGTGTGGACGCGCCGCTGGAACCGCCCGGAGTCATTGTGGGCGTCGATCATCTCCTCGACAAAGTTGGCGGGGTGCGTCATGCGATCCGTATCCTACTCGGAAGCGAATGCTACTCAAGGAGAATGAGCCGCGGGTATACTGCGGTGATTCATTTTCGGAGGCTGCATGCTCATGATCGCACCGACGGGACTCTTGACGCTCTTTCTGGGCGCGCTCGCCTCTGGCCAGGAGCGGGAAGAAGCGGGCGTCATCTTCGGGACCACGAAAATCTCGCGCGACGCCTACCAAACCGCTCGGAGCCGCGTCCTAGGACACGAGCGCTATGCGCTCCTGATGCAGCTTTGTGAGCAGTTCCAATTCGCGACGACCTTGGAGTTTCTGATCTCTTTCGTCCTACGCCAGGTCCGCGACCTGGACAAGGGCGAGGCGATCAAGAAGACATGGAGGACCCTCATCCTCTTGCACCGCTGCGCCGAAAAGGGGATCCGACCGACCGCCGAAGATACTCGCGGCGAACGAGACGCGTTCCTCCGTCTCCTTCGCAAGGAGGGGCAGGAGGCCGCCCCGGCGGCGGAGGCGGCAACGTTTCTGGGGATTCCGGAGCGCAATCTCGACTCCTTCCTCCAAGAAGCCCTCTCGATCCGGCGCCTGCTGGACGATGCCGTTCGAGGAGAGTTCGCGTCCGTCCGCGAGTGCTACGAGGAACTCTGGAACGAACACGCGTTCGGCCGCGTGAGATTCGCGTCCTTCGACCCGCGCGACTACGCCAAGGATCTTCTCCCACCGACGGACAAGGAGATTTGAGCCTACTACGATGCGAACCGGAGGCTCTTTGAGGTTTCGGCGAAAGCTCAGGTCCAATACGTCCTGGCGGACTTCGACGCCTGCTCGAAACCCTTTCCCGACCCCACCGAAAAGGAGATCGAGGAGTTCTACGCGAAGAACCAGTCCCTGTTCGCTTACCTTTCCGAGGACAGTCATGAGCCTCGAAAGTGCAAACCCCTCAACGAGGTGAGGCCCGAGATCGTCAGGCGGCTTCGACTCGAGCGCGGCCAGGAGAAGGCCGTCTCCCTCATCCGCACCATTGGCGAGAAGCTGAGCCAGGATCCGCAACCGGTCTCAGCAGAACGATTCGCAGAGATCGTCAAGTCGGTGAAAGACGAGGCTCTGATTTCCGACATGACCCCGCTCTTCGATCTCCGCTCCATCGATGAGCTTCCCTTGGGGAAGGCCTCTCACCTGGAGTGGGCCTTGAAACCGGACCGGAAGGAAGGCGATCTATCTCCCCGATTCAGGACGGTACGCGGGATCGCGTTGTACCGCTTTCACCGCCGGAACGAGGCGTACATCCCCCAACTCACCCAAGCCATTCGCGAGAAGATTGCGAAGACTCTGGAACTCGCACAGTTGAAAGCGCTGGCACGCGCGGCCGCCGAGGAGTTGGCGGGGAACATCAACCGGCGCGGCTTTGCCGAAGCCACCGCCGGATCGTCGATTCGATTTCAATCCACCGAGCTGTTTCGACTGGACGGACGATCGAGTCCCCTACAGGACGATCCCTATCTTGGTCGGGAATTGAACCAGGTCGTCAGAATCCTCGAGCCGAGTCGTGCCGCGTGCTTTGACGGATCGATGCTGCTCGGGGAAAAGCGCTTGTCGTGGTCCTTTGTCGTCTATCTCGAAGAGAGAATTCATCGACTTCCCAAGGAGGCCGGCGCAAAACTCGAGACTCTCTGGAACGAAAGGACCGAGAAGCTCCAGCGAGAAAAGAGAGTAGAATTCGCCGAGAAGGCGGTACAGGAGGCTCGTCTCCAGGACTTCGTCAACAAGTAGCCCGAGCTACTACTGCCCGAACGATTCCGATTCGGGTTCTCCGGGAGAGGGTTTTCCCTCCACGATGGCCCCCTGGAAGAGGAGAATCTCGAGTCTAAGATCCTTGGGCGCCGCTTCCTCCTGAACCGCCCCGACGACGAGGAACAGAAGACGGTGCATCAGGACTTCGTCCCCGCCACGTCCCACGTGGGAATGTGAGTCGAGACTTTCATGGAGCAGAACTTCGGCCCGCACATCGAGCAGAATTCCGCGCTCTTGAAGTAATCGGCCGGCAAGTCCTCGTCGTGGAACTTCCGCGCCGTTTCCGGGTCGAGCGACAGGTCAAACTGCTTCTTCCAGTCGAACTCGAAGCGGGCCCTCGAAAGATCGTCGTCTCGCCGCCGCGCCCCCCTCCGGTGGCGGGCGATGTCCGCCGCGTGCGCGGCGATCTTGTAGGCGATCACGCCCTGCTTGACGTCCTCCTCCTTCGGGAGGCCGAGATGCTCTTTCGGCGTCACGTAGCAGAGCAAGCTCGTGCCGTACCAGCCGATCACGGCCGCTCCGATCGCGCTGGTGATGTGGTCGTATCCGGGCGCCACGTCGGTCACCAGAGGACCGAGCGTGTAAAACGGCGCACCGTGACACCGCCGTTGCTGCTCGGCGACCTGGAACGGAACCTGGTCGAGCGGGATGTGGCCCGGCCCCTCGATCATTACCTGGACGTCGTGTTTCCACGCGCGGAGCGTCAGGTCGCCGAGCGTCCGAAGCTCCGCGAACTGCGCCTCGTCGGAGGCGTCGTGGAGACACCCGGGCCGAAGGCCGTCGCCGAGCGAGAAGCTGACGTCGTGTGCCTGGAAGATCTCGCAGATCTCGTCGAAATGGGTGAAGAGCGGATTCTGCTGCCGGCGCTTCACCATCCACTCCGCGATGAGCGAGCCGCCGCGCGAGACGATCTTGGTGATCCGGTCCTTCACTTTGGGGAGATACTCGAGGAGCACGCCCGCATGGATCGTCATGTAGTCGACGCCCTGCCGCGCCTGCCTATCGATCACGTCCAACATGTCCTTCTCCGAGAGGTCGGAGACGTTCTTGATGTCCCGGACCATCTGGTAGATCGGGACCGTGCCGACGGGCACCGGGGAGGCCGCGACGATCGCCTCGCGAATCTCGTCGATGTGCCCCCCGGTCGAGAGATCCATCACGGTGTCCGCCCCGAAGTGGACGGAGGTGTGCAGCTTCCGCAGCTCCCCCTCGACATCGGAAGTCACCGC
Source organism: uncultured Planctomycetales bacterium (assembly GCA_964526305.1). Classification (GTDB taxonomy): domain Bacteria; phylum Planctomycetota; class MHYJ01; order MHYJ01; family JACPRB01; genus JACPRC01. Next base: position 39,423 of record CAZGKV010000026.1, on the reverse strand, counting down.
GGAGTTGCCGATGTTGGAGTTGATCTTGCACGAGAACTCGATCCCGACGATCATCGGATCGAGGCTCGGGTGATGGACGTTCGCGGGGATGATGGCTCGGCCTTCCGCGACCTCCCGGCGCACGAATTCGGGTTCGCACCCCTCGCGCTCGGCCACGCGCGTCATTTGAGGAGTGATCTCGCCTTCGCGCGCCCGATGCATCTGGGTCACGTTCATACCGCAACCACCTGCTTGATTTCGGGAATGGACACCATCAGCTCGTTCTCGATCCCCAACTGGAGAGTCATCGCGCTGGAGGGTCAGCCCGAGCAGGCGCCCTGGAATCGGATGAAGACGATCCCGTCCTCCTCGTTGATGTTGACGAGCTCGACGTATCCTCCGTCCGCGGCGATGAACTCCCGGATTCGGTTGAGGACTTCCTCGACCTTCTCGCGCGAGACGGCGGCCGGCTTCGCGTCTTCCATATCGCTACACGTTGAAGGAATGACCGCAGCCGCAGCTTCCCTTGACCTGCGGGTTCTTGATCGTGAAGCCCGACCCCATCAGCCCCTCGGCGAAGTCGAGGGTCGACCCGCTCATGTAGAGAAGGCTCTTGGGATCGACGAAGACCTTCACGGTTTTCGCCTCGTCCTCGAAAATGCGGTCGTTCGGATGCTCGGTGTCGAAGTCCATGAAGTAGGACAGGCCGGAACAGCCGCCGCCTTGGACGCCGAGCCTGAGACCGAACTCGGGCCCCTTTTGTTCCTGCGCCAGCAGTTCCTTGAGCTTGCTCGCCGCTTTGTCGGAGACCGAAAACTGGGTTCGGGGTACCGCAGGGGCCGGCGTTTCCGAGCCGTGCGCGTGTTCGTGAGCGGACATCTAAGCCTCCTTCTTGACCAACTCGTACAGCGGCGACGACTCCCGGAGCCGCCGGACCGCCAGGACCAGAAGACGCAACGTTATATCAATTTCGCTCGCCGTATTGAAGCGGCCGATGCCGAAGCGAAGCGCCGCATGGGCGACCGGCTCGGACAAGCCCAAAGCCGCCAGAACGTGGGACGGTTCGATCTTGGCCGTCGTGCAGGCCGCCGACCCGGATACCGCTACTCCGTCCAGGGCCTCGATCAGCCCCTCGTTTTCCACGAATTCGAAGCTGACGTTCAGGTTTCCCGGCAACCGTCTTTCCGGATGGCCGTTCAATCGAACGCGGTCGAGGCCCGTTCGAATCCCGTTCCAAAGTCGATCGCGAAGAGCCCGAATCCGAGTTGCTTCCGCCGCCATCTCGAGGGAGGCGATTCGCGCCGCCTCCCCGAATCCGACGATCAGCGGAACCGGGAGGGTCCCGGAACGAAGCCCCCCTTCATGGCCGCCTCCATCCAGGATCGGCGAGATCTTCACCCGCTTGCGAACGAAGAGCGCGCCGACGCCTTTGGGCCCATACATCTTGTGGGCGGAGAGAGATAGAAGATCGATCCCCATCGAATCGACGTCGATCGGGAGGATCCCGGCCGCCTGGGCCGCGTCGGAGTGAAAAAGAACTCCCCGCTCCCGGCAGATCTTCCCGATCTCGGCGATGGGCTGAATTACTCCGATTTCATTGTTGCCGACCATCACGCTGACAAGAGCGGTGCGCTCGGTAATCGCGGCGCGCAGTCGATCGAGATCCACAAGACCCTCGGAGTCCACGGGCAGGAGCGTCACTTCCGACTTGGTCCGACAAGAGTCGAGCACCGCGCGATGTTCCGTGGCCACGGTGACGATGTTCTCCCCGCGAACTCCTTTGACGGCCAGATTGTCCGACTCCGTCGCCCCGCTCGTGAAGACGATTTCTTCGGGCCGGGCCCCCACGAGGCCGGCCACGTGGCGCCGCGCCTCCTCGACGGCCCTCCAAGCCTCGTGCCCGAATTCATGCGTCCGACTCGCCGCGTTGCCGAAGCGCTCCGTGAAGTAGGGGATCATCGCCTCCACCACCCGCGGATCGACGGAGGTGGTCGCGTGATGATCTAGGTAAATGCGTCTAGCCATTCGCCAGTCTGTCCATGAATGCGGGCACGTGGCCTTGGCCATCGCCGACATCGAGGAATCCCAGCGCGATCTCGAATTCGCTCGCCAAGCGTCGCAGGCGGTCTATCTTGCCATGCGCCGCTTTATGGCCCTCCTCCAGCGTTTTTCGAAGCTCCGCCGTTTCTCCCTGAGGCCGGTTCGATGACTGCCAAGATCGAACGATGGAAGCGATCTTCTCCAAAGACAGTCCCAATTCCTGGAGTTCGGTAATCATCTCCACCCGACGGGTGTCCTGGGGAGCGTAGAGGCGGAATCCCCCCTCCGATCGTCTTGCGGGTCGGAGGAGGCCCAACTCCTCATAGTATCGAAGTGTGCGCACGGTGCGATTGGTCGCGCGGGCCAGGTCGCCGACTTTGATTAGTTCCACCGACTATTATCTTACGCTAACGTAAGAGTAATATCAAGGTTCTGACAACGATCCTGCCTTTACACGAGTCTTCACGATCATCGATCTACCCCTTTCGTCAAGTCTATGGCCCCACCGATGCAAGGGTTGAGCAAGAAATCGCCAGGTTCATCACGGGATATCACCGCAATTGGCCCTCGCACCTGCGCGGGAGGAATCGATGGTCTTCTTCCTCGAATGGAGAGCCAATGCTGTTACCCGGAAGGGACACAGTTGAGCCATGCCAGAAACCGTTACAGCACGCTCTTAGTCTCGCAATACGGAAGTCGAACGAAGAACAAGAAGGAGAAAACGATGAAGAAGATGATCCTCGGCACGACCCTGGGAATCCTGGCTCTCTCCCATGCGGCCTTCGCCGGAGAGGCCCCCGCAAGCTGGATCAAGTATCGCGACACGCTGACCAAGCTGACGGCGAATTACGAGCGGCAGCTCAAGACAGTCGCCGAGCTGCAGCAGCTTCACGAGGACATGGGGAACACCGAAGTGGCCGAGAAGATCGGCCACTATCGCGCGATGCTCAACAAGGCCTACGGCAAGGCGAAGGAAGCCCATCGCCTGACGAACGAGGCGATCGAGCTCGCGAAGAAGGGCCGACGGAACGACGGCGACAAGAAGATGAAGTCCGGAAGCAAGGCGTTCAACGAATCCGTAAAGCTGCGCGCGGAAGCCGAGAAGTACTACGGAGGAATCAAGCAGCAGTAGGGGCCGGCGGGGCCCCGGTCGCAAGGCCGGGGCTCACACTCCCTAGACCTCGATCCTCTCCGCGTGAGTGTAAATGTTCATCTCCTCCCCGGGAAGGAAGCAGAGCAACGTGATCCCCATCTCGCGCGCCGTCTCGACGGCCAGACTGGACGGAGCGTTGTTCGAGCACACGATTGGGATGCGGGACATCACGGCCTTGAACAGCATTTCGAAGCCCGAACGGCCGGTGGCGAGGAGAATGAAATTGTCCAGCGGCACCCGTCCCTGCAGAAGCATCGCTCCGATCGATTTGTCGATGGCGTTCATCCGCTCGACGTCCTCCCGGAGCATGTGAAGGGTCCCCTTGAGATCGAAGATTGCGGCCGCGTGCATGCCGCCGTTCCGGTGGAAGTGCGTCCGAGCCCGCCGGAGGGTGCTCGCCAGATCGTAGAGCACGTCGATCCGAACCCGATTCGACGAAAGCGGCGGGAGCTCGCTCTTGACCCGCTCCAAAGCCGCCATTCCCGACACCACGGCATCTCCGGCATGGAAGAGATTCCGCTGGAGACGCGAACGATCGAACGCCACGCCGTCTTCGAACTGGATTTGGACCGCATTGGCCACGCCCGGTTTTTGCCAAAGATGCTTGAGATCCTTTTCGCTTCGGACGAGTCCTCGGGTGTAGAGGAACCCGGCCGCCAGATCTCGATCGTCGCCCGGCGTCCGCAGGACGAGACCGATCGCCTCGTCGCCGACTCGAAGCTCTAACGGTTCCTCGACGGCGAGCTCGTCCTGAATCGTCTCGACCGGGGGCGGAGGGGTGGGTTGGCTCGGCGCCACCGGACGGGGCCGGACGAGCTTCCGGGTCTCGTGACGCGCGACTCTTCCTGCGGCCATGGCGCTATCCTCCCGAAGGTGTTCGCATTGTAACCGAAGGCGATTCAGTCGGGCAACACCTTCCCCGGATTCAGGATCCCGTGAGGATCGAATGCCCGCTTGAGCGCCCGCATCAATTCCAAGTGATGGGGCGGATAGACGAGCGGAAGGTACCGTTTCTGCACGTATCCGACCCCGTGTTCTCCCGTAATCTGCCCGCCGAGCGCCACCGTCCGTTCGAAGAGTTCCCGCACCGCCGGATCGAGCTTCCGCGCCCACTCCTCGTCCGAGAGTCCGTCCTTCAGGAGATTGACATGGATGTTGCCGTCCCCGATGTGGCCGTAACTGATCGCCCGGATCCCGCGGCGCGTCGAAATCTCGCGAATGGCCGCCACGAGCTCCGGCAATCGGGCGCGCGGAACGACGGTGTCCTCCTCGCGATAGGCGGAGAGCGACTTCACCGCCTCCCCAATGGAACGCCGCATTCCCCACACCAACGCCCGCTTCTCCGGATCCGTCGCGAGAAAGACATCCGGGGCGCCGGCCGCGACGCAGCACTCCGCGACTTTTTCGATCTCCGCGTCCAGAAGCGCCTCATGATTCCCGTCGACTTCGACGAGAAGGAGCGCTTCCGCCTCCCCATGAGGAAACCGGAGCCCACGCCGGCGCTCCGCCGCCTCTACGGCGGCGCGCTCCATGTATTCGCACGCGCAGGGGATGATCTGCGACTCGAACATCCGCGTCACCGCCGTCGCCGCGGAGACGGGATTCGGGAACGGCGCGAGAAGGGTCTTCGCGAAGCGCGGTTTCGGGATCAGCTTGAGCGTCGCCTGCGTCACCACCCCGAGCGTCCCCTCCGAGCCCACGAAGAGCTGCGTGAGGTTGTATCCCGTCACGTTCTTGAGGAGCTTCCCTCCGGTCCGGATGATCTCGCCCGTCGGAAGAGCCACCTCGAGGCCATACACCCAGTCCTTCGTCACGCCGTACTTGAGGGCGCGCGGACCTCCCGCTCCGTGGGCGATGTTTCCCCCGATCGTGCACGATCCGCGGCTCGCCGGATCCGGGGGATAGTACAGTCCGACCTTCTCGACTTCCTCCTGAAGGACCTGGGTGATCACCGCGGGTTCCACCACCGCGAAGAGATTCTCGCGATCGACCTCCAGGATGCGGTTCATGCGCTCGAGAGAGAGCGCAATCCCCCCGAAGATCGCGAGCGCCCCGCCGGAAAGCCCCGTCCGCGCGCCTTGAGGCGTGACCGGAATTCGACGAGCGTCGGCAAGCCGCAGAACGGCGGAGACCTCGTCGGCCGTGCGCGGCCTGACGACCGCCTCGGGGGGAAAGACGAAATCCTCCGTCTCGTCGTGGGCGTAGGGTTCGAGATCGTCGGCCGACGTCAGGAGATGCTCGTCGCCGACGATTCTCCGAAGGCGGTCCAGGTCCTCGGAGTTCACTCTGTCGAACACGCGCCCATTGTAGCGAAAGGTCCCCGTCAGGGAAGCGGCAGACGTTGACAGAAGCGACACGGTCTGATTAGATTCTGCGGTCTTCGGGGGTGGGAGGATGAGTATGGTCCGCACGTCTACGGCCGCGCTCCTCGTTTGCCTCGTGCTCTGGCCCGTCCAGGGGTGCGGGAAAGACTCTTCCTCCTCCTCGCAAGCAACTCTCGGAAGCGTCGAGACTCCAATCGACGCCCTCCCCTTGAACCAGATCCAAGTCATCGGAAGCCACAACAGCTATCGACTTCGGACGCCATCGCCGCTCTTCGAGGCGTTGCAGTCGCTCTCCTGGCTCCTGCCCTCCGAGTACGACCCGAAGCAGCTCGACTACACTCACGTTCCGATCGACGTCCAGCTGGAACAGTATCGAGTGCGAAGCTTGGAGATCGACTTCTATCGCGACCCGAGCGGAGGACGGTTCTATCATCGCCAGGGGAACAAGTTCGTCCTGAAACCGACGGCGTCGGGAGTTCCGGAACTCCTCGAGCCGGGATCCAAGGTTCTGCACATCGCGGACATCGATTACGCCACAAACTATTTCACGTTGACGCAGGCTCTTTCGACCGTACGGGATTGGTCGAACGCCCACCCGCACCACCTTCCCCTTTTCATCCTCCTGGAGCCGAAGGACGACACGCTCGACTCGTCTCTCCCGGGTCTGGGCTTCACCAAGGTACTCCCGTGGGATGGACCCGCGCTCATCGAGCTGGACCAGGAAGTCGCCTCCGTCTTCGCGGAAACTCCGGGCAAGATTTTCACGCCGGACGAACTTCGCGGGAACGCCCTCGATTTGCCGAGCGCGATCTCGTCCCAGGGTTGGCCCACCGTCGGACAAATGAGGGGGCGAATCGTTTTTCTCATGTTCGCCGGCACGGAACAGCGGGCCGCCTACGTCGGCGGCACTCCCCCGCTGGCCGGTCGCTTGATCTTCCCGTTTGCCCACCCGGGGGATCCCGACGCGGCCTTCGTGCGATGGGACGATCCTCGACCCAATCTCGAGAAGATCGAATCCGCGGTCCAAGCCGGGTACATCGTGCGGACGCGCTCCGACGAGGGAACCTACGAAGCTCGGAAGGGAAGCACCGATCGCCGCGAGAAGGCCTTCGCAAGCGGCGCCCAACTTGTGTGCACGGACTATTACCGGCCCGATTCGCGCGCCGGGACTCCGGGGTGGACGGACTTCTCGGTGTCGTTCCCGGATCAAGCTCCCGGACGGGTGCATCCCTATCTGGGTCCTGCGGAGTTTCTTGGGCAGACGATTTCCGAATGACCCCCGGTCAGTGCTCGCAGACGGTGAACGCAAGCCCCTCGTCCTCGTCCCCGTCCTCGTCGATCACCTGCGCGCGGATCCGCCTCCCCTCGATGCGGCACCCCACGAAGTGGTAGAAGGAACGGTACCGATCCCCCGGCCGTGCTCGTGACGCATCCGGGGCGAAGAGATTCGCTCCGCCCCCTGCGGTCACCACATAGCGCACGCCGTCCCGAACGGTCGCATAGAAGCCGTGATCGTGACCGCCCCACGCGGCGCAAAACCGGTGTTTGACGAGCAACGGGTGAATCCGCGATCGGATCTCCTCCGCGCCTCCTTGCCGGTCCGGATCGATCGTGAAGGGCGGATGGTGGAACACCGCGAACCGATGCAGGGCGTTCGACCCCGCCGCCCGTTCCTCGAGCCAGGCCAATTGTTCGGAATCCCGGAATCTCGTCGTCGAATCGAGCACGAAGACGTGGATGTCCCCGATCACCCGGTCGTAGTACATCCTCTCGAGTCGAAACTCGCGCGCGAAGAGCGCGCCATCGTGATCGCCCTTCGCGGGGAGATACTCGGCCTTGGCGCGCAATGCTCCCGTGATCTCGCGGAATCGCGCCCAGTGATCTTCCCGGTCTCCATCGTCCACGAGGTCGCCACTCACGAGGACGAACTTCGCTCCGCTCCGAGCCATCGCGTCGCACAGGTTGGCGTGTACTTTGTGATAGTGGCGGCAGTCGCCATACGCCGCGAAAGAGTACGGCACCGCGGGCACCGTATTGGGACGGCACGCTGCGAGGATCAGAAAAAGAAAGGCCGGGCGGCGCATGATCAGTTCCGATGTAGTCGATTCTGGCGGAGAAGCGTCACCGCGACTTGAACGAAGGCGAGCAGCCGACGTTCCATGGCGTCGAGGTCGCTTCCGCGCCCAGCGGTACGACGGCGCAGATCGTGGAGGACCCACCCTCCGTCCTCGATTCTCAGGATGAGATCTCCCTGAACGCACACGGCGCCCCTCGACGGCGTCTCGTCGAAAAGGGAAGAACCGAGATTCGCATAGGGGCCGCCCCACCCCGCGAGGTCGACGATGGTGGGGATGACGTCGAGCTGGCTCCCGATCCGTCGATCCACGCGCGGTTCGAGACCCGGCGCCAGCACGAGGCAAGGGATATGATGCTGCGTCGGCGGATCGTTCGTGTCCACTCCTCCCCCGCCCGCGATGTGGTCGGAGGTGAGGACGAAGATCGTCCGGTCGTACCACCCGCCGGCGCGGGCCGACTCCAAGAACCGACCCAACGCCCAGTCGGCATACGCCAGGCTGTTCCGGTAGCGGTGATCGTGAGAGTCGCCGCCCGATCTCTCCCACTTCGGGTCGGGCCATGCGAACGGCGCGTGGGTCGATCCCGTATAGAGAAAAGCCGCGAACGGCTTCCTCGATTGTCCCAGGCGGCGCGCCGCCTCGGCGTACATCTCGTGGTCCCACACGGCTCCGCGCAAGGTCGCTCGTCCCGTTCCCGTTCCCTGCGACGGAATATCCTCCGCGCCGAAGAAGTGATCGAAGCCGGCGATCGCCGCGATCGCGTCCGCCCGGAACGAGTCGCGCTTCTCCGTCTGGAGAAACCACGTCTCACAGCCCTCGCGCCGCGCGAGCGTGCCGTAATAGGAGAGCGCGCTCTGCTCCATTCCGCGCCCCAAGTACGGGATATGGGGGAAACTCGGATAGCCGCTCACCAGCGACGACATCCCGTCCATGCTCTTCTGTCCGTTCGCATAGAAACGCGGGAAGAGCACGCCCCGACTCGCCGCCGCGTCGAAGTTGGGAGTAAGTCCGAGCGGCGGCAGGCCCATTTCGCGCCGAATCGAGTCGAAGTAGAAGCCGTCCCAACTCTCTCCCATGATGAGGACGACGTTGAGCGGAGGCCCCGTGCGCTCAGGCCGGGAGCGAAGGAGAGGGAACTCCGGATCGACCTCGCGGTCGTTCTTGGAGTAGAGCAGCTCCCGAGTTTCCCGTACCGCCTCCGGCCAGGGAAAAAAGTCGACCCGAAGCGAGTGGAAGTCGTCGTCGAACGAATGGAAAATCGCGAAGGGACCGTTCAAGGTCAAGTACGCCCCGGCGGGAGGCATCCGGACGAAGGCGTGGATCACCTTGAGTCGCTTGCCGGCGATCGTTCCTTGAGCGGCGAAGATCATCGTCGTCAGAACGATCGCCGCCACCGCTCCTCGCTCAATTCGTCGCGTGGGAGGGACCGGTTCGCCTCGCAGCCACCGCCGCCATCCGAATCCCAGCGCCGCGGACGTCGCGATGAACCCGAGGACGGCCCAAAGATAGTCCCGCGTCACCAGCGCCCAGACTTGTTCGATCGAATCGTCCACGCAGGCGATTTCGGGTCCGACGTGCCGGTGGATGAATCCGAAGTAGATGATGTCCGCCGTCAGAACGAAGGCGAAGAGGACCAGGGCGGCGAAGGAGACCCAGCTCCAGATTCCCTGCCACCACCGAGACTGCGCCCATCGGAACGGCAGGAGCAGAAGGAAGACGGGAGCGGCGATCACCATGCAAATCATGGAGGCGTCGAAACGCAATCCTCGCAGGAAGGCCAGGAGAACCGTGCCCGCGGAGAGCGAAGAGAAGTCTCGATGATGGACGAGATAGAGGGCGAGCCGGGCGAGGGTGAAGAGAAGAAAGTGCGCGGCGACGATCTTCAGCGCCCGCGCATACGGACGGAACGGCGCGCCCCGGTGGGGATCCTCCGGAGGCAGATCGGGCATGGGGGGCGATTGTAGGCGATCGGCTAGTCGAGCACAAGGTCGCGCTCGGCGGGCTTGGCGGGAATGTCGAGCCGGAGGAATCTTTCTCCCCAGGACCCGATCGCAGATAGCCGGTATTCCCCCGCCGGAAGCGCAGGCAAGCGATATCGACCGGATACGTCGGTCTCCAGGCACACGCCGACAGCTTCGCCGGACGGAGGAAGCAACAGGATGGCTCTCTCCTCAGGAGCATTCGCATTCTGTCCTCCCCATGGAGTAACGTCGAAGTGTCCCATTCCCTCCGGTTTTTCTATGATTCCTCCCATGTTCGCCGAGCTCGCCGCGAAGCTCCGGGGTTTCGAAGAACGCCCGGGCCAAGTGGCCATGGCCCAGGCCGTCGCCGAAACCCTGGCGAAGGGAGGAGCGCTCGCGGTCGAGGCCCCCTGCGGGATCGGAAAGACGTTCGCCTACCTCGTCCCCGCGATTCGCCACGCGATGGAAACGGAATCCCGCGTCGTCGTGTGCACCGCGAACATCGCCCTTCAGGAACAGATCATCGCGAAGGACCTCCCGGCGCTCTCGAAGGCGGTGGGGCTCCCGTTCCGAACGGCGCTGATCAAAGGAATCGGAAACTATCTCTGCCTCGATCGCTTCCACGATACGCGCGGAGAGCTCACCCGAATCACCTTCGACAAGCGCGAGATTCGCCATTGGAATCAAGTCATGGACTGGGCGGGCTCCACGAAGTCCGGCGACATCTCGGACCTGGACTTCGAGCCCCTCGACGGCGTCTGGGGCCGAGTCAACGGAGTGCCCGAGCTCTGCACGGGCTCGGAGTGCCGGTACTACGAGGACTGTCATGCGATGAACGCGCGCCGCCTCTTGCGGGAGGCCCACGTCATCGTCACCAACTACCATCTCTTCTTCGCGCACCTGCGCGTCAAGATGGCGGCGGAACGGGACGTCATCCTTCCCCCCTACTCCGCGGTGATCTGCGACGAAGCCCACGAGATGGCCGACATCGCGCGCGACTTCTTCGGTCTCCGACTCACGCCGTTCTCGATCCTCACGCTGGTACGAGGAGCGAATCGGTTTCGGCTCCGGCATGTGGCGGATCGACTTCGGGCCGAGTCCAAGCGCTTTTTCGCCGAGGTCGAGAAGTTTTCCCAAAGCGGCCGATATCGCGCGCGACTTCGGAAGCCCGGATTCGCGGAGGGAGAGGAGCTCTTGTCCGCCGTCGTCCAGTTCGGCAAGACGCTGGGAGACCTGGAATCCGCCACCGAAGAGGAATCCGAAAAAGACAAGGTCAAGAAGTATCGCCAGGCGGCGGAACACTACGCCGATTCCCTGGAGCGCTTCCTGCGCCTGGACGATCCGAACATGGTGTACTCCATCGAACGCAGCGGCTCCCTCGTCTCGCGCCTCATCGATCCCAGCGCTCTCCTGCGGGAACAGCTCTTCGCTTCCTCGACGGTCGTCCTCACCTCGGCCACGCTCGCCCCGTTCGAACTCCTTCGGCGCGAAACCGGAGCGGAATTCGCCGAGCGGACCGTGCCGTCTCCCTTCGATTTTCGAGAGCAGGCGGCCCTCGTCGTTCCCAAGATGCGAACCCGCCCGAGCGACTCGGGCTTCCTCCAAGAACTGGCGGAGGGGATCCGCAAGATCCTCGAGATCATGCGGGGCCGGACGATGTGCCTTTTCACTTCGTACCGCAATCTGGAGTTCTGCGCCGACGACGCCGAGAGTACGGGGGTGAAGATTCTGCGGCAGGGCGACCGGCCGCGCACCAAGCTCCTCGAAAAGTTCCGCAAAGATCCGGAGAGCGCCCTCTTCGCGACGGCGAGCTTCTGGCAGGGAGTGGACATCCCGGGCGAGGCGCTCTCCTGTCTCGCGATCGACAAGCTTCCCTTTCTCCCTCCCGACGACCCTCTTTTGGACGCCATCCAGGAGCGGGACCCCGAGTGCTTCGCCCGCTACTCGCTGCCGAAGGCGATCCTCTCCCTTCGACAGGGATTCGGACGTCTGATCCGGACGCGAACGGATCGAGGGGTGGTCGTGATCTTCGACCGCCGGATCGTCGACGCGCGCTACGGGCGCGACTTTCTCGCCGCGCTTCCGGAATGTCCTCTCACTCGAGATCTCGCGACGCTGGAGGAGTTCTTCCGTAGTACCCCACGCGAATCTTGAGGATCTTCGCCGCGAAGCGGACGATCCCCGTGCTCGCGCTCACTCGGAACCTCCGGCGCTGGAATCTCGAACCGTCCCCCGACTCCGTCGCCCAGGCCTCCTCGTAGCCGGCGGCCTGCACGGCGTCGATCACCGCGGAATCGAACCTCCCCTGCGGGTAGGCGAGACGCGTCACCGGGATCCCCAGACGATCCTCCAGCGCTTTCTTGGAAACCGAGATCTCGCGGTCGCGTTCTCGCGGCGCGAGCTCCGTCAAAGGCGCGTGCGTGAGTCCGTGCGAACCCACGGCATGGCCGAGACGGACGAGTTCGCGGGCTTCCTTCCAGTCGAGGATCCGCTCCTCGCCGCGATACCACGCGTCGGTCCCGCCCGCGGCCCCTGCGACGAGGAAAAAGGTCGCGGGGATCTTGAGCTCCGTGAGAACGGGAAGGGCGTGCTCCATCACCTCGCGATAGCCGTCGTCGAAGGTGACGGCGATCCCCTTCCTTCGCTCTCCGGCGTGTTCCAACGGTAGGAAGGCGTAGCGGCGGCGCTGGAGATAGGACATCTGCCGGCGAAAATTCTCCGGAGTGACGGTCATCTTGCGCGGAGCGCCCGGACGAAGGGGCCCGACTCGGTGATAGTAGAGGACCGGATTCACGGGCGGAATTATAGTCCTCCGTTCCCCGGGGGTCCATCCGTCCCGAACTTGCCGGAGCCGATCCCCCTGTGCTAGAGTGAAGTCGTGAGCGATACGAACAACCTGTAGACTCCATGAAGCTCACGGCCATCATCTCCGACATCCACTCCAATCACGAGGCTCTCGTTCGAGTCCTCGAGGATGCGGAGCGCCATGGGGCCCAAGACGTCGTGTGCCTGGGGGACCTCATCGGATACGGCCCGAATCCCCGCCAAGTGATGCGGATCGCCATTCACGCCTTCCGCTTCACGCTCATGGGGAATCACGAGGAGGGGATTCTTTACACTCCCGTCGGATTCAACTGGAAAGCCGAGGCCAGCGCTTTCTGGACGAAAGAGCAGATCGGTTCGAAGAGATTCCCCCCCGCCGAGAATCGTCGGTTTCGGGACTTCCTCGAGAGCATGCCCCGATACGTGGAAGAGGGGGACGTGCTGTACGTGCACGCCTCTCCGCTCGAACCGACGAAGGAATACGTCATGCCCGAAGCCTCCTACAATCACGAGTACATGCGTCACATCTTCGCTCGGGTCCGCCGCGTGTCGTTCGGGGGGCACACGCATCTTCCCGGCGTCTTCCGGCCCGATCATGCGTTCCTGCCGCAGAGCGAGATCGAGGGCCCCTATCCGGTGACGCAGGGGAAATTCTTCGTGAATATCGGGAGCGTCGGCCAACCCCGCGACGGCGACACGCGCGCCTGTTACGTCCTCTTCGACGGAGCTCACGTCGTCTTCCGGCGCGTGTTCTACGACTACCGGAAGACGGCGCGGAAGATCAAGCGGATCAAGAGGCTTCCGAACGCCCTCGGAGCCCGGCTTTCCATGGGCTTGTAGTTCCTCTCCCGATCCGCTAGGATTCAACTCCCCATGAACATCCGCAGCGTCTCCGACGCGAAGAAGTTCGATCCGGCGCGGCTCGTGAAGTCGACCCTCTTCGAGACCGAACGGATGTTCTGCGACGTCCATGGCCTCCTCCAGGGGCAAGAGCAACGCCCGCACGTCCACGAGGACAGCGACAAGATCTACTTCGTCCTGGAAGGCTGCGGCTCGTTCCGAATCGGCGGCGAGTCGAGGGAGGTGGGCGAGAAGAACGTCCTTCACGTGCCGCCGGGCGTCGAACACTCGGTTCGCAACGATTCCCCGACTCCGCTCGCGTTGCTCGTCTTCATGGCCCCTCACCCGAACTACGTGCGTCGTCCGCAGGAATGAAGGCGAGGCTTCTCCTCTTCGCGCTCTTGGCCTCGGCCGCCATCCTATTCCCTGCGCCTGGAGCTTTCCTCCTACCCGGACTTGCGCTGGCCCTTCTCCACGACGACCGGCATCCCATCGTCACGGGGGTTCTCTTGTCGATGGCCATCTGGCCCGTGGCGTTTCAAGTGCTGTACTGGATTCACGTGCCGCTTCGACCCTTGACGAGCGGAGTTCTGGTCGCCTCTTCTGCCATCGTCGCCTGGAAGATCCGCAAGGTCGAACCCCGCTGGGATTCCACGGCCATCCTCGGAACGGCGGCGCTCTTCCGCCTCCTCCCCGCAGTTCTCTATCCCTGCGCGAGCGGTCGGGACATGAGTCTTCATACGCTGATCGTCCGCCGGATCCTCGAGGAGGGACACGTGCCGGCCGATCTGATGCCGATCGATTCCGAATCGGTCTGGGGAATCCCGATCGGCTTCCATTTCGAGGCGGCCGCGCTTGGACTGGAGGCCAATTCCGCCTCTCTCTGGTTGAGCGTCGCGGTATACGTAGCCGTGACCCTCGCACTCTACCGGGCCCTCGTGCCGTTTTTCCCCTCCGGAATCTCCGCGTTGGCCGCGGTGGCGGTGAGTTTTCTGGCGGACAAACCGCAAACCGTCGTTCGGTACGGTTCGACTCCTCTTGTCCTCTCCTTTGTCCTGATCGTGGCCGCCCTCGCGCTCTGGGTGGAGGGAATGCGCGGACGCCTGCGACCGATTCCCATTGCGCTCCTCGCGGCCGCCTCCGTAGTGACCCACCCCACGCCGCCCTATGGCGCGATCTGGATCGTCGTTCCGGCCCTCCTCATTTTCGCGTGGCGCCGATTCGATCGAGCCCGCATCGGAGCGACCGCGCTGGCGCTCGGGCTCTGCGTGGCGACGATCGTTCCCTATGTCCTCGGCGTTCGGCGCCGTCCGGTTCCGGAGGAAATGCGGACCTGGACGCGCGAGTATCAGAAGAGAGGAAACTCACGGATCACCGAGCCGACGGGGATTCGTGCGGCCGTCGGCGTCGTGGCCCATGCGCGGCACGAAATGGGTGAGGCCTTCGTCTGGCTGAGCGTGCTCGTACTCGCCTACGGGACGTGGCGGAGGCGCCCGCTTGCGGCCCTGTACGGCGCTTTCTTTCTATGCTGGGCCGCGGTGGCCTTGAACGTCCGGGTCTGGGCGATGCCCCTTTCTCTCCTTCTCTATCCCGACCGCGTGATGCACTTCCTGATCCTTCCGCCCGCGTTCCTTCTCGCTTCCGCGCTGGAAGAGGGAGAGAAGTACTTCGCGGGTCGACCGCTCCGTCCCTGGGCGCTCGCGGCTACGTTGTGCGCCGTGGCCGGATTCGGCGGATACCGCGCCGGGGTGCGGTACCTCGGAACGTACGGGAAGAACGCCTATGTCACGCGATCGGACCTGGAGGCCTTCGCGTGGATGAAGCGGGAGATTCCGCAGGACGCCGTGATCGCGAATCTGGAAGACGACGCCGGGATGTGGATCCCTGCGCTCGCACATCGCCGGATCACCTCGCCCCATGGGATTCCGACATACTATCTTCCGGACACACAGCCCCTGCCGCGCTACGTGTACGTCGGGCGGCGGACCCGAGTCCGCGATCCCGCCGGGATCCTGGGACGGAAGGCGCGCTTCGAGCGGATCTTCGAAAGAGACGGCGCGGAGGTGTGGGCGTTGAGATGAGAGCGGAATCCGGGTATCCTTCCGCCATGATCTTCTCGGAGAAGGATCACCAAGTTTTCCAGGCGCTTGGGGCGCGCCTCTTCCCTCGCGATTCGCGCTTTTCCGTTTCCGGCGCGGACGTCGTTTTCGCTCCCGCGATCGAACGCTATTTCGCCGAAGTCAGTCCCACGTTGACGAACAACATCAAGCGCGCCCTATTCGCGTTCAACCGAGGGGCGCATCTCTCCCGACTGACACACCGGGCCTTTACGAATCTGGAACCGACGGAGCAGGACGAGTACATCCGAGCTTGGGCGGAAAGTTCCTTCTATCCCCGTCGGGTCCTCTTCACCGCGCTCAAGATGATCTTGACCATGGTCTACACCTCGCATCCCGAGGTGGAGCGAGCGATCGGATATCGGCCGGCGGGCCCACGGCCCGCGATCTAGACCCCTCACGACCCTCCGAACCCGATCGTAACCCGTCCCTCCTCGACGATGACGGGGACGTCACGCTTCCCCTTCGACCAGCGGAGCATCGCCTCCAGGGCCTTCGGATCCGCCTTCACGTTCACGTACTCGAACGCCACCTTCTTCCTCGCGTAGTCCTCACGGGCCGCGGAGGTGTAGGGTCAGGTATCCTTGCCGTAGATCAGGACTTTCGTCTCCGTCTGTTCCGCCATCGGCGCCTCCTTGTGGTGAGTCACAACTGACTCCGGGGGTTGCGCAGCTTGCGAGCAACCCAAAGAACTGATCTTGTCGAACCCCTAGTTCTCCCGAATCCACTTCACCGCTTCCTCGAGAACTTCATCCCGCCCTTCGCGGACCCCGGCGATCGTTCGCCGAACCGTGACGTCGGGCACCACGCCGACTCCGTGATGGATCGAGCCGTCGATATTCGTAACGCGCAATCCCGTGAAGGTCACGACAATCCCGCCGGGCATCGATATCCGGGCGAGATCGCCGTTGGTCCCGGCCGTCGGCTCTCCGAAGATTCTCCCGAATCGGTTGTGTTTTACGATCGCCATCACGGTTTCCGCTTGGCTCACCGCGCGCCCATCCGTGAGGAAGGCCACCTTGCCTGCATACTTCGGCTCCTTGGGCTCGATGGCGTCACCGAAGCGCTCCCAGGCAAGCTTGGACCGATCGGGATGCGTGAGGATCGGAATGTCCCAGCGCGGCGAGGAGGCCGGCTTGTCGATCAACCATCCCAGCTCCGTCCCGTTTTCTCGCGGATAGCCGCGCAAGTCGAATACCAAGCCTCGAGAACCCCGGAGCTTCCGGATCGCGTCGCCGACCTCCTTGGCCGTCGTTCCTCGAAGGCTGACATAGCCGACCTCCCCTTCCAGTTCTCTCAGGACGGGAGGCCGGTCGTGGAGAGCGAAGGCGTTCGTTTCGCGCTTCAGGCGAACTTCCTTCCCATCCACCACCACTCGCGCCTCGGAGTTTTTGGCCCCGGCCAGCAGGAGAATCGACAGCTGCCAGTCCAGGTATTGAGGCGTCGCACTGGAGATCTCCGCGCTCAGTTCCTCTACCCGCTCCGGAACGGGTCGCCCGTCGATTTTCGTCAACACGGCGCCGCAGCGAACTCCCGGGTCCTTCGAGGCGGTCACCACCCACTGTCCTTCCACGCGCTCCACGAGAATCGGAGGCGTGGTGAACTCGATATCCCCGCCTCGAACGCCGACCGAACCGTGGCCGTCCTTGACCTTCGCCGTCATCCGAGCGAGCACGCTGCGCAATTCGCGGGCTGTCGCGGCTTGCGCCGCCAACGTGAGATGTTCCCGGAAGACTCCCCACCAATCGACTTTCACCACGTCCCAATACGGGTAGAAATAGTGAAGCACGTTCCAGAGGATCATGACGGCCGCGAGTCGCACCTCGCGCATTTCGGGCACCGGGGCAAACTCCTCCGCATCCGCCGCGCGCGGGCTTGCGGGTTTCCCGGGTCGTCCCTCCAGGATCTTGAACGCCTCCTCGATTCCTCCATCGAAATCAGGTTCCAGGAGCGGCGTGGAGAGGGAGGCCAGTGGAATCGTCGCTCGACCTTCGGTTACGGTATCCCCCATCCATGTCCCCACGGCTCGACCGACGATCTTGACGCCGAACGCGCGCAAGGCGGCCAGCGATCTCCCGACCCGGGGCGAGGTGAACTCGTCTGTAACCACAATCAACTCCAAGCCCGCTCCACTCGGCTCGATGCGACGCTCTTCGACGTCCAGGAACGTACGGCTATACAAGTGCGACTTGGCTCCCTCGTATCCGAAGTGCCTGACCGATCGTCCCTCCGGAAGCACGATCGGTTTCCGAATGAGATTCGGCAGATGCGCCTCCAGATCTCCGCCGAATCCTCGCAGGTCGAGAACCGCCTTGTCCCCGCGCTTCACGATCTTCGGTTCCCCTTTTCCGGAAGGCGCTTGTCCCGCGAAAGGCCAGAGCGACTCGAAAATCGCCGCCCAGAGGGTCGCTTCGCCGACGGCTTTCTCGATTCGAGGAATCGACCGCACGAGAGTCGCATCCAGAGCTTCGGTCGAACACGGATGGAATAGCCTCACCAGCCCCCACACGCGTGCCAGCGTCTCCAGGTTCTTCAGGGAGAGATCGTCCAAGGGCCTCGGATCAGGGTCGACGATCTCGACCTCAAGTCCGTCGAACCAGGCGGTCCCCTTTCCCTCGAGCGAGGGACCGAAGCAAAAGGTCTTGGCTTCGTGCGGCACGTTCAGATAGAGGAGGCACCGAGTCCAGTCTCGGGTCCCCGTAATGCCGAGCTTCGCGTGACCGTTTTGTCCCTTCTCTCCGTCCCAGCGCATCCACAAATCGGCCCGCCCCGACGTTCCTTCCGACCGGATCCAACCTCGAAGGCGCACGATCTGTCCGCGATAACGCGCGGGATCGACATATTGATGGATCCAACCGAGCTTCCCGTCGCCGAAGCCCTTGACGCTGCGCTTCCCCTCGCGAACGATTTCGGAATCGGGACTCCACGCGTACCCCAAGCCGATGGAAGTCCAGCCGGAGAGTTCCTCTTCGAAACCGAGATTGGTCGCTTGGATAAGCGAGCAGAGAATCAACGAGAGCATCGCGCCTCATCCCCCGATGGCGTACATCGCCCGCTTCGGGCGGATGAATTCCGGATCGTTGATCCCGTGGCCCGCTTCCTTCTTCGCGACGGCAGACCGAACGAGAGCGGCGACCTCTTCGTCGGACGCGCCGGCGCGCATCGGTCCCTTGAGATCGGTCTCCCAGGTGGAGAAGAGACACGTCCGGAGTCTCCCGTCCGGCGTCACGCGGATCCGATCGCAGGCGAAGCAGAACGGCTCCGAAACGCTGGCGATGACCCCGATCGTTCCCCGACCGTCGCGGAACCGGAAGAGGCGGGCGGGATCGGAGAGCGGGGCGTCGCTCACGAGTTCGAGCGGCCAGCGGGCATGGATGCGATCCAGGATTTCCTTCGCGGTCACCACCTTTTCCCGCGACCAGAGTCCGTCCCCGTCGAGCGGCATGAATTCGATGTAGCGAATGTGCCACGGCCGCTCGCGCGCCATGCCCGCGAAATCGACGACCTCGTCGTCGTTGACGCCGCGCATCACCACCATGTTGATCTTGAGCGGCCCGAATCCCACCCGATCCGCCTCCTCGATTCCCGCCCAGGTCCGACGGAAACCGTCTCGGCGCGCGATATGAACGAACTTCTCTTCTCGCAACGTGTCGAGGCTCACGTTGATCCGGCGAAGACCCGCGTCCCAGAGCGGGCGCGCCAGATCCTTGAGGAGAAGACCGTTGGTCGTCAGGGAGAGATCGCGAATCCCGGGCGTAGCCGCGACGCGACGTACCAGCTCGACAAGATCTCGACGCGCCGTGGGCTCGCCCCCGGTAATCCGAAACTCGTCGAGGCCCAGAGAAACGGCGATCCGGACGAGCCGCTCGATCTCCTCGAACGTCAGGAGCTCCGGCTTCGGCAGCCATTGCGGCTCCGCCGGCATGCAGTAGACGCACCGAAAATTGCATCGATCCGTCACGGAGATGCGGAGGTTGGCGATGCGACGCCCGTACCCATCCACCAGCATGCCGCCATTCTAGCTCCGGGCGTGGGGGAAGTCCGACTCAAATCTGCTCGACATCGATCTTCGCTGCGACTATTCTTCCGCTCGGGAGGCCCATGA
This sequence comes from uncultured Planctomycetales bacterium, assembly GCA_964526305.1. GTDB lineage: Bacteria > Planctomycetota > MHYJ01 > MHYJ01 > JACPRB01 > JACPRC01. The sequence goes on along the minus strand of CAZGKV010000026.1, from coordinate 20,006 downwards.
TCGCCCATCGAAAAGAGTCCGAGATCCGATGCACGCCGGAGCCGTCCGTCCCCGCCGCGACGGCCGAGACGCCGCAAATCACGGTATTGCTTCCGGCCATGAACGAGGCCGAGAACGTTTCCCTCGTCGTTCCTCTCCTTCACGAGACCCTGCGTTCCCTGGGACTCGCCTACGAAATCTTGGTGGTCGACGGGCAATCGGAGGACGAAACCCCCGTGCGGGCCGCGTCCCTCGGGGCACGAGTTCACGTCCAGCGGGAACTCGGCTACGGCCGAGCCTTGACGGAAGGATTCGCCCTCGCCCGAGGGCGATTCATCCTGACGATGGATTGCGACTACTCCCACGATCCCGCCTTCATCGGAGATCTCTGGAAGTCGCGTCATCGCGGGGCCATCGTCGTCGCCTCGCGCTATGCCCAAGGAGGAAGCTCCGAAGCCGGCGCGTTCCGTTCGCTTCTCAGTCGAATCCTCAACGCCACCTATCGGCGCATCCTGACCCTTCCGGTCCGCGACGTCTCGAGCGGATTCCGACTCTACGACCGGCGCGCCCTCGCCGAGGTCAAGGTCGAGTCCCACAATTTCGACGCGCTCGAGGAAATCCTGATCAAGGCGTACGGGCTCGGGTATGGGGTCGCCGAAATCCCCTTCCGTTATCGCGCTCGCGCCAGCGGCAGCTCCAAGGCCCGCATCCTCAAGTTCGGGTGGCAGCTTCTCAAGACCCTCCATCGGCTTTGGTCGCTCCGGAACAGCGCCGCCTGGGCGGACTACGATTATCGCGCTTTCGACAGCCGAGTCTTCCTCCAACGCTATTGGCAACGAACGCGGCACCGTCTGATCCTGGAACTCCTCTCCCGTCCCTTCGGAAGGGTCTTGGACATCGGATGCGGTTCGAGCCGCATCCCCATGTCTATCCCGGGCTGCGTCGCCCTCGATGTCCAGAAGCAGAAGACCCGGTTCCAGTCCTCCCACGGCGTGGAGGCCGTCGGCGGGAGCATCTACGCGCTGCCGTTCCGCGACGCTTCCTTCGATCAGGTGATCTTCTCGCAAGTCATCGAACACATCCCGCTCAAACCCCAGATCATGGGGGAGCTCCGACGCGTCCTGAAGCCGGGAGGGACGCTCGTGATCGGCACTCCCGACTACGGAAGGATGTTCTGGGTCATTCTCGAAGAGTTCTACAACCGGATTTCTCCGGCCGGGCATTGCCATGAACACATCACGAAGTTCTCGCTCCGAACCTTCCGCGAGCTGATCGAAGGCGCCGGGTTCCGTTGCCGGCGAGCGCGATACGTCGGAGGGGGCGAGCTCATCATCAAGGCGACGCGGGGATGAACGACCGCGAGCGTTGGAATCGGAAGTATCGAGAAGGGGTCCGGCACGACAATCCCAATGTCCGACTTATCATGTACCAGGACCGCCTGGCGCGAGGCCGGGCCCTGGACGTAGCGGGAGGGCTCGGCGAAAACGCCGCCATTCTCGCTCTGGCCGGGTGGAAGACCGTGCTGGCGGAGATCTCGGACGAAGCGGTTCGTCGCGCGCGCCGGCGTGCCGAGGAATTGAAGGCGGACGTGGAGGTCGTCCAGGCGGACGCGCGTGCCCTCCCCTTCGGCGCGGAGTTCGACACGGTCGCGTGCACCTATTATCTCGACCGCTCGGTGGACCTACGGCGATTCCTCAAGCCCGGAGGGACGCTCTTCTTCGAGACGTTCACCGTGGCCGATCTGCGGTATGCCCCGGATCTCCCCCGCGAATACTGCCTGGAATCGGGCGAGATGAAGCGCCTCTACTCCGACCTCGAGGTCCTTCACTATGCCGAAGAGGACGACGGCAGGAAGGCGTTCGCCACGCTGATCGCGCGGAATCACCCCTCCCGATCTCTTCGCGCCTGAAGTCCCGCGATTCCCATCAGGAAAACCACGCAGAAGGCCGCCAACACCATCGAGTTTCTCCGCAGGGAATCTCGGGGATCGAGAAATACGAATTTCCCCGCGCGGAGGTTTTCCATCATCTCTTCCTGGAGAAGACGCATCCGCTCCGTCCGCTCCTTGAGGGACTTCTCCAGCCGGACGGTGTCCTCCACGAGCGCCCGGACTTCGGAGACCTCCCGCTCCATGCGGAATCTCCCCGAACGGAGCACCGCACCGGATCGAGCCGCCTCCTGCATTCGTACGCCGATCTGATCCATCTCCCGCGCCAGTCGTTCCTGGGAATGTTGCACCTCCGTCGCCGTGGAATGAAGCTTGTCGAAGGTCTCCACGAGCTCGCGCATTCCCTTCCGCTTTTTCTCGAGCCACTCCGGAGTCATCCGCTCGAGGAGGCGCTTCGGGTCCGGCCGCTCGGATTGGAGTTCCTCCTGCATCTCCTTCATTTCCTTCTGGAGGTCGAGGAGGACCTCGCGGTGCCTTCGAATCGCCCCCTCCACCTCTCGCCGCCGCACCTCGAGGCGGAGGAATTCCGCTCGGACCCGATCGTGGCTCCCCCGTATCGCCCGCTCCTGCTGCTCGAGCCGTCGGATCTCCACCTCGAACTCCCGCCACTGCTCCTCCATCCGCCGGCGCGACTCCGAGAATCGCTCCACGTGGCCGTCGATCTTTTCGAGAAGGTCTCGGGATTCCTTTTCCAGTTTCGCGAGCTCCAGCTCGGTCTCCCGCTTCTGCGCGGTCGTCACCAGCGGCGGCTTCGCCTCCCGATGGGTCTCCAGGACGACGCGTTTCAAGAGGGCGAAGGACCATCGGCTGGGCATCCCCAGGCTTACGATGCCCGCGCCTCCGGTGAGCGGGGTAAAGGCGCCGGCGAAGAGGACTTGCGGGATGAGAACCAGGGGCACCGTCGAGACGGCCTTGTCCGTGCTCCCGACGAAGGCGGAGATGAGCAGCCCAAGCAGCACCCCGACCATCGACGTCAATAGGACTCCCCCGAAAATCATCGCCAGATTCCCCTCGAGCGGTCGGAGGACGCGGACGACTCCGACCAGGAGAACGCATTGCACGAGCGATACCGCGAATAGGATCGCGACCTTGGACCCGACGTACGGCAGCAGTCCGAGGTTGAACATCCGCTCGCGGCGGTAGATCGAAAGCTCCTTCACGATCTCCTTGGCGGCGTTGCTCGTCCCGAACCAAATCGCCGCCAGCGTGAGCATGAAGAGGATCGAGGCGACGTTGTCCATCGCGACATAGATGAAAATCGCGACCAGCGGCGCTTGGAGCAGGAGAATCGTCAGATTCCGGCGATCCCGAACGAGGATCTCCCCGTAGCGCCGGCAGAGAATGGCCCACTGGCGGAGGGCCGCCCAGAGGCCTCCGATCCGATGTCGCACGGTCGTGCGCGATGCCGGCGGTTCGGCCGGAGCCGAGGGGAGAGACCGCCCTCTCCACTCCTCCGGCGAGCGAGGTCCGAGGCGGGAGAAGAGGCCCCGCAGGTCTGCGATCCCGAAATGCTCGCGCGCCTCGGCGGGCGTCCCGAAGAAGGCCAGCTTCCCCCGGACGAGAACGATCAGCTTGTCGAAGAGCTCGACGTTTTCCATGAGGTGCGTCGTCACGACGACCGTGCGACCCTGCCGCGATAGCTCCTTGAAGAGGACCATCATCTTGGACTCCAGGGCCGGATCGAGACCCGCCGTCGGCTCGTCGAGGAAGATAAGTTGAGGTTCCGTCAGAAGCTCTACTCCCAGGGAGACCCGTTTCCGTTGACCTCCGGAAAGACGCCGGACGGGAAGGTGCTCTCTCCCTTGCAATTCGAGCAGCGACAGGAGATCTCGAATCTTGGCGCTCCGCTCCTCCGCGCGGAGGTCCGGAGGCAGACGCAAGCGGGCCACGTACTCGAAGGTGCGCTGAGCGCTCAATTCTTGATGGACGATGTCGTCCTGCGGAACGAATCCGAGGTGCTGCTTGAGCCGCTCGTAGTTCTCGTAGAGATCCAGATCGTTGAGACTCACCCGTCCCTCCGCGGGCGGCCGAAGACCGCACATCGCGCGGAGGAGAGTGGACTTTCCCGCGCCGCTGGGTCCGAGGATGCCGACCAGCTCTCCCGTTCCGATGCTCAGGCTGACGTCCTCGAGCAGGAGCGGCCCCCCACGGGGCGCCCGGGTGCTGATGCGCTCGACTGCAATGTCGGCTCGGCGGGTTTCGTCGTAGATCTGGAGCCGTCCGGACGTGGTGAGAAGCACGAACGGCCCGATGTGAACGGCGTCCTGAGGCGACAGCTTCCTCCGCGACACGCGGGAGCCGTTCACGAACGTTCCGTTCCGGCTTCGAAGATCTTCGACGAGGTGTCTTCCTCCGGATTCCCGCAATTCCGCATGAAACGCCGAGACTTGGGGGTGCGCCAAGACCAGGTCATTCCCCGGATCGCGACCGATTCGAAGGAGGGGGCGGTCGAGCGCGAATTCCCGCGCCGCCCTCATCGCCAGCGATCCCAATTCCCGCCGAGGATCGGAGGGCGCTCGGACGACCGTCCCCGCCGAGCGCACGATCGTCTCTTCCCCCGCAGTCGCTTCGGCCTCGAAGCGGAAGGCCGGCCCGCGATCGCCCAAACGGATCTCGTCCCCCGATTTCAACTCGACCGAATCGACACGCCGGCCGTTGACATAGGTTCCGAATTCGTCTTCGTTGTCGTAGAGGACGAATCGCCCCTCTTCCTCCAGGATCTTGGCGTGAACCGGAGCCACCTCGGGGGCGAGAATCCGAAGATCGTTCTCCTCGAGTGAACCGATCCGGACCACCGACCGCCGCAGCACCGTCGCTTCGCCCGGCCCGGCATCGGAAAGGCGCACGAAGCGCATCACTGTCCCGCTCCCCTACTTTCCGCCAGCGCGGCGTCGATTTCCTCTCGGACCGCCGGATCGGGCTCCCCGTCTTTGCGGTGCCGGAGCGGTTCCGGCGCGCCCAGTCGCCCCAGCGCCCAAGCCGCGTGCATCCGGATCAACGGCTCTTCGTGGACGAGCGCCCGCTCCAGCTCGGGAATCGCCGCCGGGTCTCCGCTGTTTCCCAAGGCCACGCACACGTTCCGGAGAAACCCGGCGTACTTCGCCCGCCGGATCGGGCTCCCCCGAAACCGCTCGCGAAATCCTTCGCGAGTGAGCCTCAGCAATTCGACGAGCGACGGCGTCACGTTCCCGCTCCGGGGAAAAAACGCCGCCTCCGGCGTCGTCTTCGCGAACCGGTTCCAGGGGCAGACGTCCTGGCAGATGTCGCATCCGAAGATCAGATTTCCCATCCTGGGGCGGAGTTCTCGGGGAATCGGCCCGCGATGCTCGATCGTCAGATACGAGATGCACCGCCGGCTGTCGAGAACGTAGGGGGCCACGATCGCCCCCGTCGGACAGAGATCGATGCACCGCGTGCACGTGCCGCAGTGATCTTTCGCGTGAGGAGCATCCGAAGGCAGTTCCGCATCGGTGAGGATCTCTCCCAGGAAGAACCAGGAGCCCAGATCGCGAGCGAGAAGGTTCGTGTGTTTCCCCTGCCATCCGAGGCCCGCTTGCCGGGCCCAGAGCTTCTCCAGGACGGCCGAAGTATCGACGCACACCTTGGCCCGGGCTCCTCGCGATTCGAGTACGTCGCGAAGCGCCGTCAGTTTCGAGTGGAGGACCTCGTGATAGTCCTCTCCCCACGCGTACCGGGAGATCCTCCCCGTCCTCGGGTCCTCGTTCGTCTCCGGCGGGGTGAAATAGGTCTTCGCGACGCAAATCACGGAGCGCGCTCCCGGCAGAATCCGCGACGGTTCGCTTCGCCGATCCGGATCTCCGGCCATGTAGGCCATTTCGCCGTGATACCCGAGCTTCAACCACTCGCGATAGAAGTCGACTCGATCGAGATCCTGCACCGCAGCGATACCGACCTTGTCGAACCCGAGCTCGCGGGCTCGAGCGCGCACCTCGGACGCCAGACCCTGAACCATCTGCGTATGATAGCTCACGGGAGGTCGACCAGCGCCGCCCGCAACTCCGCCGGCGTCTTCGGGGAGGCGACGACCTCTCCCCCGCGAAAGACCCGCGTCGGCGATCCGGGCCGATGCCGCACGACCCGCCGGGGAACGAACGGAGCCAGGGCCGCCGTGACCCACGCGCCGTCGGACGTTCCGAGTTCCACCGCGACGATCGGTCGCGCGAGCCAGTCGCAGGCGATCGCGTATTCCGCCGTGTAGTGACCGTAGTCGTCGAGGAATTCGGGGAACGAAGAGAGAATCCGCCGGGCGAACTCGAGATGAGAGCCGTCCGCGACCAAGTGACCGATTCGAATCGCCCCCTCCGCCACCAGCGCGTTCTCCTGGATGCTTTTTCGTGGCTGCGAGAGGGCTCCCCCTTCCGAAAGTCCGGGCCGCCGGTCGAGAATTCCCTTCTCGGCGGACGACCAAAGACAATCCCGGCAAAACACGATTCGCTCGACCGCCCGGTCGAGATAGTCGGTTCGTCCTCCCGCCTCGTACGCATCCAAGAGGGCCCGTGCGAGGAGCCCCTGGCTCCGAGCCAGACCGTGCAGACGCGGCTCGGGATCGAAGTAGTGCGCCGCTCCGCGGGACGGGTCGACCCCGTTGCGCACCAGTCCATCGAGACACCGAAACGCCAGATCCGCAAGTTCGCGTCGACCGAGAAGAATCGCGGCCCGGAGGAAGGACGAGGACATCATGGAGGCCGCCGTCGTGATCGCCGTGCGGTCGACGGGCGGAGAATTCGAGCGCTTCGGAGACGAATAGTACTCCGGGTCTCCGGCCACCGACGCCCCCACCGTCGCTTCCTTTCGATCCCACAGCGCGGCGAGAGCCCACTCGACGGTCCGGATGGCCCGCTCGCGGTACGAGGTCCGACCGAAGACCGCCCATGCGTCGAGGAACGCGCGGAGCATCGCGGCGTTGTCCTCGCACGTCTTCTCGGTGTGAGGGGAACTCCAGTCCTCCCCCTCGGAATAGCGGAAGAACCCGCCCTCGACCGGATCGAAGAGGGCGCGCTCGATCGCGGCGAGCGAGACGGCGAGGGAATCGCGAAGATCCGCGCCCCCGGCCTCGCGGTACGCCTGGAGGAGCACGTGGAGCGACGGGACCATCGGGTACTTCGGCTCTCGTCCGAATCCCCCGTGGCGCGAATCCACGGTGAAGACGATTCCTCGGACCGTCTTCCGAAAGACCTCCGGACCGAGCTTCGAGGAAAGCGCATAGATCTCGCGGCGTTGCTGGTCCAGTTTCTCGTCCCGCTTTCGAACCTCTTCCTCCAGCTTGGACTTGTGCGTGCGCCAGGCCGGCGCAAGCTGTTCCAGGACCGGCCGGACTTGAGAGGAGTCGACCGAGGCTGCGGCCCAGAGAACGGCGCCGGACGGCGTGAGAAAGGCGACCGTCGGCCAGCCTCCGGCGTTGTATCGCTCGGCGACGTCGGGCCGCCGATCGGCATCCACTCGAATGGGGACGTAGTCCCGATTCGCTCCCTCGGCCACGGCGGCCGAGGAGAAAAAGTCGCGCTCCAGGGCCCGAGTCTTCGGGCACCAAGCCGCGCCCAGGAGCAGGAGGACGGGCTTGTCTTCCTCGCGGGCCTGTCGAAACGGCTCTTCGGACCAGTCGAGCCAATGGACCGGCATGCGGGTAGATCTTACCAACGTCTCCCCGGGAGACGCTACACCTCGAGCACCTTCGGAAACCGCGTGAGGTTGCGGCAGCCGCGGGATCCGACCCAAACCATGTCTTCGAGACGAACGGCGCCGACGCCCGGATAGTAGAGCCCCGGCTCCACGGTCACCACGGCTCCCTCCGGGAGAACGCTGTCCCTTTGTTTCAGGAGCCACGGAGGCTCGTGGATGTCCAAGCCTACGCCGTGCCCGGTACCGTGAAAGTACCCCACCCACGCGCCGTTTCGTCGCTCCGTCCGATAGCCCAGCTCTTCGAACCGAGTACGGATCGCGGCGTCCACGTCCCGACCGTTGACCCCGCTTCGGACCTTCGAGATCCCCAGCTCTTGTCCCTCCAGGACGGCCTCGTACATCCGTCGTACGGCGGGAGCGGCCCGACCTTTGACGACGGTGCGCGACATGTCCGCGTAATACCGGCTCGTTTCGGATTGCGGAAAGATGTCGAAGACGATCGTCCGGCCCGGGCGGATCGGTCCCGTACCCCGGCAGTGCGGAAGGCACCCTTGATCGCCGCACGCGACGATCGTGTTTCGCGCCGAGCACCCGCGCTCGAGAAGGGCGACGTGGAGGACTCGGCGGAGAGATTCGCTCGTCACCGGCCGCCCCTCGTGGAGGAGGCGATCGCCGCGGACGCGGGACCTTCGGAGCACCTCGAGCGCCGCCTCGAAGGCCTCTTCGGTGGCCCGTTGCGTCCTCTCGATTTCGCGCACTTCCTGCGACGACTTCACTTGCCGGTCCGGGTAGAACGGATCCGGCCGGACCCGGAGCCGGACGCCCCGTTTCCGCAATGCGATCGCCAAGCCCAACGGAAAGTTCTCAGGAACCGTCGCGCGGCGCATCCGGCCGAGCAACCGAACGATCAGGTCCGCCGAATTCCGCGATCCGCTCTTGCGGGCCAGATCGGTCAGGGACACGACTCGATCGACGCGAGCCTCCTTTCGGCCCCGAGCGAGTTCCAGGTCCCACAACGCGAGGGTCCGCCGGCCGCCCCGCTCCACGAAGATCACCGGATCGCCCGCGAGAAACCCGCTGGCATGGTAGAGATTCGCGTCGACCTCGCTGGCCGCAACCAGGACCACGGCGTCCGATTCCTTCATCTCGGTTCGGCCCATTCCAGAAGCACCCGTCGGACTCGCGGATCGCCGGCTCGCTCCCCTAGGACCGGCGCCGCATCCGATCCGATCGCGCGAAGCTCATCGGCGGCTTCCTCATCCGGATCCGCCATCAGGGCGCGCACCCGCTCCTCCCGTTCTCGCGAAAGCGGGGAAAACGATCCGGCCAGAAACCGCTTGAGGAAATAGTTCCCCCCGATCCGTTCGTAGAGCCCGCTCTTGGCCTTCTCGGCCGGAAGCTCATGTCCCGGATCCGTGACGCGGAGGGATGGGTCCAGTTCTCCGGCCGCGATCGATCGATTGTACCGGCGCATCGCCTCGGCGACATCGCCCTTCTTTTCCGAGAGCTTTCCCATCGCGAGGTCGTTCCGACGTCCGAGCCGCTCCGCGACTTGGTAGGAGGCGAGCGCTTCGTCGAGGGCCCCGATCTTCCTCCACACCGCCGCGGCTCGCTCGGCCGCAAGGCCATCCCACCCGTAGTCGAGTCCCTGAAGCGCCTCTCGGACCTCCTTCTGTCGTCCTCGGCCGACTTCGATCTCCGCCATCGAGACCCTGGAGCGGATTCCACCGGCGACGCGGTAGGCGGCGATCGCCTCCTCCGGCCTCGCGCACTCCGCATACACCCGCAGGACTTCCGGATCCCCGGGCGCGAGGGCGCGCGCCGCCTCGGCGATCTCGAGCGCTTGGTCGGAAAGGCGGAAGCGCTCGCGGACGAAGCGCGCGAGCGCCGCATGCTCGCGGGCGTCTTTTCTCGTGGCGCACTCCGCCCGGGCGGCCTCGACGAACGCGGGGTCCAATCTCGCATGGAGGGCCGCATAATACCGCTCGTCGGGCCAATCGTAGCGCCGCAGGAGGTTGTAGAGTCGGCCCTGCTTTCCCTCTCGCGACCACTTCCGAGCGAGAAGCAGGAGGGGGTTCCGGCGGGGATCGCCGAAGGCAGCTTCGGAAGGACGGCCCACCCGGTTCAAGAGTTCGAGGAGCGTCTCGCCGGCCGCCGTCAATCGAGCCTCGTCGTCGCCCGCATGCTCCGCCGCGGCCCACACCGCCCACCACGCGTTGGGAACGCGCGGGGAATCGGCCGGCAGCCCCCGGGCTCGCTCCAGGGCGGCGGCGAACAGGGGAGCGGAGTCGCCCTCGGCCAGGCAACCCAAGAGCGCCGGAACCAGCGGATCGTCGACGCGTCCTCGGCCCGCCGCGTCGATCGACCGCCTCAGGGAAGCGGAGATCTCTCGCCGTTCGATCCATCCGCGTGCGCGAGAGAGAACGAACCCCGCCGCCGCGGGATCCTTCGCCACCTCTTCGAGCGCCGTCGCGTCGCCTTCGTGAACTCGACCCAGCGCATCGTCCTTCGGGAACGGTCGCGACCACCGGGCCCGAAGCGTCATCAGGTCCAGTTTCCGCTCGAAGGCGCGCCCGGGGGGGGGATCGTTTCCCGCGATCGTCCAGAGGTCCTGTCCGTCCAGGGAGAGCTTCTTGAAGTCGACATCGATCTTTCGTCCGCGCGCCAGAATCCAAGCACGCTCGTCGGGAGTCGCTTCTTTCCCCCATCGCGCGGCCGCACCCGATGGGTCGCCGGCCTCGGGAGACAGGAGGAGAGCGCAGGACCGAAGGACCCTCGACTCGGGCCTCGACTTCAGGCCCTCGCTCAGTTCCGCGTACGCCTCCTCCGGTTCCAGATCCCCGCGTCCGGCTCCGTCTCCCAATCCCGAGTGGAGCTGTCCGCCTACGTGCCTCGCCAAGACTCGCGAGTACCGCGCGACCGCGTCGCCGGGATTTCGCTTGAGGCGGCCTTCGTACTGCACCGCCTTGCGAAGGACGGCATCGGCGGCGATGTCATCGTCCGACGGAAGGTCCACTCCCGTATTGAACCGCGTGACCGAGATGCGCCGCACCCGCCGGCGGTCGATTCTCGGCCGGTCCTCCTCGTCGGCCTCGCCGAAGCCGACTTCGATCTCGGCCGGAATCTCCGCTCCCCCTACGGTTTGCCACCGGCGCGCCGAGTACGTCATGAGCGGCGTCCCTTCGCCTTGCGTCTTCATCCGGAATCGCATTTCGCATCGAATCACCCGCCCCGTCTTGTCCACGAAATACCGGCGGCTCACCCAGACGATCCGGATCCGGTGGAGCTCCTTGGACCGCGCCAGCTCCAAGAAGGAGCGCCGGGATTCCAAGACCCATCCGCCATCGTCCCGGCGAAGACGGAGATCGGGCTCCAAGCTCAGGAATTGTCGCGGAGCCACCGCCGCGAGGAGGAGAGGGTCGTCGAAGTAGAGCCTCGCGGGAAACTCGGCGGGCGAGAGGAACGGATCGATCCGCCGGAAGGCCGGGTGGCGAGGGTCGGCTCGGAACCGCATCCGGGCGATCGGGATTCCGCTCCCCCGGCCCGAAGGCTCCAACGTCGAGATCTCATAGAGAATCGAATCGTCCCGCGTGTCGCACCGGAAGACGAAGGGCGGAAGCGCGCCCTCCTCGACGGATCGTCCCGGCCTCCGCGCCTCGACGCGAAAGGCCCGGCCGCGGACGAGCGTCAAGGAAGGGGCGTAGCCGAGCGTATCGAAATCCTCGTCCTCTCCCGCTACCTCCAGTGGATAGGCGCATTCCAGATCGCGCAGGCGCTCGACGCGCTTCTCGAGCCGGTCGATCATCTCCTGGGGATTCTCCTGGAAGAGCCAAGCGGAGAGAACGATCAGCATGGAGGTTATACGACGCGGTCAGGTCTTCTGGATCACGGTCGACACATAGCCCGACTCGTCCGCAAAGATCGCGTAGATTCGGCGGTCCTTGAAGAGCTTGTGGAGCTTCGGATCGAGATTGCCCCGGGCCGTTTCGTCCTCCAGGATCGCCAGGGCCTGAGCGACGGGAATCGCCGGCTTGTAGGGGCGGTCGCTGGCCGTGACCGCCTCGTAGATATCCACGATCGCGAGAATGCGGCCGCCCATGTGGATCTCCTGGCCCTTGAGTCCCCACGGATACCCGGACCCGTTCACCTTCTCGTGATGGCACGCGGCGATGTTCGCGACCCATTGCATCCGCTTCGGCCAGGGGATGCGCTTGAGGATCTCCCACGTATCGACGATGTGATGCTCGATGATCCGGCGCTCGCGCGGCGTAAGGTTGCCTTTCGCCACGCAGAGGTTTTCGTACTCGTGATCCGTGAGCATCGACTTCTCTTGCCCGTCGATGTCCACGAACCGTTCCTTCCGGACGGAATCCAGGAAACGCTGATCGTCCTCCGTATAGCCTCGAGGAACGTTGATCTTCCGGATCCTCGCCAGCCAGTCTTCGAGAACCGTCCCGTTCTTTCCCTGCTGCCGGAGGCACTCGTTCCAGTACGCGAATCGGTACCGGATGACCTCGATTTCGGAATCGAGGAGCTTGTTCTTCTTGTCGAGCACCGCCTCGGGGACGGAGATCTTCCCGATGTCGTGAAGGAGGGCCGCGAATCGAAGCTCCCGAAGATCTTCGCGCGAGAAGCGATAGCCGCCGAACATCTCCTGCGGCGCCGAATTCACGGCCTCCGCCAACGCGATCGCGTATCGGGCGACGCGTTTGCAGTGGCCGTAGGTGGGACAGTCCCGCTTTTCGATGGCGAGGGTGAACGAGTCCACCAGGCCGTCGAACATCGCCTCGATTTCCTCGTACAGTTTCGCCTTCTCGACGCACACCGCGGCTTGGGAGGCGAGGGAGAGCAGGATCTCTTCGTCCACGGGATCGAACGGCTGGACGAAGGAGTCGACCTTCTCCCTGCTCTCGAGCCGGACCCACGGCTCGGGCTTCTTGTTGATGAGCTGGAGGACGCCGATGATCTCCCCGTCGCGATTCTTCATCGGGACGACGACCATGGACTTGCAGCGATAGCCGCTGATCTCGTCGAAGGCCGTCGAATACGAATACGGCACGTCCTTCGGCAGTTGATAGACGTCCGGGAGATTGAGGACCTCGCCCGAAAGCGCGACGTGGCCGGAAATCGTCCGGCGATCGAACGGAAGCTTCATCTCTTTGAACGGGAAATGAACCGAGTCGTTCTGGGCGATTTTCAGGCTGAGATAAGGCGTGATCTTGTGGATGCTGTCCTTTCCCGTCGCGTTCGGATTCGTCTCGACGTGATCCTCCCGGATGAAGATCGATCCGGAATCCGCGACGGTGAGGGAACGGCTTTCTTTCAGGATGAGCGCGAGGAGCTTGTCCAGGCTCTGCTCGGCCGAGAGCGCGGTTCCGATCTCCTGGAGCTTCTGGAGGCGCTGGACGATCGCCCGTGCATCCTTGTGGACGATGCGGAGAATGTGCGAGGTATCCGTCCCTCGGTCGCCGGCATCGCGGTTCATGCTCACGCCTCGCGCGCCCGAGAAGCCCAGGCCATGTCCCGATTGTGCGCGGCCGACCATCCTCGCCGACCGACGGCGATGACCCCGACGGGAACCGTTTTCGGAAAACGGGCCACGCCCCTCTCGCAGGCCGGGACGACGCTCTCGCCCTGGGCGATCTCGTCGTGGACCCACCGGGCCAGCATGCGGCGGATGATCTCTTCTCCCAGGCCCGTGGAGGCGACGGCGGCCGAGCGCCCCGCATAGAAGCCGCAGCCGACGATCGGCGAGTCGCCGATGCGTCCGGCGAGCATCGGGCTGGCCCCGCCGGTGGAGTTGGCGACGGCGGTCCTCCCGTCCGAATCCATCGCCACGGCCCCGATCGTGTCCCCTTCGCCGAAGATCTCCTCGTACGGAGCGGGGAAATTCCAGTTCGCCTTCATGTCGAACGTTTTCCACGCTCCGTGCAATTCCTCGAAGGCGCCGTTCCCCAGAGTCTCTCGGATGCGCCGATAGCTCTCCCTCGCGCGCGCGCAGGGGCCGGGATGCGGTTCCGCGACTCCCCGGCAGCGGGCCAGCGCGACCGCTCCCTCTCCCGAGAGGATCACGTGCGGCGTGTTCATGACTTCGCGAGCCGCGCGAATCGGATTCTTGAGATCCCGGACGGCCGCCACCACGCCCAAGTGACCCTCGGAGTCCATGAGCGAAGCGTCCATCTCGATGGTCCGGCCGTCGAGGCGGAGCGTCGCCCCCGCCCCGGCGTTGAAACGCCCGTCGTCTTCGAGGAGAACGGCCGCCGCCTGAACCGCGTCGAGGGCGTTCCCCCCCGATTGGAGAATTCGGAATCCGGCCTCCGCGGCGCGGTCGCACCCGTCTTTCCACTCGGAGGGCGATCCGACACCGCCGTGGACGACGATGCCGTACCGAAGCATCGAGGCATTATAAGTCGGAGAAATGGGGGAGCAAAGATGAATGACTATTTCAGGATCCGCATCACGCGCTCCCGCTGGTCCGGAGTGAGTTCACGCTCCGCCGCCGCCCGCGCGTCCTCGAGCGCCCCGGTACGATCGCCCATCTCGAGTCTGAGTTCGGCGCGCAGCCAGTAGCCGACTCCCGAGGCCGGACGAAGCTGGATCACCTCGCCGAAGTCGCGCATCGCGAGATCGTGCTCGTGCATCCCCGCGTACACCATTCCCCGATTCGTGAAGGCCTCCGCATGTTTCGGATCCAGTCGGAGGACTTCGGTGTAGTCCGCCAGCGCTTCGCGCCACGACTCTCGCGCCTCCCTGCCCCGTCCGGCCTTCCGACTTGCTTGCCCTCTGGCTTGGCGGCAAAACCCGCGCTGGTGGAGAGCGGGAACATAGCCGGGGCGAAGGAGAAGCGCCTGAGTGAACTCGGCCACGGCTTCGTCCCATCGGTGGGCCACGGTGCGGGCGTTCCCGAGATTGAAGTGCGCCAAGTAATAGGAGGAATCGAGTCGGCATGCGGCCTCGAAGTCCGCCGTCGCGCCGGTCCAATCGTCGATCTTCGACCGTGCGACGCCCCGGTCGTTCATCGCCTCCGCGAAGTCCGGCCTCCGATCGAGCGCGAGCGTGTAGTCCGCCACCGCCGCCTCGTATTCGCCCAACGCCGCGTGGGCCCCGGCGCGATTCCGATAGAGGATGGCGTCCTCCGGGCGGATGGCGATGGCCCGGGAGTAGTCCTCCACGGCCTCCCGCTCCTTCCCCACTTCGTGATGGATGTCGGCGCGTTTGAGCCAGGCGCGGGAGGAATGGGGAGCGATCGCGACGGCCCGGTCGGCCCACTCCAGCGCTTCCGCAGGGGTTCGACTCCACGCCGCCAAGCGGATGCAGTATTCCTCCGACGGGGAGATTCGGTGCGCCTCGCGAAGGAGTCGATCCGCTTCCTCTCTTCGCCCTTCGACGTAGTGGACACGAAGCGCTTCGCCGAGGCGTTCGGTCACCTCCTCCTCGCGCGTTCGAGAGAGTCCCCACCGCTCCAAGGAGTCGGACTTCGAGCCGCGCCGGAGCGCTTCCTCGGCCTCCTGGAGAATCGGAGCGGCCTGCGCTCGTTTCTCCTCGCGCTGATCCGGAGAGACGAAACGGATGGCCCTCGAGTACTGCTCCAGGCGAATCCGAGCGATGAGGAGCCATGGGGGTGCGAATTGCGGCTCTCGAGCCAAAGCTCCCCGAAGGTCCGATTCGGCCCGATCCCAATTCTCGAGAATCATCCAGGCGCTGCCCCGGACATAGAATCCTTGCGCCAGGGAGGGGTGCCGGGCGACGAAGGCATCCAGACTCCGCACGGCTTCCTCCACCTCGCGTCGAATCTCCTCGGGCTTCCGGAAGGGTTGACGGAGCCATTCCCGCGCCGCGACGGTGCGCTCGCGGAGAGCCGCAAGCTCCTGGAGAGAGGACTCTCGGGCTCGCGCCGCCTCGCGATCGGCCGCTCGAGCCCTTTCCTCGCCCCGCGCTCGATTCCTCGCCTCGATCCAGCGCGGCACGAGAAGGGCCGATACGGCGCTCACCGCGACCAGAACCGCGGCCGCGGCTCCCAGGTAGGCTCGGCGCCGAACCGTGAAGCGACGGATCTTGAAGCCGAGCGTCGGCGCGCGCGCCAGGATGGGCTCCCCCCGAATGTACCGGTCCAAGTCCTCCGCGAGGGCTTTCGCGCTCGCGTAGCGCCGGCGAGGTTCCTTCTCCAAACACCTTCCTACGATGGTCTCCAATGCACCATCCGCGGACGGTCTCGCGGTGCGGAGGCGGGGAGGATCCTCCTCGACGATTCTCCTGAGGAGGGCGTAGACGTCCGAGTCCTCAAAGGGAGTCTTCCCGGCTACGAGTTGGTAAAGAGTCACCCCCAGCGAATAGATGTCGCTCGCGAACCCGACCTCGCCGGCCCGCGCCTGCTCTGGACTCATGTAGGCCGGCGTTCCCACGATCTGTCCCGTGAGGGAGAGGGAGGCATCGCTTCCCAGCCGTTTGGCCAGACCGAAGTCCAACACGTAAACTCGATGTCCTTCCTCCAACGACTCGACCATGATGTTGGACGGCTTCAAATCCCGGTGGAGGATCCCCTTCTCATGCGCGGCATGGACGGCGAAGGCGGCATCCCGCACGAGTTGGGCGAGGTGACGGGGAGGACGATCGCCGTACTCGCGGAGCGATCGACCGGCGATGTGCTGCATCGAGATGTAGTGGCGTCCCTCGACCTCCCCGATCTCATAGATGGCCGCGATGCCGGGATGAGTCAGCTCCGCCACCGCCCGCGCTTCGCGGCGAAACCGCTCCAGCTCGGCGGGTTCGGTGCCCAGGAGAATCTTGACCGCCGTCCACCGCCCGAGGTGCGGATCCCAGGCCTTCCACACCTCGCCCATTCCGCCCGTTCCGAGGCGCTCCGCGAGCGTGTACCGCCCGAATCGGCTCCCCGAGGGAGACCGCGGGGCGCCTCCTTCGGCAAGGGAATCGTTCAGGAGTCGCCCCAGATGGCGGTTCGAATCCTCGCTCACGCTCCCCCCGGCAGAAAGGCACGGAGCGCGGTCATTTCCTCCTGGAATTCTTCCGCGGTGCGGCAGTACTCGCGCACGTGCGCCTCGATCGCGGACGCGAGCTTCCGCCGTCCTCGAGCGACAAGGTTTCCCACGTCGATCTCGGTGATTTTCAGTCGGCGTGCAATCTGGGCGTAGGAATCCTCTTCGAAGTAGAACGCGACCAGCGCGGCGTGATAGGGGGTATCCAGCCGTTCGCTCTCGCGCCGAAGAGACTCCAGCGATCGTTCGACGATGTTCCGGGCCCAGCTCCGATCGAACGAATCGTCGTCGGGGGTCGCCGCGGGGAGCGCCGCTTCCTCCAGGGAAACGATCGCCCGATCTCCCTTGCGACGTCGGGAGTATTCCCCGCGAAGCCATTGCCCCACGACGTGGTCCGTGATGGCGCGGAGAAGATCCCGGAACCGTCCTTTGGCCGGATCCAACCTTCCCAGGAGTCCCCCGCTGGACAGATGGAGGAACACCGTCTGGGTCAGGTCGTCGGCGTCTTCCTCCGAGATTCCGCGGATGCGGAAACAGATTCGGCCGCGCACCGGAGCCCGATAGGCGTCGTAGAGCCGGCGCCAGGCCCCGCTGGACCGCCCCCCCGCTCTCCGCAGGTCGCTCCAGGCCGTGGACGGAATCCGCACTATCGCAAAGTATACACCATGGGTTCGCTTGCTTCCGGGATCCGGATTCGTATACTCTCGTCCATGGATCCGACCATTCGCATCATCCCTCTTCCCCGGGACACGAACGAGCAGGGCACGATTTTCGGCGGCGTGATTCTCTCCTACATCGACCTCGCAGGAGCGGCGGAGGTTCGAAAGACGACGACGAAGCGCGTCGTCACCGTCTCCATCAAGGAAGTGATTTTCCGCGAGCCGGTGTGCGTCGGCGACCTCGTCTCCTTCTACACCACCACCGAACGCGTCGGGACCACTTCGATCACCGTAAAGGTCGAGGTCGAGGCCCAACGGCGGCGTAATCCCGACGAGCGGGTTCGAGTCACCGAGGCGACGGTGGTGTTCGTGGCCGTCGACGAGAAGGGAAAACCGATCCCGGTACGGGACCCGAGCCAGACGTTGCGAAAAAAGAAAACCGTATAGAGCCCCCTACGGATCTCTTCATGAATTCCCGATCTAACTGTGGGATACTCTAGACGGCACGGGCGGTGTGGAGGTGTTCGAGTTGCGGGGGTATTTGGCGGGAGTCGGATTCGGACTCCTCGGTGCGTGGGTTCGGGCTCAGGACCCCGTCGAACTCAAGACGAACGACGGGGGAGGAAGCCCGGTGGTGCGGCTTTCCGCGACCTCGGGCGCCGCCCCCACCTCCCTTCGCGTCCAGAACACCATCCTTCGACTGTACTCCGGAGCCTATCTCAACGTAGCCTCCACGGCCACTTCGGATACCACCGCGGGCAACATCCGATATGACAGCGGTTCCTTCTACTATCGCGACGGCAGCGGCGAGCAGACGGTGTGCAACACGACCGCGTCGCAAACCATCAGCGCGGCGAAGACTTTTACCGGCACGATCACCGAGACGTACACCGGAACGAGCACGGCGCATATCCTGACGGCGAATTCCGTCACGGCCAATCGAGGGTTGGACCTCTCCGTTACCGGTCTGACCACCGGCCGGGGCTTGTCCGTCACCGGACCCTCGAGCGGGACGGCGATGACCGGGAGCCTGATTTATGCTTCGGGCTATGTCGGTGCCGGCGCCGCCATCCTCGACATCTCCGGCACCACGGTCCTGACTTCGGGGGGCGCGTACGGCGCTCGGTTCGCCATGACGAACGCTCCGGCGTCGGGGAGCAACCAATCCTCGGCGCTGTACGGCACCATTTCCGACGCCACGGCGCTCGGGACAACCAGTTCCGGGGTCTTCGGGGACGCGGCGGACACGGGCGTGGTCGCTACCGCGGTCACCAAGACGGTCCAAGGGGGCGCGTTCTCGGCGACCCAGTCGGGGGACATCAGCAGCGGTATCGTGAACGTGTACGGCATCCTGGTGTCCGGCACGAAGTCGGGGACTCCGACGGGAGGCACCTCCAACAGCTATGGGATTTCCGCCACAGCGGCCGGCGGGACGGGGGGAACGCAGACCGCCTATGGAGGGTATTTCTCCGCCTCGGGAGCCGACAACGTTTATGGGCTGTATTCCACGATAACCGCGGATGGAAACCCGGCTGCGGCCTCCTCCGCGTATCTGACGATGAACTTGACCAAGAACAACTCCGACAGCCGTACCTTTCAGGGACTCAGCATCCTGCCCACGCTGAACACGGGAGGATCCAATTCCAATACCACGCTGAACGTATTGGACATCGACACCACCAACACCGCAACCACCGGGGTGACGACCAATCTACTGAGGGCTTCGTATGGAGGGACTCAGCGGGCGCTTTTGGACAGCACCGGCCGCCTGCGATTGGGGACGGGGTCTCCGAACGCCACGCTCGATATCAGCGGTTCGCTCGCTCAGAGGGAAACCTCTCTTACCCTTGCGAACGGCGATAACAACGATGTCAGCCTCGGGACCGATGCGGTGCTCTACCGGATCTCCGGCCCTTCCGCGTCGTTCACCGTTACCGGGATCGCCGGAGGGGTAGACGGTCGCGCGATCATCCTCTTCAATCCCACCGGCCAAGCGATGACGATCAAGCACAATTCGACTTCCTCTTCCGCCGCGAATCGCATCCAGACGGCGACGGCGACGGACATTACCATAACCGGGACGAGCTTCCTCTACTTCTACTACAGCAGCACCGATTCGCGCTGGAACCTGGCGACCTCTACCACCACTCCGATCATCCGGGCCAGCAAGGGATCGGACGAGACGGTCACGAGCAGCACCACGTTCCAGAACGACGACGATCTGCTCTTCTCCGTCAGCACGAACGAGACCTGGTATGTCGATCTCCACCTCTTCGTCAACACCGGTTCTTCGCCCACCCCGGACATCAAGTTCCAGTTCACGGGTCCCTCGGGCGCCACGATCAAGATGAGCCTGTTCGACGAAACCGGAAACACGTCCAAGATCATTACGGCATTTTCCACCAGCACGGATACGGTGGCCATCCTAGGTAACACGACCCATGTTTTCCGCTTCCGCGGCACCATCACCACCGCATCCACGGCGGGAACCATCGTCCTCCAGTGGGCTCAAGACACCTCCAGCACGACGGGAACCACGATCGAATCCCGGTCGTATTTGATCGCGCAGCGGCAGTAGGGGGCTAAGAGCTCATCCCGGTAGGATCGTGGCCGCGGTGGCGGCGCCGAGGGTGCAGATGCAAGGCGCGACGACGAGGCGAGCCTTGAAGAGGGCTGCCGAGGAGGAGCAACGCCGCAGATGCGCCCTCGCCGCCGCCATCCCCCCTTGTGGACGGCGTGGCGGAGCGATCGAATCGCCGATCCACCTCTTGGGAGGACGAGGGCAGG
>CAZGKV010000025.1:0-51240 GCA_964526305.1 uncultured Planctomycetales bacterium | reverse complement strand
CGAATGCGGAACCCTCGCGATAGAGTTCCTCTTCGAGGCGGGCGTCCCTGAGATGGTCGAATCGCTCCAGCAGCTTCCCGAGCGTCGGGCGCGGGGATTCCGACTCGTCCGAAATCCGCCAGAGGACCCGAGTTCCGCAGGCGGTCTCTCGTCCGCCCACCCAGTTGACGGGGCCCCAGAGGATCACCTCATGGGCGACTCCGTTCTTGGCGAGAGAGTGGGTGGTTTTCTTCGTGCCCCTCTCCTCATCCTCCTTGGCCGAGAATCCCGCGGTCTGGAAGAAATCGGCGAAGACGGGGGCCACCGCGTCCGCATCTCCTTTGGTTCCCAGTTCGTTGATCCACCAGTAGATCGACGCTCGACCCTTCTCGTGGTTGTAGCCGAGCCCGAGGTCCGTTCGCACGATCTTGAGTGAGGACAGGAGCTCCCGAAGTTTCGCGGGAGCCGGGAGCTTCGCGCGATGATTCTGGTCGGCGAGGAATCGCTCCAGGGTCTTGTCCGACCCGACGTCGGCCGCGCGGATGAGCTTCTCCACGGGGTCTCCCTTCGACTCTTGTCCGAGAATGTGGATCGCAAGCATCAGGAAGGACATGGAGCACTCCTAAAAGGTCCGACGGACCCTACGATCGGCAGGTTCAAGAGCCTCACCCGCCGGCTCCGCAACCGCACCCTCCGCCTCCGGAGCCGGGCGAGGCGCCCAGATTGAGGCCGAATACGGAGAAGAGCTTCCGGACGCTCTTCGACGAGCAGGACGGGCATTCCGGCTTCTCGTTCGGCGAGCGCAGAAAGACTTCGAACGGCCGCTCGCACTTTTCGCAGACGTATTCGTAGACCGGCATCGTTCGCGATTGTATTCTGACGCCTCGCTCGGGTCAACATGAGGCGCCTCTTCCGCGGACTCGGCCGCAACGTGCTCGGACTCGGCACGGCCAGCTTCTTCACCGATCTCGCGTCCGAGATGATCACTCCGCTGCTTCCGCTGTTTCTCGCGCGGGAGTTCCGGGCCCCCCGCATCGCGCTGGGGGTGATCGAAGGGCTCGCGGACATGACGGCGAGCCTCCTTCGGCTGTGGTCGGGGTGGATCTCGGATCGCCTGCGCCGGCGCAAGATCCTCATCCTCCAAGGCTACGGTTTCTCCGTCGTGGCGCGGCCCCTCATGGCCGTCGTTACCGCCGTGTGGCACGTGGGGCTCCTTCGTCTCCTCGACCGCTTCGGCAAGGGCATCCGACTCGCGCCGCGCGACGCCCTCATCGCGGATTCCTGCGAGCCGGCCTATCGCGGGAAGGCGTTCGGCCTCCAGCGCATGATGGACAATCTCGGCGGCGTGTTCGGGATGCTGATCGCGGCGGCTCTTCTCACCGTCTTCGCAGGAGACTTCCGGACGGTGTTCCTGATTACGGCGATTCCCGCGTCGTGCGTGGTGCTCGTGATCCTCTTTGCGGTGAAGGACATCCCGTCCCAAGCACCGCCGGCGAGACTGTCGCTCTCCCTTAAGCCGTTCCAGCCGCGCTTCCGATGGTTCCTCCTGATCGTGACCGTGTTCACGCTCGGGAACTCCTCGGATCTCTTCATCCTCCTGCGGTTGGGAGAACTGGGTCTCGAGGCGAGGTGGGTGATCCTGATCTGGTGCGGACATACGTTGGTGCGAATGCTGGTGGCGCTCCCCGCGGGGGTCCTTGCCGATCGATGGGGGAAACGGCGCTTGGTCCTCGCCGGTTGGCTTCTCTACGCCGTCACCTACGCGGGGTTCGCCTTGACCACCTCGCTGGCGATCGCGATCGTCCTCGTCGGGATCTATGCCTTCTATTGGTCGATGGCGGAAAGCGTCCTTCGCGCGATCGTGGCGGACCTCGTTCCCCAGGACCTGCGCGGCACGGCGTACGGCTTGTACTGGTTCTGCGTGGGGATCGCGATCTTGCCGGCGAATCTCTGGTTCGGCATCGTATGGGAACGGGCGGGAGTCAGACCTGCGTTCTTGGCGAGCGCCGCGATCGCCCTGGTCGCTTCCGCGATGCTCCTGGCGCTCCGACGTCCAGCGTCTCCCCATCTCTCGGCACCGTGATCCGTCCGCGGAACCGCCTCGCGAGCCGTTCCGCAAGACGCTCTTCCTCCGGATCGAAATACGCGTGCGTGGCGACGAGATGTTTGGCCCCCGCGGCCGTCGCGAGGTCGGCGGTCTGGTCGGCGGTGAGATGGGGGGTGTCGCGAGGGTCGTCGAGGAACGAGCATTCCGAGATGAGGACGTCCACGTCGGCGAAGAACGTGGCCAGCTCAGACGACGGCCTCGTGTCGCCGGTGTACCCGAGCGCCGCGCCTCCGGACTCCAATCGGATCGCGAGACTCTCGGGCGTGTGCGGGGTCTTGGCGACCCGAAGACGCACGCCTTTTCCGAGATCCCGCTCCGCGGGGGGATCGAGCTCCCGGAACCGCACGGGGAATTCCTGGCGGAGGAATCTCATCCGATACAGGTCCACGAATCCGCAGACGAGCGCTTCCGTCCCCTCGGGCCCGATGATCTCGAGCGGAGCGCTTCGTTTCTCGGGGCGCCCATACTTTAGCGCGAAGAGGAGCGCGGGGAGATCGTGGACGTGATCCAGGTGGAAATGGGAGACGATCTGATGGGTGACTTCCTTCCAAGGTAGACCGAAGCGGGCCATCGCGTGAACGCTTCCCGGGCCGCTGTCGAGCCGAATCTTGAGCCCGCCCGCCTCGACCCAGTACGCCGAGGCCCCTCGGTAGGGAGACAGAGCGCAGGTACCGGCGCCCAGGATGGTGAGCCTCATCCTTTGATCGAGTAGATCCTCACGGCCTTCTTGTTTCGAATCCCGACCTTCTCGAAGATCTCCTGGCGGCGGCCGAGGCCGGTGAAAAAGTCGATGCGCTTTCCGCGGATCCCCCCGCCCACGTCGTGCGCGTAGAAAACTCCGTCGTGGATCGTCCCATCCGGAAGCGCCATGCCGACCGCTTCCCGGACGAACAGCCGACTCCCGATCGGGATTTCGCTCCGGTCCACCGCGATCGAACGAAAAGGAATGAGGTGATGCCCTCCCGTTCCGAGGCCGTGCGGGGCGTCGACGACCTTGAATCCCTTTCCCGAAACATTGAGCACCCGGCCGTCGCGCAGCTTGGCCGTTCCCTCCAGCTTGGCTTGTTTCACGAAGTCCTTGGGGAATCTCCCGAGCTCTCGTCCCTCGGGATCGAGGAGCGAAGTATCGCGTTCACCCTCGAATCTCTCCTCGAGCAGCACCCAATAGAACGTCGGCTTGAATTCCCCGAGCTCGAGGAGATCCTCCTCTCGGATCAAGCGGGGGGCTCGCTTGGATTCCGCCCGAGGCACAAGGACTTTGAGATTCTTTTCGCGACACCCGAACAAGACGACTTCCGCAATTTCCGACTTTTTCTCGAAGCGGAGACAGCCTTCCTCGATGCGGACGGCGACTTTTCCGTCGACGCCATATACCTGCGCCCTGTCGAAGGCCGACGTAACGCGGAGGCACGAGAGGGAGATCGGCTGAAAGGTCAGGTAGACGTTCGCGCCGACCTGTTCGACACGGGTCGGAAGCTCCGTCCATTCCTGAGCCCAAAGGAGGAAGAGGAGAAGGCTCACGCGCCCGCCTCGAGCACCCGCCGAAGGCCGAGGGCGTCGAGCGGCGGGACGGAGATCAGTTCGAGATTCTCCCGGACATGCTCCTGCGATTTCATGCCCACGAGAGCGCCGAGGAGGCCCGGCGCGCTTCGAGTAAACTGGAGAGCCCGCAGGGCATCCGTCTTCAGCCCCGAGATCGCCGTCGTCAGCCACGGGGGGAGACGTCCGAGAATCCGTCCTTGGCACATCGAGCCGCTCGAGATCGCGGCTACTCCCAGACGACGCGCCGCCTCGAGGGCCGGAACGACGTCCGCTCCGATCGTCTGGGTCGGATGAAGAAGCGCCTCGGGCATGGCCAGATTGAGAGGGAGTTGGACGAATCTGAAGTTCGGACCGGCGACCGACTTGACGCGGGCCAATTCGACATGGTCTCCCGCGTCGGGCGGGACGCGAAAGGCGTTCCAGGTCGCCACGCCGTACGAAGAGATCTTCCCCTTCTTGACCGCATCCTCCAGGGCCGCGAAGGCTCCCTGCAGACGGGCATAGAAGGCTTCGACGTCCACCTCGCCGAGTTGCGTCTCGGGGTTGTGGACGTAGTAGATGTCGAGGGATTCGAGTCCGAGGTTGGCCAGGCTGCGGTCCAGTTGGTCCAGAAGATAGGCGGGATGCATCGAGTGGCATCCGGCGACGAGGTCGGTTTCCTTCAGGCCCTTGGATCGCACGTACTGGGCGGCAAACCACTCGTGAGGGTCGTCCGCCACGGGAACGAATCCGCCCTTGGAGCAGACGATGAGCTCGTCGCGCCCCACGGTGCCGGAGTCGATCAGGTCGCGTAGGGCCGCTCCGACGGAGCGCTCGCCACGTTCGCCGCGATAGTTGATCGCGGTATCGACGAGATCGATTCCGCCGCGAACCGAGGAAACGACGGCCTCGTTGACCATCCTGTCGGTGCGCTCGTCGGGACGTCCCAGGTAAGTACCGATGCCGAGGGAGGACGTCGCGAGGCCGAAGGCCTCTCGGAAGTGGCCGACGGCCGCGCCGGGATGCCGGGCCGCATATCGCTTCGTGCCCTCGTCCGTGGCCCGGCCGGGAATCGTCATGGGCGGCACCGTAGCACGCGGACCGGCGAAGATCGAGAGTTTCGTTGCCCGGTTTATCTCCCTTCGCTACGATCTCGCGATGCGACGGCGGATCTTGGTGATCGGAGGAAGCGGACAGGTCGGACGCCGGATCGTCGGACTTCTTCCCGACGACGAGGTCGTCTCCCCGACTCACCGGGAATTGGATCTGGCGGATGCGTCGGGACTGCGCCGCTTCCTCCGCGAGAACCGATTCGAGGCGATCGTCATCCCGGGAGCCGCGCGGGACATCGACTGGTGTGAATCCCATCCTCGCGAGGCCTTCTCCATCAACGCGGAAGGGCCCGGCATCGTCGCCGAGGAGTCGCGAGGGGCGCAGGTTCTCTTTTTCTCCACCGACGCCGTGTTCGACGGCGCGGCCGGACCCTACCAGCCGGAAGACCTCCCGAATCCGATCAGCGTGTACGGACAGACCAAAGTCGAAGGCGAGAAGCGGATCCAGGTCTCACGGCGCTGGTCCGTTCTCCGCACGTGCCAGGTGTACAGTTCGGATTCCGGCCACAACTTCCTCACGCAAATCGCGGCCAAGATCCTCGCGGGGGAACCGGTGCTGGGGTGGACCGATGCGTTCGGGACCCAGACCGACGCGGACTCCCTCGCCGAGGAGACGGTGCGCGTTCTCGGCGAAGGGCGGTCGGGGATCCTCCATCTCGCCGGGCGAGATCTCTGCACGCGATACGAGTTCGCCCTCGAGGCGGCGCGCGTGCTGGGACGGCCGGAAGGGGTGGTTCCGGGGCTCACGGATCGACCGAATCGCCCCAAGAAAAGCGGTTTGATTTCCACCCTGCTCGGCTACCGAGAGGGAATCGCGCGGCAACTGAAACGGTACCTGGCGCGCTAGGCGAACTCATCCTCGAGGGTGTACCGCAGCGCCACCTTCTCGAACTTGCCGGAGTGCGGATAGAAGACCGTGATCTCCTTGAGCGGCGGGGCATACACATGGATCGTCACCAGATCCTCCTCGGAGGTGTTCGCAAGCTGGTGGATTCCGGTGCGGTCGACCAAGGCGACGGATGCGGTGCCCATCGTCTCCTCGATCGGGGTCCGAAGATTCGCGCGATCCTCGCAAGGGCGGTCGGCGATCTCGAACGTGCGCGACGTCAGCGTTCCCCGAAAGACCCGGGTGACGTTCATCGATCCGCAGTGATCGTGGATCGTGGTCTGATGGCCAGGTTTCCAACAGAGCACGAGCATGTCGAAACGGGGCGTCCGGCAGAGGAGATTTCGGGCGTAGCCGTCGGCGCAGAAATGGATGTGCTCTTGGATGAGTTCGTCGCGGAGATCGAGTCGCGTGAACAGACTCTTGAGTTGATCGACGCGGAGCTCCTTCGACGGGATCTGCATCATCTCGAGGACGAACTCGTCCAGGCTCAGTCTTCCCGCGACGGGGACGCTCACGGCCGACCTCCGGTCGTCAGTCTATCACAGCTTCGCTTCGAACTTCACTCCCGAGATCTTCTTCTGCCATTCCCTCTCGACCTTTTCGAGCTCCGATCGCTTCCCCCGGATCTCGGTACGGTGTTCGCGAAGCTTGTCTTCTTCTCCGGCCAATTCGGCCACGTAGCGCTCCCGCAGTCCCTTCTCGTCCTGCGACGCGCCGAGCGCCTGGAGGTTTTCCCTCAACCGCTCCTGATTCTGGAAGAGGGCTTGAATCTCCTGCTCCCGCTCCTGGATCTCGCGCCGCAGGAGCGCGATCTTCTCCGAAAGCTCGATCACCCCGTGGAGGACTTCCGAAGTCTTGCGATCGATGAAGCGGCTCTCGAGCCAGATCCGAACCTGGTCCCGATCGACATTCTGGATGGAGTAGGACGTGTACTCGTCGCCCTTCTCCGTCACGACGAACTTCGACGACTTCTTCGGCGCGACGGCGAGACGGAATCGAAGGAAGTGGTCCGTCTTCTCGACCGGTTTTTCCGTTTCGATCAGATCCCATCCCGTCTGGAAGCGGTGTTCCAGGAAGAGATCGAGCGCCTTGTCGGTCTTGTTGTTGAGGAGGTAGATTCGGCGCTGAATCCGGTATCGGTAGAGATAGAGCGTGCCGCCCTGGATTCGCGCCTGTCGTACCTCCTGGAGATCGCTCTTGTCGTCCACGGTGATCGCGCAGCCCAGCTCGACGGAGAAGGGGACCAGCCGCTCCTCTCCCGGCTTGAGGGTCTCGAGCATGGACTCGCCGACGTAGTGTTCGCCTTCGAGGACCGTGACCGGGCCTCCTTCGAGCGTCATCCCGGTAGTGTTTTTGAAGAGCACGGCCGACATCGGGTTCTTCTCGCGGATCTCGGGATTGTAGACGGCGACGCGCCGTCCCTCGAAGGTCGTCTGCAGGATCGGCACAAGGGCCGACTGATTCCGCCTCACCGTCACGGGATTCTTGATCTCATACTGAAAGAGATCGCCGACCTCGACCGTGCGCGTCTGCACCTGGACCGAACGTTTCCCGGCCATGGGCGAAGCGGCCGCCGGGGGACAGGGAGCAGGGGCGCCCATGGGGTAGGCTCGCGTTTCCGCCTTCTCCGACGCGGCAAACACCTCCGCTCCGGCTTCGAGCATGGGAGGGGCATAGGCCTCCTCCTCCACCACTTCCACGATCGGCCGGCGCTTGTATCGGGGAGAGTAGAGATCGTGAACGAAGGAAATCGGCAATCCCGCGACCAACGAGAGCGAGACGCTCTCCCAATCTTCCTCTTGGGTATTGTCGACGAGCGCCCACCCTTGGATCGTCGGTTGCTTGTCGCCGAGGAGGAGGCGATACGAGGTCTTCCAAACCGGGGTCTCGACCGTGTAGCTGGCCAGGATCTTCCGCCGTCCCTTGCCCTTCCCGAAGATGGTCAGCTTCTTGAGGTCTTTCTTCTTGGCGGAGATGAGGATGTCCAACAGGTGGCCGAGGTCCTTGCGAAGATTCTCGTCGAGGAAGGAGACGCTCTTTACTTCGAGGAGATCGAACGACTGGAGCGACTGCCCGCCCACGAGGAGGACGAGGCGCGGAGACTCGATCGTCGCGTCCTTCTCCCGACGAGTAACGATTTCGATTCCCGCGATCGCCCCCTCGACTTTCTTCGGTCCGACCTCGACGGCCACGTGGGCTCCCTTGACCTGCGCCAGGAGTCCGCGGAGAGAATTCTGATCCGGGATCCGAACGGCGATGTCCTCCAACTGCTTCTCCACCGGCTTGGTGGATTCGTAGCTGATGCTCGAGATCACGCCGCCCGTCCGATCGAGCGTCGTGAGCGACTTGAGGACGTCGTTCATCTCGGCCGCCTTGAAGTAGAGGTCGACGCTGGCGTCGCCTTCGACTTCGCCTTCGCGCTCGAAATAACCGACGCCGTGTTTGTAGAGGACGACGCGGCGAATGGGAAGCATGCCGTGATTTCTCCAACGAGGTCCGCGCGATTCTACCGACCGGGAGTCGCCTCGCGAAGGGAAACCGCCGCGGCTCGGCGATGGAGGTCGAGCGCGCGTTCGCCGGCCTCGTCGAGGGTCGCGCCTACGGAGAGGAATCCGTGACCTCGGCGGACCAGCGTGCCGCTCTGCCCCAACTCGAGCGCCGTCTCCTGGGCGTCCTCCCGGGTCCCGAACGGAATCTCGCGGACGGAGACGGCCACCCCGATCCGGTCGGCGGCGGCCAGAACCACGGGATCGTGGCCGTGGAAAACGGCGCGCACGTCGGGACGGGCTCGGTAGATCCGCTCGTGGAGAAACGAGTCGCTGGAGGGAGGATCGGCGCCGAGGTAATGGAGCTCGTAGTCCAGCCAGTTCGCGCGCACGACCTCTACCAAGAGATGCCAGCTCAGCGCGGCCTTGAGCCTCGTCCGCGTGGCCGTGACGACGAATCCGTCCCGCGTGCGGAAGCTCAGGTTCCCCGCGCTCGCGCCGCCCTCCACCGGCGCCATTCCCTCCTCGTCGAAGACGCGGCACCAATGGAGCAGGCGATCGGACTCGTCGTATCGCCGAGGTCTCGCGTCCCGCTGCACGGGGTAATAGCGGATTCGCACTCCCGCTTCCATGCGCGGGATTCTCTCGCGGGCCCTTGCGACATGCAACAAACTCCGCTACACTGCCGGCGATGGCGAATCTCCCGTCGCCCGAAAAGGTCCGCATCTTGACGGCCTCGAAAGACCTGAAGACCGGGGACGCCGACCGGTACGGAGATCTCTTCTTCGAGGCCGGTCAAACCGCTCAAGCCATGATGTTCTACGAGCGCTCGAAGAATCCGGATCGGCTCCGGAAGGTGAAGGACTACGCCGTCGGAAAGGGCGAAGCGTTCCTGCTCCTCTGGGTCGCGCGTCTCGTCGCGGACCTCGTCACCGAGGAGGAATGGGAGAAGGCGGGAGAGAACGCGCTTGCGGAAGGGAGAGTCATCTTCGCGAAGGACTGCTTCGAGAAGGCCGGCTTGACGGAGCGGGCGCAGGAAATGCGCCAAGAGTATCTCAAGATCTTCCGCTAAGACTTCTCGAATCGCTCCAGAAGGAAGTTCAGGAGGAGATTCTGGAGCGCGTACTCTCCGTACTGATCGTCCTGTTTCGCGAAGTGGGAAAGGACATGGAGGACTCTCCCCGATTTCTCCGCGGGCCGAAAGACGACCGCGACCGCGCGGTGACTGGGGAGCTGCGGGCTCTCGACGAGGGTGACCACCCGGTCCGACTTCACTCGAATGAGATAGGATCCGCTGTCCACGTCCCAGAGGAGTTCCCGAGCGCTCGTCGTGGAACCGCTCTTCTTGGGACGCACGAACACGCCGTCCAGGAGCCTCGACTCGCCCGCATGGACTCGCGGCGCGATCCGTACGACCGAGGGACCGTACCCTCCTCCGTTGGCGACGAGGTCCGGGTACAGGCGCTCGAGGAGGGTCAGGCCCCAATCCGAAGTAAACAGGTACCCCCCGCCGTCGACGAACTTTCGCACGTGCTCCGGCATCGAGGCGGAGCCCGCGAGGTCGTGGGCCATCTTCTCGTAATACTTCTTCGTGTTCCGGAGGCTCGAGAGTTCCATCTCCACCATCCGGATCTGTCGGCGGTCGTCCGACTTCTTGGCCTTCTCGAGACGACTCTCCGATTCCCGAATGCGGCGGTCGAGCTGCGCGATCTGTTCCTTCCACTTTTCGGCGCTGCTCGGAGAGCCGTGCACCTTGGACATCGAGGAGTGGCAGTTCAACAGCAGCACGAGGCATTTCGCGAGATCGTACCGGCCCAGCTCTGAATACTCGATGCGGGTATGCGGAACGTCGAGGGCTTGGAGCACTTGTTCCACCCGATCGTAGGTTCCGGCGACGACCACGATCTGTTTCGCTCCTCCACGTCGGAGCTTCGCCAGATCCCCGGCCCGCGTCGCTTTAGTGGCGGATGTCGGATCCGTCTCGATGAGCTTGCCGGCGTCATTTCCGGGGTCCTTGGGTCGATCCTTGGATCCGGGGCCCGTCCCGACGACGTCGGGAGTCTTCTTCTCCTCGTTCCGGGGAGTCTTTTCCGGCGTCTTGGTTTCGGTCGGCAATTCCTCCGGTGGTTCCTCTACCGGATCGCGCGAGGAGGGAGACTTCGAGGCGGATTCGCGTTCCGGAGCGCGTTCCGGTTTCGGCTCGTCGGGTTTTTCCGCCTGGAGGGGCTTCAAGGACTTTCCGTGATCCCCTTGTTTCCCTTTGTAGAGGGAGACCTCCAGGAGCGTTTCGCTCTCCGGCGGGCGTCCGATCAGGAGGCCTACCAGTACGATCATCAGAATCAGGTGGCCGAGGATGGACGCGCTCCAGGACGTCACTTTCCAGAGTCCGGCCGCGAGACTGGCCAGGGTGAACCATCCGCCGCGGCCGTGATGGAGCCGGTCATACGCTCTAGGAGAAGTGATGGGAATCCCGCGGAGGACGATGGGATGGGCCGCGGGACTCTCGTCGATGGTCTGCCAGTCGCTCACAACGCCCGCCTCAATTGAGGATCCCGCACCCTTATTATAGGACGAAGGGGGGCTCGAAAATTGTGGAAAATTCTAACGTAACCAGGAGATGGAGGCCCGCCGGCCGCACCGAGTTCGCAGAAGCGCGTCCCCGCGGGCTTTCAGGCGCCGATCGCGAAAGGGACGCGCTTCCGTGAAATCAGGGATCGAAATGGACACCCTTCAACTATGGAGTAGTTCCGATGCCCGCTGAGTGGCCTTCACGACGGCCTTGATGAGGGCGACGCGAAGTCCTCCGTCCTCCAGTTCGAGTAGGCCGTCGATGGTGCATCCGGCCGGAGTGGTGACGACGTCCTTGAGTTTGGCCGGATGTTCCCGCGTCTCCAAGACCATGCGCGCGGCTCCCAGCATCGTCTGGGCGGCGAGCTCCGTCGCGATCTCCCGCGGGAGGCCTACCTTGACTCCGCCCTCCGCCAGCGCTTCGAGGACGACGTAGAGGAATGCGGGTCCGCTTCCCGAAAGCCCGGTGACGGCGTCCATGTATCGTTCGTCGAGAACGATGGAGCGACCCAGGGAGCGGAAGAGCTCCTCTGTCAGCGCGAGGTGTTCGCGCCGCGCGAATCGGCCGGGGCTGATGCCCGTCATCCCCGATCGGAGTAGGCAGGGGGTGTTCGGCATCGTGCGGATGACGGGAACGGATTTGCCCAGGCCGCGTTCGATAAAGGAAGTGCCGACCGAGGCCGCCGTCGAGATGAGCAACTGGCTGCGGCGTACGGCGCCTCGGATTCCCGCGAGAACCTCGGCCATCGCTTGCGGCTTCACCGAGACGATGAGGATGTCGGCCTTGCGGGCGGCCTCCGCGTTCGAGCAGGCGCGGATGCCGTACCGCTTCGCCTTCGCCTCGACGGTTTCCCGGTGTTTCGCCGTGGCCAGGATTTGGTTTGGGCGAAGGACGTGGGCTTCGAGCAGGGCCCGGACGAGCGTTTCCCCGAGCTTCCCGATGCCCAAGACGGCCACCGTCTTGTTCGTCAGCATGCGGGGCATGCTAGCGTCTCGCGTTCCCTTTGGCAATGCATGGGGAGTGTGTTATAACGCTGGCCCGGGCCGTTAGCTCAGTTGGTTAGAGCGCATGGATCACACCCATGAGGTCGGGGGTTCGAGTCCCTCACGGCCCATTCGCCTCCGCTCGCCGAGCGCAGCGAGGCGTTGCGGAGGCGAATGGCCCTCCGTAGCTCCGAAGGAGCGGAGGCGGACCCACCCGATACGCGCTCGCCGAGCTTCGGCGGAATGCCCGGTTGTTTCTTCCGGAGTAGCCGAAGGCGGGCCAACCCCTGCCGGCTTCGGCGTGATTGCCAGTTCCCGGTTCGCTGAGAGTGCCGGCACACCCATCCGCCTTTCGTTGCCGAGACCAATCGTCTGCTGTATCCTAGTTCTGCTCGCAATGAGAAAGATCTCATTCGGAATCCTTCTCGTCGTTTGCCTTGGTTCTGCAGAAGCCGACACCAGTCGGCGGAGTACCGATTGGGATTTCTATCGTCCGGGGGCGTCGTGGCGCCTCGCTTCCAAGGACGGAGAATGCACCTTCAACGTTGTGGGCCATCGTCGGATCGGGGAGCGGACGGCAACCCTCGTGGAGATGAGACGGGGTCACCGTCGCCTTATCTCTTTTCTCGTCCGAGAGCGTGGGGCATGGCTGAAGCTGGGTTTTCAGATGGATGGCCGCGACTGGGTCTCTCTGGAACCCATCCCTATTGTCAGGTTCGGAAGTGGTCGCCCTCAGAAATGGAGCTGGGAAGGGCGATACCATTGCGCCGACATGCACTGGGATGTAGAGCAGTCGGGGCCCGAAGTCATCCACGCTCTGGGACGAGCTTGGCCGTGCACCCGAGTCCGAATCGCTCAACGATCGGTCACCGGTGGAAAGATCTACGTGGAGCAAACCTGGATTCACTCGAAGATTGGTATTGTTCAAATCTCCTACGGAGAATCCAAGGATCCGCTTACACTTGTCGAGTTCCGCTCTTCCAGCGTGCTCCCCTCCGGAGACTGATCAGCCCAGAAGAGTGTGGAGACGCGCCTCGTGCTGACTCCCACGGGGACGATCAAGGCGTGGGGCTCGGCGCAAGCGCTTCTTGGCGAGGAGTCGAACCACTGTTTCGGGCTTGCGAGTCTGCGAGCCGGGCGCTGGAATCGGATTCGCGGAGGCTGCGATCGCATCCCACCCGTGCGATGAGCGCGACATCCAGAAGCGTCGGGCTCCGAGTCGTTTCTCGGATTCCCTACGAGTGGAAATCAACGGCGTCGGGAGATCCCATTACTTGAGATGTCCCCAATTGTACTCCCCGTAGTACACCTCTCTATATCCACGGGAGAATACCTCCTCGGTATTCTCGATACGGAGATTCTCCCCGGAATCCCCGCCGCGCAGGCTGATCACCTTGCCGTCGCCCAAGGAGATCCCGACGTGAAAAAACCCTCCGGCGTTGTTGTCCGTCCAGCCGACTCCGAAGACGACCTTGCCCCTCGGGATCTCGCTCTTGCGATCCCAAACCATCTTGCTGGCGGACATGTTCTTCTCCGCGGCGTGCGAAAGCGGATGTTCTCCCTCGCCGGTCACGTTCACGGGATGCTTGCTGCAGATGTAGGCGACGTAGTGAACGAACTCGAAGCAGCTCATCTGGCGGCAGGCGTCCCAGTCCTCGAACGACTTGATCGCCGAAAAGCTTTTCTCCGGCGAGCGTTTCGTCGTCCACACGAATTCGCGGGCGAAGTGCTTGTGCAACTCCTCCGCCGTCCGCGCGAGGTCGAAGGTCCCCTTGTGCCAGCGGCGGATGGCCCCCGCCTTGTCCGTCGAGGTCTTGGGCGGCCGGTACTTGCCGGTAAGTTTGTCGTGCACGAGGTGGGCGACGTTCCGGACGTTCTCTTCTTCCGGGGGACGAACGGGCTTCCGCGAGGTCCGGGGGGGCGCCTCCGGAGAACTGCTTTCGCTCTCCACTGGCCTGGGATCGGGCTTTCTCTCGGCGAACAGCGAGACCTGATACACGTCAAGATAGAAGAGGAGCGAAATGCCCCGGTGATTGTTCAGATACATCCGGGTGGTTCCGTAGTTTTCCACCCGAGCCCAGTCCGTACTCGATCTGGGATTCTTGGCCTGAGACTCCGTAATCTGCTCTTGAGTCCGACGAAACTGCTCCGCTCGATCCGCTCGATCCCAGATCTTGATTTGGACCTGCACGGCGATCTGAGGAAGCCAGTCGGGATGATCGACCCGCCATTGATGGACGGGAATCAAGTAGACCGTGTCCTTCTCCAACTCGTCGTGTTTGTGAATCCGGCAGCACTGGTGCGGGGACGCGTCCGAAAATCCGAGCCACACCACGTCCGCGCGTGTCAGGAAATCTCGGCAGGGGAATTGCCTGTCGACCTTGACGATCTTTCCCGGATCCTGGGAGGCAAGGGTCCCGGGCAGGAAGAGGAGCACTACCATGAGCCGTGCCATATGGCCTCCCCGAAGGAACTTTCTGGAAGTGTATCAGAGCCTCGGTCGGGAACGCCAGGCTGAAGGGCGAAACGTTTTTCCCTTGCCTTTCGGAGGTGGGGGCGTATATTTAATGCAGTACAACCATATGAGATATCGAATCTCCAAATACGTCCATCCCCGGCACCGGAAACCGCGCATCGTGATCGGCGCTCCGGTTCCGGTCGCCCCCTTGCCGGTCGCGGAGCCTGCGCCCGCGCTCTTGCGGGAGTCTCCGCGGAGCCGCGTGCGCGGCGGGGGGGAAGGAGACGCAGAGCTCCGGCAGGAGTCGGAAGCCGTGGCGGTCGGGATCGCCGTCGCCCCGGATCCCGGGCGGGGCCCATGGCCGCACCCTCGGATCGGGGCCTACGGACTCGCGTCGGCGGAGGCCGTTCATGCCGAGTTCCATCAAGAGCGCCAGGCGTGGGAATCGCTGGCGCGTCAATTCGACGGACTTCGCGGCGACTTGGTCTCCCTGGTCGCTCATACGGTGGATGCCGTCCTCGCCAAGCGCGCCGACGCGGGCATCGGAGTCCTTGCGGAAAAACTGGATCTCCTTCGGGAAGATCTCCGCCAGGCCGTACGCGCCTCGGCGGGGGCCGTGCCCGCCGCCCCGGAGTCGGCGCCCCTGGCCGCGCCCAAGCCGGCCGCGGTGCGGAGGATCAGCCTCGACGACATCCCGGCGATGTTGGACGCCCTCCACGCCTCGCGAATGTGATTCTCAGCTCAGGGTGGGGTGCTGCCACTGGTCCTCGCGCGCCATCTGCGCGATCTTCCAAGCTCCCAGGGCCACCAGCGGTCGGTACTCCGGCACCTGGCGCACGGCGGCGCTCTTGAGCCCCCGCGCGTGGAGCGCCGCTTGGATCATCTCGGGCAGGCCGCGGATGAGAGACCCTCCACCGGTGAGCAGCGTGTTCCCCAGGATCTTGTCGACGAGCTCGGCGTTGCATCGCTTCGTGAGTTCGGTGATCGCTTCCACGATCTCCGGCACGAGAATCTCGCACGCCCGTCCGACGAGCTCCGTGATGTCCAACACCTCCGGCTTGCCGTGGATCATCACTCGAAGCGTGATTCGGTCCGGCGCCGTTCCGACGTAGGAGTGCCCCTCCTTGATCCGGGTGATCGAAACGTCCTTGAGGTTCGCGTCCGGATACTTCTGCAGGATCCTCTGCCGGAGATCCAAGTCGACGTTGTTCCCGGCCTTCGCGAAGGAGAGCTGCTCCTCGGGGGTCGGGAAGAATCCTTGAAGGAAGCAGACGTCGGTGGTGCCCGCGCCGATATCGACGATCATGGAGGCGCGGGCCGGATCGACATAGGCGGGGTCGTCCACTCGGGAGTCCTCCCGGCAGCCGATCGCCGCCAAGAAGGGTTCCGGGACGATCAGGAACCGCTGAAAGGTTTTTCCCAGCGCCTCGCGCAGGGTCTGGAGATCTTGGCGCTCTTGGTGGGCCGGGGCTCCCACCACCAACCAGGTCTCCCTGTCTCCCGACTCGATCTGAGTGCGCACGTGCGCGATGAACTCCTTGGCGACGTCGACGTTCGCCACCAGTCCTTTGGCGAGCGGCCACTTGAGGTCGAGGTAGTTGTGTTCCTTGATCGCCTCCTCCCCGAAGTAGCGCGTTCGGTTTCCGGGGAGCACTCCGGGGAGGATCGCTTCCTTGGGGTACCCCACCACGGTGAGCACGTACTTGAGTTTGGGAGGGGCCCCCTCCGGCTCACCGAGCGCCAGCACGGTGGTGTTCGTTCCCAGGTCCATCCCGATCTTGAGCGGCTTCTTGCTCGTCCCCTCGCTCCCCTTCTCTTTCGTCATTCTTCCTCCTGGCTCGGGCGCCTGCGCGCGGGTTGTCTCAAACGGACCTCGGCGACCAAGAGCGCCGTGTCTGATACGGATAGTCGGCAAAAATGCACCCGGCGCAGGAGTTCGATCAGCAATCGTTCCTCCGCGATGGAGCCCAAGGCGAGCGCGTGATCCTCCGTGATCATCTCCCGCCGCATCGCCTCCTGCAGGAGGGGGTGGAGACGCACGAGTCTCGAACCGCGCGGCACTTCCCGATAGTCCCGGCCCAATCGCAACGAGAGTTCCTCCCGGCTGAGGTGCGGCAGCTCCTGGACGAGATGCTCGAACGTCCGGGAGATCTCGACGTTCGACAACTCCCGGCGGTGCAGATTCTCGAGGTAGGAGATCTCGATGATCTGAACGTCGGTCAGGCGTCGTACGATTCCCGGCACCCGTTTCATGCCGAGACGGCGGCATGCCGCCACGCGCCGTTGTCCCGCGACCAGCACGAACTTGCCGTGCCGGGCGGTGGCCAGGATCGGAACGATGACTCCGTAGTGCCGGATCGATTCCTGAAGGCGGGCGAAAGAGTCCGAATCGAAGTCGACCTCGAGCCGCGGCTGATAGGGATTGGAGACGATCTCGCCCGTTGCGAGCATCTTGAGTTCCGGCGCTCGCCCGGACGACTTCTGGAACAACCGGCGGAAAATGGTCACCGTCTCCCCGTCGCCCGACGGATGATGGCACATCCAGCAGACCAGCGAATTCGAATCGACGGCCGATCCGCAGGAGTCGCACCGCCGTAGTCCGGTTTCGGACTTCGACGGGCCCTCGCCCGGGGGCGAGAGAGGGGAGAACCGATGGCGGCAGAGGGGACACTCCACGGTGTCCTGGAGGTTCATTCCGTCCCTCCGGCTCGGGATTCCACGCTAGCGTGCATGCGCTCGGTACTTGTAGTACTGGTAATAGTAGGAATCGGTGGGTTCGGCCTTGGTAAACGTGAGCATCACGCCGACCTTCTCTTTCATCACTCTCCCCAGAAGATCCTTGGAGGACCGGCCATCCATCCGGGAAGTCGTGTCCGCCCGGATCGTGAGCAGGGTCATGTCGCACAAGGGGGCGAGGTGCAGCACGTCCGGCGCCAGGAGGAGGGGAGGGCTGTCAATAATGACCACATTATACATGTCGCGCGCCGTATTGAGAAAGCGTATGCAGCGCGGGGAGTCCAAGAGTCGAACGGGGTTGATCGGGGCCAGGCCGGAGGTGATCAAGCCGAGCTGGGGGTAGGGAGTGGGGCGCGTGACCTGATCCAAGCCGCGCATCGGAGCGGTCGGCGGCGGCGGCGCCTCGGGGCGCTCTCCCGATTCCGCCATCGCCCGAAGATCCCCGAGCTCCAGGGGCAGTTTCGGGGAAGGTTCGTCGGTTTTCGGCGCTTCCTGTTCGATTTCGTTCAAGATCGCGCGAGCCTCGATCGTTCCCTCCAAGAGGGTGCTCAACCCCTGATTGTTTTCCACCTTGAAGA
Source organism: uncultured Planctomycetales bacterium (assembly GCA_964526305.1). Lineage (GTDB taxonomy): Bacteria > Planctomycetota > MHYJ01 > MHYJ01 > JACPRB01 > JACPRC01. The sequence continues at coordinate 33,822 of CAZGKV010000025.1, read as the reverse complement.
TCTGGTGTTGGGTCGGCCGTCGCAGGTCGGCGTCGATCAGAAGCACGGTCCGGAACTCTGAGGCCATCGCCACGGCCAGATTCGCGGCGAGGGTACTCTTCCCCGTACTCGGATTCGGGGACGTCACCAGGAAGACGCGATGGGCTCCGTCCGATCCCGCCAACAGGCTCGCGGCGCACTGGTGAAAGACGTCCCACAGGGGAGTCCGCTGGGCGGTTCCGATCAGAAGCGGCGACTCCCTCGTGACGAGGGGAATGTTGCCCAGGACGGGGAGATTGAGATGATGCTGCACATCGCGCGACGTGGAGACCCGCGCGTCCAGCATCTCGAACAAGTACGCCGCGCCGACTCCCAAGATGAGGGATCCCAAGCCGACGAGGAGGATGGGTTGCAGTCGAAACCGGTCCTTCTTCGCGTCGTTGGCGAACTTCTCGATGATGATGAGATCGGCCAGGAGGGACTCCTGGAGCTTCATCCGCTCCAGGGTCTGATCGATCCCCTCGATCTCTCGCTTGAGGGTGGCCGCGTCCCGCGCAATAGCCTCGTACTCGCGCAGCAGGGTCTGATATCGGGCGAGCAGCTTGTCCAGCCGTTCCCGCTCCAAGCGCGCGAGCCCCGCTTTCCGGCTGTTCTCCAGGAGGAGGGCCGGGGCCTCGCGCAGCAGGCGTTCGCCCGCGACGACGCCCTCCCACACTCGGAGCTCCTCGATCCTCTTGCGAAGCGTGGCCAGCTCCTCCTTTCGCGCGCGGAGCGAAGGATGGTGTTGGGCCCACCGCCACAGGACGCTTTCGATCTCGGCCTCGGTCTCTGCCGCGCGCTTCTCGTACTGCTCGATTCTCCGGGACGGGGGAGTCCGACCTACGAGGGCCGCGGGGTTTTTCCGAACCGCGTCCATGTCCTCGAGAAGGCGGGCTCGTTCCCGTTTCAGCTCGTCGAGGACTTGATTCGATTTGCCCAGATCGTTGCTCAGGGCTTGAAGGGCCTCGGGAGGACGAAGCCGGCGGTAGGGGGAATCCTCCTGGTTTCCCATCTTGTCGATGGACGATTCGAGTTCGGAAAGGCGCGCGACGTCTTGGCGTAGCCGGGCCTTGAAAATCTCCGCGCTCCGTCCGAGTTGCTGGACCATGATGAGCCGAAGATGCTCGCGAAGCGCCCAGGCGACGGCGTTGGCCATGTCCATCGCGCCGTGAGGGGAATCGGCCAGAACCACGATCTCTCCCGATTGCTGCTCCGCATCGAGCTTGACGCTGACGGCCCGGGAGATCTCCTCCGGGGAGAGACGCAGGTACGTCCCCGAGGGGCTCCGGCGGGCGACCGGGATAATCGGCGGAGGTTCCTGGGTCAGCCACTGGTGGGCGGTCTTGGCCACCGTTTCGGACTGTGCCAGGGCGGCGCGGGTCTTTACGGGCAGGTGTTCGGACGCCGGCTTGCTCTGCACCATCGTGAGGATGACTTCGTGGGGATGCCCGGTGTTGAAGGAGACATGGCAGGAAGCCGAGTACTTGGGAGCCTGGACGTACACGGCGTAGATCAGGTAGCAGCCGAAGAGGGCGGCGGCGATGAGGGCGGCGGTCGGCCAGCGCCGTCGAAGAAGCCAATAAAAGTCTCTGGCGTCCATTCGTGCCCTAACCCTTTATCGTCAAGATGGCTCCCTCGAATGCTCCTCCTAATCATATTCCGCGGGGGGGCGTTGGGGAAGGTCTCTCCGCGCGCCCATTTGCCATGGCTTCCACCTTCGCACAATGGATCGGCCCGAGCCGCGTTGATCAGGAAGGAGGATTCCATGAAGACTCTGCTGGCGCTCGTGTGCTTGGCGGCTCCCCAGGACGACCCCGGGAGCATCCTCGAGAAGTATCGCGCCGCGCGGCCGGCGGAGGGCGCGCTCGCGATCTACCGCCTCGATTGGGCGCCCGATCTCAAGTCGGCCCTCGAGCGCGCGGGAAAAGAGAAACGCCCGGTTTTTTTCATCGCCACGCATCAGCTCGAGGACGCGGGGAGCCTTTACGACGGACACTGCTGAGCGAACAACCTCCACATGAGGGGCGGGCCCCTCTCGGATGCCGACGTAGTCGGAGCCTTGCAGAGTTTCATCGTCTCGTCCTGGGCGCAAAAAGACCGTAAGGAGCCGCCGCCGGAAGTCGACAGACTCTTGCAACGGAGCCGCCACCGCAGCGGGAGCAACGTCGCCTGTTTCGTGCTCGGTTCGGACGGCAAGCTCCTCAACTCCTTCAATGGGTTCCCCGGCGGTACGGGAAACCCGGGTCGGACTTCGATGAAGGAAATCGCGCGGTACTTCGTTTCGGAGATCGCGAAAGCCAAGGCGCAGGGACCCCGGCGCGAGAACCCGCTGCTCCTCCCGGACGTCCGGAACGGCGTTCGAATCTTCGTGCGGCTTCCGGACCCCCGGATGTTCGAGTCGTACCGCTGTCCCGTCGTCCAGACCGTAGCCGACGAAGGCGAGTGGAAAACGCTCGGCAAGTCGGACGGTTCCCGCGAGATCGATGCGGCGAAGCTTGCGCGGTGGCTCCGGCTCTGCTATCCGCCGGGCATGAACGAGCAACTGAAACCCTACGACAAGGTCGAGGGGACTCTGGTGCTCAAGCCGGCGGCAGGCGGTACCGCGATCCTCGCCGGGGCCGTTCGACTCTCGGCGGATCGCGGCTCGTTCCGGGGCACCTTCCGTGCCGTCCTCGCATACTCCGGAGAGGCGCCCGAGGTGACGGGCGTCCTGGAGGGCACGTACGTGCGGGTGGGCTCGATGGGCCGCCAGGAGTTCACGCTCGTCGCGGCGATCGAGTCCAGGAGGTAAGGGGACGCTGGACCCCGGACTCCCGACTGGGTTATGTTGACGTCGTCATGCCGGACGTCATCAACGCCAAGTGTTTCGGCTGCGGCAAGATCATCCGCGTGCCGGCCGCGCTGGGAGGGCGAAACGCCAAGTGTCCGGGGTGCGGCAACGTCTTCACGATCCCCACGCCGGCGGACTCCACGATGGACATCGTCCCCGACAGCATGCTTCCCACCGTGGGGGAGTCCGGAGCGCCGCCGCCCAAGAAGCCGGCCACGCGGCGCATCGCGACGACAAGAGATTCTCCGTCGCGGCGAATCCCCATCCTTACCCGGCGCAGTCCCGTTCCCTTCATCGTGGCCGGAGTCGCAGGACTCGCGGTGATCGTCGCCGTTCTGGTCCTGGCGTTCCAAGGGGCTCGCGGAGGGCGCGAGGGCGCGAAGAAAGATCCCGGGTCGCACCCGGGAGGGCGGTTCGACCCGGAGTCGGAGGCGGTCCAGACCCGAACGCGCGACTACCTCAGGGCCGTCAATTCCGGACGACATCCGGACATTACGGAGTTCTTCGACGTCGCGGATCGCGAGGCGCTCAAGATCGCGATCACGCGATTTCTGGAGCCGGGCGTTGGCTATGAAAACATCGTCTGGCGAGAAACCGCGGTGCGTGGGAACGAGGCCACCATCCACTTCACCGCTACGGTGATTCGCAACGTCGGGAAGGAGGTGGACCGGCCGATGTCTCTCCAGTGGCGGCGCTCCGGCCCCGGCAGTCCCTGGAAGCTCACGGACCTGCCGAAGTAATCACCTCCGCTCCAGCGTCGATCCCGGATAATAGCGCGCGAGGATCTCCCGGTGGTTCTTTCCCGCGGAGGCCATCCCGATCGCTCCTTCCTGGCAGAGTCCCACCCCGTGGCCCCACCCCCGACCGCTGAAGACGAAGGCGGATCCATCGCGCCGGACCGTGAAGAAGGTGCTCCGAAACTTGTCGTACCCCAGCGCCGCTCGGAAGTGCGGCGCCGGGAGAAGGACCTCGCCCCCCGCGACGGCGATCGCCACCTCGCGCGCCCGCCCGCTCTTCGTGCTCGACTTGATCGCGATATTCTCGACGGCCCGGCCGCCGAGATTCTCGCGGAGCGCCGCGGCGATCTCCTCCGGGGACAATCGCGCGGACCACGCCGCCCATTTCGCTCCGTCACAGAATCCGCAGGGTCCGCCGACCAGCGGCTCGATTTCCGTCTCCTTGCGCCACTCGAAGACCGATTCCGTCCGGCCGCCGCACGTCGAGTGGAAGTACGTCTTCACCGGAGCGCCCCGGTAGAAGAGCAATTCCCCGGGAGTCGCTTCCACCGCTCGCACGTAGACGTCGTCCTTGGGGACTCCGCGATAAACCTGATCGCGCACGTCCGCATAGAGATCGAAGACTCCCGATCGGCGCTCCATCCGAGTCACGACCGCGTACGTTCGCGCGGCGACGGCCTGGGCCTTCTGCGCTTCTGCCGGGGCGTTCTTCCCGATCTCCGGCCCGAGCACGCCCATCACGTAGCGCTCGAGATCGACGACGTTGATGGCGTGGACCCGCCCCTTGGAGGCGGGGACGAGAAGAAGCGACCCGTGATAGTCGAACTTCCCGAATCGGAGCGTCCCGGTCTCCCGAGGAACCAGGAGGATGGGACAGTCGAATTCGCGTTCCCCGAGGCGGACGCGGCCGTTCATCGACTTCGCCTCGATGGGCCCATCGGTGCGGTATAGCTCATCGTCCGTTCCCGGTTTGAATGCGACGAGTCCCGACTTCAGGGAGAAAGAGACGCTCTCCTGATCTTCCGCGAGGAGGACTCGCACTCGAATCGGGACGGGACGTTGGAGGAATTCGACGCTCTTTCGCAGAATCGTTCCGAGTTGGGTGATGACGGCGTAGTGACCGCCCTTGAACCACTCGATCCGAGGAGAGCCCAGTGCGGCGTGCAGACGTTCCGTCGCCGCTCGGGGGATGATCTCGTCGTTCTCCGCATTAAAGAGGATTGCCGTTTCGGTGGGGATCCGACCGGCAAACGTCACGGGGTCGATGCCCTTCCACTCCCGGCGGACGCGGTCGGGGGTGTATCCCAGTTTCTTCAATTCCTCCCGGACTTCCTGCGTCGCTTCGGATTCGTGGAAGAGGATGCTCGCGAGGTCCCCGCCTCCGATGACGAGGATCGTTCGGGCGAAGTTCGTATCGACTCCGGCGGCGAGCGCTCCGACCACCGCTCCGAGGGAGATCCCCATGACTCCGACGCGGGCGGGATCGATTTCCGCGCGCGAAGCCAGCCAGTCTCCGGAGCGCCGGACATCCAAGACTCCTTGGCGGAAGTTCGCCAGCGTCTTTTCGACGGACCGAGAGATCATCGTCTCGCGCTTCGCGGGGTCCTTGGCGCGCCGTTTTCCGTAGTGGGGGAGAGAGACCATCAAGGCGCAGACTCCCTGCTCGGCGAAACGATAGCCGATCAACTCCAGGGCTTCAAAGGTGCCGCCAAGCCAGTGGAGGAGCACCAAAGCCGGGAAAGGGCCCCGCCCCGCAGGACGCCAGTACTTCGCCCACACGGTCCGATTCTCCTCGGGATCCGAAGCTATGGCGGAGGAGAAGGTGAGTTCGAACGAATGCACTTGTCCGCCTCGGCTCCCGATCGGCCGCAGACGCCAGGAGAACTCTCGATCGCCGAACTCGTACGGGGCGAGGAGCGAGGCCAGGGCCGGATCCTGGGCCAGGCGGCGCGTGGGCGAGGTTCCTTCTTCGGCGGCCGCCTGGACGAGAAGAGAAAGGAAGAGGAGCGTATTCACCGCCGAGATTTCTGTCGCGCCCGGCGATGACCGTTTCCCGAGACTTTGGACACCTTGCGGCCGGGAAGTTCCAAGAGAAGCTCCGCGGCTCCGCGGCTCTTGAGCATCGTCTCCAAGGCTTCGGCGACGGAGGCCAGGTCCTCCCCCATCCCCATCGTGGATTCCAGGATCATCGATTTGCCGTCCAGGGAGCAGAGCGCGGCGGTCAGCCGCACGAGACCGTCATCCGAGACTTGGGCATGGACTCCCAGGGGCGCTTCGCACCCGCCTTCCAGGCGGCGGAGGACAAGCCGCTCGGCTTCCAAAGCCGTAGCGCTTCCCTCGTGGTGAAGGGGGGAAAGGAATTCTCGAATGGATTCGTCCTTGGCCCGGGATTCCAAGGCCAAGATCCCTTGGCCGGCCGCCGGCACGAATCGATCGATCGGAAGAACCTGTCCCTGGATCTTTTCCGGAGGATACAGGCGGCGGACGCCGGCGGTGGCCACCACGATTCCCGAGAGCCGATACTTGGGGGTACGGAGTTTTTCAAGACGGGTATCCAGATTGCCCCGAAGTTCCACCGGTACGACGTGGGGATAGAGCGCCCTCAGGAGCGCCTGGCGCCTCAAACTGGAGGTCCCGACTTGAGCTCCCGGTGGCAGCTTCTCGATCGAATCGAGCGTGCGTCCGATGAAGAGGTCGGACGGGTTTCCCCGCTCTAAAACGGCCGCGATTGCGAGCTCGGGGAGAAGATCGGTCGGCAGATCCTTGGCGCTGTGTACCGCGAAGTCGATTTTCCGCTTCAGAAGCGCTTGTTCAATTTCCTTTACGAACAAGCCTTTGCCTGCGGAGCGAAGTTCGACGGCCGAGGTGAGGCGATCCCCTGTGGTCTTGATGACGACGGTTTCGAATTGAGACTCCGGGTGAAGTTGGCGCAATTTCTTGAGCACCAATTCGGTTTGGGCGATCGCCAGGGGGCTTCCGCGGGTTCCGACCCGACGCGGTCTTGCCAAAACTCCTCCTCGATTATCGGGGGTATTTTATATCACATGGGTAAACAAGGCGCAAGGAGTGCGGAAGGGGAGCGTTGTTGTAACTACCTGTACGCTAGAATGTTGTGTGCGGATCGATTTCTCCTAGGACGGGGGAGGCTTGAGGCCGAAGAGTCGGGATGCGAGCTCGAGGAGGGCGTAACTCTCTCCGGTACGCGCTTCCTCCTTCAGGGCGGTGGTCGGCGCGTGGAGGATCCGGTTGAGGACCCGATCGACGAGCTGGGCGACTTCCTGCTTTCCGGAATCGTCGAGGGCGGAGAGTCGCGAGAGGGTCTTCTTCGCCTCTTCGTCGCCGATTCGGTGGAAGAGTTCGCGGAGCTGCGCGAGGATTCGATGGAGATCGAGGGCCTCGATCTCGGACATCGCCAGGTCGGCCGCCCGTTCGAGATCGGGCTGAACGATTTGGATTTCGCGCTCTCGGTCACGAAGGTTTTGTCGGACGATTTCCTGGAGGTCGTCGATGTCGAACAGATAGACGTTGTCCAACTGGTTGACGTCGGGGTGGATGTTCCGCGGGACACCCAGATCCAGGAGCACCATCGGCTCGCGGCGTCGCGCTTCCAAGGCGGCTTGGACGTGACGGAGAGTGAGGACGAACCCCTCGGAGGAGAGGCAAGAGACGAGGAGATCCGCGCGCGGCAGGGCCGTCGGCAGGTCCTCCAGGGAACAGGCCTCGGTCCCGAGGTTTCGCCCTTTCTCCAGGGTACGATTGGCCACGAGGATCCGGCGGACGCCCCGCTCTCGAAAGGCCTCGACGGCGAGGCGGCCGGTCTCTCCGGCGCCCACGACCAGGAGGGTCCGGGAGCCCAAGTCCGAAAAGATCTTCCCGGCCAGCCGTGCGGCCACCGAGGGGATGGAGACGCTTCGTTCGGCGAGGGAGGTCCCCGTGTGGACCCGTTTCGCAAAGGTCAAGGCGGACTGGAAGAGCTTGTTGAGCGTGCGTCCCGTGGATCCGGATTCATGCGCGACATGGTAGGCCTCCCGAACTTGCCCGAGGATTTGCGTTTCTCCCGGCACCATCGAGTCGAAGCCTGCGGCTACTGCGAAGAGATGGCGGGCGGCCTCCAGGCCGTCATGGACATATAGACGAGGGAGAAGCTCCGCCGGGGGGACGCTTCGGCGCCGGGCCAGAAACTCCGTAGCGTCCGCGGGCGCGGCCTCGTGAACGTGGATCAACTCCACCCGATTGCAGGTGGAGAGGATCACCGCCTCCGTGGCTCCCAGCGCCTCGCGCGCCGCGGCAAGTTCGGTAGGGAGCGCGGTGGAGGGAATCGCCATCCGCTCGCGCAACTCGATCGGCGCGCCCCGATGGCTCAGTCCCGTTACCCGAATGGCCATGATATAAAAGAAGCCTGGCTATTTCTATATCATCGGTACCGGTGGAAGGGGCTCCAGAACGCGCTGGCCCAGAAGGCAAGGAGGACGAGGGCGAACGAAACCACGCTCGCCCAGGCGGTGCGCTTCCCGCGGAGAAGGGGGACAAACGACCCCACCGTCACCAGAACGTACGCCAGCCAGGTGGCCGTGGTAAGGAAGACTTTCGGGTCGGTCCGCCACGCGTTCGAGGCCGTCTCGATCGTGCGCGCGTACAAATACCCGACGATGAGGCCGACGGTCAGGAGGGCGGCCCCTGCGGCAGTGCCGGCGATCGTCATGCGATACATCGTCTCCAGCGGGGGCAGGAGGCCGAGTACGGTCTCCGTGGGGCGCACCTTGAGCTTCCTCTGTTCGAAGAGGAAGAGCATCCCCCCGACGAACGCCAGAGAGAGTGCGCCGAAGGCGACAAGCATGATGAGGACGTGGGCCGTCGCCCACGGGGTGAGGACTTTTTCCGGACGCGGGCCGCCATCGGCGCCGACAAGGGTGGCCACCAGCGCGAACGAGAGCGCCGTGGGAGCGCAACCCACCGAGAGCACCCTCGTCCCGCGCACCAGGTCCGCGGCGACCCCCAGGAACATCACGCTCGAAGCCAGCAGCAGCGCAAAATCGAAGAGCGTAGTGGGAGGGATCCCCCCACGAATAAAAAGAACCGCGGCATGGGCTCCACCCGCGACCAGGGACAAGCACACCCCCGCCCCGAGGAGTCGGCGCGATCCGCGGCGGATCGCCGAGAAAAGCAGGACCACCGCACCGAAGTAGAAGGTCAGACCCAAGTGGAGAAGCAAGATCGAAGGCACCGGAAGATCCCCCGTCGACGGCGTCCATTATACCATGGAGCGCGTCCTTCTCGCTTCCGCCCCCCATTGACGCGGGAGCGGGTTATAATTCGACCGGAATCTTCGAGATGGGACAGACGCTGAAAGACCGCGACATCGGAGATCTGGCGGTTCGCCACCACTTCATCTCGCCGGAAGAACTGGAGGCGGTTCTCGAGGCCCAGAAACTGTCGGACCCCACTCGAGCCGTCTCCGAAATCCTCCTCGAAATGCAGCTCGTCACCCAGACGCAGCTCGATCGCCTGATGCGGATGCGCGAGAAACCCACCGAGCAGCTCTCCTCCATCAACGATCTCTTCGGCCGGTTGGCCGTCCAGCTCGAGTTCGCCAGCACCGAGCAAGTGGACGAGTGCCTTACCGAGCAACGCTTGCTCGAGTCTCAGGGCCAGCACATGAGACTCGGACAGATCATGTTGAAACGCCGGCATCTGAACACGGAGCAGTTCCTGGAAATCCTTCGCCTTCAGGAGAAGACCGTCTTGACCTGCCTGGCGTGTCAGGCGCGCTATCTCGCCGGCGACTTGGGGAATCCCGAGGCGGGGGGAATCTTCCGATGCACGACGTGTCAATCGGTCCTGAGCGTTCCGGGAAGCTCGGTCCCGAAGTCCGAGGCGCTGACCCCTCCGATCCGCGCCGTCTCCCCGCCTCCGGAAAAGCCGCCCTCCAGCCATGGCCCGGAGTCCGGAGTGGAAACCATCCGGATGGCCGGAACCCCGAAGAGTCGTCCGCCCTCCACTTCGGCGAAGCCTCCTTCGCAGGCTTCCGGCGGTGGGAAAAAGATGTTCGGCCGGTACGAAGCGTTGGAAATTCTCGGACGAGGGCCCCTCGGTGTCGTCTACCGCGCCCGAGACTTGCAGCGCCATCGGACGGTCGCGCTGAAGGTCCTCGAGGGAGAAAAACCGGACCCGCAAGTGGCCCAGCGCTTCCTCCGCGACGCTCGACTGGCGGCGCAACTGGACCATCCGGGGATCGTGGAGATCCATGAAGTCGGATCGAACGAGGAGTCCCCCTACTTCGCGATGGAGTTCGTCGAGGGAAGGACCCTCGCTCGGATGTTGGAGGAGCGCCGGGCGGCCCGGGACGAGTTCGTTTCGATTCTCGAGAAGGCGTGCCGAGCGGCGGAGTACGCCCACTCGCAGGGAGTGACGCATCGGAATCTCAAGCCGTCCAACATCCTCGTCGATTCGTCCAAAGCCCCGCGGCTCTCGGACTTCGGCCATCGCGCTCGAGCTTCCGCGGCGAGCGCTCCGGAGTTGGTGCGCGGCGAGGAAGAGTCGATCGACGCGCGCAGCGACGTCTACTCGCTCGGGGCCATCCTGTACGAGATTCTGACCGGCCGGCCTCCCTACGAGGGCTCCAAGGCCGAAGAGATCGCGGCGGCGATCGAGGACGGAGTGCCTCCCCGGCCGCGCACCGTCGTGCCCGATCTGCCTCGCGAGCTGGAGCTCATCTGCCTGAAGGCCATGGATCGGGACCGGGCTCTTCGCTATCCCAGCGGAGGCGAGATGGCCGACGACCTCCGTCGCTATCTCGAAGGAGAACCGGTCACCGCCAGGCCGATCTCGGTCATCACTCGGGTCGGGAGCCGCGTCCGCCGGCATTGGGGACTGTCCGTTCTTCTGCCGCTCCTGGTGTTGCTGCTCGCCGGAGGGGTCGTTTTCGGCATGAGCTGGTGGAAGAAGCTCCGCAAACAAAAGGAGCGGGAAACCGCGGACGCCCGCCGCAAGCAGGCCGATGTCCCCTACAAAGAGGGCTTCACCCTTCAGGACGATTCGGTTCGCCCCCTTCAACAGGATCGGGAGAACCTTCGGGACTTGCGGGGACATCTTCGCGACGCTTCGCTCAAGTCGGACGAAGCGGCCCGGCTCCTTCCTCGGGAGCAAGCGGAGGTGGCCTCGGCGCTCAGGGGCGCCCGCTCCCGATTCTCGGAGATGGTCCAGAGCCTCCTCGCCGGAACGGCTCAGGGCTCCTCGATGCTGGGGGAAATGGCCGCGGCCCGAGAAAAGCTCGCTCAGGCCACTCGGTCGGTTCGAAAGCCCTCCTCGGAAGTGGATCGACTACTTCGGGAGACCGGGGAACACCAGAAGGAGGCGGAACGCCTTCTCAAGCGAATCAAGGCGTGGCCCGGCGAGGTCCGGCTTCAGCTCGAAGCGGCGATCGCCAAGCTGGACGTCGCGATCGGGCTGGACCCGGAACACCCCGAATCTCTCCACCTCCGCGGTCGCCTGCACCTTCTCTTGGGCCGCTACGGGGCCGCGGGAACGGATTTCGCCGCCGCCCACCGGGCGTACCAGAAGACCATCGCGTGGAAGGAAGAGGAGCCGTCGGCGACGGCCGACTTGGAACGGCTTCGGAGGATGCAGAGCGAGTTGCGATACGAGCGCGGAAAATACCTCTTCCTCGTCTACGAGCTCTGGCGCGGCCGTCCGATGGTGCTCTTCGGAGACGGCGGCGAGAGCCTGTCCTTCACGACGACCGAGACCGCTCCAGCGGAAAAGACACGCCGGGAGATGGCGGAGGAATTCCGGGCCTTCCTCGCCTCCGGACGGGGCGAGCCGCCCGAGATCATGCTCGCCCAGACCGCCCTCTACGTGGCGGGCGAAGCGGCTTCCGGATTCAAGTTGTCCGAGGCGGATCCCTATCTCCGGGGAGACAAGAGCGACGGCGTGCCATTGCGAGTGCTCGCGCTGGCTCATCAGAAAGACCGATCGGTTCGAAAGCCGTTCGAACAGTACCACGCGGCCGCCTACCCCGGCTCCCCCTTGATCGACCACTCGAAGCCGCTGTATGGACTCCCCATCCATCCGCGCGTGGCGTTGGAATGGGCTCTGGAGCTGCACTCGCAGGCGATCGCCGAGGCCGCCACCCCCGAGCTTCTGGCGAATCGCGGCGTTCTGAAACTGGCCCTCCGGCGGTTCGAGGAGGCGCAGGCCGACTTCGACAAGGCGCTCGAGAGCCGGCCGGCAGACGCCGAGATCCAATTACGAAAGGCCGCCGTACTGGCGGCGATGGGAAAGACCGATGCCGCCTTTGCCCTCGTCCGTCAAGTGGCGGCCGGGGGAACCTCCACGGCCGAAGCCGTGGCCTGGCGCGCCTCGCTCCTTCTGAATTCGGGGGATCCGGAGGCCGCGCTCCCGGAGGTCGAAAAGGCTCTCAAACTCCTTCCCGAAGATCCGACGCTGCTCTATCTCCTGGGGCGGGTGCATCTGGCCCGGGGCGATGCCAGCCTAGCCATGCACTACCTCCGGCGCGCGGCCGACTCACTCCCCTCGTTCTACCAGGCGCATGCGCTCTGCGGCGCCGCCAAGGTGGAGATTCAGGACTGGCTCGGAGCCAAGGAGGCGGCGCGCGAGTCGATCCGCCTGCGCCCGGACTACGCTCTGGCCTACATCGTCCTCGCCCGAGATCGCCATCGGAACGGAGACATGGAGGCCGCGGAATCCGATCTCGATCATGCGGCGAAGCTGGATCCGAGGTCGCCTCTGCCGTGGATCTGGCGCGCCGAGTTCCTGAGGCTGAACGCGTGGGTGAAGTCCCGCGAATTCGTCAACCGCCGATTCAAAGAAAACCTCACTCAGAAGTCATTCTCGACCGCCATCACGCAAGCGCGCGACGCGTATGGGAAGGCCGCCTCGATCGATCCGACTTCGGTCGAAGCGCACGCGATGGCGTTGATGTGTCGGTTGGAGTTGGGAGAGGACGAGGCCTGGAACGCCCTAACGGACCTCATCAAACGATTCCCGAAGGCGGCGCTCCCGGTGGAAATCCGCGCGGCGGTGCACTACTTCAATCAGCGCTATGCCCCCGCGATCCAGGACTGGGAGCTCGCCGATAAACTCCAGCCGGCGAGGAAGCCCTATTTCCGGGAGAAGATCGAGGAGGCGAAGCGGAAGAAAGAGGAGGAGGAATCGCGCCCCGCGTGGTTCAAGGGATTCGATCGCGCGAACAAGCTTCTCCATGCCAACCGCTATCCGGATGGGCTGAAAGCCTTCCGCGAAGCGGAGAAGACCTTGCCGGCGGAACTCCCTCCGGAGCGCACGGCCGAGTATTCCATGCTGGTCACGGGAGCCTACAACTACGCCTGCGCCCTCGCGGTGGCCGCGGGGGAAGAAGGCGCGGATCGCCGGAGCCTGGTCGAAGAGGCCTTCAAGTGGCTCCAGATATCGATCGAGTTGGGCTTCGGAGTCTCCCGGGACGGCGGGTCGTGCCGCCATGCGAACGGGGCCGAACACGCGCGGTTCGATGTCGATCTCAAGATTCTTCGCGAAGATCCCCGGTTTCTCCGGATCCTTCAGTACGCGGAGCATTGATCGACGACGCAGGACCAAGGTAGAATACCCCCAGCCTCTTGGAAACCCGCATCCTCAAACTAGATCCGGAACGGTTCGATCCGACCCAACTCGACGAGGCCGCGGATTGCCTGCGTCGGGGAGGATTGGTCGCGTTTCCCACCGAGACGGTGTACGGGATCGGCGTCAATCTGGACTCGGCGGATTCCGTGCGGCGGCTCCTGGAGATAAGACAGAGTCCGGCGGAGAAGCACATTACCATTCACCTGGGATCGCGGGAGGAGGTCGCGCGCCATCTCCGCGCTCCTGTGCCCGTGGCGGCCCAGCGGCTGATCCGCCGATTCTGGCCCGGTCCGCTCACCCTGGTCTTGCCGGTGGAGGACCGAACCGTGGGAGTGCGCTTTCCCGATCACCGAGTGGCGCAGGAGCTCATCCGTCGCTCGAAGGCGACCGTCGGGGCTCCCTCGGCGAATCTAGCGACGAATCCCCCGGCGGTGGATGCGGAGGAGGTCCGCCGAACCTTCGAAGGGCGGATCGAGTTCATCGTCGACGCCGGTCCGAGCCGCCACCGCGTGGCTTCCACGGTCGTTCGGGTGGAGGGGCGATCGGTTCGGGTGGTGCGCGAAGGCGCCATTCCCCGAGCCCTCATCGACGAGGCGAACGCGCCGACGGTGCTCTTCGTCTGCACGGGTAACACCTGCCGCAGTCCCATGGCGGAGCGGCTGCTGCGCGCGATGCTCGCGAAAACTCCCGGGGCCGAGAGCGTGCGAGTCCTTTCGGCCGGGACCGCCGCGGGGCTCGGGATCTCGGCGTCCGGAGAGGCCGAGATCGCCGTGCGAGAGTTCGGGGGACAACTCCAGGGACATCGGTCCCAGCCCCTCTCGATTTCGATGGCGGAGGATGCCGACCGGATCTACGTCATGACGGAAGGACACCGGAGAGTCCTCGAGGAGTGGATGCCGGACGTCGCGTCGCGCGTCGCCCTGTTGGATCCCGAGGGCGGAGAGATCGAGGATCCGATCGGAGGAACGCTCGACACGTATCGCGGGACGGCGAAGCGGATCCACGGCTGTTTGGAGAAGCGCTGGGGGGAGATCGTGGATCTGGTCCGAAAGGAGGATCGATGAAAATCGCGATCGGGGGCGATCACTCCGCATACCGAATCAAGGAGGAGATGAAGGCCAGGCTGGTGGCGCTCGGCCACGAGGTCGAGGACGTGGGGACCCATTCGGAAGAATCGGTCGACTACCCCGATTTCGCCGAGCAGGTGGCCCGCGCCGTCGCCGGCGGGCGCGCCGATCGGGGCGTCCTCATGTGCGGCACGGGGATCGGGATGTCGATCGCGGCCAACAAGATCTCCGGCGTTCGGGCCGCTCTTGTGACGGACGAGTTCACGGGGGAGATGAGTCGCCGCCACAACGACGCGAACGTCTTCTGCGCGGGAGTCCGCGTCCTCCCTCCGACCAAGATCGGCGAACTCCTGGAAGCGTGGTTGAAGACGCCCTTCGAGGGCGGCCGGCACGAGCGGCGGGTGGAAAAAATCCGCAAACTCGAGTAGCTCACTTCTTGGGGGCCGCCTTCTTCAGCACTCCCTCGCGCTCCAAGAGTTCGCGCAGCATTCCGTGCAGCTCCTGGAATCGCGCCAGGTGGGGAACCTCCCCGCCCGTCTTGGCGAGATCCTGATCCTTCTGGATCTGCCGCCCGATCTCCCGATGGAACTCGAGGATCAGGCGGGCTTTGACGTGCGTGAAGGCGAGGATGCCGAGGTAGGCGAACGCCCCCGCGCCCCCCACGACGAGGACCGCCATGAGGGGGAGGAGGTTCCGCAGGGCCTCGATCGTCTCTCGGCTCGTCTCCACCCCAGCGCCGCCCGAAAGCCCATCGTCCCCGACTCTCCATTTCGCCTATCCCCGAACTCAGAATCGGCTCGAGTCTCGGGGAAACTTGGGTCACTTCCATCCGGCCAGGACGTGAAGCTGGGGGAGCACGAGGACCTCGATTCCCCGCCGCTCGAATCGCTCTCTCGCGCGCGCGAGGAGGACGCCGTCCGGGGGCCGCACGGAACCGGCGACGGGAGTGGCCACCTGGAGGACCGCCGGCATCCCGGGATCGACGTCGGCGATCAACTCCGCCGCGCGTTCCATCTCTTCGATCCGCGCCTCCGCGGTGGTGACGATCTTCACGAATCCGCGCCCCCGCGCGATCTCGAGACATCGGCGCACGTCGGGTTCGTCGAACCGCACCCCGGGAGTGGACGGGAGTTTGTAGTCGAGCGCGAAGATGTCGATGACGTCCGCGACCTTCGCGAGTCGGTCGGAGAGGGTCCCGCTCGTGTCGAGGTAGGTGAGCAAGCCGAGGGAACGCGTCCGCTCCGCGAGGTCGCGCAGGAACTCCGGTTGAAGCACGGGCTCGCCTCCGGTGAAGCTCACGGAGTGGAACCGCTCGCGCGAAGTCCAATCCTGGAGAATCGTCGCGACTCCCTCCGGCTCCACCGGATTCGGGCGAACCTCTCCCTCCAGGCTCCACGTCTTGGAGCGCTCCCAGGATTCCGGGGTGTCGCAGTAGTGGCAGCGGAGATGACATCCTCCGAGTCGGACGAAGACTTGACGGACCCCCGCGTAGGGCCCTTCGCCCTGCCAGGATCGGAACATCTCCAGGAGATGACCCCTCATAGCCCCGCTCGGAGACTCCGGAGGCAGGATTCGCACTTCCGGCACCAGCGCCGTCCGCCTTCGTAGCACGGCCACACGTGCCCGAGGGGGGCGTCGAGCTTTCGTCCCAACCGGACGATCGCGGCTTTGTCGAGACGCGCGGTGAAGCTCACGACTCGGACGCCGTTCGCCGTGGAGAACGAGAGCGCGCGGTTGATCGCCCGCACGTAGGCGGCGGAGTTGTCGGGAAACGTCTCCGCTTCTTCGCGGTTGAAGCCCGTCACCAGCCGCTCCGCGCCCGCCGACTCCGCGTGGGCGGCGGCGATCTCGATGAAGCAGCCGTTGCGGTTGGGAACCCAGACGGCCCGCGCGCTCGCCTCCGACATCTCGCGTTCCGGAAGCCGCTCGCGCCGGTCGACGAGGGCCGTCTTCGTCCACGCGCGAAGCCATGGGATTTCGACGACGCGATGCGAGACGCCATACTGTTCGGCGATCTTGCGGGCGGCCTCGCGCTCGCGCCGCGCGGCCCGCTGGCCGTAGTCGAAGGTGAGGGCCGACACGATCGTCCACCGGCGCACGGCGACCGCGAGCGACACGGTCGAGTCGAGCCCGCCGGAAAGTATTGCGACGCCCTTCATGCCCGAGGATTATAGGTCCGTGCGGTCTTTCGTCGCCATTCCCATCGACGATGCGATGCGGGCCCGAATCTCCGAGACGCAGAAGGCGCTCCAGCGCGCCGAGGCCGAGGTCCGGTGGGTGTCGGCCGAGAATCACCACCTCACGCTCAAGTTCCTCGGAAACCTCGAGGAAGCGGAATCGGATCGCCTCCGAGAGCGACTCCGCCAAGAGGCGGCGCGATTCCCTCCCCTCGATCTGGACTTCTCCACCGTCGGGCGATTTCCGAAGGGAGGGCCGCCCCGGGTTCTGTGGATCGGCTGCCGCGGATCGGATGTGGCGAAACTGGTCGGACTGGCGGAGGCGATCGAACGGGTCGCCCTCGAAATCGGGGTGCCGCGCGAGGAGCGCCCCTTCTCTCCGCACTTGACCATCGGGCGCGTGAAGTCTCCGCGGAACCAGGACCGGCTTCTCCGCGCGATCGAGGCGAGGCGGGACGACGTCTTCGGACAGCGCCGGACGGAGTACTTCACCCTCTACCGAAGCACCCTTACGTCCGCGGGGCCGATCTACGAGGAAATCGAGCGGTTTCTGCTGGGGAGGTAACGCGTCCTCGATGCGGAAGGTCCACCCAGGGAGAGCCCACTTCCTCTCTTCACCGAATCCCGAATGCCGACCTCACTCAAGCTTGGCACCGCAATACATGCAGGCATTGGCTCGTGTGGCCCGCTTGCGGCCGCACTTTGGGCACGGATCGAG
The DNA here is from genome assembly GCA_964526305.1 of uncultured Planctomycetales bacterium. Lineage (GTDB taxonomy): Bacteria > Planctomycetota > MHYJ01 > MHYJ01 > JACPRB01 > JACPRC01. Next base: position 16,660 of record CAZGKV010000025.1, on the reverse strand, counting down.
TCGGACCGGTTGCGGTTTGCGGCGTTCCTGCGTGACCGCAAGGAGCTTCTGCTCCAGCCCCTGAAGGATATCGAGGCTGGTCATGGGGGGGCGTACTTCGACGAATACCCATTCCATGGGATTGATCAGCGTGACGGGTCCGACCGAGTTTGCGAGCGCGGCAGCAACAGCGGCCACCTCTTCCCCGGCATCATTGTGAACATCAAACCAGAGGGACGGGACGTTTTCCTCGTCGAGCTCAAACTCCTCCAATTGGTCGCCCCAGAAGGTAAGGCCATCGCGATGAAGAAAAGGGATGGCTTCTAGAACATGGGCGAGTCGCTCCACCGGAATGCCCGGAAGATCGCCGGGGAATTCGGAGGAGGGGATGGCGGCGACGCTCGCTTCGCGCGCTAGAGCGATGATGAAATGAGTCCCCATCTACCCCCTCCTCCAGGTCTTGTTTCCGTGCCGGAGCTCTACGCCCACTCCGTCGCCTTGCCGATGCTCATCAGGAACTCCGCGTTCGTCTTCGCCTTCTTCACGCGGTCGATGAGCGTCTCCATCGCCTCGATGAGCTTCATGTCGGCGAGGACCTTGCGCAGCACCCAGATTCTCTTGAGTTCGTCCGGGTGGAGCAGGAGCTCTTCCTTGCGCGTCCCGGATCGGGTCAGGTCGAACGAGGGGAAGATGCGGCGGTCCGCGAGCTCGCGGACGAGATGGATTTCGCTGTTGCCCGTTCCCTTGAACTCTTCGAAGATGACCTCGTCCATCCGGCTGCCGGTGTCGATGAGGCAGCTCGCCACGATCGTGAGCGATCCGCCTTCCTCGATCTTCCGCGCGGCGCCGAAGAAACGCTTGGGTCCCTGGAAGGCGGTGGAGTCGATGCCGCCGGAGAGAATTCGGCCGGAGTGCGGCGCCTCGGTGTTGTAGGCGCGCGTCATCCGGGTCAGGGAGTCCACGAGGATCACCACGTCCTTGCGGTACTCCACGAGGCGCTTCGCCTTCTCCAACACCATCTCGGTGACCTGGATGTGGCGCGCAGGGGGCTCGTCGAAGCACGAGGCGATCACCTCGGCTTCGCCCTTGAGATTCCGCTTGAAGTCCGTCACCTCTTCGGGCCGCTCGTCGATGAGGAGGACGATGAGATACACCTCGGGGTGGTTCTTGAGGACGGCGTTGGCGATCTTCTGGAGGAGGATCGTCTTGCCCGTGCGCGGCGCGGCGACGATGAGCGCTCGCTGACCCTTTCCGAGCGGGGCGATCATGTCCATCACGCGCAACGAGAGCTCGTTCGAGTCCACGTCTCCCAACCGGATCCGTTCGTTGGGGTGGAGCGGCGTCAGGTTCTCGAACGCGATCTTGCCTTGGACCGATTCCGGATTCTCGTGGTTGACCGCTTCGACTTTGAGAAGGGCGAAGTACTTCTCCCCGTCCTTGGGCTGGCGGATCTGCCCGCTGATGATGTTCCCGGTCCGCATCCCGAACCGCCGGATCTGCGAGGGGGAGATGTAGATGTCGTCCGGGCAGGGAAGATAGTTGTACTTGGGCGATCGCAGGAAGCCGAACCCTTCGGGCAGGACTTCGAGCACGCCTTCGCCGAAGAGGAGGCCGTTCTGTTTGGCTTTCTCTTGGATGATTCGGTAGATGAGCTCCTGCTTCTTCATCCCCATGATGTCCTTGACGCCGTCTTGGCGGGCGATCTTGAGGAGCTCGGCGACGGTGCAGTCTTGGAGCTTGGAGAGATAGACCTCTTCGCGCTTCACCCGCTCGTATTTCTCGTTCGTGTCGTGGCGGGGCGGAGCGGGGGGCGGCTCCGGAGGCGGCGGGGGAAGCGGAATGGGAGTGGATTCGACGACAGGAGCCGGCGGCGGGGGGCCCCCGTTGTTGGGAGCCTTCTCGACGTTCTCCGGTGCGTCCTTCGCCTTGCGCGGTACCATGAAACCCCCTTACCTATGATGGGACGGTATTCCCAGATCCCGGAGCACGGCCCGCACCTGACGGGCTGCGGCCGCCCGGGATCCGCTGTTGTCGATCACGTAATCGGCCCTTCGGCGCTTTCGAGAAAGCGTCCACTGGAATCGCTCCCGCCGCCGGAGTTCGCCTGGGCCCCAACCCCGGTTCCGGACGCGCCGGAGCCGGACGGCTCTCGGGGCATCCACGAAGGCGATCCGGTCGCACGTCGCGTCCGCGCCCGCTTCGAGGAGGAGAGGGGCGTCCAGAACCACGATCCGTTTTCGGGAACGAGAGATTCGGTCTCGGACCTCCCGCTGGATCCTCGGGTGCACGATCTCGTTCAACCTTCTCACCGACTCCTCGTCCCGAAACGCCACACGCGCGAGGGCCGTCCGGTCGATGCGGCCGTCGCACAACACCGCCGGTCCCCATTCCGCAACCAGACGCCCTTTCAAGGCCGGATGGTCGAGAAGCTGATGCACCAACCGGTCGGCATCGAGGATCTCCGCGCCCAGATTCGCGAACACCGAAGCCACCGTGGATTTTCCGCTTCCGATTCCCCCGACGAGTCCGAGGACCCAGGGGCGTTTCCTCATGAGGTCAAGCTGAACGACTCGCAGCGACTATCGCGAATCACCTTCCGGGACTTGTGGGATCAACTACCCTACTCTGGAGAGGCCCTGTTTCCATTGGGATGCTAGCACCCGCAGGGCGATGAAGTCAAATGAAATCCGTGGGAATCGATTCTCTGCGGGCTTCGGCCGGGCTCGCCCGTCTAGTTGAAAGACGCGCGCGGGCTAAATCCGTTGACCGCCCGCCGCCCCGCACTACAATAGCGGGCTGTTCCCGACCTTCGATCGGAGCGATTTATGACGGGCTCTCGGAGCCGGCGGGCCGCACTCCAACGCGGCATCTCTTCCATCGTCGTCGTCGTGCTCGTCCTCGTGACCGTGGCGCTCACCTTCGCGACGATTCTCCTCTACGCGAACGCGGCGGAAAAGGAGCGGACCGTCAAGGCGCTCAAGGAGCGGGAGAAACGGCTCAACGACGAGCAGTCCCGGCTCAAGCGGGCCGGCGACGCCTCCGTCGCGCCGATCGGGGTCGTGCCCCAAGCCCCCGCCAAAGTCGAAGGAGAAGCCGAAGTCACGTCGACGCCCGCTTCCAGCTTTCCCGTGGAAGAGGTGAGGAAGGAACTCCTCGAACGGCGGCAGAAGCTCCTCGAGAAACCGCAACAGCGGGACGACTCGACCGATCCCACCGTGACCGCCACCCTGCAGAAAAAGGACCAGGAGTTCGCCGACCTGGCCAAGAACGCGACGGGGGACAAGGCCGGCAATACTCTGGAAGAGCTCGTGGTTCTGGCCGCCGCGCGCGTCATCCAGGCGATGATGCTCATGGATCAAAGGAGGTTGGAGATCGAGCTCGCCGAGACTCGAAAACAGGCGATCTCCCAGAACAAGGACAAGCTTCCGGCGGAGTCTCTCGCCTACAACTCCGAACTCAAGACGAAATGCGACGACATCAAATCAAAAAAGAACGCTCTCGATACCGCGTCAAAAATCCGAGTGGATTCCCTCACGGATCAGATCGGTCAAGAGAGGAAGAAAGTCGAGGCGCTCAGGATCGACAAGAACAAGGAGAACTTCCGCTTCACCACCGCGGTCAACAAGCTCAGGGGAGAACTCGACGATCTCAAGGTGAAGGAGGTCATCCGGTTCGAGGTGAGGGAATCGCACGGGAAGATCCTGAGCCCCGATATCCCCAACCGAATCGCCTTCATCGATCTCGGGAGTCGCGAGCGCGTGGTGCCGGGTCTGAAGTTCCTGGTGGCGAAGATGGGACCGCAGGGAAAGTTCCACTTCAAGGGAAAGGTTCTCGTCAAGAAGGTCTGGATGACCTATTCCGAGGTCGCCATCACCGAAGTCACCGACCGAAACCATCCGATCGTGGACGGCGACGTCCTGGTGAATCCGCTGTTCCACCCGCGCCATCCGGTCGTCGTCCATTTTCTGGGGGAGCGTGAGCCCAAGAAGATCCGGCCGAGTTGGAGCGTCGCGGAGGCGAGCCGGAGGATCTCCGAGATCGGCAGCGTGGTCCGCGAGAAGCTGAGCTTGGACGTAGATTTCGTGATCTACACCGAGGCCAGGGCGAACGCCCCTCGAGATCAGGACGGCGGCTACAAGCTGGCGGTTCTCCTCGGAGTCCCGGTGGAAGAGGCCTCCGAAGTCTATCGGTTCCTGGAGGACTAGTGATGGCCGAGTATGTCACGAAGGCGGAAAACACGCGGCGGTTGGTGATCATCGCGCTCTGCGTGATCCTCGACACGCTCCTCCTGGCCGGAGGGATTTACTGGATCAAGTCCGCCTCCGACACCGAGAGGGGAGAGAAGAACTCGGAGAGCATCGTACTGTTGCAGAAAAAGGTTCAAGATCTGGACGCCCAGAACCGCGCCGCGGAGAAAGGGCTGATCGAGTTCGCCCAGCCGATCGGTTGGCGAACGCACGCGAACTGGACGACGGACCGACTGGTCACCGGCGCGTTGAATGCCGAAGAGTTGAAGCGGTTTCTCAACGAGTGGGCGGCGGAGCTTCGAGGTCGCGCGCCGAAGGAGGGGGAGCGGGAGTCGATGAAGTACGCGTTTCTGCGGCGACTCAAGACCCTTCTCGACGGAGCGGAGAGGCAACCGGGCTTCCCCGGTCTGAAGAACTTGCAGAGATCCGCGGAGGACCGAGAGAAATCGGCGGCCTCGGAGGGCGAGCGCAAGTTCTGGCAGGGCGAAGCGGCTACCCTCAAGACCTGCGTGGAAGCGGTGGACGCGGGCGGGAAGAAGGTGGAACCGACTCCCGAACTCCCGGTGTGGACGGATCGCGCCGAGGGAATGGTACTCAAGAAGCTCTTCGAGGAGCTGGAGAAACTGGAAGTGGCCTATCTGGCCGTCGCGGTGGCTCTCGGCAAGCGTCTGGAGAAGGCTTCGGAAGGCGAAAAGGAGTTGGTGAAGGAAGGGCGGGTCCAGAGCGATGAGGCGCACAAGAAGCTCCTGAGCACGATCGACGATCTCATCGGGGCGGATCGGGGAAACAAGTCCTTCACGTCGAAGGATCTTCCGGGGGGACTCTTGGGTGAACTCCGGGACTCGGAGGGCAAGGGACCCAAGAACGAAGCGGAAAAGGAAGTGGAGCTCAAAGCCGTTCTGGCCGAGGTGGCGGAGGCCAGGCAGCGACTCGATCAACTCAAAGCGGAGAACGCGCTCAAGGAGAAGGATCTTCAGGCTCGGATCAACTGGTTCAAGCACCGGCGCGAGGAGGCCAAGGAACGACGAGAGCCCGATGGCGAAATCGTCGGAGTCGTGGAGGGGCAACAGACGGTTCATATCGATCTTCTTCACAAGGACCGGTTGTTCGCGGGTACGAGATTTCGGGTCTATTCTCCGAAACAGGGCGGCGTCAAGGTGGACAAGGCGGAAATCGAGGTCATCGAGGTGCGCGAATCCGGCGCCAGCGTGGCGGCCGTCACGCGGATCCTGAACTCTTCCGACGCGGTGCGTGCCGGCGACCGCATCTACAACGAAGTGTACGAGAGGGGGCGTCCGAGGTACATCGCGATCGCGGGCCGGTTGACGGGTCGGCTCTCCAACGAAGAGGTCGCGGCGATCGTGCGTCGGTTCGGCGACCATTACCAGGATCGGGTCGACCAACGGACCGATTTCCTGGTGGTGGGAGAGGGATACGACGGTTCGGATCACAGGGCGGGGACGACGGAGACCGACGAGGGCGCCGAAGACGATCACCCGAATTTCACGCTGGCGAGGGAGTGGGGGGTGCGCGTCATTCGCGAACGCACGCTGTTCGAGTACCTGGGAGTGAAGTAGGCCGTACGCTTCTGCTATACTCACCCCGATGACCGATTCGGGGAAGCCCGATTTCGACCCCACCGAAGTCCGGATGACCTTCGGCGAACATCTCGAGGAGTTGCGGCGTCGGTTGTGGAAGGCGCTTCTCGCTCTGGCGGTGTGCTTCGGAGTGGCGATCTATTTTTACGGGGACCTCGTCCGATTCATCACGCGGCCGCACTTTCTGGCGATGCATCTCCTGAATCAGCCGCCCGAATCCTCGCGGCTCCTCTCGGGGAGCTATCCCGGACCCATCGGGGCCATTCTCAAGCTGGCATTCATCGTGGGATGTTTCGGAGCGTCTCCGGTCATCCTCTACCAATTCTGGAAGTTCGTGAACGCGGGCCTGTATCCCCGGGAACGGCGCTGGGTGGCGACCTTCGGCGTCGCCTCGTTCGTCCTGTTCGTGGGGGGATGCGTTTTCGGCTATTTGGTCCTTATCCCCTATACCCTCTACGGATTGGCGAAGGCGGCGACCATCGACGTCATTTCTCCGACGTACACCTTCTCGGATTATCTGAGCCTCGTGATGACCCTTACCATCATCATGGGGGTGGTGTTCGAGATGCCCCTCGTCATGCTTTTCTTCGCGAAGATCGGGATCACGTCCGCGTCCACCTACAACAAATGGCGCCGGTACGCCATCGTGGGCAATTTCATCCTGGCCGCCCTCTTGACGCCGGCGGACGTCCTCTCGATGTTGGTGATGGTCGTCCCGTTGCTCTTCCTGTACGAGGTCGGGGTGCTGCTTTCCTGGATTCTCGTCAAGAAGCCCAAGTCCCGGGTGGAGACGGCGGCCGCGTAATCACTCTTCCACGGGACCGTCGTGGCGGCACACCACGAAATGGATCTCCGGGTAGCTTCCGGCCGGTCCGTAGACCTTCGCGGTGATCCCGTTCGCATCGGACCGGCAGAGCACGAAGTGGTGGAAGGCGAGGTACCGGTCCCGTTTCTTGGCCAGCTTCGGGTTCAAGCTATAGAGCGGGGCACCGCCGCCTCCCGTCACCACATATCGGACGCGGTCGCGGCGAGTCGTAAAGAAGTGGTGGTCGTGTCCGCAAAACGCGGCGCAGAAACCAAGTCGCTCGAGGGTGGCGTGGATCAGATCGAAGATGCGCTTGGCCCGCTCCTCTCGACCTTCCTTGATGGTGTACGGGGGATGATGGAAGACGGCGATCTTGTGTCGGGCTTGAGAGACCCGCGCGCGCTCCTCGAGCCACTTCACCTGCGCGCCTCTCTCGAAATCCGTGGTCGAATCGAGGAAGAAGAAATGGATGCCGTCCCGCTCGCGCTCGAAGTAGGGGCGATCGACGCCGAGTTCCCGATCGAAATGACCGCTGGGCCCGAGATCGTGGTCGCCCCGGCAGGACCAGTAGGGAACTTTGGCTCGTAGTTCCTTGGTGATCTCCCGCCATCGCTCCCAGGACTTCGTGTCCTCTCCGTCCTCGGCGAGGTCACCCGTGGCGATGACGAACCGCGCCTCGGTCTTGAGAAGCGCCGCGCAGATTTCGCGATGGATGTCGTCGCCCGTCCGGCTGTCCCCGTACAGGGCGAACTCCACGGCCGGCCCTGCCGGAGGCGGAGCCGGTGCCGCCGGGGGACGGCACCCCAGGGTGAGGAGGAGGACCGCGAGGGTACGCTTCATGGTGCAGACGATAGCGAGGGATTCGTGGGGGCTCAAGGAATCATTCCACGCGGAAGCGGCGTCGGATTCGTTCGCCTCGAGGGCCCTCGACCCGAAGCTCATGGGTACCTCGCCGGAGGTGCCAGCGATCCCGGACTTCTTCGCCGTCCACAAACCATCGGGCCGGGGCGGTAGCTTCCAACCCCAGCGACTGCAGCTCGGCCGGCCGCGAGGGGTCGAGGAAGAATACGTCCCAGTCGTTCGGGTGGATCACGTCGAAGCCCGCGGAACGGGCATGCCCCAGGCGCGAGCCGATCGGTTCCCACCGGCCCTCTCCACCGAGCGAAAGCAGGATATCCCGCCAGGCCGGAGCGGCACCCGTCGTTCCGGAGACTCCTCGCATCGGGGAACCGTCGAGATTCCCGACCCAAACGCCGATGACATGCCGTTCCGTGCCTCCGATGCACCAGTTGTCGCGATAGTCGGCGCTCGTTCCCGTCTTGACGAAGGCGGGGAAAGGAAGGGCCAAGGCGCTGCCCCGTCCGAAGCCGGTTTGCCTCGAGGTGTCGTCCGAGAGGATTCCGACGACGGCGGCCGCCGCGCTCGTCGAGAGGATGCGGGATCGACGAAGGGGTTCGTCCGGGCAGAGGCGAGGCGCGGTCCATTCTCCTCCCCGAGCCAATGCGGCGTAGGACGCGGTGAGGGCGACGAGAGTGGTTTCCGCATCGCCGAGGACGAGGCCCAGGCCGTAGTGCTCCGGGTCCCGGTCGAGAGGCCAATCCATGGAGCGAAGGAGGTCGAAGAGGCGGGCGGGGCCCAGTTCGTGGAGGAGACGGACGGCGGGGACGTTGAGCGAACTGGCCAATGCGGCGCGCAAGGGGACGGCTCCCCGATAGAGGCCGTCGTAATTCCGTGGGGAGTAGTCTCCCGTCGGGGTCTCGAAGTGCGCGGGTTCGTCGAGGATCGTATCGTCGGGGGCCCAGCCGGATTCGAAGGCGAGGGCATAGGCGAAGGGCTTGACGGTGGAGCCGGGGCCTCGACGGGCGACCGCCGCGTTGACCCAGGAATCTCCGGGTGCGGCGATCGCCAGGATCTCGCTCGACCGCGTGTCCAGGACGACGGCGGCCGCGGCCATTACATGCCGGATCTCCAGTCCGCGGAGGTGGGTCCGGAGAATCCCTTCGATTCGCTCTTGGAGTTCGAGATCGATCGTCGTCCGTCCGGGCCGCCGGGCGACGTGGCGCGCGAGGAAGGATCGTCCCGGGGGCAGGGGGCCCAAGGCCTCGGAGAGAGCGCACGCGTGCTCTTCGCGCGAAATCCACTCCTCCTGGAGCATCACGTTCAGGATCCATCGCTGGCGGTCCCAAGCGCGGCGAGATCGGTACGGATTGAGCCGCGTCGGGGCGTTGGGGAGTCCGGCGAGGTAGGCCGCTTCCGCCAACGAAAGGTCGCGCGCGGGCTTGGCGAAATAGAGGCGCGCGGCGGCTTCGATTCCCGTCACCCGGTTTCCGAACGGGGCGCGGTTGAGGTACTGCTCGAGAACGCCCCGCCGACCGAGGGTTCGCTGGAGGCGCAGCGCCAGGGCCGCTTCGACGACCTTGGAGCGGAGGGTCCTCGGTCTTGGCTCGAGAAGTCGGACCACCTGCATCGCGATCGTCGACCCGCCGGTTCGGCGGCCGAGGACGTTGTCGCGGACGGCGCGGAAGACGGATCGCGGGTCGACTCCCGGATGGTCCCAGAATCTCCGGTCTTCGGCGGCGAGGAAGGGGGTGACCACGTGCGCGGGAAGCTCGTCGACCGACACCCATCGAGACCGAGTTCCATCCGGCCCGGCCAATTCCTCGATCACGCAACCGTGACGGTCCAGGAGGAACTCGGAGCTCCCGGGAGCGAGTCGTTCCGTCGGATACCGCGGCCCTGCGGCGCCCCCCAGCGCCCCGCCTACCATCCCCCCGATTCTCCCGAGGAGGATGATATAAAACAAGCCTGGCTTTTTCTGTATCATGATATAAAAGAAGCCTGGCTATTTCTATATCATCGGATTCGGACGACGCCGGAATCGGTGGTGCCGAACACCTCGGGACGGTACATGCGCTCGGCTCGGGCCGGCGGGTGGACGAAGGCTCCCGGGGTCGTCGCCCGCAATCGGTATCGGAAGTCGTGCACCCCAGGAGAGAGATCGTCCGCATAGATCTGGATTCGATCGTCGCGGCGCTCGGCGTGCGAACCCGCCTCCTCGAGAAGCGGTTCGAGCCCCGCCGGGAGGGGATCCTCGACCGCCACGTATCTCGCGCGGTGTCGAACGATGACGCGGAGACGGACCGTCACGAGGTCCCCGGCTCGGATGTCCTGAGGAATCTCGCGGAGCAGGGAGATTCCCCGGTCCAGGCGCCGGGTCTCGCGCGAGGGACCGGTCGCCCGGATCGACCAGTAGACCGGCGCGGTGCTCTCGATCGTGAAGTCGCGAGCCGAACCCCGGTACCGTAGGGGCGGCCCCACCCGGGTCTCGCCGAACGGGGTCCGGACGTGCACCGCCCGAGTCGCCGGGGGAGACGCGGACGCGAGCGCGAGGATGGCGAACGAATTCTGCGTCGTCTTCGGCCATCGACCCTCGCGGCGCTCCGCCAGTATTTCTCGGGCCAAGTCCAGTCGGCGCGGATCCGCCATCAGTTCCAGCGCGGGTTCAAGGTCGGAGTAAACATCATCTTCGTCTCTCGCGCGCGCGGGACCCGGCGAGCCTCCTGCCAGAGCGAGGAAGGCCCGGGCCGTACGGGTCAGGTCGGGCCGTCGGCAAAGCGCGTCCACATAACCGGGCTCCGGACGCGCGGCGAGAGACAGGACCCAGACGGCGTAGGCGCGCACGGTGACCGAAGCCTCCGTTCGCAACACTTTGGAGAGGTCGTCCAACGCGCGCCGAAGCGCGGGAGCGGGCACGTCGTATCCTTGGCGGAATCCCAAAGCGATCGCGTGCGTGCCGTACACGGTCCCCCAGGGATGCGGGCGCGATCCGCCCGGCCAATACGCGAATCCCCCGTCCGTTTGCATCGAGAGAATTCGATCCAGCCCGGCCTGGGCGAAGGGTCGCACGTCGCCCGAGACGAGAGGGAGAAGCGGCCCATCCTCCCCCCAGCGCACGGCGAGAAGGGGAAGCGTGCGCGAGGTCGTCTGCTCGATGCAGCCGTGCGGATACTCGAGGAGATAGCGGAGACCGCATTCCAATTCCGCCAGGGGGCTTCCCGAAATCGTCACTTCCATTTGCTCCAGGGGAACCGAAACCGAAAAGGTCCCCCCACTCTGGCCCTGGAGAATGCGCGTCTCCACGGGGGCGGAAGGGAGGATCGGAAGCTCGATTTCGAGCGCATCTCGATGATCTCCCAGAATCGCTCGGAAACTCAGTTTCTCCACTCCCCTCCGCTCCGCCCGCAGGGGAAAGGAAACGGCCGCCGTTTCCCCGTTCCTCACGGACGCCGTTCTCGTCTGGTCCCGGAAGTCGACCCGGACCTCCCCATCGTCCCCGCTTCCGTTCTGGACGAGCACCCGCGCCTCGAAGGCGTCTCCCTCCCGAGCGAAGCGGGGAAGCGCGGAAGTCAGAACGAGAGGTTGACGAACGACGATCGCCGACTCGGTCCGACCGTAGGCATCGCCTTTTCCCACGGCGAAGACCATGATCCGATAGCGGGTGATGTTGTCGGGGAGGGCGAATCGAATGAGAGAATGCCCCCCGCATTCCTCGACGTGGAAGAAGGCCGTGGGCACGAAGCGGGAGCGCGGAGCTCCTTCCTTGCTTCCCCCGCCGCCCCCCGGCGCGCCTTTCTTTCCGAACTCGTCGTAGGACGTACGTGCCAATACGCACCGCCGACTCTCGGCGCTCCGAACTCCGAGCGGCCGTGGTTTCGAGAAGAAGGCGAGCGGATCTGGCGTGTCATGGCCGGTAAGCGCCAGCACGGCTTCGTCCACCACCATGACCGTCACCTCGGCAGGTCGCGAGGATGCCACCTCCAGAGCGACCTCTTGTCGGGGCGAATAGATGGGGCGATCGGCGACGACGCGGAGATCGATTCGCCGCGATTCGTCCAGGACGGGGAGGGAGAGGTAGCCCAGGCGGTAGGTGGGCCGGCCCAAATCCGCGCCGCTCTTCGTGAACCCCTCGGACGTCCGGCCTTGCACCACCAGCACCGATACGAAGACGTTCGGAGCGTAGCGCGATTCGATCGGGACCTCGATCATCGAGGAAGATCCGAGACGGTGCGTTCGGACGTCGAGCACGCCTTCCCGTTCCACGGTGACGAGCGCGTCCGCCTCCGCGAAGGGGGAGGGAACCAGGATTCGCGCAACCTCGCCCGGTCGGTACGAGGCTCGATCGGAAATGAGGCGGAGACGGAGATCGTCGCGCATCTGCCAACCAGAGAGTCCGAAGCCGGCGACCGACACCTCTGCGACGGTTCGGGCCGATCCGGACTCCGCGGCGATCAGATACGTTCCCGAGCGGAGGGGGCGGAACCTCCAGAAACCCGGAGCCCAAACCATCCCTTCCTCGATGATCTCGTCCACGGGTTCGGATCGGTAGGTGATGGCGCCGCCGGCGGCTCGCTTGGCGACGGTGTGCCATTCGCGACGGAACACGGAGATTCGGGCCGGCGCCGACCGACGCGACCCTTCTGGAGAAACGGCGACGACGAACACCGAGAGATCTCGCTCGATGAGCCCCACACGGGCCTCCGGCCGGAGGCCCAAATAGAAGTCGGAGGAGTGAAGGACGGTCCGCCCCACGGCCTCGACGGATTGGTGGCCGGCGTCCGTAACGGTGGCTTCGAGGGTCAGTTCGCGCGGGACTCGACTCGAGGACACGGGAACGAGAAGCTCGCAAGAGCCCTCGATGCGCGTTTTCGACCGTGGGCGATGCTCGATGGCCGAAGGCCTTCTCGTAGAGTCTCCGAAGACGAAGTCCCCGTGGCCCGGCGGATGGAATTCGATTTCTTCGATTGCCGCCTCCCACTCGACCGAGCCCGAAACCGACGCGCCGAAGAAATAGCGGGCCGTAATGGCGGTGCGCTGTCCGGCTCGAACGTGGACTTCGAATGGAGCTGGACGATAGCTCTCGACGCGGAACGACCCGGCCCATTCTTTTCCCACAAGCACCGAGTAGGTCCCGAGTGAATCGCGTTCCCGATGGCGGAAGGATACGTCGAGGGTCCCGTATTTCGAGGGCCGAATTCGCTGGTTCCATACGGTTCGGTCGCGGGGATCCTGAACGGTGACCTCCAGCTCATCGGTCACCGGGAGAAGTCCCTCCGGGGTCGATCGTCGGAGGATGGCGCGGATGCGTGCGGTGTCGCCGGGCCGGTAGATTCCTCGATCCGTGACGATCTGGACCAACGGCTTGGTGGAGGGTTTCCGGGAGGTCTCCACTCCATATCTCCAGGACGGGATCGCGTCCTCCTCCAGATCCAGAATGGAGACGTCGTCTCCCGAGCGCGCGAAGACGTGAGCGGCCCGAGGAAGCGGAGGAACGGAGACGAGACCGCTTTCTAGAGTGGCGCCCATCCAAAGGGTCCGTCCCTGCTCGTCGTGCACGGAGATGGCCGCAGAAGTCGGGCGGCCGCTGGAGAGCGTTGTGGTCCAGATCAGGAGCTCCGACCCCTGCTTGGCGTGAATCGCAAGGTCGGTGACTTGGAGCTTCGCCCGGCGAGTCAGGGATCCGGCCGTTGCTTCGAAGAGAACGACGCCGGGGATTTCCATCGGGAATCCTAGGGTAAGGACTTGGTTGGGTTCGTCGGCGATCCGCCGGGTTTCCCACGAGCCGTCGGGAAACTGGCCCGAGATCCACGTCCGAAGTTCTTGGCCGGCAGGGGCGACGTAGGTTCGAGTCTTGATTTGGCGCAGGTTCACGAAACGGACGGGGAATCGCGCGTCGGCTCTTCGTTCGAGGATGGCGCGATCGGAACCGAGATCGAGATCGGGAACATAGTCGGGAATGCGTCCCGAGAGGGTTACGGAATCGATGCGATTGCCGAAGCGATCCTCGAGATCCTCCAGGGTAACGACGTACTGGCGACCGGGGACAAAGGGACCGGTCACGGTGAGTCCTCGCCACGAGCGCGATGCGGTGAGCTCGTGCGGCGGGGAGGTGCGGACGCGGGGAAGACGGTCGCGGAGGGGATAGTTCGTCGAGATCGTGAACGAGGTTCCGTATTCGGGGGAGGCGCGGCCGATCATCTGCTGTGCGGTCAGAGGGCCGCAGACCTGGAACGTCTGGACGTGGTCGCTTTCGAGCGACAATCGGCCCGAGCGAAGCCCGCGTCGGAGGATCCACTGGGCTTGCGCGTGCTGGGGGAGAGGGGTCGAGGAGCGGAGCTCAAAGCCGGAGCCCTGAGCGCGGACGGTGAAGGGATGGGGGAAGGAGACGTGGCCGACGAGATCTTCCACCGCGACCGCGTGGGAGAAGCGGACGAAGAGGGGTGCGTCGGGGGCGCAACGACCGTCGACGGTTTCGAGGCGGGATTGGAGGACTTCCAATCCTGGCGTGCGGAAGGTCCATCGATAGTCGGCGATCGGGATGCGAGCCTCGTAGGTGGTTCCCGGTTCCAATTCTTCGGGGCGAAACTCCAGGGCGGCCTCGCTAATCCAGACCGCCTCGCCGCGGAGGGGAGGGTGGATTTCGAGGATGGAGGTTCGGGTGCCGACTTCTTGAGCCGAGATCATCGGGCGATCGAAGAGAGCGGTGATGGGTTCCGGGCGTCCGAGGATTCCGGTTGGTCGGGCCTCCAGCACCGTGGGACCGCTTCGTGGGAAGCGGGCGACGGGTGATGAAAGACGCTCTTTTGGGCGGGCGAAGACAAATGCGACGACTGCGGCGACGGCAAGACCCGCGGCTAACGCGCTGCGTTTCACGGCGCCCCCCTCTCCCTCCCGCAGTTACAACATATAACGTCTATTTTATAAATGTCAATGATATAAAAATAGCCAGGCTATTTCTATATCATCGGGTGACGGGGAAGGGGATGCGCTTGGGGAGGCTGTGATTCTTATGGAGGTTGACCAGCGTAACCACGGCTTCATGGGGGCCCGGAGGGAGCGCGTGCTTGACGGTGATGGTACCCGTAGCCGCGTCGTATTCGTGAGCCACGGGCTGTCCGTCAATTCGGACGGAAACGAGTTCCCGGAAAATCTTGAAGGGCTTGGCCCACTCGGCACGATCCTCCAGACCATCCCGCACGCGGAATCGAATCGTTCCTCCTTCCGAGGAGAGGAGCTCCGCCTTGGGGATCCCCAGGAATACGTATTCGACGATTCCGAGGAAGAGCCCGTAGGCTTCTTGTCGGTTGAATTCGATATCGCGCAGTTTCCGTTCCATCGCCAGATTCGAGTAGTAGGTCGTCTCGCAAAGGCATCCGGGGACGTCCGCCGGAAGCTGGCGCAGGACTCCGAAGCCGGTCTCGTACATCAAACCGTCGGACATGAGCCCTCCGCCGCGAGGGGGGGGCTGAGCGAGCGCTCGCACCAGTTCGCGCTCCACGTTTCGCGCCAAATCCATGGCCGCCGGTTGATGATCAGGTACGAGGTGATACCACGCGGAGGGGGCGGTCGCCTCCAGATTCGGAGACCAATTGTGGTGAATCGAGAGAAAGAAATCGTGTCCGGCCGCCGCCTTCGCGCGCGCCTCGAGCGTCACGTCCCGATCGGAGTCGCGCGTCAGGGTAACGAGCGCGCCTTGGGCGGAAAGATAGTCCCGGAGGAATCGCGCTACCCGAAGGTTGATCTCGGCTTCGCTGGCGTAGGTCGGACCGCGCTTGAAGCCCCGCTTGTGCGTATCCCCTCCGTGGCCGGGATCGAGGCAGATCTTCCATCCTCGAAGGTACTTGGCCCGCTCCGGAATGGGGTGCGAATCCGGAGCAGGTCGAGGTGTGACCTCGAACGAGATTCCGTTCTGGGACCACCATTGGAGCGCCTCTTCTTTCTTGGCGAAGGACCTCCCGGTGATCGAGCGAAGCGCGAATCGGGCTTGATCTCGGACGAAGCCCGGAAGCGGATTGTCGTACGCGCCGTGGAGGCGTTCCCCATCGTCCGACAAAACGTTCAAATCGAGGGTGCCCGGGTCCTCGAGAAGATCCATCAAGGGTCGGACGGATCGGCGGTCGGGAATCCGCGCCAGGGTGGCCGCCGCCAGGGCCCGGCCGTTTCCGCTCGAGCCTCGGAGCGCATCGAGGAGCGCCGGGATGGCTGCGGAGCCGAAATAGGGGAGGTAGTCGACCGCGTCCAAGCAGACGGAGGCGTTCTTCGACTCCAGTCTCTTGACGTACCGTCGGATCTCCGCTTCCCGTTCCGAGTCCTGCTGGGAAATCGGGGCGCCGTGGCATCCGAATAGGGTCAAGATCAGGGAGAGACGCATCGGGGGCATTGAACGAAGGGGAGATGGGGGGTGCAAGGAAATTCCTTGATATAAAAACGGCCGGACTTATTCTGGAGGGTCATGAAGCGTCCGAAGACGGGAACGGAGTCGTGGCATGTGTTGGGGCGCGGGGCTCGACGGCTCGAGATTTTCCGGGACGACCAGGATTCCGAGCGATTCCTCACTGCGGTTCGGCGGGCCTCGCAGAAGTGGTCGGTTCCCGTCCATGCCTACGTCTTGATGGGAAACCACTTTCACATGCTGGTCTCCGCCTCGAGCCGCGACCTCGGTGCCTTCATGAAGTCGGTCAACCAGTCCTACTCAAGAAGATACAATCAGCGGTATGGTCTGACCGGGCATCTTCTGGAGGGTCCGTACTCGGCGTTCCGCCAAGGGACCCCAAAATGGTCGGTCCGAACGAGCGTCTATATTCATCGGAATCCGGTCGCCGCGGGGCTGGCGCGACGTCCGCAGGACTGGAAATGGAGCAGCTGTCGTGCTTGGTTGGAGGGCTCGGAGAGCTTTCTCGCCACGGACCCGATCTTGCGGATCGTCTCTCGCGAGCCGGCGGTCGCTCGACGCGAGTACCAAGAGCTGTTGATGAAGTGGGTCGATGCCCCACCACGGAATCGCCGAGGGGCTCCCACGGCGGAACAGGTGTGGGAGGAGCAAGCTCGCTGGGTTCTCGAGGCGGTCCGGGCAGGGTCGTCGGGAGATGCTCGCGATCCCCGGGGACTGGCGGCGTGGCTGTCTCGCCATGCCGGCGTTCCCCTGCGGGCCATCGCCCACGCCTACGGATTCTCCAATCCGAACTACGCGAACG
>CAZGKV010000024.1:0-51614 GCA_964526305.1 uncultured Planctomycetales bacterium | reverse complement strand
CCGATTTCGCGCTCGTCAAGTTCAAGAAGCTCGCCGGCGGCGGCTATTTCAAGATCGTGAACGCCTCGGTCCCCGAGGCGCTGAAGCGTCTCGGCTACGCGCCGACCCAGATCCAAGAGATCCTGACGTACGTCACGGGCACGAACACGCTGAAGAACGGGAGCCCGATCAACGCGGCTCGGCTTCTCCTCAAGGGCCTTCTCTCGGAGGAGGTCGAAAAGATCGAGAAACACCTTCCGAAGGTTTTCGAGCTCGGCCACGCGTTCAACGCCTTCACCCTCGGCAAGGAGTGCTTCGCGCGGCTCGGCGTCAAGGAGGGAGACGACTTCCTCCGCGTTTTGGGATTCGGAGACGTCGAGATCGAGGAGTCGAACGAGAAGATCTGCGGTTCGATGACGGTCGAAGGTGCTCCCCATCTCCGTGAAGAGCATCTGGCGATCTTCGATTGCGCGAACAAGTGCGGCAAGCGGGGCGCCCGCTTCCTCCATTGGATGGGCCACGTCCGGATGATGGCGGCGACCCAACCGTTCCTCTCGGGCGCGATATCGAAGACGATCAACATGCCCAACGAGGCCACCGTGGCCGACATCCAGGAGGCCTATTTCCAGAGCTGGAAGCTCGGCCTCAAGGCGGTGGCGCTGTACCGCGACGGGTCGAAGGCCTCTCAGCCGCTCTCCTCGAAATCGGCCGACAAGAAGGGGGAGGCGCCGGTCGACCACGTCTGCGTCGCGCAGCGGAGGCGCTTGCCCAAGAAGCGCGGGGGCTTCACTCAGGAGGCCCGCGTCGCAGGACAAAAGGTGTATCTCCGCACCGGCGAATACGAGGAGGGATCCCTCGGGGAGATCTTCATCGACATGCATAAGGAAGGTGCCGGCTTCCGGTCGATGATGAACTGCTTCGCGATCGCCGTTTCTCTCGGGCTGCAGTACGGGGTGCCGCTCAAGGAGTTCGTGGACGTCTTCACCTTCACGCGCTTCGAGCCGCAGGGCCCGGTCGACCATCCGAACATCAAGATGGCCACCTCGGTCGTCGACTACCTCTTCCGCGTCCTGGCCCTGGAGTACATGGGGATGACCGAGTTCGCGCAGGTGAAGCCCGCCGACGGGGGGGAACCGCAGGTGCGGGCGAAGAAGGACACCACGCGCCGGTTCGTCGTGAAAGAGGAGTCCGCTCCGGCCCCGCTCGACGCCGGCGCGCTCTCGACGCATCTCGGCCGCATGATGGGCGACGCGCCCTTCTGCACCGGCTGCGGCCACGTCACCGTCCGCAACGGCACCTGCTATAAGTGCCTGAACTGCGGGAACACGATGGGGTGCTCATAGTCCTTCGCCATCGGATCCGGGGGACGAACGGTCGTCCCCCGGCTTCATCTTCGATTCAGTCTCTCTCGGAACCACCGCTCGTGACGTGCTTCGGTTCGGCCCATCTCGAGTAAGTCGGCCGCCCAAGCCGACCAGCCCGCGGCCTTCGCACCCCAAGCTCCGCCAGCATGAGCCCGAGACGGGTACGATGATCCCATTCGTCGCGTTCGATCTTGAGAATCCCGGAACGCTCCGCGGGATCGCGCGCCGCCTGCGCATGACCGCGGTAGGCGAGCGCGGCCGCGAGTTCTCCCGAATGGGCGCGCCGCAAGAGGCGGGCCAGAGATAGAGCCACTCGATCGGATACCGGATTCCTCCAACGCGGTTGCTCGATCGGTTTCGACCCATTTTTCAAGCAACCGACACGCCCCCTCGGGGGTTCCATAGGACGAGGAGGAGCCTATGAAGACCCGCATTCTCTCCACGCTCGCCTTTTCGATCGCCATCCTCGCCGGCGCCGCCGCCCGCGACGAACAGGGCAAGACGAACGGTCTCGCCGCCAAGGGACCCGAGGTCAAGAAGAGCGTCGAACGCCTCACCACGCAGATCGCATGGAAAACCGAACTCCAGGCCGCCCTCGCTCAAGCTCGGACCGAGGGCAAACTCGTCTTCTGGATGCAGATGCTCGGCGAGCTGGAAGGCGTCACCTGAAGCGCGGGCCAGAGCCTGAGAGCCGTGTCGCTCTCGAGCGGTCCCGCCTTCGAGGCCCTTCGCACGAAATTCGTCTGCGGATGGCGCAACATTTCCAAGGAGTCCTATTGCGGGAAGTCCGGCCGCTACGATCCGGAACGAGGAGCGGCCTGGACCACGAACGGAGCCGGACCTCACAACATGCAGCTCTTCGTCCTGGCCGCCGACGGTACCGTCCTCCACTGCCTCCCCGGATACTGGGAGACGAACGATCTCGCGTACGAACTCAAGTTCGCCGAGGAGTTGAATGCGGTCTGGACCAGCGCCTCGCTCTCGCGCGAAGAAAAAGACGCGCGCTTCCGCGAACGGCACCTCGCCCACATCGCCGAACATTCCCGCGACATGGTGAAGCGAAGCGAGATGCAGGGCTTCGACAAGAAATTCGAGATGAAGCGCCGAGAAAGCTCGGATTGCTTCCTCTCCGAAAACGCCCCTCGGACCAAGAAGAAGGATCCGTTCAAGACGACCGACCGAATCGTCCACGAACGGATGGCCGCGCGGCCGTTCCTCGCGTACTCGGAGTTCGACGTGGAGAAATTCGTCGATTACGGCCGGCCCAAGTACGACAAGAAGAAACCGGTGATGCTCGCCGAGGCGGGGGGGCGCTAGTACCGCAAGATCGCCGCGATCCCCTGGTGCGCGCGTAGGGATCCCTTGCCGACGAAGACAACGCGACCGCCCTTATCGAGCGTCGCCTCGATCACCTCGTCCACGGCGTCGTCGATGACGCCGGGCCCCTCGGGATTCTCCACCACCGTCAAGACGCCTCCGACCATCCTCGCCGGTTGGCGGTAGGCTTCCTCCACGACCAACTCGGCCACGCGTCCTTCGCTCGCGGCGCGCCAGGTCTCGACGACCCCGGAGGCGTACTTTCGGGCGTGAACCGCTCGCTCCAGATCGCCCAGGGCCCGCCCGGTCCGCTCTCGGAGGCCCGCCTCGACCTGGGGCCACACGAGTTTCGCCAGCTTCGCCGCGGGAGTCTTCGCGTGGCTTCCCTCCACCGTCGCGAGGACCTCCGCGCGATTCCCGGCCACTTCCCGGAAGTGCCCCAAATGTCTCTCCACACCGACAAGAACCAGCGGATGAGGCTCGACCTTCGATATCTCGGTCACCCGTTTTTCCACCTTCTGGAGAAAGTGGAGAAGGATCTCGTCTTTCTTCCGGTCCGCCGGCGGGGCCATCGCCTTGCGTTTCGGCGCTTCCTCCCGCGCCAGGATCATCGGGAAGCCGGGAATCGTCGGCTCCGAGACCGTCTCGCCCGTTCCTCGGAGAAGACGCGTCCCTTTTTCCGCCAGGACCAGGACCCAGTATCGCGGGCTTCGATTCAAGATGGAGACCAGGTCCCGCGTGGCGAACGTCTCGTCCACGACGACCCGTTCGGAGACCGTAAACGGAAGATCGAGTTTGAGGGCGATCTCGGGATTGGCGAAAAGGCCGAGTCCGCGGTGGGTCGCTTCCGATCGGACTTCGGAGGCCAACTTCTCGAGGCGTTCCATGATCTTGCGCGCCTCGGGTTTCGGCGCCTCCGTCGCCAGCCGCCGGCGAGCTTCGTCGAGGAGGTTTCGCATTCGGATGTGATCCTCCTGACTCCCCGGCGCGCCGACGTGCGTGGGGAAGAGCACCGAGACACACGGGGTTCCGCGCGACGAACGGAGACGCTTGAGTTCCGCAAGATTCACGGCGAACCCTCCTTCTTTCGCGACGACTTCTCCGCTAGACTAGTCCGATGCTTGGACAGGCGGCGCCGGACTTCACGCTGGAAGGGAACGATGGGAAGATCTACCTGCTCGAGAAACTCCGTGGGCAAAAGGTCCTTCTCTTTTTTTACGTGATGAACCGAACGCCGGGGTGAAATCTCCAGTTGGGCCGCGTCCGGGACGACGCGGATCGCTTCGCCAAGGCCGGCATTGCGGTGTTCGCCGTCAATCCGGCCCGCGTCGAATCCCACCGCCGGTACGCAGCGCGCCTCGGATTCCCCTATCCCATCCTCTCCGATCCCGGGCGCAAAGTGGCCCGAGCCTACAAAGCCGTCGGGCTCCTTACGGTAAAGCGCACGGTGGTCGGCCTCGACGCGCGGGGAATCGTGCGCTACTGCCGCCACGGAATGCCTCCCCACGACGAGATCTTCCGGGCCATGACCTAGAAGCTCCACCCGATTTTCGGGCCGATGAGAACGTCGAAGAGGATGCCTTTGGTCAAATCCCCGAACAGCGGGACCTCGATGCCCGCCTCGACCACGAACTTGATCGGACCCAGGGGAAGCTCATACGTCGCGAAGAACCCCACCGTGAATCCCTTTTCGTTCGAGATCGTATCGCGGACGGCGTCGTTCTCGATCGCGAGGTCCTCCGCGTGCGTATCGGTCAGGGTTTCGCGCATCCAGAAGAATCCGACTCCGGGGCCGAACGTCACGTCCACGTCGTGGGCGTGATAGATCACGGCCGGCCACCACAGTTTCCCGTGGACGCCGAAGATCGTGCCATCGAACTCCGCGGCGCTGTCGATGGGTCCCGCGTCCGGCGTTTGGATCATCCGTCCCGAGCCGGTCCACCGCCCGTAGAGGGCGTCGACCCCCAGGCGCAAGAGGCCGAAATCGACCTCGACCCCGCCGCCGAAGATGTAGAAGTTCTTCTCTTCGTATTTCAGACGGAAGGCCGTGCCCCCGGATTCGAAATCGACATCCGAAGCGTCGATGGAGAGCCCGGCCCCGAACTCCGCCGTCGGATGGATCAGGAATCCGTTCCACTCGAGCGGACCGGTGTTGATCTGCCAACCGTGCCGTCGGGCCTGCCACGACCCGAGGTCTTCGTCTTGCGGAGCCCCGAGAAACGCCGCCGCGAGGATGACGATCATCGTCTGTCTCCGGAAGAACCCGAGCTATTCTCTCTTTTGGGGTCGAACCGTCCAGCTTTTCTTCCCAGAACCGCCCTCTCCGTGTACTCTGCACGCCACCTTTTCGGGAGGTTGACTCATGCGTCGAATCGTGCTCGCCGTGTTTGTGGTCGCCCTATCCGTCCTGCCGGCCGGCGCCGGCGAAGCCCGGAAGCCCAAGTGGCGGATCCAGTTCTTCGTCAACGCGGACAATCGGCTGGAGCTCTACTACCTGTACGATCTCGAGGGCGTGCTCGGGGCGCGCCATTCGGACGACGTGGTCGTGCTGGCGCAGGTGGATCGCAACCAGAAGGACGCGCCGGAGTCCAGCGGCTATTCGGGCCGCGGCCTCGGCGAATCGATCGAGAACTGGACGACCTCGAAGCGCTTCAAGATCGACGCCTCGGGGGTCGAGGAGCTTGAGGACCTCGGCGAAACGAATTGTGGGGATCCGAAAGTCTTGGCCGACTTCCTCGCCTGGGGCGAGAAGAACTATCCGGCCGACCGAACGGCGCTCGTGATCGCCGACTACGGGTACGGGCCGATCGGACTGGGGCAGGACGAGGGCAACGGGAATGCTTGGCTTCCGACCTCGTCGCTCGCGACCGCGCTCGAGCACGGGCGATCGGAGCCCCTGGATCTCCTCGTCTTCTATTCGGCCTACATGTCCTCTCTCGAAATCGCGCGAGCCTGCCGATCCCAGGCCCGGATTCTCGTGGGCTCGGAGGATGTGGCCTACGTCGGGATGCGCGACCACTGGAAGGCCATCCTCTCGGCCGTCGCGGACAACCCGGAAGCGGAACCCGCAGCTCTCGCCCAAAGCGTGTGCACGGAATGGAAGAGCGTCCTCGAGAAGAGCAAGAACGAGAGGACCCGAGTGCTTGCGGACACGGCCACGTTCTCTGCGATCGATCTTTCGAAAACCGACGAGGTCGTCCAATCGGTGGACGCACTCGCGGCCGCGCTCACGGCCTCGATGAAGGAGCAGGGCCGGGCTGCCTGGCTCAAGATCGCCGCCGCCCGGAACCGAACGGCCTCCTTCGGCGTTCGCTCCGACGGATCCAAGATCGCCTACGACCTGGACCACTTCGCGCAAAACCTGGAGGGCGCAGGGGCGGACGACGCCCGGACGCGGGTCACCAACGCCGTCCGTTCGGCCGTCCTCCACAACGTCACAGGCTCCAAGCGGAAGGAGGCCAGCGGGATCACGCTTTCCTTCCCCGGATCGAAACAAGAATTCGAGACCCACGTACGGAAGTACGTGGACTACGCCAAAATCGCCGCGAGTCCGAAATGGATGGAATTCCTTACGACCTACTTCGAGTACCAATCCAAGGACAAGGAAGGTCCCGACGTTCGCGACACCCGAAGCACCAAAAAGCGGATCAAGGTCGGAGAGATGGCGCAATTCTCCACCTCCGTCCAGGCGGCAGACGTGGCCGAAATGTCCTTCTTCCTGGCCATGCCGCAGCGGGACTACCAGATGGTGATCGGCCGCTATCCGGTCAAGTCGAACGAAGGAAACGACTTCGATGGGACGTGGCTCGCGTTCGGAAACGAGAAGCTCATGCTCTGGGGGTGCATCATCTCCTACGAGGAGGTGGAGGAGCGGACGTATGTCGTCGGCATTCCCGTCAAGTACAAGGCTCCCGGAGCGAGCGAGGAGAGCGAAGTCACCCTGTTCTTCCTCGTCTCTTTCAACGAGAAGTGGCGCTTCACCTCGGGGCGGTTTCTCCACGCCTACCAACCCACCGCCCACGGGGCGGAACCGATCCGGATTCGATCGGGCGGCACGGTGCGATCGCTCTACTTCATCCTCACCAAGCAGGGGAAGATGGAGCGATGGCCGTCCGCCGAGACCCTGACCCTGGACGCGAAGCTCCTTCGCATCAACGAGATTCCGCTTTCGCCGGGAAAGTACACCGCCGGATTCGAGATCACGGATCTGGCCGGAAACGTTACCCGCGATTGGGTGGACATCGAGGTGGCGAAGTGAGACGCGGAATCCCCGGCCAGTCCGAACGGGATGGCGTATACTCTCCGTCGAACCTAATTGGGAGGACCGCATGAGCCGAGCCCTGTTCGCCGCCCTCGTCGCCGGTCTTGTTTTCCTGCCGGCGGGTCGCGAAGGCGGTGCGCGCGAAACGACGCGCAAGAAGACGAAGTGGACGGTGCTGTTCTTCGGAAATCTGGATTGCAACCTCGAGAGGGCCGGGATGGCGAACCTCGAGGGCATCGCGCAAGCCACGCATTCCGAAGAGGTCACGATCGTCGCCCAAGCGGACCGCTGCGCGAAGGACGCTCCGGAATCCACCGGCTACACCGGCATGGGATTGGCGGACACCATCGAAGGCTGGACGACGGCCAAGCGGATCCTCTTCGGGAAGGACGGGGTCCAGGAAATCGAAGACTTGGGCGAAACCAACACGGGCGACCCGAACACGGCGGCGGAGTTCATCGCCTGGGGCGTGAAGAACTACCCGGCCGACAAGTACGCGATCGTCTTCTGGGACCACGGCGCCGCCTGGGTCGGATGGGGCGGCGACGAGGGGAACAAGAATGACGGACTGCGCCTGAGCGAAATCGGCGCCGCCCTTCAGTCGGCGCGCGACAAATCGGGAATCGAGAAGTTCGACGTCTTGATCTTCGAGGCCTGCCTCATGTCGTCTCTCGAAGTGGCCCGCGTCGTGGCGCCGCACGCGAAGTATCTCGTCGGCTCGGAAGAGATCTCCTACGTCGGCGGAGGCGTCTACTGGAAGCAGATCGTCAAGGGCCTCGCCGAGAACCCGGACATGGACGCCGAAGAAATGGCCAAGCTCTTCGTCAACGAATGGCGCGGTTTCTTCGACAACCATCGCGCCGACAACATCCAGGAAATGGGCCGCAACTTCCCGCTGCACGTTCTGGATCTGACGAAGATCGACGCGGTCGTTCAGGCCACCGACGCGCTCTCGGAGCAGCTCGTGAAATTCATGACCGACAAGGGGCGGGAAGGATGGCTCAAGGTAGCCGGCGCGCGCGGTAAGTCGGAAGAGTACGGCAAGATGGGGAACGACACCTACCACTGCCGCGACTTGCACCAATTCGCCTCCGGTCTCAAAGGGATCGGGGTGGACAGCGCCCGCAACGCCGTGATGAAAGCGATCGAGGGATCGGTGGTTCACAACATTGCGGCCCAGAAGCGCCCGGGCGCTCGCGGCCTCTCCGTCTGCTTCGCGGGGACCAAGAAGGAGTACGACGGTTTCGTCAAGCGCATCGTCCCCGACTATCCGAAATGGGGAGCCAGCCCCAAGTGGGCCGCCATGCTCGACGTCTACTACAAACTCGCGGCGGAGGACACGTCGAGTCCCATCGTAAAAATCCAGGTCAAAGGCACCCTGGCTCTTCGCCGGGGAGAACAGGCGAAATTCCCGACCACGCTGGAAAACGACGCGGATGTGGCGGAGGCCTTCTTCTTCCTCGGGATGCCCCAAGAGAAGAGCTATATCGTGATCGGACAGTATCCGGTTCCGCTTGCCGACATCCGCAACAGCGTCGTCGAGTTCGACGGCACGTGGCTTGCCTTCGGAAACGACAGGCTCATGCTCTGGGCGAGCGTGATCTCCTACGACGAGATCGCAAATCGGAACTACATGGTGGGAGTCCCCGTCAAGTACAAGGCGCCTGGGGACGACACCGAACGGGAGATCACTCTGTTCTTCACGGCGGCCTTCGACGACGACTGGAAGTTCACCCAGGGAAAGTACATGTACGCGTACCAGTTTTCGGAGAACGGCCCCGCCCCCATCAACCTGCGGCCCGGCGGCCAGGTCAAGAGCATCTACCCCGTGATCACCGAGACGGGGAAGATGGAGCGCTGGCCTTCGCGGGAGACGGTTCTCCTGGACAAGAAAATGCTCAAGATCAAGGAGATTCCCCTGCCCGCCCCCGCCGAATACATCGCGGGCTATCGATTGAAGGATTTCTCGGGGAATGAGAACCGGGATTACGTGAAGATCACGTTGAAGAAGTGATCCCAAGGGGTCCGGCGCCCGTCGGCGCCGGACCCCGCGGTCCCTAGTATCGCAGGAGCAGCATGTCGCGGTTCCCGGAACCGTTCACGCCGTAGCCGGAGATCACCATCCGACCCGACGAGTCGATCGCCAGACCATAGGCCTCGTCGTTCCCCGTTCCCGCCACGTTCGAGACCACCCGAGCGCCGTCCGAGTCGAACGAAGAGTCCAGCGAACCCGTGCTGTCGAATCGAAGGATCACGATGTCTCGATCCGTCCCGTTGGAACTCGAGCCCGCTACGACAATGCGACCGCTCGAGTCCAGGACGACGGCTTCGGCCGCCTCCGCTCCGGTACCGCCTGCGAGGTTGCCGGCGGTGACGTATCCGGACCCCCCAAATGTCGTGTCCAAAGCCCCTGTCGATCCGAATCTCCAGACCGCCAGATCGTCGCTCGAACCGTTGGAACTCCCGCCGACCACGACGATCCGCCCGGAAGAGTCCACGGCGACGTCCAACGCGTAGTCGTAGCCGCTTCCTCCTGCGGCGCCGTTGTGGGTCACCACTCCGCCGCTGCCGAAGGTCGTATCGAGCGCGCCCGCGGTCGTCAACCGCACCAGCGCCATGTCGAAATCGCCGGTACTTGTGGACACGTCGCCGGCGACGAGGATCCGACCGCTGGAGTCGAGCGCGACTCCCAGCGCGTAGTCGTTGCCGTACCCGCTCGTGTAGAACCGGACCCCGCCGGACCCGAAGGTCGAGTCCAACGCGGAGCCGTCCGACTTCACGCGCCAAACGATCATGTCCGTGGTCGTGTACTTCGCGTAGCCGACGACGACGATCATCCCATCCGACTGGATCTCGAGATCTCGGGCGATGTCGTCCCGGAGTCCGGCCAGCGTCTTGAGGCCGCTCGAACCGAAGGTGGAGTCGATATCGCCGTCCTCCTCGAGCCGCCAGAGCGCGGCGTCGATGTAGCTCGACCCCTTCGTTTCCCCGGCGACCAGAATCTGTCCGCTCGAATCGACGGCGATCGCGTGGGCCAGATCATCCCCGCCGGCGCTCCCGGCGATCGTCACGATCCCGCCGGTCCCGAAAGAGGAATCGAGCGCGCCGTCGGAGGTCAGACGCCAGATCGCGACGTCCTTGTTTCCGGAGGAATTGGTCGCGTACCCCGCGACGAGAATTCGACCGCTCGAGTCCAGGGCGACCGCCTCCGCACCGTCGTCGCCCAATCCTTCGTCGCGGACGACTTGCAAGTCGCCGGACACGGCACTCGAACCGCCTCCGGACTCCTCTCCTCCGCTTCCGCCCCCTCCGCACCCGAGAATCGAGAATCCTCCCGCGATCAGCATCGGAAGTAGACGCCGCCAAGGTGTGCTACCCATTAAATCTCCCATCCAACAAGAGCCGAAGGTAGGGAGACCCGATGGAGGGGCGGGGTGCCGCGGAATTACGCGTCGAGGTCCAGCTGCGAGCCGATGCCCTCCGTGCGAAGGCTCTGGGGAGAATTGGCCGGGGGGATGGCGCTGTCCGGGTTGACCTTCGCCGTCAACATGCCGCGAAGGACGTTGACGACCATGGTCGACATCCGACCGCTGATATCCGCTTGGCTCTGGGTTATATGGAAGACGTTCGGTGCCTGGAGTGCCTCCGTGGGACCTACGGCCATATCATCCCCTTAATCCCCCGGAGTCGTTTTTAGTATACACGGAAAGGCGGTGAATAGAGGAAAAAAAGGGGGGCGCCTTCGGCCCGGTCGTATAATCTATCGATGCTTTTGGCCCTCCTTCTCTCGCTCCAGGGGGACGAGATCGCGGAGGCTCTCGAGAAGATCCGAGCGGGAGAGACGCCGAAAAACCTCGCTTCCCTCAGGAACCCCCGCATCCTGAACGCCATTTCCGAGGAGATCCGCGCACGCCGCCCGTGCACGGAAGAGGTTGCGCTTCACCTGTGCGCCCACGGAGAGCGGGCGCACGCCGAGGCGCTCCTCGAACTCCTCGGCCATCGCACGGTCAAGGTGGCGTACGCGGCCGTCTTCGCGCTGGCCCCGCTGTCGGACGAGAAGCTGCTGGCGCTGCTCGAACCCAAGTTGGATGGGGCGCGCGAGATTCAACTTCGGACCTTGACGCTTCTAGCCGAATCGCGAATGGCGGCGGCGGCGCCCCTTCTCGAGAAGCGCGTGGCTCTTCTCGATCCCGCCGATTCGGACCGCGCTCGGGCGTTCCTCCGTGCCGCGGGCGACTGCCGGGTTCGCAAAGCGCACGACGCCGTGATGGCGTACTACGAGAAAACCGACGACGAACAGGCGATTCGGGCGCTGGGACGCCTCTGGGAAACGAAACTCGACGCCCCGCCTCTGGAGCGGAGCGAGGAAATCCTGAGGCTTTCCTCCCTCGTCGTGATCCGCCGACTCGCGCTCGGCGGAGCCACGAAACCTCTCTACTGCGAGGCGATGCTCCGAGTCTTGACGTCGCAGGAGTTGGACAAGTTCCTCCGCGATTTCGCCGGGGAGTCGTTCTTTGCCCGGCGCGTCATGGCTACAGCGGCGATGAGCCGAAGCTTCGACCGAGGGAAGGGGACCCGCCTTGGGGAAGCCTTCCTCGCCAATCCGGACGCCGGCGTCGTCGCCCTCGTGCTGATCCGATCTTCGTGGGATCTTCCGCAGGAGAAGCTGGCCTCGCTCCTCGTGCGCGAGGATGAGGCCAAGATCGAAGACGCACCGGCCCACGCACGCGTCTGCGACCTGGCCGTCTGGCGGCTGGCGCTCCAAGTCGACCGGAAGGAGAATGAGATTCCGCCCGAACTCGAGAAGCGGGAGGCGCTGGTTCGCGACTGGCAGGCGCGGATGAAGAAGTAGTCGTACCCGTTCGCGCTCCCCTTGCACGCGCAAAGGCGCGGTGAACCCCGGTAGAGTCTCAGAAGACTCTACCGGGATGAAAGAGACCCCGTGAACGCATACAAGTAGTCTTACCGCCGTAATCCCATCGCCTCCCGCACGAAGGGCGTCGATCGGAGCGTCTTGTCGAGCTGCACCACGACGATCGAGTCGAGGATCCGGCGAAGCTCGTCGACAAGACGTTCCTTCATCGGCTCTTTCGGCATTTCCCCCTCTCCGAAACGGGCCATCGATTCGAGCGCGGACCACCGGACGAGGAAGCGGCGTTCGTCGCGAGGCCGGCAGGAAAGACAGACCGCGCCGCCGTCCCGCGGAGCGAAGTAGGCCTCGGGCGGGCCGATCCGCTTCCGGCAGAATCCGCATTCGCGAGCGCGGGGGGCAAAGCCCAACACCCGGAGCGCCCGGGCCTCGAAAGAGAAGACGGCATCCGGAATCGCCCCCCGTGTTTCCAGTCGATCCAGCGTTCCGAGCACGATGTCGTACAGGCCTTCCACCGCGATCCCTTCCGCCGTGAACGCGTCCACAAACTCGGCGACGTAGCACCCGGCCGAAAACCTTCCGTAGTCTGCGGCCAGGTTCGGAAACGCACGGAGGATCTCGGCCTGGGTCAGGATGTCCAGCGCGTCCGTCTGCTTTTCGATCCGGATGAGGTCGTACACTCCGAGAAGGTCGAACGCACCGTAGAAGGCGGACTTGCGCCGCTTGGACCCCTTCGCGATACAGGAGATCTTCCCGTGCTCCCGCGAGTAGAAGCGAACGACCTGGCTCGTCTCACTGTAGTCGATCGCGCGCAGGCACATCGCTTCGGTGCGTGCGAACGGCATGGGACTACGGAGGATTGGTCGCCTGGTTCCAATTCCGAATGGCGTCGGCGAGCTCGCGGTCCTTTACCGCCACGAACGCCACCAGATCGTTCTGGATCGTGATCAAGCCGAGCTTGGCGAAGGAGCGGACCGCATCCTGGAGGGCCCGCTTCGAACAGCCGAGGAATTGCGCCAGAACATCGAGGTTGAACTGCTCGCCGACCCGGCGTACGTGGATCCGCAGAAGGTTCCGGTGGACCGTCGTCCGAACGAGCGGTTCCAAGATCCGCTTCGCGCCCGCCTCGGCGATGTAGTCTTCGATCGCGGCCCGCGTGGAGCTGGTCACTTCGAGAAACTCGACTCCCATTCCCAGTGGGCGATTCCGCTCGCGGCCGGCGTTCGACCACCGGACGACTCCCTTTACCGTAAACTGACCGGTCCGCTGCGGAATGGCGAACACGAGCTCCACGTGCGTTCCGATCTCGAAGGGCATCGTCGTTTCGATGAAGACGCCGCCCGTGGAGACGTTTCGGATGTGATCCCGCATCCGTTCGATGCTGGTGTCGGTGAACCGCGTCGCGCGAATCCGGACCACCCAATTCGTATCGAGCCGCTTGAAGCGCCGTTGTTCGATTCGGCTCACGGTCCGGACAGCTCCTTCACGAAGCGCTCCAGCCGATCCATGGCCCGGCCCAGCGCCTCGATGGAAGCCGCGTACGAGATCCGAATGTGGCGGTCGCTCCCGAAGGGTCCTCCGGGCACGACCGCGAGGTGCGCGTACTCGAGGAGCGCTTCTCCTACGTCCGAGGAGGATCGCAGGATGCGGTCTTGGGACCGCCGGCCGAAGAGACCCGTAACGTTGGGAAAGGCATAGAACGCCCCCCACGGCTCCGCGCAGGTCAGACCCGGGATGGCCCGCAGCCGTCGAACGACGAATTCCCTCCGCCGAGCGTATTCCTCCCGCATCGCCGCAACGCACGACTGGTCGCCTTCGAGGGCGGCCAGCGCGGCGTATTGGGCGATCGACGTCGCGTTGGACGTGGACTGACTTTGGATCTTCGCGGCTCCGGAAACGACTTCCTTGGGACCGACCATGAAGCCCATCCGCCAGCCGGTCATGGCATAGGTCTTGGAACAGGCGTTCACGACGATCGTCCGCTCGCGCATCTTCGGCATCACCGTCGCGATCGAGACGTGCCGGGCCGATCCGTAGACCATCTTCTCGTAGACCTCGTCGGAGATGACCCACAGGCTCGTCTTCTCGAGGACCTCGGCCATCGCGCGGAGTTCGCCTTCCGTGTATACGATGCCCGTCGGGTTGGACGGACTGCAGAGGATGACCACTTTCGTGCGGGGAGTGATCGCGGCCTGCATCGACTCGGGTCGAAGCTTGAATCCCTCCGCCTCTTCCGTGCCGAGAAGAACCGGCCGCGCGCCGGTGGTTTTCACCATCTCGGGGTAGCTCACCCAGTACGGCGCGGGGATGAGAGCCTCGTCCCCGGGATCGAGGATCGCGTGAAGGGCGTTATAGATCGAGTGCTTACACCCGGTGGAGATCAAGACCTGAGAGGGATCGTACGACCATCCGAATTCGCGTTCGTATTTTTTCGCGACGGCCTGCCGGAGCGGGAGGATTCCGGACGAGGCGGTGTACTTCGTGTGCCCCTTCCGAATGGCTTCGATCGCGGCCTCCCGCACGTGCGCGGGAGTGTCGAAATCGGGCTCTCCCGCGGAGAGGGACAACACGTCCACTCCCTGGGCGCGCAGCTTTGCGGCCTTTTCCGAGATCGCGAGGGTCGCCGATTCTTCGATCTCCGCGACGCGGCGGGAGAGCCTCATCGGCCGCAGTCTAACTGAGTCCGGAGTCCGGAGTCCAGGTTCACGCCTGCTTGGCCATGTCGAGCATCTTCGCGAGGGAGGCGTCCGCTCCCGCGACGGCGATCACGTCTCCGGGCCGGAGAATCTCCGTGGGCGCCGGCACCGGATCGACCAGGGTGCGATCGGTTCCCTTCCGCTTGAGCGCGATCAGGTTCACCCCGAATCTTCGCCGCAGATCGAGCTCTTGGAGCGTCTTTCCGTGGAAGGTCTCGGGTACGGCGAGCTCGGCGACGCTGTAGCCTTCGATGAGCTCGAAGTAGTTGTGGAGCGACGGAAGCATCAACCGCTGCGTGAGTTTGGAGGCCGCCTCGTCTTCCGGCAAGATTACGTCGTCGGCGCCGATCAACTTCAGAATGCGGGCGTGGGTGGGACTGGCGGCACGGGCGATCACGCGGGAAACGCCGAACCGTTTCGCCAAAACCGTGACGAGCTGGTTCGCTTCGAAGTCGCCGATCGACGCCACGACGACGTCCACTTTCTGGACGCCCTGCGATTTGAGATCTCGCTCGTCCGTCGCATCCATCTTGACCGCGAGCGCCACGTCGTTTTTCACGTCGTCGACGACCTCCATGTCGGAATCGATGGCGATCACCTCGGCGCCCGCCTTGGCCAGCTGAACCGCCAGAGACTTCCCGAACTGTCCCAAGCCGATCACGGCGACCTTCATGCGACCGCCACCTCCTCCTTGGGGTATTCGTACGAGAGGCCGCTCCCGCGACCCGCGATGCTCATGAGGACGACGAGCGGACCGACGCGTCCCACCACCATCATGAGACACAGGAGCACCTTGCCCGCCGCCGAGAGCGACGGGGTGATCCCCGTCGAGAGTCCCACCGTACTCAACGCCGACACCGTTTCGAAAAGGATTTGGTAGTACGCAATCCCCGGATCGGTGATGCTCAACGCCGTCGAAAAGAAGAAGACCGCCAAGCCGTAGAGCACCACGACCGTCACCGCTTGGTTGACGATCACCCGCGGAACGGTCCGGCGATGGATCTCCACGTGTTCCCGATTCCGCATCATCGCGACGAGGGTGGCGAAAAGCACGGCGACTCCCACGGTCTTGATCCCGCCTCCGGTCGAACCCGGCGAGGCTCCGACGGCCATGAGGGCGATCATGATGGCCAGCGTCGGGATCCGAAGCCGCCCCACGTCGACGGTGTTGAATCCCGCCGTGCGGCACGATCCTGATTGGAACAGGGAGATCATCGCCTGCTCTCCCGGCGGGCGCCCCCGAAGAACCCCTCCGGACTCCAGCCCCCAAAAGGCGCCGGCCCCGACGGCCAAAAGAAGCCCCGACATCCAAAGGACGATCCGGGTATGCGTGTTCATCCGCGAGATTTCGTCCGCGACGACGCGCGGGCGCACCCACTTCCAGCGCCGGAACATCGGCAACGTCCCGACTCGGAAGCGAAGAAGGTTCATCATCACGGCGAATCCGACCCCTCCGAGGACGAAGAGTCCCAGGATCGTCAGGTTCATCCGCAGACTACCGGTGTAGTTCATGAGACTGTTGGA
The DNA here is from genome assembly GCA_964526305.1 of uncultured Planctomycetales bacterium. Taxonomy (GTDB): domain Bacteria; phylum Planctomycetota; class MHYJ01; order MHYJ01; family JACPRB01; genus JACPRC01. Next base: position 35,603 of record CAZGKV010000024.1, on the reverse strand, counting down.
CTTGAGACCGAATCCGGCATTGCAAAAGGCGCTGACGGAATGGAAAAGGCTCCATCGGGCGCGCTCGGAGAGGCTCATCCCCGGCTCGCGCCAGGCGTCGAAGATCAGCACCGCTCCCACGATTTCCACCGTCAGGGTGATTCCGACGACATAGGCGAGAAAGCGACCGAGCTCGCCGATCAAGTTGTAGCTCGACGCCTCTCCCAACATCAGGCTTTGCCGCACGCCGAGACCGCCCCGGGCCAGTACGAGAAAGAAGGCGGTAAACGTGATGAGCCCCAATCCGCCGACTTGGATGAGACCGAGAATGATCCATTGGCCGGTGACGCTGAAGTCTCTTCCCGTGTCCGGTACGGTGAGACCGGTCACGCACGTGGCGCTCGTCGAAGTGAAGAAGGCGTCCAGAGGGGCGATCGGTTTGGAGGAATCCGCCGCCGATTTCGGAAGCATGAGGAGGAGCGTTCCCAAGAAGATGATGAGCGCGAAGCTGACGAGGATCACGATCGGCGGACGAATGCCCAGGCCCACGATCGTTTCGCTCGCATGGACGAGCGCGTGACCAATGACGTAGACCTGGAGCGCCACGAGGTAGACCTTCGTCCAATCCGCAAGCCGGAATCCCTCCATGGCCCCGCGCGCGGAAACGGGAAGAACCAGGAAGACGAGCTGAAGGGCAAGCAGGCCGACGAGGAGCGTCTCCAACCACGAGCTCTTCAGAAACGTACGCCGAATCGGAGCCAGCCAGAGACGCACCCCCCATCGGGAAACGAACGCCGCGGCCACAGAGATGTCCGCAACTACCAGCCATCGCTTCAGGCCGGGACCGATCGGAAAACCGTACTCCACGACGAGAAGGGCCAGTGCGGCGAGAGCCAAGACCGCGGTAAGAAACTGAAGGGTTCGTTCGGGCCGGGGGAAGGGAAAGTTCGTCCGACCGGAGCGCTCGTCCTTCGCCTGGATCATCACCGGGCGAACACCATGGGCGTCATCCCCGGATTATACTCTTCCGCGGAAAACTCTTGCCCGCGAAATCCAAAGCCGGTATCACAGTACAACCCTCTTCGAGCCTGGGCGCGTGGTGGAATTGGCAGACACGTACGTTTGAGGGGCGTATGGGGCAACCCGTGGGAGTTCGAGTCTCCCCGCGCCCACTTCAACCCCTTCGACAAGACGGGGCAGACCGCGCGGGAGGACCAAAACCCGATCCATCGTAGCCATGCCTACACCCGAATCCCGTTCCACGGGGACGACCGTTCTCGAAATCGTCGAGAGCCGCGTCCTGCGGGGAAACCCGCTGGGGGATCCTCACGTCCGTCGCGTGCCCGTCTATCTCCCGCCTTCGTACGGACGAAATCCCCATCGGCGCTATCCCGTCCTTTTCAACCTGATCGGGTTTACCGGCTTCGGCGAAATGCTGACGTACCGCCAGACTTGGGGAGAAAGTTTCCCCGAACGGTGCGACCGTCTCATCGCCGCCCGAAAACTCGTCGAGGCGATCGTCGTCATGCCCGACTGCTTCACGAGATATGGGGGTTCTCAGTACCTCAACTCCAGCGCCACCGGCCGATACGAGGACCACGTCGTCCGGGAATTGGTTCCGCTCATCGATCGGCGGTTTCGTACTATTCCCCTTCCCGCCGCGCGCGCCGTCCTCGGAAAATCGAGCGGAGGATACGGCGCCTTGATCTTGGCGATGCGCCACCCGGAAGTATTCGGCCATGTCGCCTGCCATTCGGGAGACCTATACTTCGAGTACTGTTACGCCTTCGGATTCCCTCGCCATTTGAATACGGTCCGGAAGTACGGGGGGACGGCCGGGTTCCTGCGCGCGTGGGAGAAGATGGCCCATCGCAACGACTCCAAGCTTGACGACTCGATCAACACGATCGCGATGGCTTCGTGCTACTCGCCGAACTCCAAGTCCAAGCTCGGTTTCGACCTGCCCTTCGACGAAGGGACGGGCGAGATGCGCCCGGAGGTCTGGAAGAGGTGGCTCGCGTGGGATCCCGTGCGGATGCTCCCGCGGTACGTCGAGAATCTACGAATGCTCCGGACACGTTTTCTCGACTGCGGGCTCGAGGATGAGTTTCACCTCCAATGGGGCTCGCGGATCTTCGCCGCGAAGGCACGAGAGCTCGGGGTGCCGTTCGTCCACGAGGAGTTCGACGGCGGTCATTTCGGGATCTCGTACCGGTACGACCGTTCCCTGGCGTTGATCTCCCGCCGCCTCACCTCACGATGAGATCGATCGCATCGAGCGAGGCCGATCCGGTCGCCCTGTCCGAGTCCGGACGGTGTTCGGCCGTCATCCGAGAAGCCGGCCGATCCCGAACGTCGAAGACGACCGCCACGATCCACAGTCACGAATTCGTTCCGCCAGTGTTCTGACCTTCTTGTCCACTACTGGCTTCCTTATCGATCCCTTCCGTGCAGGTGCGAGGAGCGCCTGCGGTGGTACCCGGTGATGAACCATGCCCGGTTTTCGAACTCAGAACGTTTTTTCGGAATCCTCCTACCCCAATCGTCGTTTATACTGTTAGTAAGGAACGTTACTACATAATGAAGAAGAACGTCGCCGGAAGTCGCGAGAAGCTCTTGGAGGCGGCTCAAGAGCTGTTCCTTCGCCAAGGCTATCAGCCGACGAGCGTGGACCAACTCCTGGCCGAGGCTGGAGTCGCCCCGAGCAACTTCTACTACCACTTCAAGGGTAAGGAGGAGCTCGCTCTCGAGGTCATCGAGCGGTACATGGAGGCGGTACGGGAGGCGACCCGACCGATGCTGGCGGACCCCGAAGCCTCCCCGACGGAGCGCCTCCGACGTCTTCACCGCTACTTCCTCGATTCCATGGTGCGGAACGATTGCTGCGGGGGCTGACCCCTGGGAAACCTCGCTCAGGAGCTGAGCGACACGCACCCGCCGTTCCGGCGCCGCCTCGCGGAGTATTTCCGGCAATCGGTGGAGAGCACAAGCCTCCTGATCCAGGAGGGGATCCGGCTTGGAGAGCTCCGCCGCGATTTGGAACCGAAGGCCGTCGCGTACATGATCTTCGGATCGATGGAGGGGCTGCTGCTCTTGTGCAAGAACCTGAAGGAAATCGAACCGCTCGAAAAGGGATTCGAAACCGTATTGCGGGCCATTCAGGCCCGGGAGGGTGAGTCATGAGACCCGAAATCAACACCCAGGAGTTCGAGAGCTCGACCTATCCGCACCGAGACTCTCTCTTTCGCGCCGCGATGAGAATGTGCGGCGGAGATTCGGAAACGGCTGAAGACATGGTGCAGAACACCTATCTCAAGGCCTTCCTGAATTTCCATCGCTTCAAGGCCGGAACCAATCTGAGGGCTTGGCTCTTCCGGATCCTGGCGAACAACGTCATCAGCACCTTCCGCCATCGAAAGGTCGCGAAGGAGGCTCCCTATCCCGACGGCTTCGAGCCGGACCACGCCCAGGCGGTGGCTCCGAGTCTCGACTTCGAGCAGGTGAGCGATGAGATCAAGCAAGCCCTGGAGGATCTCCCCCATTCCTATCGCGAGGTCTTCCTCCAAGCCGCCATGGACGATTCCACGTACGGAGAAATCGCGCGCCGACTCGGCTTGCCCGTGGGGACGGTGATGTCGCGGTTGTGGCGCGCGCGCCGACAACTTCGCAGGTCGCTCGAAAGCCGGGAGGCGGTGTCGCTCAACTAGAACCGGAGATCGATGCCGACCACGGGGCCGTGCAGCATCATGGCCACCTTCTCATGACCGTCGGTGTCCGTGAATCGCTCCGCGTGGTCGCGGAAGTGGGCCCAGTAGGCCGCGTAGCCGAAGTGCAGCGAGAGCCCGTCGGTGAAGTCCACCCGCAGGAGGGCCGTGAGGTCCGTAACGAGTGCGGTCCCTCCCGTGAGATTTACGGGCAAAGTCTGCCCCAAGCGGAAAACGGCTCCCACCGGTCCTCGTTGCCAGAATCCCGCCTCGATCCCGAAATAGGGCGACACCCGGACCAGTTCCGCGGCGACATCGTTCTCCCCATCGGAGAGAAGGTTGTCGCCCATCGCCCCCGCAAAAACCGAGAAGTCCAGCTCGGCATCGGACGTGTAGCCCAAGAGGCGCCAGAGATACGTGGCCCCGAATCGCTGCCAGACCAGCAGATCGTCGATCGAAGCTTCCGAGATCTCCACGTAATCCTTGGAAGCCGACAGCCCGAAGAATTGGTAGTGAAATCGGAGCCCTTCATCCCGGTCCGTCGCCAGATCGTAGGTGAACCGAAGTCCCGCTCCCCGCATTCCCAGGTCGCGATCGATGTCGACGTCCCCTTCCTGCGTCGCGAAGGTCCCGGTCGGTTGGAGCAACAACACTTCGACATGGAGTTCGGGCGCCATCCACTCGAAGGGCCTGTTGGCGTCCGGAACACCGAGTCGGGCGAACCCGGAAGAGCGCTCCTCGGTCCAGGGAGTCCGAGGCTCCTCTTGGTCCTCAAGAATCCGTGCCTCTCCGGGCTCGATCGCGAGGGGAACGGAGAGCGGAAGGCCGCGAGGCTCTCGTTTCGCCTCTGCTCTGGAAGGAGGCGGCACCCGTTCCTCGGCCGCCGCGGGGGCAGCCGATTTCCTGCGTTCTTCCAAGACGGTGCGGATCGGAAGAGGAAACTCCGCCAGGGGGCCGAGGGGCGGGAAGCAGGCGGGAAGAACGCCCACGAACACCACGAGCGAAAAAGCGACGAACGCCACCGGTCCGGCCGGTTCCAGTTCCCGTCTCGATTGACGGGCGGCTCCGGCATCGCCCGAACGGAACCGCCGGTAGCATAGGAGCGCGCGTACCGACAAGCCCCCGCAAAAACCGGCGAGCAGAAGAGAAGCGCCCAGACAGGCCAAATCGATCCACAGGGTGGTCGAGCCCGCCTGGAGCCGTCCTGCCTGCCGCCACGAGAGCGCGACGGCGACTCCTACCGCGGGAGTCAAGATCGACAGCTTGCGGATGAGCCATCGCCGATAGACGCGCCTCAGATCCGGCACTTCCTCTCCTTTCGAGGGACATCTTAATCCATCGGCGAGGAAGTACAAGGATCATCAGGAAATGGCGTGGCCCTCATCTCGGATTCCCGCGCCGCAAAACGCGCCGCGGACGGAGGGGGGAACCTCCAGCCGACCCGGAATCCGATCAACTTCGAGGGCTTCCGTCGGGTCCGGCTCGTCCCAGGTCAAGAATTCTCGGGGACGGAGACGCGCACCCACCCTGCAGAGGGATGCGGTCTCCGTCCGTACGGGGAACTTTACCCTTGGAGTATCGGCCGAAGCGGATGATGGATCGATGAAGGGGAAGTGAAGAATTTTTCACGATGCGAATCGGGCGGGCGGCCCGGCGGTGATAGAATGCCCCCCCATGCGGATCCTCGTGGTCGAGGACGAGAAGAAACTGGCCAACTTCGTCCGGAGAGCCTTGCGGGAGGACGGCCACGCCGTCGACGTTTCCCACGAGGGAAACGACGGCCTCCATCTCGCGCTCGCCGAACCCTACGATGCCGTCGTCCTGGATCTCCTTCTCCCCGGACGCGACGGCCTCGACATCCTTCGGGAGATGCGGCGGCAACAGAAGGCGACGCCGGTCCTGGTCCTCACCGCGCGGGACACGGTGAAGGATCGCGTCCGGGGATTGGACGCCGGAGCCGACGACTATCTCACGAAACCGTTCTCCCTCGACGAGCTTCGCGCCCGCGTCCGAGCGCTCCTCCGCCGCGGCTCCGCCGGGGCGGCCACGGTCCTGCGTTTCTCGGATCTCGAGGTGGATCTCCTTCAGCGAACCGCCCGGCGCGGGGAACGCGCGATCGAGCTCACCCCGCGCGAATTCTCCCTTCTCGAATACTTCCTCCGGAACGCCGACCGCGCCGTCACGCGCAGCTCCATCGCCGAGCACGTGTGGGACTACAATTTCGAGTGGAACTCGAACGTCGTCGACGTCTTCGTCAACAACGTGCGCAAGAAGCTCGAGGCCGAAGGCGGGTCGAGACTGATCCACACCGTCCGGGGCGTGGGATACGCCCTCCGCCAAACCGATGCTGAAGAGCGTTAAGTCCCGGCTCACCGTCCTTTTTCTGGCGGTGATGGCGATCCTCCTCGGCCTTTTCTGCGGAAGCCTCTACCTTTGGGTCCGTCGGACGCTCGACCGACGGCTCGATCAGGAGCTCCTCCTCCAGACCCAACTCTTTCAGGAGCATTACCTCTCCCAACAAGACAAGTCCGGCGCCCGGCTGGCGGCGGACCTCGAGACGGGCCTCGCCCCGACCGGTTCGAAGGCGTACGTCGCGCGCGCGGACGGCGAGGTCCTCTACGCGACGCAAGGCCGAGTCCTCCCGACGGATCGAAAGCACTTCCGCCTCCGGATCGACGGCGCCGACTACCGCGGCCGGGCCTCGCGCGTTCGCACCGCGAGGGGAGAAGTCGCGATCGCCGTCGCCGTCAGCGAGGCGGAGATGCAAGGGCAGCTCCGGGAGGTGCTCCTGTATTTCGCGATCTTCGTGCCCGTGATGCTCCTTCTCTCGTGGATCGCGGGACTGCTCTTCGTCGGCCGCACGCTTCACCCGCTCGAGCGGATCCGGCGCCAGGCGGAGCAGATCAGCCGCACGAGCCTCGCCGAACGCGTGCCCGAGCCGGAAGTCGGAACCGAGTTCAAACGACTCGCTCGGACGTTCAACGAAATGTTGGAACGACTCGAGCGCGCCTTCGAAGATCTCCAGAACTTCGCGGCCGACGCCGCGCATGAGCTTCGCACGCCGTTGGCGAATCTTCGCGCCGAGCTGGAGACGTCGTTGCAGAGCCCCCAGCCCGTATCCGACCCCGTCCTCTCGAGTCTCGCCGAGGAGATCGATCGCATGAATCGCATCGTGACGGATCTCTTGACCTTGGCCAAGCTCGATCTCCGCCAGTACGCGCTCCGCCGCGAACGGGTCTGCCTCGCTCCGATCGTGGCGGAGGTGTGCGAAACCTGGCAGCCGATGGCGGCGGAGCGGAAGATCGATCTCGGGGTCGGGGACTGCGCCGAGGCGGCGATCGACGGCGATCCCGTCGCGCTCCGCCGCGTTCTGATGAATCTCACGGAGAACGCCGTGAAATACAACCGGGAAGGGGGCCGGGTGACCCTCTCGCTCCGGGGAGGCAACGGCTCGGTGACCCTCGAAATCGCCGATACCGGGCCCGGCATTCCTCCGGAACATTTGCCTCTTTTGTTCCGCCGCTTTTATCGAGTGGATAAGGCGCGGTCACGCGAGACGGGCGGCGCCGGGCTCGGGCTGGCCATCTGCAAGTCCTTCGTCGAAGCGCATGAGGGGAAAATCGAAGTCGCAAGCGAGGTGGGAAAAGGGACGACGTTCACGGTGACGCTGCCGGCCGCGGGGTGATTCGGGGGGGGTCGTTCGGAGCCGCGACCTCTATTCGATCGTCTATAACGAATATTCATGGACATAGGCCCGTCGCGCCGGCGGGAGAACGTCCTCGAAGGCTGCGCCCGAGGCACCGGGTCCGCGCCCCTCGATCGTCCAGCAATTGCCTCTTCGCGACTCGCCCCCCTATAATCCCCTCGCATGTCCGAGCTCCCGGATCCCCTCCCCTCCGCCGAAACTCTGCTGGAGCGCATCGGCGTCGATCCGCAGGCCATGATCGGCGGCGATGCGCCGCCGCTCCCGACCGCGGGGAAGCGCTACACGGTCGTGTCCGAGATCGGTCGCGGAGGACTCGGTCGCGTCCTCAAGGTGTACGACCACAATCTCAAGCGGCACGTCGCGATGAAGGTTCTCCTCGGCCTCCCCGGAGACGACCCGCAGCTCCTCACCCGTTTCATCGAGGAAGCCCAGGTCACGGCCCAACTGGAGCACCCAAGCATCGTCGGCACCTACGACGTCGGGCTCGACAAGGACGGAAACCTCTACTTCACGATGCGCCTCGTCTATGGCCAGACGTTGCGGGAAATCCTCGAACGATTGCGGGCGGGCGACGAGGAGACGGAGCGCCGGTTTACCCCCGGCCATCGCCTTCGCCTCTTCCAGCAAATCTGCCAAGCGGTCGGCTACGCCCATTCCAAGGGAGTCGTGCATCGGGACCTCAAGCCGGAAAACGTGATGCTCGGGAAGTTCGGAGAGGTCCTCGTCCTGGATTGGGGCATCGCCAAGGTACTCCCTCGGGACCGCCCGCCGACGGGGACGGAGATCCGAACCGGAAAAGGAGACGGCGCTCCGCATCAGACCGTCGCCGGCACCGTCGTCGGGACGCCGATGTACATGTCGCCGGAGCAGGCCTCGAGTCGAGAGATCGACGCGCGCAGCGACGTCTACTCCCTCGGCGCCCTTCTCTACGAGCTGACGACCCTCCAGCCCCCCGTCGAGGGAGAGACGGTCCGGGAGCTTTTGAAGAATGTGGAAACCGCGCGACTTCGGGTCATCCCCGAATCTCTTCCGCGCGAAGTTTCCGCGATCATCCGGCGCGCGACCGCGCCGCAATGCTCGGATCGATATCGCGATGCGGGAACTCTTGCGGAGGATATCGAAGCTCACCTCGAAGGTCGACGGGGGCAAGCGTGGCACGACAATCCTCTCACGCTGGCCTGGAAATGGATCCGACGGCACCGCGCCGTTACCGCCGTCAGCATTTTGGCGATTGCATCGCTTCTGGCTTTCTGGATCCGCGCGACCACGCGGCCGGGACAACTCACCCTCGAGACCGTTCCTCCGGGGGCGGAAGTGTGGATCGACGGTCGAGCCCTGGGCCGGACTCCGCTCAGCGGTGCTTTCCTCCGGCCGGGACGTCACGAACTTCTCTTGCGACTGGATCGACACGAAGCGTCGACGCAATCGCTGGTCATCGAAGCGGGATCGACCCAGCACCAGCGCGTCATTCTCTACCCCAGGTATGAGACGATCCGCATCGAGACGGAACCGGCCGGGGCGGAGGTCGAACTCCTCCCGACCTCCCATCGAGGGATCGCGCCGTTCACGCTCGAGCTTTCCAGCGGCGCCTACACCTTGGTTCTCCGGAAGGAAGGCTTCGTCGAGCAAAGGCGACCCCTTCAGGTCGTCGGCGGCGGAAAACTCGTGCCGATCTTCGCCACGCTCGAGTCCAATTGGGGGCGCGTCTCCATCGACTCCCATCAACCTGGAGTCGAAGTCTGGGAGGGCGACCGAAAGCTTGCCGTGCTTCCCTCGACCCAGCTCCTGACCCTTCCCCCCGGAATCCATCGTCTCTGCTTCGAGCGGGAGAATCACCTCGCGGAAAAGCGCGAGGTTACGGTCGCCGAAGGCCAATCGGTCCGCATCGGCGTGTACCTCCAGCCTCGACTCCTCTGGCACGCTCGGCTTCCCCAGGATTATTACGCCTCGCTCTTTCCCGTCGACGCGAATCGCGACGGAGTTCCGGACTGGATCCTCACGACCCGACGAGGGGCGGCCGTGGCCGTGGACGGAGTCCGCGCCACTCGGCTTTGGGAAGCTCCGGGCGGAACCGGCGATGCTTCGCGCTCCCTGGGTCTCCTCGTGGATGGGGACGGAGACGGCCTTGCCGACCTCCTGCATGCGGCCGGCAACGGGCGCTTCGTACTGCGAGCCGTCCATGATGGGAAGATCCTCCTCTCGTGGGAAAGCGCCGGCGACGAACCGACGGCGCCTACGTCTCTTCGCTCCCCGGAGGGCGGCGCCGTCTTCTTCCCGATGAGGGAAGGCGCGTGCGTCGCCTACCCCTCCGGATCCGTCCGCTGGCGATGGCGGAACGAGACGGGCTCCGAGGTCGAAAGCACCGTCGCCCGCGACGTCGACGGAGATGGATGGGAGGACGTCCTCCTTCGAGCCGGCGCGATCGTGCTGGCGATCTCCGGACGTACGGGGACGCAACTCTGGAAGTATTCGGCCTCCGCCTGGACCTCGGATCTGATTTCGAGTCGGCACGGTCTCGCTCTGGGAGCGGGAAAGGAACTTCTTGTACTCTCGCCCACGGACGGCCGTGTAGTTCGCAAACTCGGGTTTTCGGATTCCGTCCGACAGATTCAGGAAACCGCCGACGGTCGGCTCTTCGTCCGCACTGGGAGCGTCCTGTTTTGGATCGACGGTGAAGGTCGCGTCCTGAAGACGTGGGCGAATCCTCTCCACCTTCAGACTCGCATCGTGCTCGCAGACGTGGACGGCGATGGAGCCGAGGATCTGCTCTTCGCCACCCGGGACCTCGAGATGCGGGCCCTGTCGAGCCAAGGGAACCTCCTCTGGAGTTACCGGCTTCCCGCCGCGGCGACCGCCGCTCCCGTCGTTGCCGATGTAGACGGAGACGGCATTCCTGAGGTCGTCGTGGCGACGCAGATCGGTCCGATCGTCCTCCGGATGCGCCCCTCCTCCGAAACGGTTTTCCGCGTGGAAGATCTGAACCGAGGGGCAACTCCGTTCCTGGCGGAGGGGAAAGAGCCGCTCTTGATTCTCCCCGGATATTCTGAGACGCGCTGGTTCGATGCGTCCGGTCGCACCCTGGGAGAGCTCGGCTATCTCCTGGACGCGGCGGCCATCGCCGACGCTCGATTCGTGGAGGGAGGCGTCGTCCTCGCGACCACTCGCGCCCAGCTCTTTCGCTTCGGCCGATCCGATTCGAATTGGACCGACGGAGGGGACTTCCTCGCCTTGAATCGATCGGGCGACCCCGTCGCGGCCGGCACCCATCGAGTGGTTCGTTTCGGAGGTCACTGGACTTCCGGCTGGAAGGACGCCTGCGCCATGGGCGGGCGGTTCGGTTTTCTGAGTCGCGATGACGCCGTCGGGGTTTTCGATCCCGTCTCCGGTCGCGTGGATTGGTCCGCAACGCTTTCCTTCGTCGGAGGCCGATTGCTCCCCACGATCGATGTAGATCGCGACGGCGTGCCCGACCTTGTGGTGAGCGCCCAGTGGGAAAGGCATTGCGAGATCTATTCCGGAGGGACCGGAACGATCCTCCGCCGGATCCCGATCACGGGAGCTCCCATCGCCGGAGATCTCGATCTCGACGGGGACGGATGGCCGGAAGTTCTTTCGAAGTCGGAATCGGAGATGCGTCTCACCGCCGCGGACGGCCGCGTGCTCCATCGCTGGGCGTGCGACGGCGAATGGCGGCCCATCGTTGCGCTCCTACGGGATTCCCGACTCGTCTTCGCCTTCCGTCGAGGAGATCGGGATTGGATCCGGATTGTCTCCGGCAAGGATGGGAGCGTCTTGCGGGAGCGACCCGCGCTCTTCGGAGACGAGGCGGACGCCCTCCTGTCGCTTCACGCGTTCCCGCAGGCCTTGGCGCTGCGGTTTCAGCGGAAGGTCGTCCTTCTCGCTCACTGAGCCCAGGCGACGATTTCGCGGACCGCGGCGTCCTTCGCCCAAGGGACGAGAATCGCAATCACCGCCTTTCCGATGGTCGCGTCGTCTACATGGTTCTTGAGCGCCGCGGCGCTTTCGGGTCCGAGTCTCGAGAGTTCGGCCATCGCGCGATCGCGCTCCTCCACGGAGTCCGCTCGCAGCCGCGCGACCCACTCCTCCACACGTTTCTGCATCGCGGCGTCCGCGGTCCCCTCCAGTCGTGCGGCGTACCGACGAACGACGGCTTCCGGGCCCGGCTTCAGCCTCGCGAGTAGGGCGTCCACGGCCCGCTTTTCTTCCTCCCGCCATCCGCTCGGAAAAGTTTCGCTCAGGAGTTCGAGCACGATTCCGGCGAGAATCGGTTCACGGCTTCGCTCGAGAAGTCCCGCAAACCGGATCACGTTGGCATTGAGGCTCCGGCTCGGAAAGTGAGAGCCGGGGACGAGATCTTTCCATTTCGTCGAGGCGAGTACGGACCGGAACCCACGCGCATGGGCTCGGCGCGCTCGAGGAACATCCCCGACCATCTCGTACGCGACTCCGAAGGCGAACGATCCGGACGGGACGTCGGTCCCTTCCGAGAACTTCTTTTCCTGCTGCTTCGCCAAGAGTCTCGCCAAGCGATCGACGAAGCGATCCAGAGTCCGGCTTCCCTCTTCCTTCCGGTTGGAGGCCACGGCCGCCCACGCGATCTTGATGGGGAGATGTTGCTCGGGCGCATACTTGTCGTGATTCGCCCTCCATTCGAAACCGGTGTACGCCCCGAAGCTCGTGCATTCCGAGGCCTGCGCAAAGGCTGGAAGCGCCTCCGCGAATCTCCCTCCCGCATAGTGGTCGTCCCCGAGCGATTCCCAAATCCGCCCCTCCTCGGGGAATCTCTCTGCGCCTCTCTCGAGGAAGGACCGGAGATCGTCCCGATCTCGAGGGTGTTTCCGGACGAAATCCGCAACCAGCAGGAAGTCGTGCCGATCGTATTTCTCATCCTGGATACGCGTAAGCGCGAGAGCCAGCGCCTGGGCCGGAGATAGGCCGACGGATTCAAACGACTCGAGCCCTCGTCCGATCGGGGCGATCAGGCGATAGAGAAGTTCATGATCTCCCCCCGCCAGCTCCGCGAGCGTGGGATAGTAGCTCGAAGGATTCGAGATCTTGTCGCACGCCGCCAGGAAAATTTCCGCCGCCGCTTTGGCTTGGCCCGCGGTAACGAGACGCCGAAGAAAGGGAATGAGGCTCCGGTCCTCCGCCGGATTGATGGTGAACTCCCCCTTCTTCAGGAGGCGGAGGGCCTCCGCAAGCTGGGCGGCGATCCACCCGTCTCGCGCCGCGGGAGCGCCCCCCAACCCCTTGCGCCATTCCGCTTCGACCGACCGGAGTTTCTCTTCGCCTTGATGCGCCTCGAAGAGCAGAGGGTCGATCTTCGCCTCGAATCGCGTCTCGCTCGCCGCGACCAAGAGCGCCTGGACGCGGTTCTTCTCCCGCGGCTGGCCCGTCGCCACACCCCAAGCGTAGGCTTCGAAGTGCCGGCCCTGCTCCTCGAGGAATCCATCCACCGCTCCGGCGTTTCCAAGGGTTCGCTCCTTCGCATATTTCGTCACGAGAAATCGAAGGGCTGCCGTCGGATCCAATAGGAAGAGCATGTCCGCGATCGCTTTGTCGGTGCAGGGGTACTCGGAAGCCCGAGGATGGGTGCGGAACCTCTCGATGATCTTCTTTCCGGCGGCCCCATCGCCCGCGGCTCGGAGGGCAATCGCCAATCTCAAGGTGAACGTGTGGCCACGAGACCACTCCGCGCGCGCGCCGCCCGTCCCGTACATGCTCCCCATCCTGCCTTGATCCAATCGGATTTCGAGCGCCTTGGCGTAGAAGTCCGCGGCTTTTCGATAGGCCTGGCGACCGACATAGTGGAAATCGCCCAGGATTTCGAGGGCTTGATCGGCGTCCGGAAACTTCTCCACTCCTCTCGCCAGGCGCGCCATATCCTCGTCCAAATCGGCCGGGAATCTCTTTTCGAAACTGTTGAAGTCCGAGGCCACGAGATGGGCGAGCGACTCGTAATCATCGCGGCCCGCGCGATTCGAATCCACGCGGTTCCGAAGGAAGCTCCGGAAACTAGCCTTATCGACCCCGAGATCCCGGAGCATGGGTTCGTCCGGATGGAGCCGCTCCAGGATCAACAGGAAAAGCTTGGTTTCGTCTCCTCCCGATACGGCCCGGATCGCTTCGAGCAACTCCGGAGTAACCTGCGGCCGGTCGGAAAAAAACGCCCTCGGCAGATGCTCCAGGAGAGCCGTGAGGAGGGAGGACACATCCATCCCGGCCCGAGTCGCGCGGGCAATCGCGGTGCAGAAGAGCTTGGCTTCGAAGGAACCGATCGTCGTCTTGCGGTCGAGTCCGTTCAAATGCCGTAGCACCCTTTCCAACGCCAATCGCGCCACGATTCCATCCTTGCGCTCGGCCGCAGTCGCGAGCAGGAGAGGACATACGGCGATGATCGTGGTTTCCTTACCCTCAGCTTCGAGGAGTCGTTTCCCCAACCGGAGCATCGTTCCCTCACTTCCGAAGACGGCGGCCGTCGCTTCTGCCGACAACTCCGGTCGGAAGACCTTGAGGTACTCCTCCTCGGCCTTCTCCCAACGCTTCGACTTGGCCCAATGGCGCGCGAGGGCCAGCCGAATCTCCGGATCCTCCACGGCCTCCAGCTCGCCGCAATCCTCGTCCGTTCGGCCCCACAACCCGCCCTTCCGAACTCGCAAGCTCAACTTCGCCTGGAAGAGTCCCTCGATCTCGATTTCCAAGTACGGAGGCGGCTCGAGATCGTCGAGTGCGGCTTTGGCACGCTCGCGCCGGAAGATCTCCAAGAACTCTCGCGCGGTGGCTGCTTTCTGGAGGAGAAGACGGCCCCGCATCCCCGTTCGGATCCGATCGAAAAGCCCCTCGGACGGCCGCTCCAGCCACGCCAGAGCATCGTCGCCCCGACCTGCCTCTTCGTCTCTTATGGCGGCCAGGAGGCAGGCAAGCGGCGTGGGGGATTCGTTTACCAGGGCTCGAAACGCCTTTTCCTCTCCGAGTCCGAGGTAGGCGAGCGCCAGCGATTCGTTTGCGACAACGCTGTCCTTCTTCAGTTCGCGCGCGCGCTCCAGGGGCTCGCGCAGTTTCACGTAGTGCTCCAGCTCCTGATCGCCGCCGAAAAGCCCGAACCAGAAGATCGCGCCCTCAATCCGCTTGAACATGAGGTAGGTCGCCCACCCCAAGTAGGCCTCGAAGGAGGGCTCTTTTTTCGCCTTCTGTTCGAAACCCTCCAGCGCCGGCGGCAGAAGAACCGGAAGCTCTTTCCATTGCGCCCAGGATGGAAGCTCTACTCTTTCAACCGCGCGAATCTTGGCGAACCGATAGAGGACTCGGTCCTCCCCGCAGAGGTATTCGACTTGGGAAGGGACACGAACCCCCTTCACGTCGACCGTCTCTTTCACCTCGGCGCGGTACTTCTTCTCGCCGAACTCCGCATCGACCGCTCGAAACATCCAGTCGGAACCGATCCAGTACGTCAGGGCCACTCGCTCCTTCTGGAACGGGATCTGAACCACCCGCGTCAGCTTCAGAAGGTCCTCCTCCCGCGCGACGACGCTCTTCCCCTTGAGAAACGACCGCGGTTGAAGCGTCGCGTCGAGAAGAAGGGCGGTGTAGACGGGGAGATTCACCGCCGTCACGTAGTCCGTGGCGATGCTGCCTCGTCCGGCGACGGTGAGAAACTTGCGCTTGGATGGCTGAAGGAGAAAGACCCGAAAGGCCGATCCTTCCGCCGCGTGAATGGTGGAAAGAATCACGCTTTGCTCATCGGGCGTTCCGAAGGCGAGATCCCACGCGGCGAATTCTCCCGGGCGCGCCCGGAGCCGGCCTCTTCCTGGTTTTTGCGAGATCACCCGCGCCCCCTCCGACTGCACGATGAAGCCCCCTTCGACCTCGATTTCGGCCTCGAGAGCTCCGAGGGGACGATTCCGCTCCTCGATCTTTCGGACAATCTCTTCGACCGACGGAACGGGATCCTGCGCGACCAAGGACAGCCAGAAGATGGACGCAAGGTTCATAGCGATTTCTCCGCAACTCTACTGATGGAGTCGCCGGCGCGGCCGTATTTCTCCACGAAATCGATCTCGAATGCAAGAATGCGAGGAATGGACGACGAGCTTCGCCCTCTCTTGGAATCCGCCGCGCGTTTCTTGCGGACAAAATACCGCCTCGCCGAGCATGAACAAGAGGAGTTGGAGCAGGAAATCGCCCTGGCCGTCGCGAAGAGCGCCCATCGCGGCGGTGTCCGCGACCGGGAAGCCTACGCCCGCGCGATCGCGCGCAATGTCGCCGTCACCTACTTCCGCCGCAGGAAAGGCGTACAGTCCTTGGACGAATTGGAGGCGTACGGGGAGCCCGCGCCGACCCCGACCTCCCTGGAGGAACTGATCCGCAGGGAAAACCACCGCGAACTCTATCGCGCGATCGCCGGCATTGGGGACGATCATCGGCGAGTGCTTCTGGCCGTGTACTGCGACGGGCTGGATCCCGAACGCATCGCGGAGCTCGAGGGGATCAAGCCCAAGAGCGTCTATACCCGCCTCTCTCGGGCCGAGGCCCAACTTCGCGCGATGCTGAAGCCTCGCTTCTCGACTCTTCACCGCCATTGGGAGAAGCGCATCGTCGTTCCCAAGAACCGAACTCCTGAGGAGCGGCAAGTCCTGGAGCTCCACGCGACGGAAGGACTCGATGCGCGCGCGATCGCGCGGAGACTCTTGCCGTCGGAAGCGCTTACCGAGAAAAACCTCTCGGCGATCCGGAGGATCTTGGGGGAGTAGGGGAGTCTTCCTGGCCGCTTCCGCTTGTCGTATACTCCCTCTTCATGGCCTGCGTCGCACTTCTGGCGCTTCTGTCCCAAGAGATTTCCGACGGAGTCTTCGCCCAGGCGGAACATGGAATCCGTCTCGGAATTCCCGACAAGAAGAAGTTCTTCCTTCGCATCAAGGACTTCGAGTTCGGCTGGCCCAAGACGGCGTGCGAACTCGGTCGGGACGAATCCGAGCTCGGCGGGGTCCTCGTCCTGGCGCCCACGGACCGAGCCGCGAAGGAGCAAGCCGAATGGAGAATGACCTCTTGGTCCAAACAGGAGGGGATCGCCGATTTTCGAACGCTCAAGAGCGAGAAGCCCGCCGGTCGGATCGGAGACTGGTGGCTCGCCGAATATCGGCTCAAGTTCGGCGATCGGGGGCTGCGATACCTTTCGCTCTTCTGCACCGTCCGGGATCGCAAGAGTGCGGAGCTCGCCCTTTGGAGCCCCGAGGAACACTGGGCCCTCAACGAACCCGCCCTTCGGAAGATCGCGGAAGGCTTTCAGGCCGGAGACGGGAGCGGCAGCCGAGCACCCGCCCCCATCCGCGTACGCCAGCATCGCTGGAAGGAATGGGCCCCGGGGACGACCGTGGTGTACCGCGTGATCTCGGAGGAGGGCGGAACCAAAAAGGAATCCTCCACGACGCTGGAACTGCTCAAGAAGTCCGACGCCGGCTATACTCTCCTCTCCCGCGTCGCCGTTCAGAACGGACGAGAGACGGAAACGGTCGTCGAGGTTGCCGTCGACCCGAACACGGAAGAGTACCCAAGCGGGGAAACGCCGGACATCAAGAAGGAGACGGACAACGTGAAGGTGGGGGCGGGCGAGTTCGAATGCGAGAAGACGACGGCGAAGACTCCTCGCTCCACGTCGATCGCCTGGACCTCCCCGAAGGTTCCCGCCGGATTGGTGAAGTCCACGGTCGAAACCGCGGGGGGAAAGACTTCCACGGAGCTCGTTCGATTCGTCGAAAAGAAATGAACCGGAGGTGGGAACAACCATGTTCGCATTGATGGCGCTTTTCCTGGCCGCGCAGGAGGAGATCAAGGACGGAAAGACCTATGTCAACCACGGGCTGAAACTGACGTTCTCGATTCCCGCCGCCGATTGGGGAAAGCTCCGAACCGGGGCGCAACTGGAGTGGCGCTGGAGCGGAGGACTCTGCGAATTCGTAGAGGCCAAAGCCAACGTCTGCGGTTGTCTTGCGGTGGAGGAATCGGCGGTCTCGCTGGAGGAGTACGTCAAGCAGTTCGAAGAGGGACTCAAGAAGAACGAGGGAAGCAAGAAACTCGAACTCAAGGAGGAGCAAAAGCTCCCCGACGGGCGGCTCCAACGCATCTACCTCTGGGAATACAAGGAGTGGTCCCTGACCTACCTCGCGGTATTTCTCGCTCTCGACAAGAAAGTCGCGAAACTTTGCCAGTGGGTCGAGGCTCGCTCGGCGAAGGACCATCAGAAGGCGATGGCGGGGATCGCGGAGAGCTTCCGCTGGATCGAGTCTCCCAAGATCGAGAACCCTTGGACCCAGTGCGGCGAAGGGTCCTGGGCAGAGCACCGCCTCGTCTCGAAATCGGGCGGGATCGAGAGCGAATCGTCGAGCAAGCGGACGCTCGTCAAGAAGACGGCGGACGAGCTCGTATTCCGGATCGACACGCGGGTCGTGAAGCCGACTCCCGCGGAGCCGACGACGACGGAATCGAAGGTCAAGATTTCGGATGTGGAACCCGCGGCGAAGGAGGTGGGAAGAGGCCAGGAGGAGCTTGAGATCGCCGGGAAAAAACTTCGGTGCGCTTGGATTCAGACGGAAACGGACAAGAAGCTCGTGACGAAGACGTGGACCTGCGAGGACGTCCCCGGCGGACTGGTGAAAAGCTCCTCCAAGGGACCCGACTTCGAATCGGAGATGAGCCTCGTGGGGTTCGAGAAGAAGTAGTGAACGACCGTCTGGTGGGGCAGACGTTGGGGGACTTTCGCCTCGAAGTCCTCCTCGGCCGGGGATCCGCCAGTCGCGTCTACCGCGCCACCCAGCTCTCCCTTCGCCGCCCCGTCGCCGTCAAGGTCCTCGAGGAGTCCCTCTTTTCTCTCCCCGAGCTCACCCAGCGCTTCCTTCGCGAGGCCGAGCTCATCGCCAAGCTCGAGCATCCCCACATCGTCCCCGTCTACGCCTCCGGCCGCCAGGGGCCTCTCCACTTCTTCGCCATGCGCCTCGTCGACGGCCCCTCCCTCTCCCGCCGCCTCGAGCACGGCCTCCCCCTCCCCGAGGGTCTCCGCTTCCTCTCCCACGTCGCCGACGCCCTCTCCTACGCCCACTCCCGCGGCCTCATCCACCGCGACGTCAAGCCCGCCAACATCCTCCTCGCCGACGACTCCGCCCTCCTGGCCGACTTCGGCCTCGCCCGCCTCCTCGAGGGCACCACCATCACCGACTCCCACGTCTTCCTCGGCACCCCTCGCTACTTCTCCCCCGAGCAGGCCCGCCGCCAGAAGGCCACCGCCAAGAGCGATCTCTACTCCCTCGGCGTCATCCTCTACGAGCTCGCCTCCGGCCGCCATCCCTTCGCCCCCCTTCAGAGCCCAGGCCCCACCCGCGAGGAGCTCATCGACAAGATCGCCCTGGGCCTCTTCGATCCCCCTCGCGACATCCGCCCCGATCTCCCCCGCGAGCTCGAGGAGGTCGTCCTCCGCTCCATGCAGGTCGATCCCGATCGCCGCTTCTCTTCCGGCTCCGAGTTCCGACTGGCCCTCGAGTCTCTCCTCTCCCTCCCCGAGATCGGCCTTCCTTCCGCTAAGCCTCCCACGGAATCCACCCATTTGGACGCCGCCGCTCCCACCGCTCCCGCCCCTTCCCCCCAGGCCCAGGAGAAGACCTTCGGCAAGTTCCTCCTCCTCTCCAAGCTCGGCCATGGCGGCATGGGCATCGTCTACCGCGCCCGCCAGACCGATCTCGGTCGCACCGTCGCCCTCAAGGTCCTTCTCCACGAGGAGGCCGCCGACGACACCGCCGTCGAGCGCTTCCAGCGCGAGGCCCGCGCCGCCGCCCGCCTTCGCCATCCCAACATCGTCCCTCTCTACGAGTTCGGCCAGACCGACGGCCGCCACTGGCTCACCCTGGACCTCATCGAGGGCGACGATCTGGACTCCTGGTGCTCCCGCGAGAAGCCCGGCGCCCGTCGCTCCGTCGAGATCCTCCGCGACGTCGCCCAGGCCATCTCCTACGCCCACGAGCAGGGCGTCATCCACCGCGACCTCAAGCCCGCCAACATCCTCGTCGAACGGCAGAGCGGCCGCGTCCTCGTCACCGACTTCGGCCTCGCCAAGGACCTCAATCTCGACCGCACCAAGCTCACGATGACCGACCAGATCATGGGCACTCCGGCCTACATGGCCCCCGAGCAGGCCTCCGGCAAGTCCACCATGCGTTCCGACGTCTACGCCTTGGGGGCGGTTCTCTATCATCTTCTCACCGGCGGGCCGCCCCACCGGGGAGCGACGCCCTTCGACGTGCTCCTGTCGGTCAAGAACTCCGATCCCGCGCTTCCGCGGAAGGTGAATCCGCGGGTGCACCGGGACGCCGAGACGATTTGTCTGAAGGCGTTGGAGAAGGATCCCGCGAAACGGTACCCGACCGCCGCGGCCTTCGCGGAGGACTGCGAGCGGTTCTTGGCGGGGGAGCCGATCGCGGCCCGGCCGGTGGGGGCGCTCCGGAGGGCGCTTCGGAGGGCCGTCAAACACCGGAGAATCCTCTGGGCCGTCGCCGCCACCGCGCTCGTCCTCCTCGGCGCCACCGCCCTTGGGCGCTTCGCGGCGGGGAAAAAGAGCCGGGTCGAGATCGAGGAATGGCGCAAGCAGGCGCGAATAGCCTACGACGCCAAGCGCTGGAGGGATGCGGAAAAGGACTATCGCCGAATCGTGGAGCGCGACCGCAACGATGCCGAGGCTCGGGCTCGATCCCTGGAGTGCGAAGATCGCCTTCGTAGGATCGCCGTTCTTCAGCTGCGGATTCAGGGCGCGGCCGTTCCTGCGGCGCGCGCTCAGCTTTGGACGGATTTGATCGAGCTCGACCCCAACAATGCCGGAGCCCGCGCCCAACGGGGCCTCAGCTATCTGCAAATGACCAAGGACACCCTTATCCTGGCGCTAAAGGATTTTGAGGATGCCCTACGGCTGGATCCGGGGGACCAGACCGCCCACTATGGCCTCGCGGTGTACCACTTCAAGGTGACCAAAGACCGAGAGCGCGCCGAGTACCACCTCCGAATGGCGACGCGTCGTCCCGTGGAGGATTGGACCTACGTCGTTCCCATGGCGACGATCTATCGTCAGAGCGGAAACCCCGAAAAGGCGCTCGAGCTCTTGGATCGATACGGGTACGAGTTCAAGAACTTCTTCGTCGCGATGGAGAAGGGAAAGACGCTGGCCACTCTTCGCCGGTGGAACGATGCCCTTCTCGCCTACACCTGGGCGGAACAGATCGATCCGAATGCCATCGATCCGTACGTAAACCGCGGACATGTCCTCTGCACCCTTCGTCGATTCGACGCCGCTCTTCGGGATGCGGAACGCGCTCAGCGGATCGAGCCGAATTCCAGCGCCGTATGGCAGGTGTTCGGACGAGCCTATGCCGGGCTCAAGAAAAACAAAGAGGCTCTGGCGGCGTACGACGAAGTTCTGAAACTCGCTCCGCTCGATCGTATCGCCCGCGTCCGCCGGGCGAAGATCCTCATCGATTTCGCACGGAGAGAAGAAGCTCGTCGGGAATTGGACGCCGTTCTCCAGGAAAAGGGCGATTCCGCCGACGCTTTGGAGGTCCGCGGTTGGCTTCACCTTCTGGAGAATCGGCTCGCGGACGCGGAACGGGATCTCCGCCAAGCGGTTTCCCTCGATCCCCAGAACGCCACGGCCTGGGATAATCTCGGAGCGGCGCTCCGGCTTCAGAATCGGCTGGCCGACGCGCTCGAGTGTTTCGAGCGATCCTGCTCGGCGGATCCGGAATACCCCAACGGCGCCTACAACCGCGCGGTCACCCTCGCCGACCTCAAGCGATTCCCCGAAGCGGAGGACGCGTACAAGAAGGCGGTCAAGCTCGACGAGGACGGCACGGCGTTCTTCGGGTACGGATACCTTCTCCACGAATTGGGACGCTATCCGGAGGCGGAGCCGAATCTCTCCTGCGCCGCGCACAAGAACTTCGTTCGCGCGTGGTTCACCCGAGGCAACACCAAGTTCGAGCAGCTTGACCTTGCGGGCGCCGTGGAAGACTACGAACGGACGTTGGAGTTCGATTGGGATCCCAAACGACGTGGCGCTGCGGAAAAGAACCTGGCCGGAGTGCGACCGCTACTCCTCCAAGCGCCCGATCCCTGGAAGGGCTGCGCCCCGGGCTCCTGGGCGCGGTACCGCATGGAGTCCGTCCGAGGAGAGCAGACGTACCGCAAGGAGATTACGTACGTGCTCGAGTCTCCTTTGCGACAGCGATGCGAGGTGAGATCTTCCGTTGCGAAGTGGGAAGACCCGGCGATCAAGCTGACCTCCTCCCCGGTTCAATTCGAACGCGTCGGGGAAGAGCCCTTGCAAGGGCCGAAGGGTATTCTTCGGTGCGTCCACGTGCGAAATGCGACGCGCCAAGAGGCGTGGTTCTCCGAAGAGATTCCGTACGGTGTCGTCCGCGCGGTGTACCGACTGAACGACGGAGTGTGCACCTTGCAGCTCATCGACTTCGAGAGGAAATGAACCGGATATAATCCCCCCGTGGAGGATCGCCTCGTCGGCCAGACCGTGGGGGACTTTCGCCTCGAAGTCCTCCTCGGCCGGGGATCCGCCAGCCGCGTCTACCGTGCCACCCAGCTCTCCCTTCGCCGCCCCGTCGCCGTCAAGGTCCTCGAGGAGTCCCTCTTTTCTCTCCCCGAGCTCACCCAGCGCTTCCTTCGCGAGGCCGAGCTCATCGCCAAGCTCGAGCATCCCCACATCGTCCCCGTCTACGCCTCCGGCCGCCAGGGGCCTCTCCACTTCTTCGCCATGCGCCTCGTCGACGGCCCCTCCCTCTCCCGCCGCCTCGAGCACGGCCTCCCCCTCCCCGAGGGTCTCCGCTTCCTCTCCCACGTCGCCGACGCCCTCTCCTACGCCCACTCCCGCGGCCTCATCCACCGCGACGTCAAGCCCGCCAACATCCTCCTCGCCGACGACTCCGCCCTCCTGGCCGACTTCGGCCTCGCCCGCCTCCTCGAGGGCACCACCATCACCGACTCCCACGTCTTCCTCGGCACCCCTCGCTACTTCTCCCCCGAGCAGGCCCGCCGCCAGAAGGCCACCGCCAAGAGCGATCTCTACTCCCTCGGCGTCATCCTCTACGAGCTCGCCTCCGGCCGCCATCCCTTCGCCCCCCTTCAGAGCCCAGGCCCCACCCGCGAGGAGCTCATCGACAAGATCGCCCTGGGCCTCTTCGATCCCCCTCGCGACATCCGCCCCGATCTCCCCTCGGAAGTCGAGCGCGTCATCCTCGCCGCGATGGAAGTCGACCCGGAGAAGAGACCCTCCGCGGGCGAATTCCGCCGCGAGCTGGAGGGACTCCTGGCGCTCCCCGAGATCTCCCTTCCCCCGATCGCGATTCCGGTAGAAGCTACGCGGCTGTCGCCCGACCTTCCGACGACCTCCTCTCCGCCTAAGAAAAAAGTGGAAGGCACGACCTTCGGGAAGTTTCTCCTTCTCGAGAAGCTCGGACATGGCGGAATGGGCGTCGTCTACAAGGCCGAACAGACCGATCTCCGCCGGACCGTCGCGGTGAAGTTGCTCTTGAGCGAAGAATCCGCCGACGAGAGCACGATCGCGCGATTCCAGCGCGAGGCGCGATCCGCCGCGCGCCTCCGCCATCCCAACATCGTTCCCATCCACGAGATCGGCGAGATCGACGGCCGCCGCTATTTCACCATGGACTACATCGACGGAGAGGATCTCGAGAGCTTCACCGCGCGAGAAAAGCCCGGCACGAAGCGGGGAGTGGAAATGACGTGCGACGTCGCGCGCGCGCTCGCCTACGCCCACGAGCAGGGCGTCATCCATCGCGACCTCAAGCCCGCCAACATCCTCGTCGAACGGCAGAGCGGCCGCGTCCTCATCACCGATTTCGGCCTCGCCCGCGATTTGAGGCTCGAGGAGACCCGACTCACGGCCACGGAGCAAGTCATGGGAACGCCGGCGTACATGTCTCCGGAACAGGCGGCCGGCCATCCCACGGCAGCCTCGGATGTCTATTCTCTGGGAGCTCTCCTCTATCACCTTCTCACGGGGGGACCGCCGCATCATGGAGCGTCGCCCCTCGACGTGCTCTTGTCCGTTCGGAGTTCCGATCCGGCGCTCCCGCGAATCGTGAACCCTCGGGTCCATCGCGACGCGGAGACGATCTGCCTCAAGGCGCTCGAGAAAGACCCGGCCAAGCGCTACCCGTCGGCCAAGGCTTTCGCGGAGGACTGCGAGCGCTTCCTTTCCGGCGAGCCGATTCTCGCCCGTCCGGTCGGGACGATCGCCCGACTTCTCCGGCGCGTGTCCCGGCACCGCAAGGTCGTCGTTCTTCTCGCCGGGGTCCTCCTCCCCGCGCTCTTCGCCCTTCCGGTGATTCTCTGGGCCTCGAAAAAACAGTACGAGCGGCGCCTTCGAGCCGTTCGCCTCGCGGGGGAAGCCAAGTACGCCTTCGCGACCAAGGACATGGAGGGGGCGCTTCGGAAGGCGGACGCCGCCATCGAGGCCGCTCCCGACCATGCGGCCGGGTACTTCTGGCGAGCCCGAGTGCGTCTGCACCGATATCTCCGGGAGCGCCGGTTGCCGGTCGCCATCTTGAGCGAAGGCGTGCTCGAATTCTCGCCCGAATTCCCGGAGACACCCGAACAAGCCGTCCTCCGTGCGCAGGCGCTCGCGGAGCTGGGCCGGATGAAGACTCTGGCACGGGAGGGGATGGAGGGCTGGGAGGAGCCCTGCGCCACCGGCATTCTCCACTGCTTTCGCGGGGAGTACGCGGAAGCGGAGGCGAAGCTCCAAGAGGTCCAGAACGATCCGCAGGCCCGGTATGCGCTGGCGCTGGTGTTTTATCTCACCCGGCGATTCGACCGGTCCGCGGAAGCGGTGCATCCGTTGCTCCTGACTCCGCTCGACTCCGAGGCGCGCGAGCTCTACGTTCGAGCGCGGGAGGCCGAGGGTCTCATCGCGGAGTTGGCCGGCCGAGATCCCCTTCCCGCGTATGCGGACGCCATCCGCGAAGCCTCTCCTCTCGGAGCCCTCTCGGAGGCGGGGATTCGGGCGACTCGCGGGATGTTCCTGGAGAGTCGCGGCCGGACGGGGGCCCGAGAAGAGTACGAGCAGGCGATTCGACTCGCCTCGGAGGCCTCTGGCGATCTCCCTCTTCGCGGATATGTCTTGGGCCGCGCGCGAATGCACTTCGGAAAGTGGAAGCGGAACCACGGGGAGTCGGATAAGGCCGAAGAGGAGTTCACCGGGGCCATCGAAGCGTTCGGGGAGGCGGTCGCGCGGGATTCCTCTTTCGTAGCGGCCCGTATCGGCCGGATGACCGCGCTGAATCGCCGGGGAACTCTCCGGCGTTTCCGCGCGCGAGGCGATCGCGGAGAGTCCGATTTCCGCGACGCTTTGGAGGAGGGCCGCGCCGTTCTTCGACTCGGCCCGTACTTCGAGGCCGTGTTACAGACGATGGCCTTGGAGTGGAATGCCCAGGACCTGGAAAAGCTCGACATCGAGGAACGGCATTCCACCTTGGCCGGTCAGATCGCGAAGTTTCGCGCGCACATCCTCGAACGGGAGGCCTCCAATCCGAGGGCCTGGTACGAACTCGGAAAGATGTATCGCACCTTGGCCGAGACCCTCTCTCAATTCGGTCGTCCTTTCGCGGAAACGCTCCGGTCGGCAGAGGAGGCGATGATGCGAGCTTCTCGCCTCAACCCGCACTACTCGGATGCCTTTGCGGGCTTGGCCGATGTCCGATGGCTGCAGGCCGAAATTCTACCTTCGGAAGAAGAGCGGGAGCGGGCCTTTTCCAGGGCGATCCTCGACGCCGATCGCGCCGTAGAGACGTGCCCCGGTTCTTCGTACGCCTATCTCCGATTGGGCCACCTTTGGCACTATGTCGCCTACTACCGCATCTCGCAGCGGAAGGGGTACGAGGAGGCGTCCCAACACGCATGGGACAGCTACGAAAAGGCGCTCGAAGCCAATCCAGAGGCCATCGAGGCGTACGTCGGCCGAGCCCGACTGAGACTCGACCGCGACGACTGGGCGGGGAGGGAGTCGGACGAAGCTTTCCGCCAAGCCATCGAAGATCTGAATCGCGCGCTCGACGTCGACAAGACGAATGCGGAGGCCGGCAAGGTTCGGGCGTTCGTGTGGCACAGGTGGGCCATGGCGGAGTTCCAGAGCGGCCGCGATCCGACGAAGGCGTTCGCCCATGCCCTGCGAAACTACGAAAACGTCCTGTACCAGGCGCCGGAAGACGCAAAGGCCTATCTCGATCGCGCCAAGGTCCGATGCGACCAAGCCGGCACCTCGAGAGAGGACCCGAGTTCTTACTTTCGAGCCGCCCTGGAGGACCTCGCGTCGGCCCTCGCGATCAATCGGCACTTCGCGGAGGCGTACCAGCATCGGTCCGTGGTATTCGGGGCCATGGCGATGCGGGCGTACGACGCGAAGGCGGACCCCGAGGCGCTCGTTCGAGATGCCGTCGCCGCTGCCGACGAAGCGATTCGCCTCAATCGAACTTTGTTCCGATCTCATCGACTTCGGGGAGAGGCCTGGAAGATCCTGGGGAATCATCTTCACCGGCAGAAGCAAGATCCCGAGCCGTCCTTTCTGGAGGCAAAGAAAAGTCTGGACGAGGCGGTCCGTCTGAAACCGAACGACCCGACGTGCCTGACTCGACGAGCGGAACTGGCCTACTCCCGAGCGCTGGCCTCGAAGGAGAGCGATACGCGCCCCCACTGGGACAGCGCCCTTCGCGATTACACCGCGGCCCTCTCGTTCTTGAACTCCCGCGATCGCGGCTATTTCGACGTCCTCCTGTGGCGGGCTCGCGCGAATTGGCAACGGGCGGAGGAGGCTTCTCGTTTCCGAGAGAATCCCCGTCCGTTCTTGGAGAGTTGCGTGGCCGATTTCGACGTTCTGCTCGGCCGTGAATCGGGGAACCGGCAGTCCCGTTTTTGGCGCGGTCGGGCGCTCGTGCAGTGGGGATTCGAGAACAAGGACGCCGGCCGCCCTCAACTGGAGCGAGCCATCGTCGAATTCACCTCTCTCTTGAAGGAACTTCCGGACGACGTGCGCGCCCTCAACTGGCGCGGACTGGCCTACTACTACGCCCAGCGCTGGCGCGAGGCCCTGGCGGATCTGGAACGGATCGTCCAGATCGACTCCGACCACGCGAAGAAACTCCAGCCCCTCATCGACGAATGCCGAAAGCGGTTATAATCTCAAGACCATGCCCGATCGACTGGAAGGTCGCACCCTTGGCGACTTCCGCTTGGACAAGCTGATCGGCCGCGGATCCGTCGGAAGAGTGTATCGAGCGGTCCAGCTTTCCCTGAACCGGACGGTCGCCGTCAAGGTGCTCGAGGAGGGGCTTTTCTCCCTCGAGGAGATCACCCAGCGGTTTCTCCGAGAAGCGGAGTTCGTCGCCCGACTCGAACATCCGCACATCGTGCCCGTCTATGCCGCCGGCCGCGAGGAGATCCTCCACTTTTTCGCCATGCGGTTCGTCGACGGCCCTTCTCTTTCGGAACGGATGGAGCGCGGAATGTCTCTCGGGGACGGCCTGCGATTCCTCGCGCACGTCGCCGACGCCTTGGCGTATGCCCACGCCCGAGGGTTGGTGCACCGCGACGTCAAGCCCGCGAACATCTTGATCGCCGACGACTCCGCGCTCCTGACGGATTTCGGACTGGCGCGGATGCTCGAGGGGACGACGATCACCGCCTCGAACGCGTATCTCGGAACGCCTCGATACTTCTCTCCCGAACAGGCGCGCCAGGAGCGGGCCACGGCGCGGAGCGATCTCTACTCCCTCGGGGTCATTCTCTATGAGATCGCCGTGGGACGCCACCCGTTCGCCCCGATTCAAGACCCCGGACCGAGTCGGGACGAGTTGATCTCGAGAATCGCTTCGGGCCGGTTCGATCCGCCCCGCGAAATCCGGCCCGATCTCCCCGAGGAGATCGACTCCCTTCTTCGCCGAGCCATGACGGAGGATCCGGGGGAACGCTATTCCTCGGGGGTCGAGATGCGGCAGGCGCTGGAGCGAGCGCTGGCGCGAATGAGCGCCGCGAAGTCGGCCGGGAAGACCTTCGGGAAGTTCCTCCTTCAGGAGAAACTCGGCCACGGAGGGATGGGAATCGTGTACAAGGCGCATCAGACCGATCTTCGGCGCGACGTCGCGCTCAAGGTTCTCCTGAACGAGGAATGCGCCGACGAGACGACGATCCTTCGATTCGAGCGCGAGGCCCGCTCGGCCGCGCGCCTGCGACATCCCAACATCGTCCCCATCCACGAGATCGGCGAGACGGACGGCCGCCATTGGTTTACGATGGATTACATCGACGGGGAGGACCTCGAGGACTGGGCGGCCCGCGAGAAGCCGGGTCCGCGGCGGACGTTCGAGATCGTTCACGAGGCCGCCCAGGCGATCGCCTATGCGCACGATCAGGGAGTCGTTCATCGCGATCTCAAGCCCGCGAACATCTTGATCGAGCGCTCCACCGGCCGGGTGCTCGTGACGGATTTCGGCCTCGCGAAAGACCTGAAGGTCAACCATACGAAGCTCACCGCCTCGGGGGAGGTGATGGGGACGCCGTCCTACATGGCGCCCGAGCAACTCTCCGGAACGGCGACCCCCCTCTCGGATGTCTACGCCCTGGGAGCGATCCTGTACGATCTCCTTACCGGTCGACCTCCCCACGACGGGGCGACGCCCGCCGACACCGTCTTGTCGCTGGCGCACCAGGATCCTCCGGCACCTCGCAGTCTCAATCCGAACCTCCATCGAGACGCCGAGACGATTTGTCTCAAGGCCCTCGAACGGGATCCCCGGCGGAGATACGCGACCACGGCGGCTTTGGTCGAGGACTGCCGGCGATTCCTGTCGGGGGAGCCGATCGGCGCGCGACCGATGGGGCCGGCCGCTCGCCTCGTGCGGAAGATCTCGCGGCATCGTGCCGTCTTCGTCCCCATTCTCGTGGCCGTCGCGATCGCGCTTGCCGCCGCGTCTTGGGCGGCCGCTTCGGCCCTGCGCTCCGCGGCCCGAGTCCGGCGCGAACTCTCGACCGCCAAGGAAATGGAGCGGATGAGCCGCTGGCGCGAGGCTCGAGATCGATACGCGCTCATCGAGAAGGACTCGCCCGAGGCGCGCGACGGACGGGATCGGATGGACGCGAAGTTGGCCGCGCTTGCGTCGGCCGACTCCGACGCCCTTCAACTCCTGGAGACGGCCCGCGCCGCGCTCGACGCGGCGCTCCGCTATCTCTACGACGACCGCACTCCCTATTCCGAGATCCTGAAACGGCTGGAACCGGGCGAGACGGCGATTCGGCGGGCCTTGGCAGGGGCTCCCCATTTGGCCCTGGGTCACTATCTTCTGGGCCGGGTGCTCGAAATTCGGGGCGAAGACGCAGAGGCAGAGCGATGCTGGCGCGAGGCGGTTCATCTCGATCTGCGTTTTTCCTTCCCCCGGTTGTATCTGGCCCGTCTTCTTCTCGTCCGCGCCTTCCTCGCCTGTCTCGGAGGATCCAAGGAAGAACTCGCCGCGGGACGCGCGGAGTCGGCGCGGTGGATCGAGGAGGCCGCCCGGGAACTGGAAGGGGCCCAAGCCGGAGGAACGATCGAGGAACAACTCCTGCGGGACGTTTCCGTCGCGCTCCTCCATCTCGGTCGGGGGGAGTCGGAGCCGGCCCGAGCCGTCGCGCGCGCCGGACTTCAGAAGTATCCGCGCGAGGGACAGGCCGACTGCCATTGGCTCCTGGCGCTGACGCTGCGCGGTCGCGAGGCCCTGGAACATATCGATCGCTCTTTGGCCCTCCATGCGAAACACTGGCAAGCCAGGTTCGAGCGCGGACTCGTCTTCACCCGATCCGGCGAGTACGCGAAGGCGATCGTCGAATACTCCCTGGTGTTGGAGACCCGACCCCGTTTCAAGACCGGATACCTCAATCGCGGCTTGGCGTACGCCCACAGCGGCGATCACGCCCGGGCGCTTTCCGACTACGACAGGGCGCTCGAGATCGACCCCGGGTACGCCAGCGCCTATCTGAATCGGGGCGCATCGCGCGCCGGTTTGGATCAGGTCGATGCGGCCCTCGCGGACTATACACAGGCCCTCCGCTGCTTTCCGCGAATGGTCTTGGCCTACACCAATCGGGCCGGGATTTGGATTCGGAAAAAAGAGTACGATCGGGCCATCGCGGACTGCACCGAGGCGCTGGCCATCGACTCCACGGACGCCGTCGCCTATCTCAACCGCGGGCTGGCGAGAGAGAAGAAAGGGGAGGGGGAACCCGCTCTGGCCGATTTCGACGGCGCCGTCTTGGCGGATCCCAATTTACGCAGCGCCCGGCAAGCGCGCGCCGAGCTCCGGATCCGACGCCAGATGTACGAAGGGGCGATTCAGGACGCCACCGAGCTCATCCGGATCACCGCCGGCGAGAGCTGGACCTATGCGCTCCGCGCCAGGGCGCGCTTCCATCATCAGGAGTACGCGGGAGCGATCCAAGACCACACCGAGGTGCTCAAACTCGACCAGCGGAATTTCGACGCCTGGCTCGGGAGGGCGGACGCTTTCAACCATCGCGACAACTTCGACGCGGCGATTCAGGATGCGACCAAGGCTCTGGAGCTCAAGAAGGACTCGTCCCGTGCCTACACGGTCCGGGGCTTCGCGCGCCACAAGAAGGGAGATCAGCGATCCGCGGCCGCGGACTTCACGGAGGCGATCCGTCTGGGCTCGGTCGTGGCCTATCTTTATCGCGGAGCCGTATACCACGCCTTGAGGAACTATGCCGAGGCGATTCGGGACTTCTCGTCCGGCTTGGAACGAACGAGCGATCCGGCCCCGTATCTCTACAACCGAGCGGTCTCGCGCGCCGCCGCGGGGGATAGGGCCGGCGCCATGATCGACGCCCAGGAAGCCTTGAGGGTCGCTCCAAAAAACTGGGACCGCCGGAGGCTTGTGGAAGAGCTCCTCGAGGACCTGCGGAAGAAAAGGGGCGAGTGAGGTATACTCTCAGAGGCCATGTCGGACGAGATTCGCCTTCCTCAAGAGGGGCTGTCCACCATCGGCGCCCAGTTTACGAAGACGGCCATCGTGCAACTGATCCAGGCCGTGCGCAAGCTCAAGGAGAAGGGGTGGCCCGAACCGCAAATCCTGGACAAGATGAAGAAGGAGCTTCCCTTCTTCCATCCCCACACGGTACGACGTCTCTACGACAAGTCCGTGGGAAACACGGTGGAAGACGACATCGCCCCCGGGGACGTTCTGGCGGAACGTACGATCAAGGAGCGCACGATCGAGATCGACCTCCGGAAGGCTCCGAAGGGAATCGACCGTGATTGCTTGGTTCAATTTCGCGGGCGCGACTGGTATGTGGCCAAGGTGAACGGGCTCACCTTCACTCTCAAGGATTTGGGGTAGGCCCGCGGCTCCCGCCAAGGGGAGCCGCGAGCCCTGGGAGGATCAGAGGATTGCTATTCCGCGGCCTCCGCCGGAGCCTCCGGCGCGCACGGCGGATGCGGATGATGGTGATGGTGCCGGCGCCATCCGTGGCATCCCGACAGGACTCCGAGTCCCACCAGCGCTAAGGCCATTCCAATTACCCATCTATTTAGGTTCTTCATGCTCGTTTTCTCCTTTTCTAGTCCTCCCTCTCCGACGACCGAAGACCCCTTTGCGTATCCGAGTGCCGGGAAAAGAAAAGCCCCCGGACTCGGAGACCGGGGGCTTCGGAACTGCGGGGTTACTTCACGATCAGCTTGACGTCGACCTCCCACCGTCCATTCACATGGTGGTGGCCGCAACCTGCAGCATGAACGTGTCCGTGCCAATGATGCCACTTTCCTTCATGGAAGTAGTGGCCGCAATCATGCGAATGCGCGTGTCCGCGCTCGACGACGACGACCTTCGAGTGATGGGGGTGGCCGTGATATCGATGTCGGTGCACCACGCATCCGCTCAGCACGAATATCGCCCCGATCGTCACGGCTCCCAAAAGGAGCAGTTTCTTCATGTATTCACCTCCACAGTCGTATTAACACGGCATTCGACACAAGGTTACGCAGATCAGATCCAATGGAGCGCGTTGAGCCCCAGAAGGATCCCAAGTCCCGCCGCGGTCGTCAAGAGGGTAATCGGCACGCCGGCCCGCAAGTATTGAAGGAATCCGACGCGCGCCCGATCCTTCGAGAGCTCCATGACGATCATGTTCGCGACCGAACCGACGATGGTGAGATTCCCCGCGAACGTGGACGCCATCGCGACGACGTACCAAGCGAGGGCGGGATTGCGGAAGCCGTTCATCCACTCCTTGGCGACGACGACAAAAGGCACATTGGATACCACGTTGGAGAGCGCGACCGTAAAGCCCGTCATGACCGCCGCCTGCCGAGCGTCGGTGGCCCCGAAGGCGGGCGCGATTCCGGCGTGCATCGCCCGAAGGAGGCCCGTTCGGTTCACTCCGTCGATCACCACGAAGAGGCCGCCGAAAAACACGAGGAGCCCCCAGTCCACCTGCTCGAAGGCTCGCGCCGGCCGATAGCGGCCCACGAGGATCACCAACGTCGCGCCCGCCAGCGCCACAAGGGGCAACTTCTGCCCCGCCTCGCTGACCCGAAGCCAGCGTTCGATCGGCGCGACAAAGGCGACCACCATGACCGCGAGAATCGCAAAGATTCGGAGGACCACCGTCCGATTCATCCGGGGCAGTTCCAATGGACCTACCTCGAAGGGTTTCGCGAAGTCCCGGCGGAAGAGCCAGAGAATCAACACGAAGTCCAAGAGGAGCCCGACGACTCCGACCGGCAAGAGCACGAGGAAGAACTTCCCGTAGGCGATTCCAGAGAAGATGCCCACCAGCATGTTCTGCGGATTGCCGGTGAGGGTGATGACGCTCCCGATGTTGGCGCTCGTGACGAGGGCGATCAGGTACGGCACGGGGTTGAGGCGAGCTTTGATCACCGCCCCGAGGAGAATGGGGGTGAAGAGTACGCAGATGGTGTCGTTCACGAAGAGGGCGGAAAGAAATCCCGAGAAAAGGACGACGAGCCCCAAGAGCTTCCGCGGCGTTCCAGACACCCGCAGAATCCACGTGGACACGAACTCGAAGAACCGGCACAGCTTTAGGTAGGCCACCACGATCATCATTCCGAGGAGAAGCGCGATCGTATCGAGATTGACGGCACGGTACGCCTCTCCGAGGGTCAGGACTCCGCAGAAGATCATCGCGAGCGCGCCCAGCAAGGAAGCCGACGGTCGGTCGAGGTTCAGAAAACGGATGCTTTGAAGGGAGATGAGGACGTAGGTTCCTACGAATACCGCGAGAGACGCGATTGCGGGGAAGGTCCAAGTCATGAAGTACGCGCACTCTACCACTCTTTCCGAAAACTGTGCTACAGTCCTCCGACCATGAAGCAACTCATCCTCATTCGCCATGGCGAAAGCACGTGGAACAAGGAGAATCGCTTCACGGGGTGGGTGGATGTCGGCCTTTCCGAGAGGGGCATCGAGGAGGCCCGAACCGGGGGGCGCGCCTTACGGCGAGAGGCGTTTCGTTTCGACGTTGCCTTCACGTCTCTCCTCCGGCGCGCGATCCACACGCTTTCCCTCGCTCTCGACGAACTCGATCAGCTCTGGATTCCCGTCGAGAAGAGCTGGCGTCTGAACGAACGCCATTACGGCGGGCTCCAGGGTTTGAACAAAGCGGAGACCGCGGAGAGGCACGGCGACGACCAAGTCCGCCTCTGGCGAAGGAGCTACGATGTTCCGCCCCCTCCCTTGAGCGCCTGGGATCCGTCGTGGCCGGGAAGCGACGAGCGCTATCCGCCGGGCGTCATGCCGGCGACCGAATCGCTCCAGGATACCGTGGCTCGCGTACTTCCGTTTTGGCACGACGCGATCGCGCCGGCCCTCCTGGCGGGACGCCGCGTCGTCGTCGCCGCCCATGGAAATTCTCTCCGGGGCCTCATCAAGGAGCTCGACGGGATTTCCGACGACGAGATCGTGGGACTCGAGATTCCCACCGGCGTTCCGATCGCCTACGAGCTGGACGACCGGCTGCGGCCGCTGCGCCATCGCGAAATTCGCTAGTCGCGATACCGAATAGGAGGAGGGCCTTCGTCATGACGACCCACACGGTTCTCAACCAGCCGCCTCCTCTGGAGGAGTGGAACGGCTTCACCACGGATCGGGCCCTCCGGGAAGCCTGTGTGCGGGAGGGCGCCCCGGAAGCGGAGGGCCTTCTCAAGGACTTCGGTTCGCGCGTGGGCAGCGCCCAGGCGAGGACGTTGGGCGGGCTCGCGAACGACACCCCGCCCGTCCTTCGCACCCACGACCGATTCGGGAACCGGATCGACGAGGTGGAGTTTCCTCCGGCATGGCACGAGCTCTTGAAACTCTCCGTCGAATACGGTCTCCACAATCTTCCGTGGCGAGACCCTCGTCCCGGTTCCCATGTGGTCCGCGCCGCGATGTGCTATCTGACGGTTCAAACGGAATCCGGCCAGCTCTGCCCTTTGTCCATGACCTATTCGGCGATCCCGAGCCTCCGATTGGAGCCCTCGGTTCTGGCAGAGTGGGAGCCGAAGATTCTCTCGTCGACATACGACTCCCGTTGCCGCCCGGCCGGCGAGAAGGCCGGCGTTCTCGTCGGAATGGCGATGACCGAGAAGCAGGGCGGATCCGACGTGCGGGCCAACACGACGAAAGCGACGCCCGTCGACGGACGCCGGTACCGCATCACCGGACACAAGTGGTTCTGCTCCGCGCCGATGTGCGACGCGTTCCTCATTCTCGCCCAGGCTCCCGGGGGCCTGACGTGTTTCCTCCTGCCCCGATGGACCCCGGACGGGCGCCGGAATGCCTTCTATCTCCAGCGACTGAAGAACAAGTTAGGGAACCGCTCGAACGCCTCGAGCGAGGTCGAGTTCGAGGAGGCCTTCGCCTGGCGAGTGGGAGAAGAGGGGCGCGGCGTCCCCACGATCATCGAGATGGTCACCCACACGCGGCTTGATTGCGTGCTCGGCTCCGCCGGGCTGATGCGGGCGGCGCTCGTCCAGGCGCTCCACCACGCGCGTCATCGCTCCGCGTTCGGAAAGAGATTGATCGAGCAGCCTCTCATGCGAAACGTCCTGGCGGATCTCTGCCTCGAATCGGAAGCCGCGACGCTCCTGGCGATTCGCCTCGCCGGATCTTTCGATCGGCGCGATACGGAAAGTCCCTTCCAGCGTCTCGCGACCGCGGCGGCCAAGTACTGGATCTGCAAGCGCGCGATCGCTCACGTCACGGAAGCGATGGAATGCTTGGGCGGCGCGGGATACGTCGAGGAGTCCGGTCTTCCCCGGCTCTACCGCGAAATTCCCCTCAACTCCATTTGGGAGGGATGCGGAAACGTCCTCTCGCTCGACGTCCTTCGCGCGATGGCGAAAGAACCGGAGTGCGTCGACGCGGTGCGCGCGGAGATCCGCCTCGCGTCGGAGCCGAGGCTCAAGGCGTATCTCGAATCCCTCGATCGCGAACTCGCACGTCCCAGCGAAGGCTCGGCACGCAGGATCGTAGAGCGGTTGGCCGTGGCGCTTCAGGCGTCGCTGGTCGCGAGACACAGTCCATCGGCGGTGGCCGATGCGTTTCTGGCGACGCGGATCTCGGGGGATTGGGGGCGGCAGTTCGGAACGCTGCCGGCGGGCTCGGACACGGAAGGTCTACTGGAGCGAGGCGCGCTCGCATCCGCGTGAATCCGCTTCGTTCATGGAAAAGACGTCGTTGACTCTCCTCTTCGGATCTGCCAAAGTTCCGCGCTCATGAAGCGCGCGGTTCCTCTCCTCCTGCTCGCGGCTTGCTCCAGCCCCACCTGGATTCGCGAGGGCTACGTCGCACAATTCCGTCCGGAGGATCCGGAGATCGTCCCCGGCCATCCGGAGTTCGCTCGGACCGCGCAGATCCGATGGCTCGGCGTCGCAGGATTTCACCTCTCCCTCGAAGGGCGTGGGGTAATCCTTCCCCCGCTCTACTCGAGACAGTCGATCGCCGGGATCGCGCTCTCCCGCCTGCGCGTCGATACGGAGCTGATCGATCGAAGCCTCCCGCCCTCGGAAGGGGTGGAGGCGATCTTCGTCGGTCACGCCCATTACAACCATCTACTCGAAGTTCCGTACATCCTCCGACGCCATGCGA
>CAZGKV010000023.1:0-51648 GCA_964526305.1 uncultured Planctomycetales bacterium | reverse complement strand
ACTTGGAATTGTGGCCCCTTGGTGTAGGTCCCATTCGGCGCTACCTTGATCGCCCTCGCCCAGACGGAGCCCGCCGTGAGCCAATGATGCTGGGGATGGGTGGCGGGGTGATTGGGATACGGGTCGGTATCCATCTTGATCGACTGATGCCAGACCGCAAGGTAGAGGGAAGACTGGTGGTTCCAGGCGAGATGCGCACCCGGCACCCGCCATATACCGCCCGATTCTTGCGAGAGGGTATCAAGACCTCCCACGGGGGGCCGGACGAACGGTTTGAGCGGCCCGGAGGGTGAGGCTGATACCGCCCCCAAGAGCGCGACTGCGGCGATGAGAATTCGAACGTGACGGACGTACCCGACCATGGATTCTCCCTTCCTAACTCGATTACCCATACCAACGCCACCCATGGGTGGCCCTTTAGCGAATTCGGAAACGGAATCCGCAGCACGGAGAGTGCTAAATGCAAAACTGGATGTTGCGGCGTGCGATATGATGTTAAGGACCGTGAGCTCCAACTCCACCGAAATGGGAGGCGCAGCGGGGAGATTCCTCTCTACCCGGTGGTCGATGGTCTTGGGGGCCAAGACAAACCACGACGAGCGGTATCGCCAGACCTTGGACGAACTCATCCGAGTATACTGGCGGCCGGTATACGTCTATATCCGGAGTACCTGGGGAAAGACGAATGAGGACGCCAAGGACCTGACCCAGGCCTTCTTCGTCCACCTCATGAGCCGGAAGTTTTTCGCCAAGGTGGCGCCCGAAATCGGTCGATTTCGCACTTTTCTCAAGGCGTGCGTGAAGAACTTCGTCAATAGTAGTGAGGCGTCGGAAAAGGCGCTCAAGCGCGGCGGCCGGCGGATCCGGCTTTCCCTCGATTTGAGCGACGCCGTTTTGCCCGAGATGTCGGAGCGGGCTTCTCCCGAGGAGGCATTCGACCGGGAGTGGTCGAAGACCGTTATGAAGGAGGCGTTGGTTCGTCTATTGGTGACCTACCGGGAGGAGAATCGGGAGGTCTATTTCAGAGTCTTCGAGGCCTACGATCTCCTCACGGACCCGAAGCCTTCTTACAAGCAACTTGCCGATCGCTTGGGCATTAAGGAGACGGATGTCACCAACTTCCTGGCTCATGCGCGGCGGCGCCTCCGCGCCCTGGCAGAGGAGCTTATTGGGGATACCGTCGCTACAGAGGAGGAATTGCGGCAGGAGTATGCCCAGGTGTTTCGGGGTCGGGAATGATGGTCGGGGGCGCGGACCCCTTCGGATTGGAATCTTACCAGCGGAACCCCTGCAAGGATTCGAATCCGTCGCTGGTATGCTCTTTGCCTCCCCTCCATCATGCGACCTGGGCTCTGGAGGAAGAAATTTTTCAAACGTTCGGCCGCAGATGTCGCTATAAGGTTGGATAGG
Organism: uncultured Planctomycetales bacterium; assembly: GCA_964526305.1. Classification (GTDB taxonomy): domain Bacteria; phylum Planctomycetota; class MHYJ01; order MHYJ01; family JACPRB01; genus JACPRC01. The sequence goes on along the minus strand of CAZGKV010000023.1, from coordinate 50,238 downwards.
CTGGAAGGAGAGCACTTGGCCGTGGGTGAGGGCGATTCGCACATCGACACCACTAAACTCGAGAGGGCGGAGGTTTGGGACCACCTCTCGGAGATCATGTGCGAATCCGACGAGCCCCGGGTTGGGCAGCGTTTCGGAAAATTTCAACTTCTCGAAGAGATCGGCGTCGGAGCCACGGGAGTCGTCTACAAGGCGCGACAGACGGACCTCGACCGCGTCATCGCGCTGAAGATCCAGCGTCTCGACGCCTCCATCGAGAACGATTCCGGATTCCTCGCGGAAGCGTCTTCCGCCGCCCGCCTGAATCATCCCAACATCGTCCACGTGTACGAGGTCGGGGACTGCTCCGGGTACCACTACATCGCCATGGAGCTCGTCGACGGAGCCCCACTGGATCGGGTGAATCTGGCGCCCCGCGAGGTCGCGGAGACGATGAGCAAGGTCGCGCTGGCGGTGCATTATGCCCACGACATGGGCCTTCTCCATCGGGACCTGAAACCTCAAAACCTGATGTGGAGTCGGGACGGGCGCGTGCGCGTCACCGATTTCGGGCTCGCGCGCAGATTCACGGGACATGCCTACCGCTCCGAACACATCGCGGGCACGCCGGTGTACATGGCTCCCGAGCAGGCAGAAGGGACGTCGTGCGATGGCCGCACCGATGTCTACAGCCTCGGCGCCACGATGTACCACCTCCTTACCGGGAGGCCTCCCTTCGACGGCGACACCGTGGCGAGAATCCTCGATCAGGTCCGTCAGGACGAACCGCAACCGCTGCGCCAGCGGAAGCCGGACCTCCCTAGGGAGTTGGAAGCGGTCACGCTCAAGGCGATGGCGAAGGAGCCCGCCCGCCGGTACCGCTCGGCTCGAGAGCTATCTCTGGACTTGGATCGGTTTCTGCGCGGAGAGCCGGTCCTCGCCCGGCCCGCCAGCGCCATCTACCGCATTCACCGCCGGATCGTTCGCCATCGGGGACTGTTCCTGCTGGCGACGTCGGCCACGATCGCGCTGTCGGTCCTCACGGGCTTTCTCCTATATCAGTTCCATCGGAGGGCGGACGACCGAGCGCGCGCGGCCGCGCACGCGAGACTTCTCGAAGATCAGCTGACAGGGGAGCGCGAGGAGCGCCTGCGGCGCGAGCAGCTCCATGCCCAAGCGAAACCCGATTTCGATTACGGGATGGAGCGATTTCGCCATCTCCAGCTCCTCCTCTCCCGCGAAACTCCGGGGGAGGAGCCGTCCATTCACCGAACCACCCGGGAGGCGCTGGCGCGATTCGAGCGCGCCTTGGAGATCGATCCGAACTACGCGGAAGCGGCTCTTCAGATCGCCCGCATTCGGATGGAGGGCGGCGACTATGGGCAGGCCGCGCACTGGTGCGACCGGGCGATCTCTCTCGATCCCTCCCTGGCCACGGCCTACCTGTGCCGGATGTTGATTCAGTTGCAACGCTACGATACGAACGAGCACTCCGACTACGGCTATCGTCCGAACCTAGAACCACCGGCGCTCCTCCAGCTCCGCCGGCAAGTCCGGACGGATCTGGAGCAGGTTCGCCGTTGGGAGCCGGGCACCGAGGAGATCGCCTTCGCTCTGGGCCTGCTCGAATTCGCGGAAAGGAAATATCTCGCCGCCGCCGAGCAGCTTCAGCGCTACTTGGAACGACGGCCCACCGACTGGTTGGCCCAGGCATGGTGCGCCCATGCCTTCTTTCATGCCGAGCAGTTCGATATCGCGTCGACGTGGATGGATCGGGCCTTGCGGAGTCGGCCGCGAAGCTCCGCGATGTATTCGCAGCGAGGGTCCATCCGCCTGGCCGCGGGCCAGTGGGACGCCGCCATCGAAGACTTCACTCGGGCCCTGCAGACGGAACCGACTTCCGCCCTTCTCTATTTGAATCGGGCGCTGGCGAAGGCCCGCGGAAATCGACCCGGGGCCGCCGAAGATTTCGGCTCCGCCATCGAATTGAATCCGGATTGGGGCGCGCTCTACTACGAACGGGCGCGCTGGCTCCAGAATTCGGGAAAGCTCGAGGAGGCCATCCGGGACTACTCGACCGCCATCGCCAAGTCGCCTTCGTTCGCCTTCGCCTACGTCGAGCGGGCGGATGCGTACAATGCTTCCGGTCGGTCCGATCGAGCGCTCTTGGATCTCTCGAAGGCGATCGAGCTCTATCCCGAGTTCGCCATTCCCTATCTCAATCGCGGACATCTCCTCTATCGTCGCAACGACCTCGAAGGGGCTCTCCGGGATTTCTCGTCCGCGATCCGGCACAATCCGCGGTACGTCAAGGCCTACGTGTCGAGAGCCGCGGTTTGGCTCCAGCGTTCCGAATGGGTCCGGGCGATCGAGGATACGACCAAGGCGATCGATCTGGATGCCCGGAATGCCGATGCCTACGGAAATCGCGGACTAGCCCGGGCTCGACTCGCTCATGACAAGAACAAATCGCGCGAGCTCTTCCTACTGGCGGAACTGGATCTCAAGCGCGCGCTGGAGCTCGCGGATCAGAAGTGGCCCCATCGCGCGCACATCGATGCCGAACTCCGCTGGGTGCAGAACCATCTGAAGTACCGCTCCTAGGGCGACACCAGATCGATCCTCCATTCGCCGTCCTCCAGGACAAGAACGATCGCGGTGTCGTAGCCGACCTGCTTTCCGTCGTCGTCGAAGCGCTGGAACATCAGCTTCCGGCGCGACCCTTTCGAGCCGTACGGATTGATGTCCTTGAATCGGAACTCGACCACGTTGTTGCGCTCGATGGTCCGGCGAACCGCGTTCCAGTAGAGACGGCAATCGGCATACCTCTCGGCCTGCTCCCGGTCGTGCTTGTTGAAGGTGGCGACGAAGGCGGCCCATTGTTCGCGGAGGAGGGCCTCGTAGCAAGCCTGGGCGACGGAGAGCCACGAAGTGAATTCCCGTGCGGACAAAAGATGGAGGGTGGAACGTGCGCCTCGAAGGAGCGGAGACTTGGAGGCGATATCGACCCCATCGACCGTGACCGTTCCCCCGGAAGCCCATAGCGGAAACCGATCTTCGCCGCCGGAGAGGCGCCAGCGGCCCTCGCCGGTGTCGCAGACCGAGACGATCGCCGATTCTTCGCCCCGGACGGTCGTCCGCGCCGCCGCGGCGCGCCGCTTGTCCGAAGCCTCGAAGGTCACCGTCAGGCGGAAGTCGGCATGGCGGATCTCAAGCCGGCCGCCCGGAACGGCCTGGATCGAAACCCGCCGATCTCGGAGCCGCGGCCGGTTCACCTCCTTGCCGTCGTAGCGAACCGAGAAGCGCGAGGCGTCGTCGTCGCGGGTGAAGGTGCGGAGCGTACCGAGATCGATCTCGATCCGCTCGCCTCGCGAATCGATCCGAAGTTCTCCCGGAAGTTCGTCCGCCGCCGCCCCGGCCGCCGCGATCGCCAGAATCCCCGCCGTCAACGCCGACTTGGCCATGAATGCCTCCGCTCTACGATAGACCCGGATTGTAGCGGATCGGGCCTCGAATTCCTTGGACTCTCGCGATGGGGTGTTCGTTACCGAGGCCTGGCGCGGAGCATGGTGATCCCGCTCGGAGACCACACCGCCAAGCCCGGACCCTCCGCGCCGAGATCCACGAGACCGACGGCTTGGAGTGCCGAGACGGTGAACTTGGCTTCCCACAGGATTCGACCGGACGCGGCCGAGAACGCCCAGACCCGACCCCCGGCGTCGGAGGACGATGCGACCAGATCCACCGCTCCGTCTCCGTCGAAATCGCCGCCGGGGAGGAGATCCGTGATTCGGGCTCTCACCGTGCCCCGAGCTCGCTCCTGTCCGTCTCGGCCCGAGAGAAAGTGGACCGTTCCGCCGTCGGACGCGACCGCAGGATTGGACGTCAGCCGCACGACTCCGAGCTCCGCAGACGGAGAGGTCGACCACAGCACCGCGCCGGTTCGGCCGGAAAGGAGGGTGACCCACCGGCGGTCTTCGGTCCGGCAGAGGATGTCCGCTACGCCGTCCCGATCGATGTCCACGATCGAACGATCCACCCAGGCTCGAAGCGACCGAGCCCAGAGTTCCTTTCCGTCCCCGCCCGATATGCATCGAAAAACCGATTCGGTCGGGATCGACGGGACGGGGGTGGCCAGGAGATCTTCCCGACCGTCTCCGTTCACGTCGCCGAGGGGACGAAGTACGAGGAGCAGAGGCAGGGAGTAGTTTCGCCAAAGTTCCGCGCCGGCTCGCCCGTCGTAGGCGACGGCGGTGGCCCATCCCGAGAGCCACACGATGGCATCGGGAGATCCGTCGCCGTTCAAGTCTCCGACGCGAGTGAGGGTGAGCGCCGGCGGGATACTTTCGACAAAGGGCCGGATCCAGATCTGACGTCCCGTGCGCCCCGAGCGGAGCGCGACGGCGTCGATCGTGGTGGCGAGAAAATCCGCGACGCCGTCTCCATCTACGTCGCCGTACTCGTGGGACAGGTCCACGGGGAACCGGCCCCGGTGAGTCCAGAAAGGGGATCCGTCCTTGCCCGAGTGGGCGGAGACGAAGGAGTCTCCGAGCACGAAAAAATCGGGAATGCCGTCGCGGTCGACGTCGCCGATTCCCCGCGAGTGGATCTGCGCGCAGGGTCCCGCAGAGGAGTTCTTCCAAAGTCGTCGGCCTCGCGAGCCGGACAGCCCGACCAGCGTGCGATCGGCGGGATCGGCCAGGACGAGGTCCTCGACGCGGTCGCCGTCGATGTCGGGAATCAGGACGAGGAATCGACTGGGCGCGTCCACGGTCCAGAGAGGGATGGAGGCGGTTTCCACCCGGAGCCGAAGCTCTTCTCGCGGGACGATCGTGACTTCCTGACTCCAGGGGAAGCAGTTCGGGCGCAGGACGGTGACTTGATGTCGTCCGGGGGGCAGGGCGATCCCGCTTTCTTCACAGGCGCGAGGTTCCGCGTTCTCGAGTCGCACCGTCGTTCCCGGGATATGGGGGTCCAGAATCAGTCGTCCCGTGATCGGAAGCAACTCGCGGAGATGCTCTACCTTTTCGCGCGATCGGATCTCCACGTCGAACTCGCTCGATTCGTAGCCGGACCGGACGAGCGAGATTCGGTGCGATCCCGGGGGCCAGAGTGAAACTTGGGCCGGGGTGCGTTGTCCCGTCTCCTTGCCGTCCACCCAGATCGCGGCTCCGGGAGGAGAACTGGAAATCCGGGCCTCTCCCGGAAGGAAGCCGGGGAGGAAGGACAGGAGCCCCACGACAAAGGCGGTCGCCGCGATGCCGACCCACGTCGCGCGCCTCGCGAGGCGGCGGCCTACGCGACCCCAGATGGAAGGCGCGCTCGCATGGACCGGTTCTCCCGCGAGCCAACGCGCGAGGTCTTCGGCGAACGCTCGGGCGGTGGGATAGCGCCGTCGAGGGTCCTTTTCCAAGGCCTTGAGGCACACTCGCTCCAGATCCGGTTTCACGGTTCGGTCGATCGTTCGCGGAGGCGAGGGTTCGTCGGAAAGGACCTGTTGCAGAGTCTCGGCCAGAGAGGCGCCGACGAACGGAGGGCGGCCGGTGAGGATCTCGTAAAGCGTGGCCCCCAACGAGTACACGTCGCTTCGCTCGCCGACCTCTTTCCACTGACCGCGCGCTTGCTCGGGACTCATGTAGGCGGGTGTCCCGAAGGTGACGCCCGACACCGAGAGGCCCGGCCCTTCCCATCCCGGCACCTTCGCCAGTCCGAAATCCATCACCACGGCCTTCCGCTCCGGAGTGACGAGGATGTTGGACGACTTGAGGTCGCGATGAAGGATTCCTTGCGCGTGGGCGAAGGCGACCGCCTCCGAGGCTTGGCGGAGGAGTTCGACTTCCTCGCGGCGCAAGAGGGAGCGGCGCTCGATGTGGTCCTGGAGGCTTCGTCCCTCGAGAAGTTCCATGACGATGTAGGGGCGGCCGTCGGCCTCCCCGACGTCGTGGACGGGAACGATATGGGGGTGGACGAGCACCGCCGCCGCGCGCGCCTCCCGGAGAAATCGGAGGTGTTCGGCGGGGGTGAAGCCCGGCCGCATGATCTTGAGCGCGACTTCCCGCCCGAGGGTCGTGTCTTCGGCGCGGTAGACGATTCCCATTCCGCCGCGACCCAGGGTCCCCAGGATTCGATATCGGCCGATCGCCGCGGGGGGCGTCGCGTTCTCTTCCCGCATGACGCGGAGCCATTCTCCGACGGCGCGGGTGCGAGATCCGTCTTCCACGTCCTCGTCGGGATCGACATAGAGACGCACCGCGTCTTCGGTTCGGATGAGGCCTCGGGAGAGCAGATCCTCGGGAGTCCGTACGTCCGGATGGCGGGCGGCCACCTCGGGGGTGATGAGGCCGACCCGCACCGCGCGCTCCAGGACCGGGTTCGGATTCTCCACGGAGTCCACCGTATTCTATCCCATGGATGATGCAGAAAATCGCCGGGACAGACAACACCGTATTGGGATTCCGGGGCGGGGAGTTTATGGGACGGGCGGCGTGGGATCAGATTCTCCAGAGCACCCAGGCGGCGAACGCCGTCCCGGCGCTCGCCGCGAGATAGAAGAACGCGCCGAACGCCGTTTTCGCATGAACCCGCAGGAGGCTGGGGATGGTGAACTTCAAGCGATGCGCGCAATGAAAGAGCGTCGTGAAGAGGACGACGAAGAGGGCTGCTCGCACGGCCCAGTGGTGGACCAAGGGACGCAGCCGCTCGTACGCGAGGGCGCCGTCCGCGGTGGGCCAATTCACCCAGGGACTCATGCCCGTGAGGAAGATCAGCACCGGCAGCGCGAAGGCCGCGACGGCTCCTCCCGCCGCGAAGAGGGCCCAGAAAAACGGTTCTTTCGAGCGCGCCATCGTCACCGTCCCGCAACGGCCCAGAGGATTCCCGCCGTTGCGAAGATCCACACGAGGTAACTGGGTAAGACCAGCGCCCACTCCGGCACCTTCTCTTCGCCCCGCATCACCACCAGAGCTCGCGGAGTGGCATTGAACCAGGTGATGGTATGCAGAAGAGCCAGTCCCAGCGCGACGAAGTGGAACAGGACCATCCACCACGAGCGCAGGTAATCGCGGATCTTGAGATAGGCCTCCGGTCCCTGCGAAAGTCGATAGAGGAGGAAGAGCAGGACGACGGAGTAGAGACCCGAGGTCAACGCGGACAGCTCGCGCATCATGAATTGGAAATAGGGCGCGCGCTGGAGCCACCACGTCGCGGGCTGCGGGCGTTTGAGTAGAGGGCTCATTTGTGTAGGAACGGCATCCAAAACTGTGTCGTCGCTTCCACCTTGGCGCGTTGGATGGCGCCGGCCGGATCCACGTGCTTGGGACAAACCGCCGAACACTCGCCGACGAGCTCGCACTGCCAGATCGCCTCGTCTTCGAAGATGATGTCGCGGCGCTCCCGGCCGTACTGATCGCGCGAATCGAGATTGTACCGCTGAGCGAGCGCGATCGCCGCGGGGCCGAGAAACCGCTCCTCCTCGCCGTATACCGGACAGGCCGCGTAGCAGCAGAGGCAGTTGATGCAGGCGCTGTACTGCTTGAATCGGGCGAGCTCCGCGGGCGTCTGGAGATACTCGCCCTTCTCGACCGGCTGCTCCTCCTTGCGGAGGAGGTACGGTTTCACCCTCGCCAACTTCTGCATGAAGTCTTCGATGTTGACGACCAGGTCGCGCTCGACGGGGAAGTTCGTCAACGGTTCGATCCGGACGGGCCCGGGCAAGAAATCGCGGAGGAACGCGCCGCAGGTAAGCTTGGGAACTCCGTTCACCATCATCCCGCAACTACCGCACACTCCCATCCGGCACGACCATCGGAAGGTCAACGTACCGTCCATCGTATTTTTGATGTGGGTAAGCGCGTCCAGTACCGCCATGTCCTCTCGGAAGGGGACTTCGTAGGTTCGAAACTCCGGCTCGCCCCCCTTCTCTGGGTGCCACCGGAATACTTCCAGCCGGATCGTCTCACTTGCCATAGACGCGCTCCGCGGGCGGCCACTTCGTGATCGTGACCGGCGAGTATTCGATCTTCGGAGCGCCCTCCGTACGAAAGGCGAGCGAGTGGCGGAGGAACTTCTGGTCGTCCCGGTTGGGGAAGTCGGTCCTCTGGTGCGCGCCGCGCGATTCTCTTCGCTCGAGCGCCGAGTAAACGATCGCCAAGGCGCACTCGATCATGTGGTCGAGCTCGAGGGCCGCGGTGAGGTCGGTGTTGAACGAGTTCGAGCGGTCTTCGATCGCGACGTCCTTGAATCGTCCCCGGATCTCCATCATCTTTTCGCAGGTTTTCTTGAGCTCCGCTTCGGTGCGGTAGATCCCGCAGCCTTCCTCCATGCTCTTGTTCATCTCGACGCGGAGACTCGAGACCTTCTCCTTGCCTCCCGTCTTCCGGAGGTAGTCGCGGGAGATCCGCTCGGCTTCGTCCTTGGCCTGCCCCTCCAGCGCGGGACGGGAGAAGTTCGGATGATCGCCGGCCCAAGCGGCGGCCGCCGTTCCGGCGCGTCGGCCGAAGACGAGGAGCTCCGTGAGCGAGTTCGAGCCGAGGCGGTTGGCGCCGTTGATCGAGGCGCAGGCGCATTCGCCCGCGGCGAAAAGACCCGGCAGCTTGGTGGCGGTCTCGATGTCCGTGTCGATCCCGCCCATCATGTAGTGCATCACGGGGCGGACGGGCAGGAGTTCGTGGACCGGATCGACCCCCGCGTAGTTTTTCGAGAGCTCCCGGACGAAGGGGATCTTCTTCATGATCTTCTTCTCGCCCATGTGGCGCAGGTCGAGATGGACGACGTCGCCGTAGGGCCCTTCGACCGTCCGACCCTTGGCGCGTTCCTTCATGAAGCACTGCGAGAGTCGGTCCCGGGGGCCGAGTTCCATCGTGCGTTTCTGCGGATGGTTCGGATCGCGGACGTCGAGCGGCTTGCCGAGGTCGTAGTCCTGGAGGTAGCGGTACCCGTCCTTGTTGATGAGGATTCCCCCCTCCCCGCGAGCGGCCTCCGTGATGAGAATGCCCGTGCCCGGCAGCCCGGTCGGGTGATATTGGACGAATTCCATGTCCTTGAGGGGGACGCCCGCGCGGTAGGCCATGGCCATCCCGTCGCCGGTCTTGACCGCGCCGTTCGTCGTGAAGGGAAAGATGCGGCCGAGGCCCCCGGTCGTGACGATTGTGGCCTTGCCGGCGATGGCGCGCGGGGTCCCGGTGCGGAGTTCGAGGGCGACGACCCCCTGGCAGCGACCGTCCTCCACGAGGAGTCTTGTCGCGAACCACTCGTCGTATCGGACGACGTTTTGGAACTTGAGCGAGGTCTGGAAGAGCGCGTGGAGCATGAAAAAGCCGGTCTTGTCCGCGGCGAACCACGTCCGTTCGATCTTCATGCCCCCGAACGGGCGAACCGCGATGTGGCCGTCCGGCTCCCGGCTCCAGGGGCAGCCCCAGTGTTCCAGCTCGATCATCCGTGCTGGGGCCTCCCGGACGAAGGCCTCGATCACGTCCTGGTCTCCGAGCCAGTCGGAGCCGCAGACGGTATCGTATCCGTGGTGGTCGAGGCTGTCGTTGGGCTTGATGACCGCGGCCGCGCCGCCCTCCGCGGCTACGGTGTGGCTCCGCATCGGGTAGACCTTGGAGACGAGCGCGACGTTGAGCTTGGGGTTCGCCTCGCCGATGGCGATCGCCGCGCGAAGTCCCGCGCCTCCTCCGCCCACGATCACGATGTCGTGCTGGATGAGTTCCACGGTCACGGCATGATAGCGATGGGGTAGGGAGCCGTCAACTCCGCGATACGGAAATCGCCTGTCGCTGGGTGAGGACGGCGGTGAACAAGAGGGTGGTAAAATCCAGAACGGCGTATCCCAGTCCCACTCCGCACGGCGGGTTGCCGGAGGGGATCCCCAGATAGGGAACCCGCTCGGCCCAACGCCAGTTTCCGAGCGAAGTCCCGAGCCATTCCAGCGCGATCGTGTACACGATGCACGCGCACAGGACCCGCCGGGTCGGCGCGACCGCGACGAACCACGCCAAGAGGCACCACCACAGGAATCCCCACGCGTCCCGGAACCAGGCAAGGGAGAAGAGGGCGTAGATCCACCCGCACAGCAGGATCGCCCGCACGATGGGCTTCTCGTGACGCTCGAACCATTTCCGGCGGGCGGTCTCGCACGCCAGGACATAGAAAACCCCGTGGCCGAAGGGAACGTAGGGGGGCACCGTTCCCAATCGATAGTCGTAGCATCCCCAGATCAACGAGAAGAAGATCTCCCCCGCGGTCGCGATGGCGAGCGCCACGCCCAACTGCTTTCCGCCGACGGAGGATCGGTAGGCGACCCCCAGGAGAAAGGCGGCCGTGGAGGCGCCCAAGGCGAGCTGAACGAGGAGGTCGCGCCGATCGAGAACCAGGAGGAGCGGGGTGTACAGGCAGAGGGCGATACCCCAGAACGCGAACCGCCGCGAGGACAGAGGAGGGCGAGAAGGGTCCGAAGGGAGAAGTTCTTCCGCCGCGCTCATCCGGAGGGATCGTACCCTGGAAACCCGTCGCGAAGAGGCGGGAAAATCCTCTCCAAGAGCTCGGGGACCGGTTCCGGGTTCCCAAGTAAGGCTTGACGCGCCGCGTCAGCCGAGATACCCTCGGAGCCCGATGGTCGCTCGCATCGATTGCCGGCGTCGAACTCCGAGGGAGGTGATGCGGGAGCTCGTCGCCCTGCTCCCCTCGGCGCGCACCGCCCATCTCGAAGTGCTCCACCTCCGGGAACTGGACGGATCGATTACTTCCTTCCTCAAGGACTTGGCCCGCCACGTCATCGCGTCCGAACTCCGCCTCTCCGTCGCGGAGGACTCGGGATGCGCCGCAGCCTTTTTCGCGGCGGTGAAGGTCCCCCGACTTTCCGCGGAGTAGTCGCGGATCCGGCTACGGGCGTTTCCACAAACCGGCGATCGAAGAACTCTCGAGCTTGGAACCGACCGGACCCGGGAGACCCTTGCGGATCCCCCGAGTCCGAGGTGTCGCTAGTTCTGCGGTCCGTACACGACGACTTCCCAAACCGAAGAGATCGAAGAGACCTTCTCCTCCAGCACCACGATCTGGAAGGGTCGGGTGAAGGCCCTCGTGACGAGGACTCCAGGGCCGGGCCTGTTCTCCTGTACGAAGACCTGCGCGCCCGCGTACGGGGTGCGGTAGCGCGCGAGCTTCACTTCGACCGAGTATCCGCCGGTATTCCGGGGACCCGCGACGACGGCGACCACGGAGTTCTTGGCGAAGTTGACGGCGGGAGGAGTCGCGCCCGGGTTGTGCTGGGCGTAAAAGGTCGTCCACTTGGCTTGCGTGTTGATGAGATGGATCTTGTTGGTTCCGGGGGCCTGCGAGTACGGTCCAGAATCGAGCTTGGTGTGGTGGATGAGGCCGTACTTCTTGCCGTTGACATACGCGAACTCCAGCACCTTCTGGACGGGACCGGCGATCGACATCTCGCCCGAGGAGACGAGTCCGACGTTGGGCGCGAAGACGAGGCTCCCGATTCCCGCGTCATAGAGCCCGGGCACCGGCCCGAATTGAAAGTGGGTGCAAGAGCGGAAGGTCTGCCGGAGGTAGTCGTTCTTGAACGTATAGGACTTGCCGGCGACCTTGACCTTCACGTTGTGGTAGAAGGTCGTGCCGAGATCGATCGTGTACTCGGTCCCGGTCGGGGCTCCGAACTTGAGGAAGGGGCGCCATTGGCCGGCGTCCCAGTTCCACGCGTACAGGGTCGATCCGCCCCACGCGACCCAGAAATCGTCTCCGCCTCCGGGGAATCCCTCGAGGCGGAACATCCCGCTCGTTTCCTCCGCGACGGCCATGCCGGAGACGCCGCCGAACTTCAGATTCTTGAACGTCCACTTGTTTCCCTCCTTGAGGGGAAACTGGTGTTTGGCCTGCGCCGGGGTCGCGGCCGCCAGGGCCGCCGCCAGCGCGAACGAAATCGAAAACGCTCTCATCTCGCCCTCCAAATTCGGAAACCCATGAATCGGCGCGAATGGTACCCATATGGGTAAATTATGTCAAATCCTCCTTGGCGGGCGGACTTGACATTCCGTCCGATTCCGAGGATTCTTCGGAGGATGGCCCGCGCGTGGGTTCTCGTCCTCGCGATCGTCGTGACCGCCCTGCCGGCGGCGCCGTGGCTGGCGGAGCGGCGGCCCGTCGCCTTCGACGGCGATTGCTGAGCCGAGAGCCGAGCCTGCAAGGTGTGCGGGAAGGTTCCGGGAGTCGACGGATCGATCGAGGATCACGCCGCCTGCCTGGCCCTCTACTACTCCTGCCGGAGCGGCGCGGAGGATTCGGCCGTTCTCTCCCCGCCGCCGGACTTTTTCTGCGAGACGTCGGGCGCGGCCCTACCGAGCGGACCGGAGCAGCGCGAATCGTCGATCCGAACGCCGTGCCTTCCCGAATCCTCCCATCCGCCCTTCAAGATCCCGATCGTCCGACTCCTCGCGGCTTAGTCCTTATTCTTCAACCGCAGGAGGATCCGATGAGAATCTTGGGGATCGCCCTTTGCCTTTTGGCCGCCTGTTCCTCCACGAAGAAGGAAGGTCCGTCGGCGGCGCAACTGGAAGAGGAGAACCGGAAGCTCGTAGCTTTCCATACCGACATCTGGAAACTCATGGGCCTTTCCCAGGCCGCGCAGGACGAGCTCAACAAGTTCGTCCTCGGCGTGAACAAGAACCTCCAACACAATCGACACCACGACTCGGAGAAGTTCAACGCCATTCGAGAGAAGCGCGACCCGAATTGGCAGAAGCAGACCCGCGAGGAGTACGTACGCAAGCATCGCGAACGATTCACCAAACTCGGAATCTCGGAGGCGACTCAACAGGAGCTCTTTTCCGCGATGGAATTCGTCTGGAAGGCGCTCCACGCCCCGAACGTCCCGGAGAAGGACCGAGAGGTCGCGAAAAAGATCCAGGAGATGATGAAGCAGCTCCCGAAATGCTGCGACGATTCGATCTTCGAGCGCGCGGCCGCTCATTAGCGGATCGGGGCGGGGGCGGACATCGCTTCGCCCCCGCCCGGCGCGCATTCCGCGTTCCGCCGTCGGCGGTGGTCGCCGCAGTCGCGGGGGCGTCGTCGATCGCGGTTCAGAGCACGAGCCGTTTCGTCGTTGCCGGCGTCGTCGATCGCGCACAGATTGGGCGACGCTCCTCAAGCGCACGCTCGACATCGACATTCGGGTCTGTCCGAAACGTACGGGGCGCATGGCGGTGCTTGAATCTGATCGCGATGATCATTCTCCCCCGAGCGCAACGTCCGAGTTCGGGGGTCATGTGTCGCGCACGCCAGGAGTCTGCCCGCCCGACCCTTCCCCTCCGCCGGATCTGCTTGAGGCTCCGACTGGCCGAGGTTGTCCTCTGAAAAAGACGTTGTCTGATGCCATGATGACGGACGTGTTCTGGATTCTCGACGCCGCGGTGAATGAGGTCCGCGGGCTGCGGTCGAGGCTCGGTTCGATTGCGGGACGGCTCTTCGACGTGAACCTCAAGGCGCTCAACGTGGCCTTCGAGGAACTGTCGGCGAGCGCGTCGAGTTTGGGCGATGCCGACCCTGCACAAGAGCTTGCGCAGGCCCTGCGCAACCGACTCGTGCGGGAGTCAGGTATCTTGGTCCTGGGTCAAGCGAACATCAACGCCCGCCAAGCGCTTCGGCTCCTCTCGGAGCCTTTCTATTGCGGTCGGTCCAGCCCTCCTTCCGTTGTCAGCGCCCACACCGCAAGGATGGCGCCGCTGGAGCCGGCCAGGAAGATGCGGCCCCGGGAGTCCATCGCGGCAGCCAGGACGACCTCGGCCGTGTTGGGATCGCTTACGTCATCCTGGAGGACGGCTCCGGTTCCTCCGAACGTCCGATCGGGCGCTCCCTCCTCGGTGAATCGCCAAGCGACGATGGATCGTCTGGACTTCGAACAGAATCCGCCGATCAGAATTCGTAACCGTTCACGCTCCCCGTGCACCGCAGCGGTGAACCCCGGTAGGGTCTCAGAAGAGTCTACCGGGGTGAAAGAGACCCCGTGAACGCATACCGCCTTTCTTTTCTTTCTTGCCCCTCCACGGGCCCCTCGTTACGATAGTCCCCCGTCATGGCCGTCGTCGAGATCAAGAGCCTCGTCAAACACTACGGAAAAGTCCAGGCGCTCAAAGGGGTCTCGCTCTCGGTGGAGAAGGGGGAGATCTTCGGTCTCCTCGGCCGAAACGGCGCGGGCAAGACCACGATGGTCAAAATCCTTCTCGGAATCGTGCAACCGACTTCGGGATTCGCCTTCCTCTTGGAACAGCCGGCCGGGGCGGCGGAAGCGCGCAAGAGGGTGGGCTTTCTTCCCGAGGACCACCGGTTTCCCGATTACCACACCGGCCGGTCCGTGCTGGATTTCTACGGAACGCTCTACGGCATGTCGCGTTCGGACCGGCTCAAGCGCATCGCCGAGGTTCTCGACCTCGTCCATCTCACCGAGGCGGCGGACCGGAAGATCCGCACGTATTCGAAGGGAATGAAACAGCGGGTGGGGTTGGCTCAGGCCATGCTCCATCGGCCGGACGTCTTTTTTCTCGACGAGCCCACGGACGGAGTCGATCCCATCGGACGGCGCGAAATCCGCGAGGTCTTGGTACAGCTCAAGAACGAAGGCAAGACGATCTTCGTCAATTCTCACATCTTGAGCGAGGTCGAGCTCATCACCTCCCGAGTCGCCATTCTCGAGGAGGGGACGATGAAGAAGCAGGGCTCGGTCCAGGAACTCACGAAGACCCAGAATCTCTACGAGCTCAAGGTCGAGGGAGATCCGGTCCCGAGCCTCGATGCCATCGCCAAGACCGGGGCGTCCGCCCGCAAGGTGCCGGGAGGGCTCGAGGTCGTCCTCCCCGACGGGATGAAGATCGGGACCGTGATCGACATCCTCCGAAACCGGGGGGTCGAAATCATGGGAGTGAATCAAAAGAAACAGTCGCTGGAAGACATCTTCATCGAAACCGTCACCGGAGAGGTGGTGGAGGGATGATCTTCCTCGCGTTTTTGAGAGATTCTCTTCGGGAGACGATCGACAAGAAGTCGTTCTGGATTCTAGCGAGCATCTGCATCTTTTTCGTCCTTCTTTGCTTCAGCATTTCCTTTACGCCCCTCCCGCCCGAGGCGGCCTTTCAAGAGGCGACGACTTCCTTCAATGTGGTCATGGGGCCGACCTTCCTGCGCAAGCGATTCGATAAGATGCGATTCGAGGTCTCGAATTGCCGGGAAGTCCCGCCGGACGCCCTCTTCAAGGAGGCGCGATACGAATTCTCCTTGAAGCTCAAGGATGAAGATGCGCTCCAGGAATTCTACGAGGCGATCTGGAAGGAGTCGGCCCTCGAGCGCGACAAGACCAAGGAGGAGGGTTACAAGGATCCGAAGCTGGACGTCCCCGGGATGACCAAGCCATATCCCGCGCCCTCGGAGAGGGAGCAGGTGAAGTATCTCCAAAAGCGATTTGCCCAAGTCGGCCACGTCTCTCTCTGGATCATGCCCGACGAAGCGGCAGGGCCCGGCCATTTCAGCCTTAAGTGGATCGCAACCGGTCCCCACAAGGAAGTGGGCTACCGTGCCAGTTTCTTGTTCGGCCTCTTCAGCGGAACGATCGGGAGCGGTCTCCAAGTGGGGTTGATCGCCTCCACGATCGAGACGATTTTCGCGGAATGGGTGGCGGGGGTGTTCGGCCTTCTGGCGGGATTGATCTTCACCGCATTCTCGGTGCCCGGAATGCTGGAGAAGGGCAACGTGGAGATCCTTCTCTCGAAGCCGATCAGCCGGATCACCCTTCTCCTGTACAAGTATTTGGGCGGTCTGACCTACGTGTTCCTTCTTTCGGTCATCCTGATCGGAGGAAGTTGGCTCGCGATATCCCTCCGGATGAACTATTGGAACACGACTTATCTCTGGTCCATCGGGATTCTTACCTTCCAATTCGCCATTCTCTACTCGATCTCCGTCCTCTTTGCCGTGCTCTGGCGCAGTTGGCTTGGGTCCATCCTGATGACGACGGTCTCGTGGTTCGGGTTTTGGGCCGTCAATTGGATACACCAGGACGTCATCCACAACCCCATTCTGGCCGGGAAGATCCCGGATTGGGTGACGAGCGTCGGCGATTTGCTCTACTTCATCCTTCCGAAAACCCGCTATCTGGACAAACTCAACAACGAAATGCTCCGGAAGAGCCACGCGACGGATGAGTTGATGAAGGCGCTGGCGGGCACCGTCCACTTTCCGCCGGGGGTGAGTTGGGAGAGCGCCATCATCAGCTCCGCGATCTTCACGATGATCATCCTCGCCCTGGCCTGCTGGCGATTCTCGCGCAAGGACTATTAGGTGCCTGCGATGACGCTCCTCTTCGCACTCTGGGCGTTCGCCCAAGACGGGGTTTCCCTCGAGGATAAACGGCTCGCGACCGTTCCGGAAGACGCCGCGGCAGAGCTCGTGACCTTCTCCTCCGACGGACGAAACGTCGCATTCGCGGCCCGATCGAAGCTCCACTCTTGCCTCATCGTGGGGGATCGCGCCGGGGAAGGATTCGACAAGATCCTCTTCCCCACGTTCAGCCCCGACGGGAAGACCGTTGCCTATGGGGCGCTCTCCGGGTTTCGCTATCGCATGGTCGTCGGCGACAAGAAGGGCGGCGAATACGGCGGGGTGCAGCGTCCGGTGTTCAGTCCGGACGGGTCCCGGCTGGCCTTCGCCGCGCGAGCGGTCAAGAACGAAAAATGGTTCGTCGTTCTGGATGGGAAGTCGGGACCCGAATTCGACGCGGTCGACGTCCCCGTCTTCAGTCCCGACGGAAAAACGCTCGGGTATGGAGCTGCGTCGGGGAGCAAGGTCCTCCTCCTCTTGGGGGAAAAGCGCATCGATTGCGAGGACGCCGTGGATGGTCCGTCCTGGAGCGCGGACGGAAAATCCGTCGGTTGGGTCGCGAGCGACGGAAAGCGGTGGAGCGTTTTCGTCAACGAACGCAAGGTGGACGAACACGAGGAAGCGGCCCGACCGGTCTTCTCTCGGAAGGGCGAGCGGTTCGCGTATCCCGCGCGAGAGAAAAAACAGTGGCGGATCGTAGTGGGGGAAGAGCGGGGCCCGCTTTTCGATTTCGTCGGCACCCCCGTCTTCAGCTCCGACGCATCCTCCCTGGCGTATGCCGCCTCCAAGGCCGGTCGGTGGTTCGTGGTCCATCAGGGAAAACCCGGGGCGGAATTCGACGCGGTTCAGGGGCTGGTCTTCTCCGCGGACGGGAAGTCGCTTGCCTATGCCGCACGCAAAGGCGCCAAGTGGCGGCTGGTCGTGGGGGACGAGGCCGGCGAAGAATTCGACGGAGTATGGTCCCCCGCGTTCTCCTCGGACGGGAGGAAAGTGGCGTTCGGAACGCTCCAGGGGCGCGAGCTGTGGTGGCGAGTGAAGTGAATCTCGCCATCCGGCGGCTCCGTATCGCATAATACTTTCCCATGACCGACCCCGCGAAACAGGAGCCCGAGGAGGAAGACGAGCTCAATCCGGTCGGCGTCGAATTCTGGCTCGGACAGATCCTCATGATCGGCGGCGTCGCCGCCGGCATCTGGCTTTCGGCCCGGGCCGGTTTCTCCGAAGCGGCACGGTTCAGCCAGCATCAGGATCTCCGTCTCGCCCGGAATACGCTCCGGGTCGTTCGGAAGGAATTGGACGAGAACCTCCGACAGGTGCGCCTCGCCCGCGCGAACCTGGAAAAGGGAAAACCGACTCGGGTCGAACTGCGCACCCTCCATCTGCAAAAGGCCTCGGGCAAGTCCTACATGACCGCGGTGAATCCGCGCGTCCTCGCGGAGATCGAGCGGCTGTACGCCGGCCCCCTCGATCGAGTCCTTCCGGAAATCAAAGAGGGTCCGATCGATCCTCGAGAGGTCAAGAGACAGCTCGTGACTCTGGAGCGCGTCTTGGCACGCGCGGACAAGACCGTCCTTCCGCTCCTCGCCGCTCAAGAAGAGGAGCTCGCCCGCCTGGAAGCCAAGGTCCGGGGGGGACGATGAACTACAAGTCCCGCGAGCGCATCGCCTTTTGGATCGACCAGGCCATCATGTTCTCGGTCGCGCTCACCTCGATTTGGTTCGCCTCGCGGATCGGATACCGGGAGGCGGTTCGTTTTGCGCGGTACGAGGAGTTGCGCAAGGCCCGCAATCAGATGCGGGCGGTCGAACACGAGCTTGCCCTCAACGAATTCGCGATCCGGAGGGCGCTCGAGCGTTGGGGATCGGAGGACTTCGACAACATCCATTTCGTCGTCCGCGCCTTCGAGCGGGCCAAGGAGGCGGATGAGATCTACCTCCTGGACCCCGATACCACGAGCGCCCTTTCCGAGGTATACGGCGATCTCTTGGAAAGCACGGTCGCGGGCATCCGAAAACGGGGTCCCTCGGATACGCGCTATCTCGCGCAGGATCTCTACGAACTCCTGGAGAGAATCGAGACCGCGCGGCCTCTTCTCGAGAAGGATATCGACCTCCTGGAACGCGAGATGAAGCTGGTCGGGAAGGAGGACATGTCCGAGAGCGTCTCCCCTCCCCACGTGTCGGCGGAGGAGTCCTCCAAGGAGGAGGGAGCGGCGATCGTGCGAGAGGCGTCGCCGCTATGGGAGAAGGGAGACCGCAAACCGTATACGAAGCGCGTTCCCGAAATGTATCGGACGAGCCACTCCGTCGTTCCCGCCGCACCGGGAGGGCCGGTGTTCGTGACATGGGGCGCAAATCTGCCCTCCGGCCGACAACCCGCCCGGCTGTGGCTCCTTGGATTTCGGAAGATGCCGTGGAAGCCTCCATCGGGCGCCGAGGAGGATGCAGAGCATCTCGCGCAATTGTGTGCCGGGCTTGCCCGTGACCCTGCGTTCGTCCTTGTCCATCCGATCTCATCGAAAACCGGAGAGTTCATCGATCCCAATCGTCCGATCGGATGGAGATGGCTGATCGTCCTCGTGGAAGACGACGCCGGGGAGCGTCATCCTGTGCGCGAGCCCGTATCTTGGCGCATCGGAGAGAAGCCGAACGTCCCCCAGCATGTGGGGAAGCCGTCGGAAAAGGCCCTCGTTCTGCCGAAAGGATATCTGGGATCTCCATGAGCGGCGGTTTCGACACCAGCCTCGGAGGCGCAGGAAGTCGATTTCCGGACACGACGTGGCAGCTCGTCACCCGGATGCACGCGACGGGGGACGCCGAATACCGGAGCGGTCTCGAGATTCTCGGCGGACGCTACTGGAAACCGATCTACCACTATGTTCGAATCGCGTGGGCGCGCTCGAACGAGGATGCCAAGGACCTCACCCAGGCGTTTTTCGCCTGGCTCATCCGTGGAGACGTGCTCAAGCGATTCTCGCCCGAGAAGGGGAGCTTTCGCTCGTACCTCAAGGTGTTGCTGAAGAGATTCGTTTCCGATCAGAACGACGCGATGAACGCCCTCAAACGGGGAGGAGGAGTCCACGTCGTCACCCTGGACGGTCTCGAGGAGTTCCAACCGGACACGAGCTTGACGGATCCCGAGCACGCCTTCGACAAGACTTGGGCGATCACGGTTGCGAAGCAGGCCATCGAACACGTCCGCGAACGGTACAAGGCGCGAGGCCGGGAACGTCAGTTCCGGGTGTACGAACTGTACGACCTCCAACCCACTTCCGATAAGCCCACCTACGCGAGGATCGCGGAGGAGATCGACATCTCCGAGAGCGATGTCCGCAATCAACTCTTTGCCGTGCGGCAAGAGATCATGGCCGAGATCCGCCAGGAGCTGTCCCGCACCGTCTCCAGCGGCGAGGAGCTGGAGGGGGAATGGAATGAGCTCTTCGGCGGATGACCGCTGGTTCGACTCCCTCCGAGACGGACTGAAGGAATTGCGACGCGAGCAGCCGGAAGTGACGCGGTATCTCCGGCGGGAGAAGTTGGGGGAGGGAGGGGCGGCGGTCGTCTATCGGGCGTGGGATTCGCAACTGGACCGGCCGGTGGCGCTGAAATTCCTGCACGATCTGCCGTCGGCGCTGCCGGAGGTGAGGCTGAGGTTCGAGAGGGAAGGGCGGGTGATGGCGGGGCTGTCGCACCCGAACGTGGTGGCGCTGTACGACGTGGTGGAGCAGGAGGGGAAGCTGTGCCTGGTGATGGAGTTGGTGGAGGGGGCGCCGCTGAGCCACTGGATGGGGGAGAGGAGGCATGAGGGCCGGAAGCTGATGGAGATCCTGGCGAAGGCGAGCGAGGGGGTGGCGGCGGCGCACGAGAAGGGAATCGTGCACCGGGACCTGAAGCCGGCGAACATCTTGGTGACGGGGGAAGGGGAACCGAAGGTGTCGGACTTCGGGCTGGCGCACGTGGGGGGAGGAGGGACGAGACTGACGGTGAGCGGGATGGCGATGGGGACGCCGGCGTACATGTCGCCGGAGCAGGTGGAGGGGAAGGCGGGGCTGGTGAGTCCGAGGACGGACGTGTACGCGCTGGGGGCGATGCTGTACGAGATCGCGACGGACCGGCCGCCGTACAGCGGGGACAGCGTGAGGGAGATCTTCGCGAATATCCTGAATACGGAGGCGATCTCGCCGAGGAAGATCCGGCCGACGGTGTCGAGGGATCTGGAGACGGTGATCCTGAAGGGGCTGGAGAGGGAGCCGAGGAAGAGGTACGGGAACGCGAAGGAGTTCGGGGAGGACTTGAGGAGGTACCTGAGGGGGGAGGCGATCCAGGCGAGGCCGCCGGGGAGCGTGGCGAAGGCGTGGAGGTGGGCGAAGAAGCATCGGACGATTTCGGCGGTGGCAGGGTTGGTGATGGCGGCGGGCCTGGGGACGGGAATCCTGTCGCTCGTGCAGAAGCGAAATTTCGAGCGCCACATCTCCGACTTGCTCGCCAGAGCTGAGACGTCGCGAAAGGAGGGCAAGTTCGGCGACGCCCGCAATCTCTATGGCCAGATCAAGGTACTGGTCCCGAGCCACTCGGAGGCCGAGTCGAAATTCTATGAGATGGACGCGGCCGTTCAGAGGCAGGAGAGGCAGAGGGCTGCGTTGGAATACGTCTACCTAGGAACTCTGGCGCGGAGGAAGAGGGAAGATCTGCTCACGGAACAGGCGCGCCTCCACAGCCGCCTGGCCCAGCTGGCCGTCGAGATTCCGACCTGGGAGGGAGAGGAAAAGCAGCGAGTACGATGGGAGGCGGAGGCGAGGGCGGAGGCGATCAAGCGAGAGCTGGCGCTCTGCGAAGCGGAGGAATTGGCCGCGTACGCGAGGGCGCTCGGGCTGGATCCGGAGCATTCGGACGCCAAGGCCGCCATGGCGGAGCACTTCTTCGCGCAATGGGAGCGCGCCGAATTCGAGGAAGATTCGGCGCGAATGCTCTATCTGGCCAACCTGATCCGGGTGTATGCCGGAAACCGTTACGACGAGAGAATGGAACGAAGCGCATGGTTCTCTTTCGACATCGAGCCTCCCGATGCGGAAGCCTATCTCTTTCGATACGAGCGTGGAGGGGATCACCGTCTCTTGGCGCGGCCGTATCGGGTCGGTGCCGTCACCCCTCAGGCGCTTGCGGATCTCGATTGCTCCGCCTTCAATCGAATCGGGCGTGGACGGGTCGAGAGAACGCGAGTCCCGGTCGGTTCCTACCTGGTCGTCTTCCGACTGGACGGATACCGGGACACCCGCGTGCCGGTCTACCTGGAGGGACGGGGAGAGGCCTACGGGAGGGGCCTCCTGCTCACGGAGGAACAGATCGGGAAGGACTTCCTCCTCGTCACCGGCGGGAATTTCGTCATGGGAGGGGACAAGGAGGCCTACGCCTCCGGTCCGGCCAGGGATCAAGTGGTGGAGAGCTTCCTTATCGGCAAGTTCGAGGTCACGTGGGACGAGTATCGGGCCTTCATCGAGGATCTTGCGCGGACCGACCGGGTCCAGGCGCGAGCGCGCATGTTTCGTCAACCTGGGGACAACCAGCCGTGGGAACTGGCCGAAGACGGCAAAGTCGTGTTCAAGAGAGGCGAGGGCTCGTGGCCCATCTCGGGAATCTCGTGGTACGACGCAAACGAATACTGCCTGTGGTTCACGCGGCAGGCTCAGGCCCGCGGAGAGAAGGTGTCGTATCGCCTTCCGACGAGCGCCGAGTGGGAAAAGGCGGCGCGGGGAGTCGACCTTCGTACCTATCCATGGGGGCGCACCTTCGACTTTACGTTTGCGAAGGGTGGCGGGTCGCGGGAAGGGAAACCCCGGATCGAACCAATCGGGAGCTTTCCCAAGGACGAGAGCCCTTATGGCGTCCGGGACCTGGCGGGAGGTATGTCGGAGTGGTGCGAGGATTGGGCGAGCGATGAGCTCAAAGTCGCCAAGGTGTATCGGGGGGGAAGTTGGGCGCAGGCGGATTCGATGATGTTTCGATGCGCGTCGCGATCGTTCGACGGTCCGGATACGACTTCGACGTCGCTCGGATTTCGAATCGTTCGGGTGCCGACTCGGTGATGCCGATTCCGTATTGGAGGGGAAGACTTCTTCAATGGATGACCGCTGGTTCGACTCCCTCCGAGACGGACTGAAGGAATTGCGACGCGAGCAGCCGGAAGTGACGCGGTATCTCCGGCGGGAGAAGTTGGGGGAGGGAGGGGCGGCGGTCGTCTATCGGGCGTGGGATTCGCAACTGGACCGGCCGGTGGCGCTGAAATTCCTGCACGATCTGCCGTCGGCGCTGCCGGAGGTGAGGCTGAGGTTCGAGAGGGAAGGGCGGGTGATGGCGGGGCTGTCGCACCCGAACGTGGTGGCGCTGTACGACGTGGTGGAGCAGGAGGGGAAGCTGTGCCTGGTGATGGAGTTGGTGGAGGGGGCGCCGCTGAGCCACTGGATGGGGGAGAGGAGGCATGAGGGCCGGAAGCTGATGGAGATCCTGGCGAAGGCGAGCGAGGGGGTGGCGGCGGCGCACGAGAAGGGAATCGTGCACCGGGACCTGAAGCCGGCGAACATCTTGGTGACGGGGGAAGGGGAACCGAAGGTGTCGGACTTCGGGCTGGCGCACGTGGGGGGAGGAGGGACGAGACTGACGGTGAGCGGGATGGCGATGGGGACGCCGGCGTACATGTCGCCGGAGCAGGTGGAGGGGAAGGCGGGGCTGGTGAGTCCGAGGACGGACGTGTACGCGCTGGGGGCGATGCTGTACGAGATCGCGACGGACCGGCCGCCGTACAGCGGGGACAGCGTGAGGGAGATCTTCGCGAATATCCTGAATACGGAGGCGATCTCGCCGAGGAAGATCCGGCCGACGGTGTCGAGGGATCTGGAGACGGTGATCCTGAAGGGGCTGGAGAGGGAGCCGAGGAAGAGGTACGGGAACGCGAAGGAGTTCGGGGAGGACTTGAGGAGGTACCTGAGGGGGGAGGCGATCCAGGCGAGGCCGCCGGGGAGCGTGGCGAAGGCGTGGAGGTGGGCGAAGAAGCATCGGACGATTTCGGCGGTGGGGGGGATGATCCTTCTGGCGCTCTTCGCGGCGGCGGCGGTTTCGGGAGTGAGACAGCGGAGTTTCCGCAAGGCGATCGAGAGGATGGTGGAACAGGCGGATGCCCGGTTTTCCGAGGGGAAGTACGCGGAGGCAAGGGACATCTACGGGAAAGTCCGGGCGCTGAAGCCGGACCATGGGCACTCGCAGCAACGATTTCTGGAGAGCGATCTTCTGGCGAAACGGTCCGAGCGCAGAAAGCTCGCACGAGTGCTTGTCGAGGATGCAGACCGCTTGTTCGTCGAAGTCGATCGGTTGGACCGGGAGTGGAACGAACAAACCGAGTTTGCGCATCGGCTGCTCATGGGATTGAAGCCTTGGGATGGCCCTTCTCGCAAGCAAACTTATTGGGACTTGAGGAGTCGACTGAAGGACATCCTGAGGAAGAGGGAGGAATCCGAGGAGGCCGGCATCAGTGCCTGTTTCAAGGCGATCGGCCTGGACTCCGAAAACGCTCTCGCGAGACAGAGGCTGGCGGCGGCCTTTTGCGCACGGTTCCTCAACTCGGATGCGGTTCGTGACGCCGACGGGGCTCGCAAGTGGGAAACGCTCATGCGCCAGTTCGACGACGGCTCCTTGGATGCGAAAATTGTCAGGACGGGAACGCTCGAGATCCGCTCCCGTCCGGAGGGCGCCGAGGCC
This sequence comes from uncultured Planctomycetales bacterium, assembly GCA_964526305.1. Classification (GTDB taxonomy): domain Bacteria; phylum Planctomycetota; class MHYJ01; order MHYJ01; family JACPRB01; genus JACPRC01. The sequence goes on along the minus strand of CAZGKV010000023.1, from coordinate 26,140 downwards.
TTCCTCTTTCGGTATGAGTTCGGGCGCGAACCTCGCCTCATGCCCCGCCCCTTCCGGGCCGGGAAAGCCGAATCAAGAAACCCCGCCGTCGAGGGAGACGACCTCACGGACTACGCGCTCGAATGTTCCGAGTTCAACTATCTGGGCCGATGTCCCATTCCCAAGATCGTCCTTCCGGGCGGCTCCTATCTCGTCGTGCTCCGCTTGGGTGGGGGGTGGGCGGCCGCGCGCTTCCCGATTTCGCTCCCGGGGGGAACACATCAATCGATCCAAGGGAATCTCTATGCCGCGGAGCGTATCGGGCAGGGATTCCTCTACGTGCCCGAAGGGACCGTTCGTCTCGGCGGCGATTTCCGGGCGTCGGGGAACGAACGAGATGTCTTGGACGTGAAGACGAAGGACATCTTCCTTTCTCGATATGAAACGCGGATAGAATACCGGGAGTTTATCGAGAGCCTTGCCGGCATCGATCTGGAAGAAGCGCGCCGTCGGCTTCCGCGTCAGGCTGGTCCGGGAAAAGTGGAGTTTCTCTGGAGCTTGGATTCGCTGGGGAGAGTCCAGATCCGTTCGGGAATGGAGCGGTGGCCCGTTCTCGGGGTTTCATGGGAAGATGTGGAGGCGTGCTGTCGGTGGTTGACCCGCCGGGCTCGGGAGCGGGGAGAGAAAGTAACCTATCGTCTCCCCACCGGCGCCGAGTGGGAACGCGCGGCCCGGGGTGCCGATCTCCGCACCTATCCTTGGGGACCCGAGCTCGAATTCTCCTTTGCCAATTTGGGATCGTCTCGAGAGGGAGCTCGCGATGTCGGGGTCCCCGGCGAATTCTCTCGAGATGAGAGTCCCTTCGGAATCCGCGATCTGGGGGGAAACCTGAGCGAATGGTGCCAGGACGGGCCGGAGAGCCTCCCGGGACACCGATATGTCAAGGGAGGTCACTGGAACAATGTCGTGGAATCGACCATTCAGTCGGGAAACTGGAGCGTTATGAGGGTTTCCGATTTCCAATCGACTGTGGGCTTCCGCCTCGTCCGAGAGCCTGACCCGGAGTAGGGCACCTCCCATCCTCCCCGAGACAATCGTTTCCGCGTCGAGTCGCTGGACAATTCCCCTCGCAGCCGGGTCGGAGAAGGGGAGGCCATTCTCACAGGCCTCCCCTTCAGGAGTGGCTAGTAGAATCGATTCAGAAATATCTGGAGGGGCTGGGGCGAGTCGGGCTTCATTTGAAGCAGGACCGCACTGGCCTCGCCGGCGTCGTTGATGCCCGCGTCCATTACGCCTCGTGCCTGAATCGGTCCGTCGCCGAGAAGGACCGCCGGGGACTCCCAGACGCCCGCCCGGTAGATTCTCCCCCGGATCGATTCCGAGAGGATGAAAGGCTTATCAGGCAGAGCGAGCATGTTGCCTTCTCCCCACGCCGCCACGGCGTGACCATGGCGACTCATGGCGAGGCTTGGGAGACGCGCATCCCCTCCGCCTTCCTGCAGGCGAGTGATGGGATCCCACTGTCGCGAGGAGAAATCGTAGAAGCGAGCCTGCATGCGGAAAATTCCGTCGGTATCCTGCTGGCTCCACACCGCGAGGCGCGCCGGGCGGGGAGGCGTCCCCCCGCCCGGCACGGAGCGGACGGGCCTATCCCTTGGGGTTCTCCTTCATCAGCTTCTTCCACTCCTCTTCGTACTTCGCCATCTTCTCGTCGAACTTCTTCATCTCCCCCTGCGTCATCGTCTCGAGCTTGAGCTCCTCTTTCGCCTGCAACATCGCGTCCAACCGCGCGCTCGCCAGATCGTACTCCGTCTTGATCTTCCCCTCCTTGATCTTGGCGACGACCTTCTCGTTGGTCTTGTCCGCCCAGCGTTCCCCCTTGTTGGGACCGCATCCCGCCAGGTACCCCGCCGCGATCAGAGCCATAGCCCACCGAGCGTGCTTCATCATTCTTCTCCTTTCGCACGTTCCTCTTCACTCCTCCTCTTGGGGACCGTCGCGGGTGGGGTTTCGGGAATGTGAAGCCAGACTCTGGACTCGGGACTCCGGACTGGGTTAGATGTGTCGATGGTTCCCGCGCTTGCCGACTGGGACTGGATTCCCCGTCCCCTCCGATGCGAGCCCGCCGTCCTGGCCCTGATCCTCTTCGCGGCCCTCGCCCTCCGCGTGGGCGCGGGCGCGTCCGGGGAGATCATCCAGCACGACGGTTCCCGGTTCATCAAGATGGCGCGCCATCTCGACCGTGGCGAGTGGGGAAGGGCGCTGGAGATCCAACCCCACATGCCGCCGATGTATCCCCTGACGATTCGACTCTTTGCGCTCCTCTTCCGGGACTTCGAGCGCGCCGCCATCGCCGTCGCGGCGCTCTTCGGGGCCCTGGCCGTATTGCCGCTCTACTCGATCGCGAAGGCGGTATCGAACGAGCGCATCGGCGCCGTCGCCGCGCTCCTCTACGCCTTCCTCCCCGAGGCCGCGATTCTCCACGGCGAAGTGATGAGCGAGGGACTCTTCCTCTTCTTTTTCCTCGGATGGATGGCGCTCCTGTGGTCGGCGGAGCGCGAACCACGTTGGACGAAGTTCGTTCTGATGGGCGCGGCCGCCGGAGTCGCGTACCTGACCCGGCCCGAGGGGATCTACTGCGTCGCCGGCACCGTCGGGTGGCTCGCCCTGCGGGCCCGCCGAAACGTACTCCGGCTTGCCGGAGGCTTGGCGTGCTTCCTTCTCGTCTTCCTGGCGATCGCCTGGCCGTACCTACTTTGGATCCATGCCCAAACCGGAAAATGGAAATTCACCGTAAATCCGTTCGCGGAGGGGATCTTCGAGCGGCTGAGCGGGAAGGAGGTGGCGGAGAAACCGGCCGACCGGGACTCGGAGTTCAAAGAAGAGCGCGCCCGGGCGCGGTATGGAAGACTCGGCGGCGCCCTCCTCATGATCTTGAGGGAGTCCGTTAAGGTTTGCTTCTACGTCTTTCTCCCGATCGGCCTCCTCGGAATCGGATGGGCCCGGCGATACGGATTCGGCGGATGGGGATCGGCGTATCTGGGCCTGTTCATCGTCGGATACGGGGCGCCGAACGTGGTGGCGATGATGGCCGATCAGCCGTTCGGATATCGGTACATCATGCCGCCCTGCATCTTCGCCACCCCGTTCATGGCGGTCGGAGTTCTCGCGGTGTTCGGGTGGATCGGTCGTGTGCGCTGGCTCCCGCTGCTCCTCTCCTTGGGAATGCTCGCCGCCATGACGGTCAAGACGGTAAAGCCGCGGAGAGGCGATCGACGGCCGCTCAAGGAGGCGGGACAGTGGATCCGATCGTCCCACGGCCCGGGCCGGAGGGTGGCGGCGATGGATCGGCGCGTGGAGTTTTACGCCGAGGGCGATCACGTTCCGATGCCGCAGGATCCCGATCGGCTTCCCCCGGACGTCGAGTTCCTGGTCGTTCACGATCGGGAACTCAAGCACTTTCCGCCGGACTTCGAGAAGCGGATCGCGGAGCGGTATCGAGAGGCGGCGCGCTTCGAGGGCGCGCGCGTTTACGAGACGGTCCCCTCCCAGCGGTAAGGGGGCTCCAGGATTCGGCCCGGCCGTTCGAGGGTGCGCAGGGCCCGGAACATCTCGTTCAGGATGGACTGCTGTAGTCCGACCGCATGCGCTCGTCCGAGGGTGCGGCCGAAGGGGAAATTGATGAAGACGGCTCGCGGCACCCGAACCTGCTGCGTGACCTCCTTCACGGTCGAGAGCGCCACGGTGGACAGCCCAGCGCGCTCCAGAGTTCGGGCCACCAAGCCGATCGTCTGATTGCAGGCGAAGTCCGCCGGCACCAGGAGGGCGATTTCGACGCCGGCGTTCCGGAGCTTCTCTCCGACGGCCGAGGCGGAGACGGACAGAGGGGCCGGATCGGAGCTCTGGCCGAAGAACGAAAAGAAGATTTCGTGGAGACCGCCGAGGAGACCTTGTTCCACGGCTTCCTTTAACCGGTCCACCGGCGCGAGGACGTTGAGGTCGGACTCCGCCTCGCGCGGGTCGTAGTTCGTAAAGTCGAACGCGATCTGATCCGAAGAGACGTAGGTGGAAATCTCGCGCACGTCCGAGGAGAGCTTGGCGAATTCGTGCTGCGTCTTAAGCCGGATTCCGGCCGAGACGACGAGCGCAGCGCGGCTCTCCCGCAGGGCATGGCGGAGCGGCGTCCAGGGAGTCGGCTCGGACTGGACGAAGACAAACTCGGCCGCGAGGCGCTCGTAGTCGCCGGCGCGGTCCGGAGGGTAGAACGGAAACGTCGTCATGGCGTTGTACTCGCTGATGATCGTCTGGTTGGAGGAAAGAACTTCCCGGGGGCGTTCCGATGTGCGCCCCCGATCTCTCCAACGACAGAGTAGCACGAGTGTTTCGCGGATTCAAATTATCTGCGGATGAATATCGACCGGCTGAGGAAGGTGGACCGTCTCCTGGGGATTCCCTGGGTTCATCTTCTCTCCTCCTTCCGCGGCGCAGGCAGCCCCTCGACGCTCCGGCGCGCCTTGGTGGTCAAGCTCTTCGGTCTGGGCAATCTGATCATGCTCACGCCGGCTCTCCGAGCCCTTCGGGGCGCCTTCCCCGGCCTGGAGATCGATCTCCTGACCTTTGCGCAGAACGAAGGCGCGGCGAGGATGTACCCGCAGCTTCTGGCGCGGGCTCACCTCGTCCCCTACTCGGTCTTGCCCCTCGCGGTCGGACTGAGCCGGATCATCGCCCGCGAGCGGGGGCGCTACGACCTCATCGTGGATGCCGAGCAGTTCATCCGCTACACGTCGATGGTTTCGCTCCTTCTGGCGCCCCGGATGCTCGCCGGGCTGCCGACGCCGGGATCGCGGAAGAGCCGGGCCTATCATGTTTGGATTCCCTATCGCGAGGACCGTCCCCTGGCGCGAGAATACCTCGATCTCGCGGTGGAAATCGCCCGGCGGTTCGGAAAGAAAGCGGAGGAGCCCGACCGTCTCGTCGCTCCCTCCATCGATCCTTCGTCGGCGGCGAAGGTCTCCGCCCTCGTCCCCCAGCCCTCGATCGGCGTGTGCGTCGGAGGGCGATCCGACGCGATGGAAAAACGGTATCCGCACTGGGAGCCCCTCCTCCGCCGGCTTCGAACGCTCGGCCTCCCGTTCGTCTTTACGGGGACGTCCGAGGAGGCTCCCGCCATCCGACCGCTCCACGCCGCCGTCGGAGGAGTCGATCTCGCCGGAAAGCTGACGCAGCTCGAGCTCGTGGAGGTCCTTCGGCGTACCTCGATCTTCCTTTCCAACGATACGGGGCCTCTCCACCTTGCGGCTGCGACGGGGGCGTTCACCGTCGGATTCTTCGGTCCCACCGACCCTCGCGTCTATCGGCCGTACACGCCGCGCCATCTCGTGCTTTGGGATCCGCGAAACGTGCCCTCGATCACGAACCGCGATGAGAAGCGCCGCCCGACCGGCCAGGTCTTCTGGGTGCCGCCGGAGGAAGCCTTCGAGCGCATTCGATCGGCGTACGATAGGTCATAATCTCCCCGTCGCGAAAGGAGGGAACGATGGGAGTGCCGGCCGTTCTTCCAGCGAGGAATCACGCCTCTCCGACGAGAACCAGCGTAGTGTCCGGGAAGGGAAGCTCCTCTCCGGGAACCGTCACGCCGTCCGCATAGAGCCACGCTTTGTTCTTGTAGCGATTCTCGGCGATCCATGGGTTGACGTAGGATCGCGCCTGGACGACTCGATAGGACGCGGACTCCAGCTCTTTCTTCCACTCCTCGAGGGTCCAGATCCCGAACTCCTCCCGCACCTCCGCGGCCCAATTCTCGGTGTAGTCCTTCTTGGTGAGGAATTCGTTCGCGTCATGGAGGTCGAGGATGAAGTAGAGACGCTTGAGGTGCTCCCGCTCCTGGAACTTCACCCCCTGGTCCTTGAATTCCTTGGCGAAGCTGCGGAATCGCGCCTCGGTGGTGCCGTCGCACCGCATCCAGACCCGGCGGGACGGCGGTCGGACGCCGTCGCGGATGATGAGCGCCCCCCCCCGTTTCATCTCCCCTCGGGTGTTCGCCAGAGCCAGTCGGACGACGTCACGGTCGTATCGGCTGTAACTGTAGATCTCGTGCATGACCGAAGAGAAGATTACGGTGTCTACCGTCCCGGGTGGGAAGTGCGGCTGGATCGCGTTGCCCTGCACGATGGCGACGTTCGACGCCGGATAGTGTCGGCCGTCGGCGACGCGAAGTAGCTCGCGCGAGAGCTCCAGTCCGAGGAGTTGAGAGGTCGGGAAGAGCTTCGAGAGCTCGAGGAGAAAAAGCCCGGAGCCGCATCCCTTGTCCACGATCCGACCCGGCCGGACGTGCGGGGCGATGTCCAGGACCTTCTGCGCGGTGCCGGCCTCCATCCCGCGTACGTAGACGACGAATTCGCGGCTCGGCGTCAGCTCTCCGTCGTCGGTGAGCGCGACGTCGGAGAAGATCTTCCGGATGCGGTCCTCGATTCCCCGCGACTCGTAGAGCTGAACCGTCGCTTCGTTCGCGAGGGCGCGCCAGGAGCGGCCCGAGACGAGCGCTCCGATGAGGTCCGAGGGGGCGGCCCCCGAGAAGTCCTGACGGATCGCGGTGTAGGCCGCCTCTTCGAACGAGCGGAGGACGTCGGGATTCCCGGAGATGAGAATGGTCGTCCCGGGGTCGATTCGCTGCCGGCCCTGACTTCCGGAGACGACAGATTCCTCCACGTGCTTCACCCATCCGGAGGAGTCCGGGACGTCCGTCACGGCGAAGATCTCGAATTGGCGACAGAGCTTCGGGGCGACGGCCTTAAGGAGATCCACGCGCTCGGCGGAGGTGAGCGGGGTGCGCTTGGTGTTCGACTGGTCGGAGCCCGTGACGACGAAGAAGACGCGGGCGGGCGAATAGTCGCGGACCAGTCTGCGGAGCACGTTTTCCTGATCGCGGGTGATCGCGTTCCACCGACCCACGAAGAGGAGAGTGTCCATGACTTAGGCGAGAGAGGTCTCGAGGCGGGCGTTCCCGCGCAAGAAGTCGGCCAGGGGAAAGTGGGGATAGAGGGTCAGGTAATAGAGGGGAGAAAGCCACGACCCGGAGCCGCCGAAGGTGGGGAGGACTTCGTAGGTGTAGAGGGGCGATCCCAGGAGTCCCCGAAAGATCGACTCGTTCACGAACAGCTCCATCGGGGGACCGACGATCATCAAGAACGCGGCGCGCGCCGCGGCAAGCCTCGGCCCCGTCCATCCCGATCGTCGCTCGAACTTCTCGAAGGCGAGCATGAAGGGGGGCATTCCGACGAAGAGGATGGCCCACACCGTCGGACTCGTGATTCCCCAGAGGAAGGGGGTGACATGGTAGCTCCAGAGCCGCACGCCGGCGGCGAGGAAGGCCAGCCCTCCGAGGGACTCGCAGGCGAACCAGAGGCTCGCAGATAGAAAAGCGAGCGTGGCCCACCGTCGCATCGAGGGGAGTATACCGCGTCACGCGGTGGGATCCGCGCAATTCGAGAGCACTTCGCGGAGGTCGGTGTGGCCCTCCAGGACCTTTCGGATGCCGTCCTGCTTCAGAAGGCGCGTGCCGGCCGCGATCCCCGCGCGCCGGATGGCGCCCGTTTCCGATCTTTGGTGGACAAGACCGCGGATCTTCGAACCGCAGACCAAGAGTTCGTGCACCCCTAGCCGGCCGCGGTAGCCGCATCCGAAGCAGAGCGGGCAGCCCCGGCCGCGCGCGAGGCGCAGGGCGCCGGGATCGGGAACGAGAGTCGCGAATCCCGCGTCGTCTCCGTAGTGGGCTCGGAGGCCCGAGATCTCGTCGCGAGTGGGAACGGCGACTTCGCGGCATTCCGGACAGAGGCGTCGCACGAGTCGTTGCGCCAAGATGCCGGTCAAGGTGTCTCCGAAGGTATAGGAGTCCAAGCCCATGTCGAGGAGCCTCGTGACCGTCTCCGCGGCGCTGTTGGTGTGGAGCGTGGAGAGGACGAGGTGACCCGTGAGCGACGCTTCGACCGCGGCGTCCGCGGTTTCCCGGTCCCGAATCTCGCCGATCATGATGACGTCGGGGTCGCAGCGCAGGAAGGCGCGAAGGCATCGCTCGAAGGTCAGGCCGATCTTGGGATTCACTTGGACTTGCCGCAACCCCTCCTGGGTGATCTCCACGGGGTCCTCCGCCGTCCAGATCTTGGTTTCAGGGCGAAGGAGATGCGCCAGAGCCGCGTGGAGCGTGGTCGTCTTGCCCGCGCCGGTCGGACCGACGCAGAGGAAGATGCCGTGAGGCTGCTCGAGGCAGCCGCGGAACTGTTCCAGCACGGGCGCGGCCATCCCGAGATCCGCCAGCTTCAGCGCCTGAAACTCCGGGAGGAGGCGAAGCACCACGTCCTCGGTCCCGCCTTGGGTCGGGACCACGGCGACGCGAAGGTCGACCTTTCTTCCGCCGGGATCGCGGACGCGCGCCTTCCCGTCCTGCGGGAGCCGGTGTTCGGCGATGTCGAGCTCGGAGAGGATCTTGATTCGCGAGACCACCGCGCGGGCGCACCGTTCCTGGACGCGCCGGCGCTCGTGGCAGACTCCGTCGACGCGGAACCGTACGAGGAGACCGCCGGCCGAGGTCGGCTCGAGATGGATGTCCGAGGCTCCGACGCCCATCGCCTCGAGGATCGTCTCGTTGACGAACCGGACGGCCCAGGAGTCCTCCACTTCGGGCTGGAGCGAATGCTCGATCTCCTTCGTCGACGACTCCTCCGGAGGAGGCGGCGGGCGCAGACGCTTCGTCGTCTCTCTCTTCTCGGGGGTAGGGGCCGTCTCGAGGACCCGTTCCAGTTCCGCCACGAGATCCTCGCGGAGTGCGACGCGGACCAGAAGATCCCGCGTTCCCAGGATCCGCGAGACGTCGTCCAGGAGCGTGAGATTCCGGGGATTGGCGACCGCGACTTCGACGACGTCTCCCGAGCGGGAGAGGGGAAGGACGGCGTGCGTGCGGAGGAAGTCGGCGGGAAAAAGCCGCAGGAGCTCCCGATCCGGGTGGCGGTCGGTCGGGAGCTCCAGGTAGCGGCACTCGAAGTGCTCGGCGAGGCTGAGTCCGAGCTGGTGGCGGTCGATTCCCTCCGCCACGAGGACGGCCTCGACGGAGCGGCCTTCCTGCCGCGCTCGGCTGCGGGCCGATTCGATGCGTTCGGGGGAAAGCAGACCGGCGCGCACGAGCCGGTCGTAGGGGGATCTCCGCGCGCCCGATCGGGAGAGGGCCTGGTGGCGGGCCGAGAAGGCCTCCGTCAGCTCGACGAGATCCGCCAAGCGGGCGTCGGGGATCGGCTCGTTCTCCTCCCGGTGGATGATCTCGAACACGCCGAGCAGTTCCTCCCCGTGGAGAAGGGGGAGGGCGGCCACGTATCTCCGCCGGAGCTGGGAATCCTTTTTCCAAGCGAAGGCGCGCCGGCGGGTGAGCGCGGCGTATCCGGCGGCGCTGGAGGGAGCGACCAGGATCCGGCGCTCCGAGATTCCCTCTCCTCCCTCGAGGCGGCAATAGAGCTCGTCGGTGAGGAGGTCCTTGATCCAGAGGCGTCCGTCGGAGGCGCAGAGGCGGCGCGCGATTTCCTGCGGGATCCCTCGGACCAAGCGGTCCACGTCCGCGGTCTCGATGTCCCGGAGGAGTTGCGCCTTGGCGTCGGCCGGGGCGGCGGTGACGGCCATCGCTGGGATCGTACCGCGCGGAAATACATATGTCAAGGGTAGATACCATATTCAATGGGTTTTTCGAAACGTCCCCGGCGCCGCTACACTGGTCCCATGAGAGGCTTCAACGATTGGCTCGGGCTCGCCGTCGATTCGGACGGGGAGGCGGTGTTCCTCGACACGACTCCCGAACACGAGGTCGCTCCCGGGATCGTCCATTTCGCCGTCCTGACGACCCTGGCCGAGGTGGCCGCGGCGCGGACCGTGGGGACGACCGTCGTCCCGGCGGGCGTGAACGTGAACCTCTTGGCCCCGGCGCGGCCCGGACGTCTCGTCGGACGGGGACGGCTCCTGCGCCGAGGCAAGCGCTTGGCGGTCGCGGAGGGGGAGGTCCTTCAGGAGGGAGCTCTCGTGGCCAAGGCGGTGGTGACGTTCGCCATCACGGTGTAGCTCCGTCCCGGCAGCGGAATCCACCGGGCCCACGCGCCTCGCCGCGTCGCCGTCCGATCGATCCGCACGGTCCAGCCCGGGAGCATCCGAAGGAGAACCCCCGGGGCGAAGTCCTGGAGATGCCACGGCGTGTGGTAGAAATTCCACCGCGGCGCGACCATCTTCCCGAGACGGACGATCGCGCTCGTGTGCGGCACCCGGAGGTAGAGCAGCCCGCCGGGCTTCAAGAGCGACCGCGCCTTGGCGACGAATCGACGCGGATCCACCACGTGCTCGAGGACGTAGATTGCGGTGACCGCGTCATAGGGTCCCGTCAGGCGCGCCTCGAGAAAGCCTCCTCCGAAGTCCAGGTCGATCCCTTCGGCCTCCCATCCCCGCTCTCGCATCCTTCGAACGAAAACGCCGGGTCCGCACCCGACGTCGAGCACTCGACCTCGCGGGAGGACGGAGGCCGCGTGGTCGTACACGGCCCGCATCTCCCGTTCGTGCGCGGTGCCGACGTCGTACGGCCGGTACGCCGTCGATCGAAGCCACGCCTCCGTCGGTCGAGGATTCTGGAATACCAGCCCGCACGGGCATCGCTCGAATCGTCGACCGTTTTCCCGGTAGAAAGTGTGGCCTCGCCCTCCGCATAGAGGGCACGCCACCTCGACCTCCGTCATTGCGGCTCCCCTCCCCATCCGATAGAATCTAGCACCCAGGAGAGGATTCTTGCCAACCTTGACGGCGAGTCTTTGTTTGAGCCTCTGGGCCCAAGAGGCGACCCAGGCCTACGAGATCCCGTACGACCGGGTCGCGGAGCGCCACCGGCGCAAGGTCCGGAAGGTGATGGACGACGTCACGGTCGAGGTCCCTCTGGAGAGGGTAGCCGTGGCGACGCGGCCGGAGGTGTACGAGTTCCTGCTCGAGGAGTTGCCCTTCACGGCCGACGTGTGCCGACAACTCGGTCGAACCAAGTACGAGGTGTTTCGGGATCCGCGCAAGCCGGAGAAGGACGAGGAGAAGGAGGCGTGGCGACATACCTATTACATGAACGACAAGGAGGGACTGAGCGTCAAGGTGCAGCTCGTCCTTGCGGAGGCCCGGCGCCGGATTTTCTACACGTGGGGAAGCTACGATCTGTCGCCCCTCCCGAGCCTCTGGGGGCGGAGCGTCATCGTGGTCCTCTGGGGAGAGAAGGACGGACGCCTCGTGACCGAGGCCAAGGTCTTCGCGCAGATCGACAGCTCGTTTTACAAGGCGATTTCCGAGGTACTCAAAGGAACCGTGCGCTCGGTCGTGAAGGATAAATCGACGGTCTTCATTCGGGCGGCGCGCTGGGTTTCCGAAGCGGCGGCCGAAAATCCCCGCAAGCTGCACGAGCAGCTCGACGGCGCGAGGGACGTGGATCAGGTCACCCTGGAAGAGTTCCGCAAGAAGTTCCTAAAATAGAGCCGACGCTCTTCGACGGAAGGATGGATTCGGGGCGCAGACGGTCGATCTTCTCGCAAGAGGAGGTAGGAAAGTCCGGGCTCCAGAGGGCAGGGTGGTTCCTAACGGGAACCCGCTTCCGCTGGCCGGAGGCGAGGGAAAGTGGCACAGAGACTCAGACTGCCGATGGCCCGCGGGCGACCGCGGGATCAGGCGAGGGTGAAAAGGTGCGGTAAGAGCGCACCGGGCCGAGCGTGAGCGAGGCCGTCTGCAAAACCCCACCCGGAGAAAGACCGAATAGATGCGCGGGAGTAAGCCGGCCCGGCCGAAGCCTTCCGCAAGGAAGGGCCGCGCAAGGGTAGGTCGTTGGAGCCGTCCGGCGACGGACGGCCGAGATTGATGACCGTCGGCCCGCGCGAGCGGGACACAGAACCCGGCTTATGCGCCCCGAATCTTTCCTTCCCTCGGATTGATTGGCCATTCCCTCTCGGGGCCGCTACACTTTTCCTTGGAGGCACCATGTCTTTGATCTTGGCGGCCATCCTCCTCGGGCGGCAGGACGATCCCGTCGACCGGATCCTCCGGCGCATCGACCAAGAACTCAAGGACTCCGAAACCCGTCTTCGGGAGGACATCAAGGCGATCCTGATCCGGGAACTCCGAGGCCCGACGCCCCAGACGATGGCGGAGCGCTTGATCGCGTTCGTCCCCCGCATCCGCGAGGACGGCGGGACACAGTCTCGACTGAAGAAATTCCTCGCCACCGAGAAAGGCCGGCAAGGCGTCCTCGCCCTCCTGGAGCAGCAAGGGTTGACCGATTTCGATCGCGCGGTCGCCACCTACTTCGAACGGCATCCCGACGACACCTACTCGCTTCGGCCGCAGTTCGTCGAAGAGGTCGAGGAATGGTTGGAAGAGACGGAGGGGCGCCCTCCCCCGAAGGAGAAACCGCGGACCCGCGCATGGATCGGCTTCACTCCCGACGACTTCACCGACGACGAGCGATCCAAACTCGGACTCGACAAGGGATGGGGTCTTCGAGTCCTGGAAGTGACGAAGGGAGGTCCGGGCGAACGGGCAGGACTCCGCCCGCAGGACATCCTGCTCACTCTGGCCGGACGTCGGGTGGGAGAAGAGAACATGCTCGCGGTCCTTTCCTCGCTTCGACCCGGAGAATCGGTCGAGGCCGTCGTCCTTCGCGGAGAGGAAAAGGCGACCCTCAAGATCACCCTGGGAGAGAAACGGGATGGCGAGTGAGGCGAAAAAGGGCCCGGCCAAGTCGGCGCCGAACGAAGGGCTCTTCGGCCGGATCGCCGTCTCCCTCGGTTTCATCAGCGAGCAGCAGCTCCAGGACTGCCTCACCGAGCAGGGACAAGCCAAACACGAAGGGCGCGAGCTTCGCGTCGGTCAGATCCTGCTCAAGCATCGCTGGCTCACCACGACCCAATTTCTGCGCGTGATGTCCGAGCAGGAATCGCGCAGCGGCGATTCCGAGAGCCGCCCGACGATGGTGCGGGGCGAGATCGACGCCGCGTCGAAGGACGAAGTTCCCAGTCGGATCGAACCCGTCTCGCAGATCATGCCGGGCCGGACGCTCGGCCGGTACGAGATCCTCCGCCAGATCGGGCGAGGCGGCATGGGAGTCGTCTACGAGGCGCGGGATACGCTCCTCAAACGCCGCGTCGCCTTGAAGGTTTTGCGAGAGGACATGGTCGATCCGATGATGGGACGGCGCCTCGAGAAGGAGGCGGTGACCGCCGCGCGGCTCAAACATCCGAACATCATCACCCTCTACGAGGCGGGAGTCGTCGAAGGCGTGCGATACCTGTCCATGGAGTACGTCGAGGGCAAATCGCTTCGGGATGCGATGGACTCCGAGATGTCCGTGACCCGGAAGGTCGAGCTGGTCGAGCAAGTCGCGCGCGCCGTGGATTACGCCCACGGCCGCGGCGTCATCCATCGCGACCTCAAGCCCGGAAACGTGATGATCGACGTCGAGGGGCGTCCCATGGTCATGGATTTCGGATTGGCGAGGATGATGGACGACTTCACTCACGCCAGTCGCGCCGGCGCCCTCGTGGGCACCCCCGGCTACATGGCGCCGGAACAAATCATGGGGTCGTCGGCGGACGTCACCGCCAAGACGGACGTCTACGCTTTGGGAGTCATCCTCTACGAGCTCCTGTCCGGCCAACTTCCGTTCGACGGCATGAACCCCTCCGAGGTGTGCACCAAGATCCTCGAGACGGAAGCGCCGAAGCTGGTCGGAGTTCCCTCCGATCTCGAAGCCGTCGTCCGCAAGGCGATGCACCGGGATCGGAATCTCCGGTATTCGACGTCGGGGGAATTCGCCGACGATCTCAAGAGATTTCGCGAAGGCGAGCCGGTGCGCGCGGCTCCGATCACTCTCCGAAAGACCCTGTTCCGGTTGATTCGCCAGCACCGGACCGCCACGACCGTCGTCCTGGTGGCGGTTTTGTTCCTCTTGGCGGGCCTGGGAGCATGGTCTTTCATTCGATGGCGTCGCGAAGGAGACCTTCGGCGAAAGCGGGACGAGGCTCGAGCCGCCGAGGCCCGGGGAGATTGGGAGACGGCGTTTCGCCTCTGGAGCGGCCTGGAGCAGTCGGGGGACTCCGCGGCGGGTGGATCCGCCCGGGAAGCCTCGCGCCGGCTGGAGCTCTCGCGCGAAACGGCCCGCGCCATTCAGTTCCGGGCGGACATCTTGGAGGCGGAAAAAGATCGCCGAAAGCTCCGCTCGGATCTGGAAGCGGTGGAGGCGCAGCTTCGGGAGGAGAGCGCTCGGGTCGAGCCTCACGATCCCGCGCTGAAGAAACAAATCCTCTGGAGATTGGAACGGCGGAGGGACGAGCTGCAAGCGGGAGTCGAACGGAAGGAATCCCGCCTCCTCCAGCTCCACTACTCGCTGCTGCGAACCGAACCCTCGGCGATCTCGGGACTCGTGGCCTTCCTCTGGTCGCTCCTGCGGCAGGCGGAGGAGGAAGGCGATCTCCCCCGGGCTCGGCGACACGAAGAGGCGCTACGCCATCTCGTGGAAGAGCGGGGATTGGCCGAAGAGCGGCGGAATCTCGAGAGGGGGGGCACCGTCACGCTCCTGACCGAACCTCCGGGAGCCGAAATCGAGCTGAGCGCGTTGGGAGAACTTCCCGACCGGGCCGATCGGAGGCTGGAGGAGGTCTCCAGGAAGGCTTGGGGACGGACGCCGATTCACTCCCAGGCCTTGTCCCCCGGATCGTACGTCCTTGTCCTGAAGAAGAACGGATATCGGGACATCCGGCTCCCCGTGCTGGTGACGCGGGGTCAGGGCGTCTCCGCGACGGTGCCGATGTTCAAAGACGCCGACATCGGACCGGAATTCGTCTATATCCCGGGAGGCGAGTTCATCAGCGGGGATCCCAAGGCCTACATGGGAGGCTCGCGCCGCACGAGGGTTTTCGTGAAGGGCTTTTTCGTTTCCCAACACGAGTTGACGGTCGAGGAATACGCGGAGTTCCTGAACGATCGCCAGAGCCATCCCCTCGAAGAAGCGAAGCGACACGTGCCCCGCCATTCCGCCGGAGATCTGCGTCACGCCAAGATCGTGGGGGACCGGATCGAGCTGATCGAGCCGGGACGCGAGGGGAAATCGACTCCGATGGACCCGAAGCTCGCCGTTCACGAGATCGATGATCACGACGCCAAGGAGTACTGCGAGTGGCGCACGACTCGGTCGAAACGGTCGGGGGAGAACGCGGTGTATCGTCTTCCGACGGCGCTGGAATGGGAGAAGGCCGCCCGGGGCGTGGACGGCCGCGCGTTCGTGTGGGGGGAGTACTTCGATTGGTCCTTCACGACGGGCTACTACAGCGCGGACCCGCCCCCGCCTCCGCGGCGCGTGGGATCCGTCCCCACCGACAAGTCAGTGTACGGCGTCCTCGACATGGCCGGGAATCTCCTCGAGTGGACGGACGAGTGGTTCGATCCCCAGACGCAGCGGTACAAGATCGTCAGTGGCGGCTCCCACGGGTTGACGGACGAGGTCAACTTTCGCGCCGCGGCCCGCCGACCGTATCCCCACGGGAAGGTGCCCAATTCGGTGGGGATTCGGGTGGTGAAGGAGCTTCCGAAGAGGTAGTCAGCTCCGCTCGATCGACACGCGGAGCTTGATCTCCTGCAGTTTCGCGGCGACGATCTCGCATCGCTCCAAACATCCGCCGTACGCGACCGCCTGGCCCTCCTGATGGGCGGCGCACGTGATCTGTACGGCGCGCTCGAGGCTGCACCCCGTCGCCTTTTGTACCTGGAGGATCACCTCGTCGAAGGTGTGGACGTCGTCGTTGAAGAGAAGCACATTCCAGGGGCGCTGGAGCTCCGCCTTCTCCTCCGTTTCCGGCTTCTCGAGGACTTGAACCATGGGGCCATTATACCCGGTATCGTTTCTTGATGTTCGCGGGATCGAACCTCCGATATAATGGCGCGCCCATGGAGTCGTTGCACTATTACTCCTTGAAGAAAGCGGCTTCCATCCTCCAGGAACCGGAGGACCGGGTCCTGGAGTACATCCGCACGGGAAGACTCAAGGCGCAATTCCTGACCAACATCATGGACTACATCATCACCCACGAAGACCTGATGCGCTTCCTCAAGGACAAGAAGGACTTCGGAACGATGCGCAAGGTCCTGGCGCACCGGGTGATCCTCGTGGACCGCGACCTCAAGATCCAAGACGTCGTCAAGCTCGACCTCGGCCGGAAGAACGTCCAGGTGCGGGTGGCGACCACGGATCGCGAGGTGGGTCTTCTCATCGACGAGTTTCTTCCGGACGCCGTCGCCGTCAATCTCGGGGCCACGACCCGGGCCGTCGATCCGATCAAGACGGCTCTCGGCAAGGCGAAGGCCGCCCGGCGGGCCGTCATCGTGTACCACAATCTCTTGGAAGATGTGTTCAAGGGCAAGGCGGAGCTCCAGCAGCACCTTCAGGACCTTCAACCGGACTTCGTGGTGAGCATCGCTCGCGGTCTCTCTCCCCTCGTGGAGGCGATCAAGAAGGCCGTGGGAGTGAAGTAGACCAACGCGGACGACCGATACACCGTATAACGATCAGATTCCGGAGGACCTCATGAATCGATGGACCACGCTCTTCGCCGTCGCGGGGCTCTTTCTCGCCGGCGGCGCCGCCCAGGCGCAGGACGATACCGAGAAGCTCAAGAAACGGATCCTCGAAGAGGTCGAGAAACGCCTCAAGGCGGAAGAGGAACGGATCCTTCGAGAGGTCGAGAAGATCATCGACGAGGAGCTCTCGCGCGCGAAACGCGGAGAGAAGAAGACTCACGCGGAGAAGAAGGAAGAGCCCAAGACCGGCGGTCGGGCCTTCTTCGGCGTGAAGGCGGTCGAGCTGAGCGTCGAGGAGCGCAAGGAGCTCGGCGTGGACGCGGGCCTGCGCGTTCGCTCCCTGGTCGAGGGAAGCCCCGCCGCTCGCATTCTTCAAGTCGGAGACGTGCTTCTCAAGGTAGACGGGCGACCGGTCGAGGACGTCGAAACGCTTCGCGTCGTCCTCGGAGCCCGGAAGGCGGGAGATTCCATTCAAGTCGAGTTCCTCCGCAACAAGAAGCGCGATACCGCGACGGTGGCGCTGGCGGCCTATCCGGAAGATTCGCCGCCTCGGAAGGAGGAGGGCGGAGCCGACCCCCTCCGGGAAAGAATCAAGAAATTCCTCGACCGCGAGAAGAGGGAAGAACCGAAGAAGGAGGAGCCCAAGAAGGAGGAAAAGAAGGCCGAAGAACGGACGGACGAGGATTGGTTGGCCTTCGACGACGAGACCTTCGAACAGATTCGGACGATGCTCGAACAGTTCGGGATGAATCCGGAGGACTATTTCCAGAAGGGCAAGGACGGAAAGTGGCGGCCTGCCGAGGGACTTCGCGAACTGCTCAAGCAGTTCGACTTCCGGAAACTCCTCGATCGGAACCGGGAGGAGGATCCCAAGAAGGAAGAGAAAAAGCCCGAGAAGAAAACCTCGGAGCCGAAGTCGAAGCCCGCGTGGCTCGGGGTCGTTCCCGGAGAACTCTCGGATGAAGACCGCGCCCAGCTCGATCTCGAAGCGGGAGTGGGTCTCGCGATCGTCGAGGTTCGCCCCGGCAGCCCCGCCGAAAAGGTCGGGGTGCAGAAGGGAGATCTCCTCGTCCAGATCGACGGGAAAAAGGTCAAAGGCGAGGAGTCTCTCCAGAAGTTCGTTCTGGGAGCGAAACCGGGTCAGGAGTGCGAGCTGACGCTCCTCCGGAAGGGGGAACAGAAGAAGATGAAGGTGACGCTCGCGGAGCGCAAGGACTGATTACTTCGAGATCTTCTTCGTAGCCCGCGACGGCTTCGCGGCGGGTTTCCACGAGAAGCCTACGCGATCGTCCGCGCCGCCTTTCGAACTCACCTGAAGGCGGTAGATCAGGCCGTAGGGGACCACCTCGATACCGAGCGAGCATGTCCCGGAATCCTCCTCGAAGGTGTGCAGCACCAGATACTCGTCCGACATTTCGTCGATGCGGCACACGTCGAGGGTCGTCCCGTCGGTCAGAAACAGGCTGAGGCGGTGCGCACGGTCGGCTCCGGCCGCTTGCAGCAAATCCCCCAGCACCGCGTTGAAGAAGGTACGATTGAATGGAGCTCCCATCGTCGGTTGTCCCAAGAAGTGGATGGACATGGGACCAATGAACACCATCCGCGGCGGGCGGTCAATGCAAATCCGTGGAGACGCGCGATCGATACGCCTCGGCCAGGACGCGAGTAATGGGGCCGACGCCGGATATCCTCTTCCGGCCGACGCGCGTGATGGGGAGAACCTCGATCAAGGAATTCGTCAGGAAGACTTCGTCGGCGGTCGCCAACTCTCCGGCCTTCACGAGGCGCTCCTGGACACGAATGTCCCTTTCGCGCGCGAGTTCCAGGACCACTTTGCGCGTGACTCCCGGAAGAATGCGCTCGTCGAGAGAGGGGGTCACCAGTCGTCCCCCCCGGACCAGGAAGACGTTGGAGACGCACCCCTCCAAGACTTCCCCCCGAAGCCCGAGAAGAACCGTGTCGGCGGCGCCGGTCTTTCGCGCGCGATCTCGGAGGAGGACGTTCTCGAGATAGTTGAGGGTCTTATGGCCATACAGGATTCCGCGAGGGTCCCGGCGGGATTCGCAGAGAAGGACGCGGGCGCCAAGGCGGTACCCGGATCGCGGAAGGGATTCCAGCGGGCGAGTGACGATCGTGAAGTTCCCTCCGCCGGTCAGCGTCAGGCGGACGTACGCGTCCTCCAGGAGATTGCGACGACAGAGCTCGCGGATCTGTTCCTCGATCGATGGCGGGATGGATCTTCGGTTTAGACCGAATCGACGGGCGGAGCGGCCCATCCGAGCCAAGTGGTCGGAAAGCCGAAACGGCCTCCCTCGGTAGGCGCGGAGGACCTCGAACACCCCGAGGCCGTAGAGAGCCGCGGGATCCGTCGCCGGGATCTTCGCCTCCTCCTCCGAAACGATCCTTGCGTTGAGCGAGACGAGCATCGCAGGGAAGTGTACCTCCCTCGGGATTCCTGAAACAGCTTCCGAGGCTCGGCAATGTAGGAGCAAGGAGACTCCTCATGAACTTCCTGAGTGCGGCCGCAACGCTTTTCCTCCTCGGGGCGGACGACGAGATTCGGATCGTCCGCGACATCGAGTACGCCACCGCCGACGGGATCTCCCTCCGGCTGGATGCGTACCTCCCGATCCGACACACGCGAGCTCTTCTCCCCTCCGTCGTCTATGTTCACGGAGGCGGATGGAGATTCGGGGACAAGAAAACCGCGGCGCGGACTGTCCCCGGTCTCGCCCGGAAGGGCGTGGCCGTCTTCGCCGTGAACTATCGGTTGAGCACCCAAGCGAAGTACCCGGCGGCGGTCGAGGACGTCCGCACTGCCGTCCGCTGGGTGCGCGAGCACGCGTCCACCTATCTGGTGGATCCGGAGAGGATCGGGATTTGGGGAACATCCGCCGGAGGCCATCTCGCCATGATGACGGCGTTCAGGGACGATCCGTCGATCCGACTTCGCGCCGCAGCCTCTTGGGCCGGACCGACCGACCTCACTCTACCGACGACGCCCTGGGGCCGGTTCCTGATCCGCCGATTCCTGGGAGGAGGGCCCGAC
The DNA here is from genome assembly GCA_964526305.1 of uncultured Planctomycetales bacterium. Classification (GTDB taxonomy): domain Bacteria; phylum Planctomycetota; class MHYJ01; order MHYJ01; family JACPRB01; genus JACPRC01. The sequence continues at coordinate 6,498 of CAZGKV010000023.1, read as the reverse complement.
GAAATCCCGGAGATCTATCGCGAGGCCGGTCCGATCCATCATGTGAATCGCGGGGCTCCGCCGCTTCTTCTGGTTCACGGCGATCAGGACCGCCTGGTCATCCTGCGCCATTCGCTTCAGATGCTCCGTCGATGCCGGGAGGCGGGGGTGCCGGTCGAGCTGCTCGTCGTCCGAAACGCCGGCCACGGCTTCATTCCCATCGGAGGTCCGATCGAGCCTTCTCATTCCGAAGTCCTCGAGGCGACGTATCGATTCTTCCTGGAGAAACTATGAAGGGAATCGTGGCCTTTTTCGGATTGGCGGGAGCCCTCCTGGTCGCAGCGGTCGTGGCTCCTAAGAATCCGGAAAAGACACCTCGGTTGAGAATCCGTCCGGGAATCGGGGACAACGCGCCGGAAGAGCGGCTTCCCGAAATCCGACCCGAGCCGCCCCACTCTCCCCCTGGATCGGTTTTGGACCGCGTGGACGCTCTGTTCACCGCCGCGCGTTCGCCCGATCCCGAGGTGGCCTACTCCGCACTCGACGAACTCGGGGAGCGCGCGAAGCTCCATCCGGGGGATGCGGCTCGAATCACCGGATTCCTTGCGAGGTTCGCTCGCACTTCCGCCGACTCCGAGTTGAGGTCCTCGGCGGTAGCGTACATCGAGTTCGATGCCTTGGAGGAAGTCGAGGCGCGGGACTTTCTGACCCTCCTCGGCGACCCGGACGAGGACGTCCGCTTGGCCGTCATCGAAGTCCTGGGATCCGCGCGAAGTCGGAGGGAGAGCGCCTTGGCCGCGCTCAACGCGACGATGCGGTCGGAGTCGAGCGACTCCATTCGGGAGAGGATTCTCGACGCGCGGGACCGGCTCAACGGTTCGTCGTCCACGGAATCCCGAGGGCGCGGGCCATCCCGGAAGCTTTGACGAGGGTCTCCTCGTATTCCGCCTCCGGATCCGAATCGGCGACGATGGCGCCTCCTACCTGGAAGCCGTATCTCCCCGAGTCGTAGTGAAGGCTGCGAATGGCGACGGCGAGATTCATCGAGCCGTCGGGCGCGATGTACCCGAAGGCTCCCGTATAAACCCCGCGCCGGGTCGGTTCAAGTTCGTCGATGATCTCCATCGCGCGGATCTTGGGCGCTCCCGTCACGCTACCGCCGGGAAACGTCGCTCGGAGGACTTCGACGGGGCCCAGTCCGGGACGGAGTCGTCCCGCGATCGTCGCGGACAGATGGTGGACCGTCGGATGGGTCTCGAGGACTTTCGGCTCCTCGACGACCACCGAACCGTACTCGCACACGCGCCCCAGGTCGTTGCGCTCGAGGTCCACGATCATCGCCAGCTCCGCGTCGTCCTTCGGACTGGCCTCCAGCTCGCGACGGAGTCGTCGGTCCTCGTCCTCGTCCCGCCCGCGCGGCCGGGTGCCCTTGATCGGGCGGGTAAGCACCCGCCGGCCCCGAATCTCGAGGAATTGCTCCGGAGAGGAAGAGAGGAAGGCCCGTGCGCCGCATTCGAGATAGGCTGCGTACGGGGCGGGACTGATCTTGCGGAGCCTCGCGTAGGTTTCCGCCGGGGGAGGCCCGGTGACTTCAAATCGCTGCGAGAGGTTGACTTGGTAGATGTCGCCGGCCGCGATGTACTCCTTCGCGCGCGCGATAGCCCGAAGATAGTCGGATTTGGTGGTGTTGGTCGCGCGAGGCGGACGCCGGAGTCCGAGGAACCGCTCGCGATAGGCAGACGGATCCACCGCAGCCGCTCTCGATATCCGCTCCGGACGGTGTCGCATCCCGGTGCCGTGATCTACGACGGAAACCCCGTCATAGGCGGCGAAGAAGAGGTCCGGAAAGCCGAGGTCGTCTTGGGCTCGGCGGGGAAGCTTCTCGAGGAAGCGGCCGAGATCGTATCCCAGCCATCCGACGGCGAAGAGTTTCGCTTGAAGGAATTCCGCCAGGGCTTCCCAAGGGTCTCCGGTCCAGGTGCGTTGTGCCCCGCCTTTCCAGAGCTCCAAGGCGTCGCCCTTGCCGAGGAGGATCGCCGTGGGATCCGATCCCGAATAGGAGAATCGTCCCCACCGGGGATCGGGCATGGCGCTTTCGAGGAGGAAGGGAAAGGGGCGTTCCCGCACCTCCTCGAGCTGGGCCGGAACTCCCTCCGGAGTCGTGTCGATCGGATTCACGGGGGACCCATTCTACCTGCCGGGCCACGGGGCTGCTATCATCGAGGCGTGGGCGAACTCCATCGGCTCTCGGTCTCGGTTCGGTGTCCGTGCGGGCGATCCAACGAGGCGATTCTTCCCGCCGCGGAGTGCGGGGCGGAATGGGTCTGGCTCGTGCGGTGCCGCGGCTGCGGGTCCTGGGGGTGGTTCCATGCTCGGGAAGAGAAGACCTTCCAGCAAGCGATCGAGGCCACCCGTCGGAGGCGAGGGGAGCCGGAAGGGCTTTCCGAGGTGGGGAGGAGGGAAGCCTCGGAGGTCTTCGCTCAGGCTCTGGATCGATGCCCCTGCGGCGGCTTCTACTCGGTGGTCGGGAGGATCGAGGACGAGCCCTGTCTTTCCTGCGGGCGCCCCATTGGGGAGGGGCGATGGCCCGATGCGATGGACAAGGCCCAGCGGATCGTACCCCGTGTACGGGCGACAGGGGAGCTCCAGAGGTAGGGAGATCGATTCCTCGGGGTTCCGGGAAGCCCGAGGGGGTGGTAACATTAGTTGTATGATGCAACTGTAGATGTGATTATAGTTGAACTATGCAACTACATGCACTACCCTGGTTGTATGATGCAATCAACTAGAGACTCGTCCCTCCCCCGACTCCTCCCCGAGGTGGAGCCCGTTCGCGCGGCTTCTCGCCGGATCGTTCGAGAGCTCGGGTTCCTGCAGGCGGGGATCGCGCGGTGCGGCGTATCCCACTCGCAGTGTCACGCCCTGCTCGAGCTGGATCGGGGATGCGTGGTGACGACGCGGGAGATGGCCCACCTTCTCAATCTGGACAAGTCGACGCTGTGCCGAGCTCTCCTGCCGCTTCGGAAGGAGGGGTATGTCACCGTACGATCGTCCGCTCGCGACGGACGGGAGGCACCCCTCGCTCTCACGCCGTCCGGCCGACGACTTGTCGGGAAGATCCATGAAATCGCGCGAAGACGGGTACAGCGTGCCCTGGGATCTCTCCCTCAAGCGGAGCGCTCCTCCGTCGTGAGGGGGCTTTCCCTCTATGGACGGGCGTTGGCTCGGGCGCGCGCGGAAGAGGAATTCACCCTGCGGGAGATTCGGCCGGCAGACGATCGGGCGGTCGGAACGCTCCTTCGCCGCGTGATGGCGGAATACGGTTGCACCGGCCCCGGATTCGCCGTTCACGACCCCGAGGTGGCGAAGATTTCGCAGGCCTACGAGCGGGCGCGACACGCCTACCTCGTGTTGGTTCGCCGGGGGCGCATCGTGGGCGGCGCGGGCTTCGGCCCGTTGGCGGGCGGCGACCGCGGCGTGTGCGAACTCCGCAAGATGTACTTTCTCCCGGAGGCGCGAGGACTGGGGTTGGGACGAAGCACCCTGGAGCAGGTGATGGAACGGGCACGGAGGGAAGGATTCCGGCGCATCTACTTGGAGACCCTTGCCTCCATGACCGAGGCCCGACGATTGTACGAGTCGGCCGGGTTTCGCAGGTTGGCGAGGCCCCTCGGGAACACGGGACACTTCGGGTGCGACGCGTGGTACGGGCGCGACCTTACGAAATCCGCTCGCTGACGCTCTTCGATTGTAAGAACAGTAGAAGATAGTCGCGGCCGCCCGCCTTCGAATCCGTCCCGCTCATGTTGAAGCCTCCGAAGGGGTGCGCGCCGACGAGGGCCCCCGTGCATTTCCGGTTGAAGTAGAGATTCCCGACGTGGAACTCCCGCCTGGCCCGTTCGAGGTGGTCGCGATTCCGGCAGAAGAGCGCCCCCGTGAGTCCGTACTCGGTGTCGTTCGCGATGCGGAGAGCGTCTTCGAAGTCCTTCGCCGGGATCACCGCCAGCACCGGTCCGAAGATCTCCTCCTGAGCGATGCGGGCCCGGGGGGAGACGTCCGCGAAAATCGTGGGTTCGACGAAATGGCCGGGTCCCCGGGTCCCCCCGCCGTGGACGAGTCGTCCTTCCTTCTTTCCGACCTCGATGTACTCCTGGATCTTGCGGAATTGGCTCTCGTCGGCGACCGCGCCTACCGTGTGGACCGGGTCCCGCACGTCCCCGAGCCGAAGGACTTTCGTTTTCTCCACCACGAGATTCAGGAGCCGGTCGTACACGGGCGCCGTGGCGACGAGTCTGGAACAAGCGGAACATTTCTGTCCCTGGAAACCGAATGCCGACGCTACTACGTCTGAGGCCGCCGCATCGAGATCCGCGTCCTCGTCGACCACGATGGCGTCCTTTCCCCCCATCTCCGCGACGACGCGCTTGAGCCAGATCTGACCGGGATGGACTTTGGCGGCTCGCTCGTAGATCCGAACGCCGACCTCTCGGGACCCGGTGAAGCAGACGAATCGCGTACGGCGATGGTCGACGAGAGCGTCCCCGACCTCCCCGCCCGAGCAGGGAACATAATTGACGACGCCCGGGGGGAGCCCCGCGGCTTCGAGGATTTCCATCACCCGGTACGCGATGACCGGCGCGCTCGACGCCGGCTTCATCACCACGGTGTTTCCCGCCACGACCGCGGCGGTCGCCATCCCCGTGAGAATCGCACAGGGAAAATTCCATGGCGCAATGACGATGCCCACACCGAGGGGGAGATAAAACGCCTGATTCCTCTCGCGCGGGACGGGGGTGACGGGATTCATCGCGTCGTACCGGAGCATTTCGCGACCGTAGAATTCGCAGAAGTCGATCGCCTCCGCCGTGTCCGCATCCGCTTCCCCCCACGATTTGGAGACTTCCAGAATGAGGGTCGCGTTGAGCTCGAACCGCCGTTCCCTCATGATCTGGGCGGCTCGGAACAGGACCTCCGCCCGCGTGGCCGCAGGCGTTCGGCTCCAGGATTCGAAGGCTCTCGCGGCGGTCAGGATCGCCTGTTCCGCCAATTCCTTCGGAGCGCGGGAGGCCCGCCCGACGACCTCGTTCGGTCGGCAGGGATTCGCCCGAACGATCGTGTCCTTCGTCGTGAAGCGCTCTCCGCCGACGACGACCGGGCAGTCGACGGACCGGAACGCGGCGAGCGCGGCCTCCTGCGCGGCCCTGAGGTCGGGCTTGGAGAAGTCGAGGAAGGGCTCGTTGGTGAATTCTCTCATTCCGGACATCTACTGGAAGATCCCGACCGCGTCAAGCGTGAAGCTTAACGAAGCGGGTTCCTTTCGATACGATGCCGCCATGGGCATCGTAATTACGATCGATGGCCCCGCGGGCGCGGGAAAATCCACCATCGTGCGCCGAGTGGCGGAGAGGCTCGGGCTTCGTTGCTTGGACACGGGTGCGATGTACCGCGCCGTAACCTGGAAGGCCCGTCGGGAGGGGCTCACGGAGTCGCACGCCATCGCCGAAATGATCCGTCGTACGACGCTCGAAATCGGGGAGCAGGTGAAGGTCGACGGCCTGGACATTACGGCGGAAATCCGGACGGCCGAATTGACTCGCGCGGTGAAGCCGATCGCGGACTCCCCCGAATGCCGCGCGGAACTCGTGCGGCTCCAGCGGGAAATCGGGAAGGACGGCGGGCTGGTGACGGAGGGACGAGATCAAGGCAGCGTCGTCTTTCCCGCCGCGGAGTACAAGTTCTACCTTACCGCCTCGGTGGACGAACGAGCGCGCCGCCGTCACCGCGAGATCGGCGGCGACTACGAGGCGATCCGTTGCGATATCGAGGAGCGGGACTGCGCCGATCGGGTGCGGCCCGTCGGAGCGCTCGTCCAACCGCCGGGCGCGATCGAGATCGATACGACGGGCCTGACGATCGATCAGGTCGTCGACGCGATCTGCCGTCGCGTCCGATCCTGATTACTTTCCCAGAGCGATTCGCATTCGCTGGAGCAGAGGAGCGGCCTCGGCGCTCGACCCGTGTTCTTTCCCCGCGTTCTTGAAGTCCACGGCCCCGGTGGAGGCATCCAACCCGTTGCGGGTGAAGGCTTGGGCCTGGACGTCCAGGGGAAGTTGCACGAGTTTGGCGACGTCCTTCGTGGACTTCGCGGAGTCCATCGCCTGTTGGAAAGCCTGATTCTCGAATCCCTCCACGATGTCTTTCAGGACGGCGAGAAAGGTGGCCTTCTCCACGGAGATCTCCTTATTCAATCGGATTCGTCGATTTCGCCAGTCCGAGGCCGAGTCCTCGATAGCGTTCCAGTTCCGCATTCGCCGCCGTTTCGAAGTCGATCGACGGATGGCGGACGCTCGAAGTGCAGTCCGTGAGGAGACGGAACTTGCGGGTCACGTCCGGGCGCTTTGCGAAATACTCGACGATGGTCCGCAGGGTCGCTAACACGCAATGGGACTTGGCCTCGCCCGCGACATACACGCCTGTCTCTTATACACATCTCCGAGCCCACGAGACTAGGCATGATCT
>CAZGKV010000022.1:41549-52060 GCA_964526305.1 uncultured Planctomycetales bacterium | reverse complement strand
GGGAATCTTCCAGTCGTTTCAACAATTCGCGGGACAAGCTCGGTCCTGGGAGCTGCAGCAGGGGGGCGGTGGTGTCTTTCACGGGTCCTCTAGGGTGCATGAAGTATACAGCCTATAGACCCACTATCGCATTTCGCGCTCGCCGTTTGACCGGGGGCTATTTCCGGGCTCGCGTAACCCGGGTCAGCTTCAGCTCCCCGTCCTGCACCAGCCCCACCCCAGGAGCGTAGAGCTTGTACTGCTTTCCCTTCTCCAGCGGCGAGGATTCTTCGATCTTCAGGCACCTTTCGAACTTCCCGTCGAACTTCTCCTCGAGACTCACGATCTCGGCGCGATCCATGGCCACCCGGGGGGCGATTTCTTGGTAATACCGTGCGCCCAAGAGAGGCGTGCCGGGCATCATGAGGCCGAACCTCGCGCCCTTCTCGCCCGAAAGCCAAGAGCCGTCGTGTCCGACGACCGTCCCCCTTTCGTAGATGTCGACGTCTTCGCCGAAGTAGTAGACGCTCGACGTTTTCCGCGAGATCGCGAAGTAATTGCGCGAGACTTCTTTCAGCTCGCCCCCCTCGGTCTCCCGCTCTTCCACGATCCGGGTCTCCACTCCATCGACCTTTTTCGTCTCGCCGAGCACCGTGACCGTGAGTACCCCCTTTCCTCCCTCGAGGGTCAAGGTGTGGCCTTCCTCCAAAACGAAGTAGGGATTCGAACCGGTGCTGGACCACTCGTCCGCCGCGACTGGGAATGTGTCGGTGAATTTCTTCTCGTCTTGCATCGCCAGGGATATGACCGCCAGCGCGAGCGTCCTCATCGGCTCTCCTCTCAAGAAAGGGAAGGCCGTGAGTATAGTGGAATTCGGGGTTTCTCCCAGTCCGAATTCTTGTGAGAACTAGGGTGGCCTCAAGCAATGGAAGAGACGCCTTGACAAGTGGAGGAAGTGAGATAGAGTTCAGTCGCCGCCGAAATCTTGGGCGGGGATAGGTAGCCATCGTAAAGGCGATTGCGGTGACTTAAAATTGCCGCATGGGTCGGTTAAACCCCGGCCCGTTCCTAGCCCCGCCCTTTTTCTTCCGCCGCTTCTACAAATCGCGTCACGGTTTTGGCCACGGCGGGACTCACTTCCTTGATCTCCGTACGATGCCCGCGCGCGAATTCGAGATACTTTAGAACCTGCGGTGTCCAGACCTGGATCAACACCGCCTCGCGATCCCCGCACGTCCCGCATCGGAGCAGCTCCATCCAAGGCGTGAGCGGCACAAGATCGTCCCCATCCCGGACATAGAGCTTCTCCGTCTCGAACGGCTTGTCGCTTTCGATTCGCGCGCTATGAAAACTGCGGAACGCGCCCATGCAATTCAGCACCGTGTACCGGAAGATCCCTCCTCCGTACGCCATGCCCTGGATGTACACGAGCGGGTAGTCGCGTAGAAAAGAGAGCGACTCGAGGAGGTCACGAAACTTCGGCGCGCATTCCCCCAGAACTTTCTCCGCCGCGTGCTCGTCGAGCGAGGCTTCCGACCCGTGCTTGAGAAGATTCCGGGCGTTTCGGAGATCGCGCAGGATGCCCTCGACGTCCTTGGCGTCCCGCTCCTTCGCCGAGTACCACGCATGGAGCTTCTGAGGAAGCCCCGGCATACCCCCCTTGTCGAAGTGATCGAGGAAGCGCCCCACAAGGAGGTGAAGAGCCCCCAGCGTGGGAGCGAAGCGGGAGGAACCGATCTCGGCATCCAACTCCCGCGCGCCGGGTGATTGTCGAAGATACAGCCCCATGCAGACGGCCCGGAGATAGAGGAGGCAAGACTCCATCGTCTCGAAGAGCCGCTGGAGCTTGGTCAAGGAGTCGACCGCCGTCTCCATCTCGCGGAAGACCACGGCGATCGGATGCGGATATTCCCGAGTGACCCGCTCCGAAAGCGTCGGGGCGTACTTCCGCGCCTCGTGGTCCACTTCCACCACACGCTTGTTCGACTGGCGGAGCCGCTCGAGCACGCAAGCCAGGATGCGCAGGGAGAGGTCCGGATTCGCGCCGAGGAGTTCGCGAAAGCGCCCCCGATCCACCTCCAGGAGAAGCGCGGGTTTTCGATGGGCCCGAGCCGTGGCCGATCGAGTCATCGACTCCACGATCGCCATCTCGCCGAAGAAGTCCCCGATCCGGAGCATCGCCAGTCTCACGACCTGGCCGTCCGCGGCGTTCCGGACGATGCTCACGCGCCCTTGGGCGATCACGTACATGCAGGTAGCAGGATCTCCTTCGGAAAAGACGGCCTCGTCCCCATCGAACCGGCGCACCTGCGTGACGGCCGCGATTCGGTCCAAGTCCTCCGGCGCCAATCCGGCGAAGAGCGTGGCTGCCTTCAAGACCGCGGGGACGTCGATCGGCTCTAGGAGCGGCGCCGAATCCATAGGAATCCCAGGAGGAAAAGGGCTTCCATTCCCAGAAGCCCGCATCGGCCGAGATGGAAGGTCTTCTCGCTGTTGCGCGTTCCGGTCGGGGCCGGAATCGGGTCCGGGCTGGGGACCACGCCGTATCCCACCTGAACGTCGGTGACGTCCCGGACGTTCGACGCGTCCGGATTCACGGCCGCGCTCGAGGTATCGTCTAAAAGAACCCGCAGCCACACATATCGAGCCGTTACGTCGCCGGCGGATACCGACGTTCCCAGGGTCACGGGATCGACGACGCCTTCGCTCCCGTACTGTGCCGTTCCCGAGGGAGCCAGACGATACTGCAGCCGAACCGTTCCTCTGAGGCCGCTTGTTCCGTTGATCAGGATCGTATTCACGGGCTGGTCCGATCCGAGGTCGATTTGTCGCGAGTAGTACCCCCGAGCGGCGGGGGTCCAGAGCGTCGTCGACTGCACATCGTTGAAGTACGAGGTGCCGTCGTATCCCCCGACCACATAAAGAAAGCCGTTGTAGGACACGGCGCCGTGGCCGTATCGGGCCGACGAGAAGGCGTTGATCGACGTCCAGCACCCCAACGCCCCCTCCGAGTTGATCGGGGCTACCTTCACGTCCTTCTGACTCGCGCTGTTGTTGCCGCCGAGGAGATAGAGGTATCCATCCTGGGCCACAACCGCATGCCCGTAGCTCGTCATCGGATACCCCATCGTCGTGCTCCAAGTCCCGACGGTTCCATCGGCATTGAGCGCCGCGAATTGAACGTCGCCAAGATTGGAACCGTTCTCTCCTCCGATGACATAGAGGTATCCGTTGTAGACCACCGACTTGTGACCGACCCTTGCCGTCGTGAACGCCGTCGTCGTCGACCACGGTCCAAGGCTCCCATCGGAATTGATGCGCGCTACTTGCACATCGTCGAGATAGGCGCTGCCGAACCCTCCGATCACATACAGGTATCCGTTGTAGACGGCAGAGGCATGACCGTATCGCGCTGTCGAGAAACCCGTAGTCGAACTCCAACCCCCGAGGGTCCCGTCGGAGTTGATGGGAGCCACCTGCACGTCGTTCAAGTCGGACATCCCCGTCCCCCCGATCACATACAGCTTTCCCTTTTCGGCGACGGACGTATGACCGTATCTCGCCGTTCCAAGCGCGGTCGTGGTCGACCAGGATCCGACAGTGCCATCCTCATTCAATCGGGCGACCTGCACGTCGGCCTTCGCCGTGCCGTCGGAACCTCCGATCACATAGAGATAACTGTTGTACGCCACGGAGGTGTGCCGGAATCTCGTCCCCGTGAACGAGTTCATCGAGCTCCAGCTTCCGACGGTCCCGTGGACGCCGATGAGCGAGTACTGTACGTCGTTCAAATACGAGCTAGTGGCAGGGCTTCCACCGACCACATACAGGAATCCGTTGTGAACGACCGAGCGATGACCCTCTCGTGCCGTCGTGAACGCCTGGGTGCTGGTCCAGCTTCCGACCGTGCCGTTCGAGTTGATGGGAGCCACTTGAATGTCGTTCCGGTACCCTCCGTCGAATCCCCCGATGACATAGAGATAGCCGTTGTGCGCGACGGAACTATGGCTGTATCTAGGACTCGGGAAGGAAGTCGTCGGCGTCCAGGCCCCCACCGCTCCGCCGGCATTGATCGGCGCTACCTGTACGTCGGCGAGAGGGGAAGAACCCTGGTATCCTCCGATGACATAGAGGAATCCGTTGTTCGCAACGGAGCTGAAAGCACGTCGACCGGTAGTAAACCCGGTGGTACCGGACCACGTTCCGACCGTTCCGTTGGCATTGATCGGCGCCGACTGCACATCGTACCGGTACGTGCTGCCGTCGTACCCCCCGATCACATACAGATAGCCGTTGTACGCAGCGGAAGTGTGCCCCCATCTCACGGTCGCGAAGCTCGCAGTCGCGGACCATCCCCCCAATGTCCCATCCGCGTTGATCGCGGCGACTTGCACATCGTTCAGATTGGATCCGCTGTCTCCCCCGAGAACATAGAGATAGCCGTTGTACGCGACCGAGGTGTGCCGGTACCGGGCGGTTCCCAGCGCCGTCGTCGTCGACCAGGTACCAAGCGTCCCATCGGAATTGATCGGCGCCACCTGCACCTCGGCGCGGCGCATACTGCCGTCATATCCCCCGATCACATACAGATATCCATTCCAGGCCACGGAGGTGTGCCCCCAGATTGTCATCGGGAGGCTCGTCGTCACAACCCAGCCTCCCAGCGTCCCGTTCGAGTTGATCGGCGCCACTTGCACGTTGTCGAGGTAGGTGCCGTTGTTGTAGCCCCCAATCACGTATAGAAAGCCGTTGTGGGCCACCGACGTATGGCCATAGCGACCCGTAGTGAACGCCGTCGTCCCCACCCACGTTCCAACCCTCCCTGTGGAGGCGGGAGAGCGTGTCACCCGATCCCCCGCGGTGGACACCATCCCCTCCAGATTCCCTATCGAGTTGAATTCGCTCGTCGTCGACACCACGATGGTCGGGTCGATCGAGATCGGGTATTCGAGGTCTCGAATAGCCTCTTCGGTCCGAACGACCAAGCAATCGCGCCATAACTCGTACCGAGCCAAGTTCGCGTGCTTCGTCCCCGCGGCGTCGACCAGTACCGGAGCGGGGAACCGATAGAGCAGCCGACTTTTGGGAGAATGCTCCCGCGCCTTAGCGATCAAGTAAGCCGTCTTCTCATCGCCGATCTTGATGTTCCCGGAAAGCGTCTCGTGCGGCCCGTAGATCCCGATCGAGCCGTCGGACTCCAATCGCGGCTCGGATCCCGGCTTGAGGGCGAGTCGCCATTGGAGAAGCGGCGCAAGATCCGTCTCCGGGGAGAGGACGACGATATCCTCCTTCACCCCGCTGGATGTCGGGCGATAGAGGGCGCTGAGAGCCGCCTCTCGGTGGCGGTATCGAATCGTCCCGGCACCGAGTTCTGCGGGGTGAAAGTCGGAGGATACGCTCGACACCTCGAGAGGATAAGCGGAGTCAGGTCCCTCTACTCGGACCTGGGCGGAGTCCCGGGAAAAGCTCGCCGTAAAGGCCGCTTGGAAGAGGTACCGTTCCTTGGTCGCCTCGAATCGCATCTCCTCGGGGGGCACTTCTCCGCGCAGTTCGAGCTTCTCGATCGCGCGATCCACTTCGGGAGCGCTGCAGCCGCGGGAGGAAAGGACGGGGTTCGGGGTGCCGTTCCGGAAGAGCGTCAGGACGACGACCGCTCCCCCTCCCAGGATGACGCCAAGCGATCGACACCTCACGCCGTCCGCTCCCTATCAACAATGCTATTATACCATGACACATGGGGTTAGGAGGTTGAAAGGGAATCCTCGGCGCCAGGACTACTTAATGGTCCACAGTTTGATCGTGGAATCCTCGCTCGCCGAGGCGAGCAGCGTTCCGTCCGCTCGGAAGGCGAGGGAGGTCACCGATCTCTTGTGTCCCTGGAGGGTGGAAACGACCGACTTCGAGTCCGCCTCGATGAGTCGGATATCCTTGCGCATCCCCAGCGCGACGATCTTTCCGCTCGACGCGACGGCCAGGGCCGAAAACTCGCCCTCCACGCCCGCGGGGTCTTCCTCGGCGGCCAACTTCCAGACGTGCAGCCCTTGGCTCCCCGCCGCGGCAATCCAGGCACCGTCGGAACTGAAGGAGACGCCGTAGACGACCGCCACCTCGGAATCGGAAGCGGGAACCTTGAGCTGCCGCAACTCCGTTCCCTTCTCGGCATCCCAGATCCTCGCCATCCAGTGCCCCGCCGAGGCGAGCTTGGTACCGTCGGCGCTATAGGCTACGGCAAAGATTCCTCGCTTCGCGGCCTCCAGCGTATGGATACACTTCCCCGTGCCGATCTCCCAGACTCGGAGCTTTCCATCGTCGCCGCCGGACGCCAGCGTCCTTCCGTCCGGAGCCACGGCGATCGAGTTCGCACTTCCCGAGAGCGTTCGCAGTGCCTTGCCCGATTCCACGTCCCAAATGCGGATGGTACCGTCCCCGCCGGCCGTCACCAGACACTTCCCGTCGGGAGCGAAGACGACGGAGGTGAGCGCCTTGGTGTGGCCGGTGAAGGAGCGCAGCTTCTTGCCCTCCCCGACATCCCAAAGAACGGCCGTTCGATCCGCCCCCGCCGAGGCGAGGGTCTTGCCGTCGGAGCTGAACGCCACCGAGGTGACTTTTCCGCTGTGGCCGGTTAGAGTTTTCTCGGCATCTTGAGCGACGAAGAGAGCCATCCACGCGACCAGCATGATTCCTCCTATTTCGGAGGAATCATACCTTGCGAACGGTTCGCGGCGGATCGAAAATCTCGGGCCGGACTCTCGTTCCGGATCCGACGCGTTTCGAAGATGCGGAGTTGAGCGATCACGAGCATGAGGTCTCCATCCAGATCCTCCGGATGCGCCCGGCCTTCACCTTCGCCCGCGAGAAGCAGGCAACCTCACTTTCGAGAGAACGCAATAGCCCCGCGCCTTCGCGTAGAGCGAGACCGAGCCGCCACCGGGAGAGCCCCTGATTGTTTCTTCGGGGAATCCCTCGTGCAAAAAGGCGGGAACGATCGTGCGCGGCCGGACGTTACAGGAATAGGATTCCATGAAACCGCTTCTGTATCGGGATGGGGCCGACCTGCGACAGTCTGTCGGCCTCCTGGCCGTCCGGTGGGTGGCGGGCCTCGCCTTCCTCTACCACGGGTGGCCCAAGATCCAACACCCCTTCGGTTGGATGGGGGCAAAGTCCACGATGCCGGGGATCTTCCAGGCCCTGGCCGCGGTGTCGGAATTCGGGGGCGGTCTCGCCCTGATCGTGGGAGCGCTCGTGCCGCTGGCCTCGCTTGGAATCCTCTCGACGATGGCGGTCGCGGTCTGGACGCACGCCTCCCGCGGAGATCCCTTCGTAGGGCGAGGCGCCTCCTACGAGCTCGCGCTGGTCTATTTCGCGATCGCCCTCCTCTTGCTTCTCACCGGCCCCGGGAGGTTCTCGGTAGATCGAGTGCTCTTCGGGCGACGGCCTGTGGCCCAAGGCCGGTGACTACTTTCCTCCCCGGTTCTCTCTCAGCTTTTCCTCCGCTCCCGCCCGTTCTGGCTATTCCCGCAGCGCCGGCTCGAGATCGGAGATCGCGCCGTCGCCCGGGAATCCGGATACGAAGGCCCGGTCGACCAGCGGGAGCCGGTGTACCTCCCGTATCGGCCCGCGGTGCTTGACGCTCCGAGGATCCCGCAGTAGAGTGCGACCCGCGACAATGGGAGGAAAGATCATGGCGGAACGCGAGCTGCGGGAACGCGACATCCTGGTCGCTTCGAACGAATACGCCTACGTCCAGGACCTCACGAAGGGCGACATCGTCCTCTACGTCGGGCCGACCAAGATCAGCCTTTCGAACACGGAGCGGCTCGTCGAATTCCGCAACGGCAGATTCGTTCCCGTTCGCGGCGAGGAGGGCGGCCTCGGCGTGAATCCCTTTGTCGTCGCATCGTCGTCCCAGTACATCATCCTCGAAAACCCGCCCAAGGATCCGCACGTCCGCACGGTGAAAGGCAACAATTCCGCGATCGAGCTCCTCATCGGAAAGAAGATCGTGGTTCCGGGCCCGGCGACTTTTCCGCTCTGGCCCGGCCAGAAGGCGCAGGTCGTCGACGGGCACGAACTCCGCGAGGACCAGTACCTCGTCATCCGCGTGTACGACACGGTGGAAGGGGCGAACGACCCGATCGGAACGCAACGGATCGTCAAGGGATCCGAGGTCAGTTTCTATATCCCGAGGACGGGTCTCGAGGTCGTTCCCGACGAAAAGGGATACGTCCGTAGCGCGGTGACGCTCCTCGAAGGCGAGTACTGCATCCTTCTGGCGCCGAACGGCGAGACTCGCTACCGCCGCGGCCCCGCGGTCATCTTCCCCGGCCCCATGGAGGAGTTCGTGCGCCGGGGAGGGACCAAGATTTTCAAGGCGGTCCCCCAGCGCAAGAACATGGGACTGCGCGTGCGCGTGCTCAAGGACTTTACGGCCGCGGAGGCGCAGCAGGTTCCGCCGGGCCAGTACACCGCCGGCCAGGAGATCTTCCTCAGGGACCGCGAAGGGTTCTTCTTCCCCAGCGAGTCGCTGGAGGTGACGGCCGAGGTGCAAGCGCTCCCCATCGCCGAGAAGGAGGGAATCTACGTCCGCACTCTCGCCACGGGCGGCGTCTCGACCGAGGTCGGGCCGAAAAGCTTCCTTCCCGATCCGACCAAAACGGAAATCGTGAACCGATCGCTCGACGCGGAGACGGACCGGCTCTACGGCGTCACGGGACGGGACAAGGGGCGGGCCGTATCCATCTACATCCCGCCGAGCTACGCCGTCATGGTCACGGGAAAGAACAAGCGCGAGGTCGTCATCGGCCCCGCGACGCGCATCCTCGACTACGACGAAGACCTCGAGGTCCTCAAGCTCTCGACGGGAAAGCCGAAGACCGACGAGACGCTCCTCTCGACCTGCTTTCTTCAGATCACGGGCAACAAGGTTTCGGACATCGTGCGGGTCAAGACGGCGGATCACGTCGAGCTCGAAGTCACGGTCTCCTACCGCGTCACGTTCGTTTCGCAAGAAGGGCGCGATCGCGAACGGTGGTTCAACGTCAAGAACTACGTCGGACTCCTTTGCGATCACTTGGGATCCATCGTGCGGGCCGCGGTCCAGGCGACCTCGATCGAATCCTTCCACACTCGGAGCGCCGAAGTCATTCGGGCGGCGATCCTCGGCGAAAAGAAGGGCGAAGAGAAGCGGATCGGCCGCCACTTCAGCGAAAACGGGATGTGGGTCTACGACGTCGAGGTCTTGGACGTGAAGATCCTCGATCAGGACGTGAAGAAGCTCCTTTCCGACGCGCAGCGCAGCGCCATCGTCTCCGAGGTCCAGAAGAAGCAGGAGCACCTCCGGCTGAGCAACGAGGGGGTGAAGCAGGAGGTGGACCGCAAGATCTACGAGGCCCAGATGGCGACCCTCGGGAAGGCGATCGAGCTCGAGGGAATCAAGCGGAACCTCTCCGAGACGCGCGCCAAGGAAGCGATCGAACTGGACAAGCTGGAAAAGGTCGGGAAGGCGCAGAATCAGGCGCAGGCCCTGGAAGTGTCCAGCACGGCCTCCGCCGCGGCGGCCGATCGCGAAACCGAGGTAGAACTCAAGAGCCTCTCCGGTAAGGTCGCCGCGTTCCGGGATCAGATGTCGGCGCTCCATCCGGAGCTGGTGACGACCCTCAAGGTTCTCGGCGACCAGGAGATGAGCAAGGAGCTGACGCGGAATCTCTCGCCGCTGGCGATCCTGGGAGGACAGAGCGTGGCGGAAGTCGCGGAGCGTCTCCTCAAAGCGCTCCCCATCGGAATCACCGTGAAGAACGGATCCGCGGAACCGACGCCGAAGCTGCGGAAAAAGGCGGAGGCGTAGACGGAGGCGTCCCGCCATCCTGGGAGGAACTCGGACAAACCGGGAATTCCGCCGATTTCCATCGACGAAGATCCGTAGGGACGAGTCGGTTCGGGATCGGTCGCGACGAAGTCGATCCGCGAAATCCGCGGTTCTCTTTTTCGCCTTCTGCCCCCGGTCACGACCCGCTTATGCCGAAGCGTCGTCCGCATTCTTGGGAAGAACGGGTTACTTCCCCCGCACTTCTTCCCATGCCCCGTCCATTTTCTTCCGCAGAGCAGGTGCGAGCGGCGGAAGATAGTAGCAGCGCTTGAGCGTCTCCTCGGACGGGTAGATGAGCGGATTCTCTCGGATCTCCTTCCGGATGTGCTGCTGCGCGAGCTCGTTCGGATTGGCGTAGAATCGCGCGTTGCTGATCGCCGCCGAGACCGCGGGGCGCATGAGGTAATTGAGGAAGGCGTGCGCCAGATCCCGATTCTTGGGCTTCGCCGGAATCGTCACGCTGTCGAACCAGAGAGTGCCCCCCTCCTTCGGGATCACGTAGGCGATATCGGTCTTCCGTTCGTCCGACGCCGCGGCCTCGGAGGCGTCCCCGTTGTAGCACTGCGAGAGGATGTAGTCGCCGGCGATGAGCTTCTCGCGGGGAACGCCGTACGCGAGGGGCTTTCGCTCGAGGCTGAACTGAGGGGGCTCGGGATGTCGATAGGTC
>CAZGKV010000022.1:0-41539 GCA_964526305.1 uncultured Planctomycetales bacterium | reverse complement strand
TTCTTCGCCTTCTCGATCGTCTCGGCCGTGGGGTTCTTCGGGTCGTCGCCGTTCGCCAGCATCGCGGCCGCGAAGACCTCGCGGCGATCCTCGAGCATCGTCATTCGGGAGACGTACTTCGCCTCCCACAGGACTTTCCAGGAATCGGGAGCGGGGCTCACTTCCTTGACGTTGTAGGCGATCCCCGTCGTTCCCCACATGTAGGGGAGGGAGTAGTCGTTCTTCGGATCCGCGGGAGCTCCCCGGAAGCGGGAGGCGATGTTCTTGAAGTCCGGGATCTTGGAGAGGTCCAGCTTTTCCAGCTTTCCCGCCTCGATGAGCTGCGGAAGAATCTCGTCGCTGGGGAAGGCCACATCGTATCCCGACGGGACCCGGTCCAACTTCGCGCGCAGCTCGTCGGCGGAACCGAAGTTCGTGACGACGACTTGGCAGCCGAATTCCTTCTCGAAGTTCGAGATCGTGTCGGCGGCGAAGTAGTTTTCCCATTGAAGGACGTAGAGAATCGGACGGTACTTGCTGCACCCGGGCGTGCCGGCCATCGTACCGCCGACGAGGACGGACAGGAGCAGGAGCCTCTTCATCGACCACCTCCCGAGGCGGGCACGCGGGCCAGACGCAGCGAAGCCGCAATCAGCACGAGCGACATCCCCAAGATGACCGTCGAGACCGCGTTGATCTTCGGCGTCACCCCAAAGCGCAGCATCGAGTAGACCTTCACGGGCAGCGTCGGGTATCCCGGGCCCGAGGTGAAATATGTAACGACAAAGTCGTCAAAGGACAAGGTAAACGATAGCAGCGCCCCGGACAGGACAGCGGGGGCGATGGCGGGAAACGTCACCTTCCAGAACGCGCCCCACGGGGTCGCCCCCAAATCCCTTGCGGCGAGTTCCACCGACCGATCGAGTCCCTGGAGCCGTGCCGAAACGACGACCGCGACATACGAGACATTGAAGGTCGTATGGGCGATCACGGCGGTCCAGAGCGACAGCGGCACGGAGATCGCGTAGTAGAATCCGAGGAGCGAGACCGCGAGCACGATGTCGGGGATCGTGAGGGGGATCGCCACGAGGGTCGTATAGAGCCGCTTCCCCCGGAACGCCTCGCGGGCCGCCAGCGCCGCGAGCGTCCCCAGGGCCGTCGAAAGGACCGCGGAAGCCACCCCGATCTGGACGCTGTTCTCGAGCGCGAACCGCAGTTCGTTGTCTTCCCACATCCGCCGGTACCAGTCCAGCGTGAATCCCGTCCACCGGATCGAGTATTGCGACCGATTGAAGGAGAAGGCGATCATCACCAGAATCGGCGCGTAGAGCGCCAGGAAGACCGCGGCCGTAAAGAAGCCGAGCGCCTTTCTCACACCAGCCCCTCCGTCTTTCTCACGCGGTGGTACAACCACGTCAGGGCGACGGTCAGGAAAACGAGGAGCAGGGTCAAGGCCGACCCCGCCGCCGGGTTATTCGTCTGCACGAAGTAGAGCTCGATCTGACTTCCGACCATTCGCACCGCGGTGCCTCCCATGAACTCCGGCGTCGCGAACGCCCCGAGCACGGGAATGAAGACGAGGATGCATCCCGCGGCGATGCCCGGCATCGTGAGCGGGACCGCCACGCGCCAAAAGGTGGTCCAGCGACTCGCCCCCAAATCCTGCGAGGCCTCCATCAGGCGTTTCGGCAGCCTCTCGATCGAGGCGTAGAGCGGGAGGATCATGAACGGGATGTAGCCGTGGACGAGCCCCAGGACGACCGCTCCCTCCGTATAGAGGATCCCCATCGGCCTAGCCAAGAACATCAGGGCGTAGGTACGCACGAGGAGATTCGTCCAAAAGGGAAGCACGACGAGGAAGAGAAGGAAGTTTCTCCAGCGAGGGCCGCATCCGGCGATGAACCAGGCCACCGGGTATCCCACGACTAAGGAGATCCCGGTCGAGAGCAACGCAATCCAGACCGACCGGCCGACGAGCCGAAGCGTATCCGCGTCCAACAGGTACTTCAGCCCCTCTGCGGAAAAAGCGGAGGCCGCGACCACGCCGGTCGGAATGAGAAGAAACACGAAGAGCCAGGAGGTCGGCGGGAGCAGGAGGGCGAGGAATCGCGGCTTCATTGGGTAAGGACCAGGACGTCCTCCGGATCCCACGACAGCGTGACCGCCTCGCCTTCGCGCACGTCGGTCCGGCCGTCCTCCACGCGCAGGAGTCGCTTCCCGGAGCGCACGAGGAGCACCGTGGAGGAACCGTGGAAAAGAACCTCCTCTACGGTTCCGGCAAGGCCGGGACCGCCGTTGACGCGCATCCGCTCGGGGCGAATGACCAGGGTGACTTCCCCCTTCGCGGGGACCGCGATCGAAAGTCCGTCCGGCGTCCACACGATGCTTCCGTCCCCGGTCCCTTCGAAAAAGTTGGCCGTCCCGACGAACTCCGCCACGAAGCGCGTCGCGGGACGCTCGTAGATTTCCCGGGGCGCGCCCACCTGCTCGACCCGCCCGCGGTTCATCACCGCCACCCGGTCCGACATCGAGAGCGCCTCCT
The DNA here is from genome assembly GCA_964526305.1 of uncultured Planctomycetales bacterium. Classification (GTDB taxonomy): domain Bacteria; phylum Planctomycetota; class MHYJ01; order MHYJ01; family JACPRB01; genus JACPRC01. Next base: position 39,018 of record CAZGKV010000022.1, on the reverse strand, counting down.
CCTGATCGTGCGTCACGTGGAGGAAGGTCATCCCCAGTTCCCGCTGGAGGCGCCGGAGTTCCTCCTGGAGCTGCTTGCGGAGCTTGAGATCGAGGGCGCCCAGGGGCTCGTCGAGAAGGAGGACGCGCGGTCGCGGCACGACCGCCCGAGCGAGCGCGACGCGTTGCTGCTCGCCGCCGGAGAGAGTGGTCGGCAGTCGCTTCTCGTAGCCTCCGAGTCCCACGCGCTCCAAGGCTTGACGGACGCGACTCTCGATCTCGGGAGCCTTCTGGACGCGAAGTCCGAAGGCGACGTTGCCGGCCACGTTGAGGTGGGGAAAAAGCGCGTAGTTCTGGAAGACGAGATTGACGTCGCGGCGGTGCGGGGGGACGCGCGACATGTCCTCCCCGCCCAGGAGGACGGTTCCGCTGTCGGGGGATTCGAATCCCGCGAGCACGCGGAGGATCGTCGTCTTGCCGCACCCCGAAGGTCCGAGGAGGGAGAAAAACTCCCCCCGCCGCACTTGGAGGGAGACGTCGTCCACGACGCGGCGCCCTCCCAGCACCTTCGCGACGCCGCGGAGCTCGATGTCGAACGCGTCCACTTCCCTGGAGATTAAGCGACACCCGAACCGCCATCTCAAGGGAATTCACGCGGCGTGAGCTATACTTCGATCGTGCTCGCGTTCACCCTCGCGATTTCCCTCTGGTCGGCCGAGCCTTCCGCCCTCCCCCAACGGACCGGCGGACGCGCCGGCGGGAGCAGTTCCTCCTCGGGAGGATCGGGATCGAGCGGCGGCGGAGGGGGCGGCGGAGGGGGCGGCGGAGACGGCGGTGAGGCCCTCGTCGAAATCGTCTTCTGCCTCGTACTGCTTGCGTTCTCCGACGATCCGACCGAGCGCACGATCGGCTGCAGCGGGCTCACCCTACTTTTCATCCTCTTCGCGGGGTACTGCGCCTGGTCCGCGATCAAGTCGGGACGCAAGGCCGCAGCGGCGAAGATGGAGGCACGCGGACCCCCGATGGACGTCTCCGTCGTCATGCTCGGCATCGACTGGCGCGCCCGGGAGAGAATCCAAAAAACCCTGAAGGATCTCGCCCAAGCCTCGGACTTGGCCACCGGTCCCGGTCTCCGGCGGTTCCTTTGCGAAGTCTCCGATCTTCTTCGACGCCACGAGGTGTCGTGGCTCTATAGCGGCGCGATCAACTACGAGAACGGTCTCTCGAAAACCCAAGCGGAGTCCGCGTTCCAGACTGCGACCACCGCGGCCGCTTCTCGGTACAAGGAAGAAGTAATCCGGAACATGCGCGGAGCTCTGACGGAGCAGACCGCCTCCGACGTGCGACCCCGCGTCGAAGAGGGACCGGGCGTGGTCGTCGTCACCCTGGCGGTCTCCGCCAGGCGGGAGCTCCCCGACATCCGAAACGTCCGGGACGCCCTGTGCCTTCGCGCGGCGCTCGACTCCTTCTCGAAGCTCCTGCCGGAACAGATCGCCGCCGTCGAAGTGATCTGGTCGCCCGCCGAGGAAAAGGACCGAATGAGCACGGCGGAACTGGAAATCCTCTATCCGGAACTCAAGAAGATCGACGAGGCATCGCTCGCGGGTCGAGCGTTCTGCAAGGCCTGCGGAGGGCCCTTCGCCGCCGAACTTCGGACGTGTCCTCACTGCGGAACCCCGATCTGATTCCTTCCCAATCCGAAGGCGCGGGATATACTGATGTCGTGATCGTCGCCGCCTTCGCGCTCGCCTTCTCGCTCGAGGACCTCCAGCGAAGCGGCGGCCGGTACGGCGGCGGAAGCTTCGGGGGGCGATCGAGCAGTTCCTCCAGCCGTTCCTCCTCCTCGAGCAGCCGCTCCAGCAGCAGTCGATCCTCCTCCTCTTCGTCCTCCCGCTCCTATTCGTATGGGGGATCGAGAAGCAGCTCCTCCTCTTCTTCGTCCTCCTCCTCGCGCGGGGGAGGATCGTATTCTTCCTCCTCGTCGTCCGGGGGTTCCTGGGTCGGTGGCTGCGTCTGCATCGTAGGCATCATCATCACGATCGTCGTCATCGGGGCCTTCGTGGCGATGCGTAAGAAAGGCGTGGTGGCCGTACGCGGCATCGACCCTCCGGTCGCCTCCGCAGGAATGGACGTCTCTGTCGTGATGCTCGGGATCGACTGGCGCGCGCGCAAACAGATCCAAAAGGAGCTCGATCGACTCGCCCAATCGGGACGCACCGACACCCCCGAGGGACTCGCCGAACTCCTTCGCGAGACGGTCATCTGCCTCAAGCGGGCGGAGATGTCCTGGCTCTACGCCGGGGCGCTCGATTTCCAGGGACGCCTCTCGCCCCAAGTCGCGGAACGCGTGTTCAATAACGCCACCTCCAAGGCGGCGGAAAAGTACAAGGAGGAGGTCGTCCGCAACCTTCGCGGCTCGAAGACGACCCAGGCCGCATCGGAAATGAAAGCTCGGGCGGAAGAGGGCGAGGGCGTCGTCGTCATCACGGTGGCCGTCGCGGCTCATCGCGTCCTCCCCGACGTCCAGAACATCCACGACGCCCGTCGGATCCGCGCGGTCCTCGAGTCCTACGCGGCCACGAGCTCGGACGAGCTTGCCGTGATGGAAGTGATTTGGTCACCGGCGGAGGAGAACGACCGGATGTCGAGCGCCGAGCTCGAGACGCTCTATCCCGAACTCAAGAAAATCGACCCCGCCTCCATCGCGGGGCGCATCTTCTGCAAGTTCTGCGGCGGTCCCTACGCCGCGGAGCTGATGAAGTGTCCGCATTGCGGCGGAATGATGCAGCAGGGTCAGGCCTGATCCACCTCCCCGTCCTTCTCGAGGAGACCCTCCGGATCCTCGATCCCCGTCCCGGCCGGACAATCGTCGACGCCACGGTGGGGCTGGGCGGACACGCCGCGGAAATCCTCCGCCGTGGCGCCCGACTCGTAGGGCTCGATCTGGATCCCGCGATTCTCGAGAGAGCGCGCGCGCGACTCGCGGGTAGATTCGACTTGCGCCACGCGAACTTCGCGGCCCTTCCTTCGGTCTTGGCCGAGCTTGGAATCCCGACCGTCCATGGAATCCTGGCCGATCTCGGCGTCGCCAGTCCCCAAATCGACGACGCCGGGCGCGGCTTCTCCTACCGGCGACCGGGACCGCTGGACATGAGGATGGATCCGACGCGCGGAAAACCCGCGTGCGAACTTCTGGAGCAGTGGAGCGAGAGCGAAATCGCCCAGGCCCTCCTCGAACTCGGGGACGAGGAGGATGCACCGAAGATTGCGCGGTTGATCGTAGCTCGGCGTCCCATTCGGACCACGGAGGACTTGGTTCGAATCGTCTGCGAGGCCCGCCGATTCACGCTCGCGCGGGCGGCCGGCGCCAAGCTTCATCCCGCGGCGCGGACGTTTCAGGCGCTCCGAATTCTCGTGAACCGCGAGTCCGCGAATCTCGATCGCCTTCTCGACGTGATTCCAAGTTGCCTCCGGACGCGTGGAGTCGCCGTGATCCTGAGCTATCACAGCGGAGAGGATCGACGGGTGAAGGGGGCCTTTCGAGCCGGAATCGATGCGGGAGTCTACTCCGCGATTTCCAAGGAGCCGATCCTCCCCGGCGGCGCGGAGATCGCGCGGAATCCGCGGGCTCGATCGGCGAAGCTTCGATGGGCGAGGCGGACTACACCTTGAGGTAGATCCGCCTCCGGTAGAGAATCCCCATGAGCGCCCACCAGACGAGGACGTACGCGACCGCGAACGCCAGCGACGCCCACAGAGGCGGACCGAGCGGTTCGAAGATTCGCTCCCAGATCCAGGTTTTCATCGAGATCTTCGCCGTGCCGGCCGGCTTCCACACCAGCGCACGAGCCGCGAGGCTGGAAAGGACGTACGCCGCGATCGGATTGACGCCGAACACCACCAAGGGCGCCGCCCACTTCCGCCGGCCTCGGAGATCGACCAGCCAGTAGCAAGAGGCCAGCACGACGAGGGCAAAACCCGCGGTGAAGACGACGTACGAACTCGTCCAGAGATTCTTGTTGAGGGGAAAGACCGTGTGCCAGAGCGAGCCGACGAGGAGTCCGGCGCATCCGAAAACAAACATTCCGGCCGCCTTCTCATGCCCTCCCCGCGGGGAGCGGAGCCAGTGGCCCGCGAGCGCGCCGAAGAGCGCGGTGGAGACGGCGGGAATCGTACCGAGAAGCCCCTCGGGATCCCACGTTCGGCTCTGCGACCAGAGATGCCCCCAGAAGAGTTTGCGATCCAGGTAGGCGCCCAAGTTCGCGTTCGGCGTCAGGTGCCCCGCACCTACTCCGGGGACGGGGACCCACGTCAGCAGTCCCCAGTAGAAAAGGAGAAAGAGCGCGCCCAGGATCGCTTGCGTCTTCACCCGGGTGTGAAGGACGATCGGGGCCGCCACGAGATACACCAGGGCGATCCGCTGGAGCACCCCCGGAATTCGGAGCGTGGAGAGATCGAACTTCGGAAAGGCGTTGATCAAGAGCCCGAGAAGAAAAAGTAGGACGGCGCGGCGTACGATGCGGGCGTAGGTCGGCACAAGGGCGCTCCGCTTCGAGAGCGAATACGGCAAGGCCACGCCTACGATGAAGAGGAAAAACGGGAAGACGAGATCCGTCGGCGTCCACCCGTGCCACTCGGCATGGCGGAGCGGAGGGAAGACGTGCGCCCAGCTTCCGGGGTTGTTGACGAGAATCATCCCCGCGATCGTCAGGCCGCGAAAAACGTCGAGCGAGACCAGCCGGTCGGGCGCGGGATCGTTCGTCTTCAGGCCGGCCACCCTCCTCGACCGGCCAGAAGCTCGAAGAATTCGCGGCGCGTGCGCGGACCGTAGACGGCGAAGCTCGGATCCCTGCGCGGCGCGTAGGAGTGCTTAAGCTTCTCCACCGCGTCCCGCTCGATCGCCGGACGGGCGACCTTCGGATCCACGCCATACACGGCCGCCGCGTTGAGACCGAGGACTTTCGCCTTCATTGCTTTCGTCAATTCGGGGTATCCGTGCTTCTCTCGATGATCGGTCGAAATCTGGAACGCACGAAAGGCCGCGATCTGCGGCTGCGGAGAACCATACCAGATCGAATCGGTTCCCCAAAGGACGTTGTTCTCCCCCACGCGCTTGAGGAGCTTCCCCAGGACATGCCCCGCCTGCTCCGGCTTCTTGATCAGGTTCCACCACGTGCTTCCGAGCTCCGCATAGACGTTCGAGTCGGGCGCGATTTCGTGGTCGTCGAGGGTCCTCAGCAGGGCATCGACCCCCTTCTTTTCCGGATCGTAGGCGTTCTCCTGAATCGCCGGATCGTACCCGGAGTGATACACCACGAATCGTACGTCCGGGAACCGCTTGGCGACCGCGCCGACGTCCCGGGGGAGATGAAAGCCCCCCTTCGTACCCCAAAGCGGAATCCCCTTGTGGGTGCAGACCGTCTTGATCCCGAGTTCGCGCGCTTTCTCGATCATCGGGATTCCCAGCTTCTCGTCGTCCAACCAGTAGCCCTCTCCCTTGGGTCCCCAGAGGGTGTATACCTTCCAGGCGGCGATCTTGAACTCCTTCGCGACCCGCTCCATTCCCTCCCGCCAGCCTTCGACGTTCGGAGCGACGAGCGCGTGGACCGAAAGACGCGGGGATTTTCCGAGGGAGTCTACGAGCTCGCGCGTGGCGGCGGCTTCCCGATCCGGCAAGGGCTGTCCTTCGGGGACGGCGGGGACGGCGCTCAGCACGGCGCACGTCGTGTCGCTGTCGAGGAAGATCTCTTTCACGTAGGCGTAGCGATCGTATCGCCCGCTTCCCGGCAGGAACCGGAGGAACGTGCTCATCCACGGGTTCTTCTTTTCCCAGCCTTTCCCGGGCATGACGTGGTGAGTCTGGATGTCGAAGATGAACTCGCCTCCCGCGAGGACGGCGTCCGCGGCCGCGGGATCGAAGAGAGATTCGGCCGTCAGCCCATAGGCGCTCGTCCCCGACACCGCATCGATGGCGGCCAAACAGGCCGCGGTTCCGCACGTGGTTCGGAGGAAGTCCCGACGGCTCACACCGGTCCGGCGAACCCCGCGTTCGACCCAACGATGAGCGAGTCGCTCGGCCTTGGCGTCGCGCGCCGACTTGGGGCGGGGCAGGTACTCCCCGTTCGAGACCGGATCGAACGTCAGCGGAAGTCTCATTCGTCCCACTCCTCTTCGTCCAAGGCGGTGTGCCCCTCGCGCGTGTACGAGAGAAAGACGATACACATCTCGTCCGTCGTTTGTTCGCCCCAGGTCATCGCCCGGGGCGGATGATTCGGATTCATCGGATTCTCGGCGGAATTGTCGTAGGCGACCGTCGCGGTCAGCTTCGTTCCCTTCGGAATCGTGATCGGCTTGAGGAAATGATAGACGTCCTGCCAGTTGAAGTCCCATTCCGGAATGTGGATCAGGGTCTTCTTCGACTTGTCGGGCAGTTCCGCCTCGACGAGAACCTCGCGCCCGATGAGGTGCAGGTGCGGAGCGATCGAGCGAAGCGTGATCTCGTTCCGGACGACATGGCTTGCCACGACTTTGTGCCGCTTTTCGCCGGCGGGGATCTTGAACCACCAGTTGACGAGATTCAGCCACTGAAGCCTCATCTTCACGGGTGTCCGCGCGAAATAGAGGCCGATGCTCGTGCGGTCCTTTTCGCGGCGCCCATTCTTGTGGTAGTGCATCTCCAGGACGATGTCGGCGCCCTTCGGGAGGAACCGTCCCACTCCTTCGGGGGACGCATAGGGCTGCGTCCCCGGCGCCCACCCGCTCATTTCCCCGACGGGCACGAATCTCGGGCCGGTTCCGCTCGCGCGGTAGCCCGGGGCCGGATCCTCGCGATCCAGCTTTCGCGCGCGGCCGGCCGTGTCGACGTATCCGAGCACGTGATGGACGACATTCGTGTTTCCCGGACGCACTTCGACTCCCGCGATCCACTTGTCCTCGGTGAGCTTCGTCGGCATCACGAAGCACCGGTACTCGTCGTCCCCATCGGCGGCCACTTCGTACTCGGGGGCGGTCAGGACGAGATCCGGCTCCCCCATCTTCCACCCTTCGGCGAACTTCGGGGGCGTTGGAACCCTCGCGGCGTCGCCGAGCGGGGCGCCGTCCTTGACCCAGCGCTCCAGGACGTCCACATCCCCGGTTGCGAGCACGCGTTCCCCTCGGAACATCCCGTGATTCGCCGGCTTCCAGGGAGGCATGCGGCGTGCCTTCGCCGCATCGAGAAGATCCGGCGCCCATCGCCGGGCGTCTTCATAGGTCAGAAGGGAAAACGGCGCGACCTGCCCCGGACGGTGACAGGAGACGCAGTTGTTGAAGAGGAGGGGCGCGACATGTTCCGCATAGGTCACCCCCGTTTCCTTCTTTTCGGGGAGCTTCCTCTGGACGCGGCAGCCGACCGGGTCGGTCGACGAGATCTTCACTTCCTTGCCTCCGAGGACGGATTCGAGCGCGTCGCGGAGCCACCGATGGCGGACGAGCTCTTCGCTCTTGTGATCGTCGATCCGCCCGCGGTACCGCAGGGTCCAAGACGAGTCGACGACGACGACGCACGGGATCGTGTGCACGCGAAGTCGGTCGGCGACGGCTTGATCCCGGTCGAGGAGAACGGGGAACGGAATCCCCGTCTCCCTCGCGTGTCGGGCGATCGCCTCGACGGACTCGAGGCCGTTGGAGTTGATGGCGAGGAAGTCGACGCCGCGCGGGCCGTAGATCCGGTGGAGCTCCGCCAGCCGCGCGGGGTAGCGATTGGACATCGGACATTCGGTCCCAAGGAAAACCACCACGACCGCCCGAGCGGACCGATGGTCGTACAGGGTGTGCGTGCGTCCCTGCGTGTCCACGAGGGTGAAGTTCTCGACGGTCTCGCCCCTGGCCCCGAGAACGACGAGGACGAGCGGAAGCCACTTTCGCACGAGCCCTCCCCGGAATTTCGTTTTCGACCGTAGTGCCGCCTACTTTGTTCGGTCGATCCGGCGTTCCTCCCGTATAATTCAGCGCGGATGAGCGCTCGCGCTTCGGATCCGACTCCGGTCGCGGTACGCTGCCGCTGCGGAAACCGGATCGTTCTCGAACCCCGATGGATCGGGAAACCCACGGGGTGCGCCCAGTGCGAAGCGCAGTTCATCGTCCTCATGGTCGCGGACCCGCGCACGAAGCGGCTCGTACCGTACGTGCAATTCACCACCACGCGAATCGCCCGAAAGAAGGAGGTCGAGAGGGCGGGTTGGGCCAACGTCACCTGCGAGTGCGGCTCGAAGATCGGCTTGCAACCCGAGTTCATCGGAAAGGAACTCGCCTGTTCCCGATGCGGCCGTTCGTTCGTGGTGACCATGAAACCGGGAACGGCGGCCGTGTACGAGTCCAAGACTCCCCCGACCAAGAAACCCGCGCCTCTCGTCCGAGGAACGGAAAAAAAGCCCGCGCCTCCTTCCGAGATGCATCTCCTGTGCGTGTGCGGGGAGGAGCTCGCGGTGGCGGCGGCGTTCTACAACAAGAACATGTACTGCGCGGGATGCGGAGCGCTCATGCACCTCAAGCTCGGGTTTTCTCCGGAGACGAGGCAGTACGAACTTCAGGGGACGATCTTGGCCGGGCCGAAGTGACGCCGGAGAGTACAAGCTTGAGGTCGCGCAGAACTTCCTTCGCGGTCCGATGGCGCTCGGCTCTCCGCTGCGCCATGAGCTTCATCACGATTCCGGCCAGGGGCTTCGACAACGCTGGGCGTTTGGCGAGAAGCGAGGGCCGGGGAGAAAAGGCGTGTTTCCGGACGACGGACGTTTCGCTCTTTCCGTCGAAGGGCCGCGCGCCGGTAATGAGGAAATAGAGCGTCACCCCAAGGGAATAGAGGTCGGTTCTGGCGTCGAGCTTCTCGCCTCGGGCCTGCTCCGGCGAGACGTAATACGGGGTACCGAGCACAAGACCGTCCACGAGGGTCTCATCGGGACGCCCCAGGTCCTTCGCCAGTCCGAAATCGGCGATCTTCACCCGTCCCGAATTCGAGAGCAGGATGTTCCCGGGCTTGACGTCTCGGTGGATGACTCCGACCGAGTGCGCGTGGTCGAGGGCGGAGGCCACCGCGGCCGCGATCCGTACCGCCGTTCGGGGCGGGAGCGGCCCGAGCCGGCGAACTCGCGACTCGAGGTTCTCTCCCTCCACGTATTCCATGACGATGAACGGCCGGCCGTCCTCCTCGTCCACGTCGTGGATTCGAACGATGTTCGGATGGTCGAGACGGGCGGCCGTGACCGCCTCGCGTTCGAATCGTTCGATGACTTCCGTATCGCCGCAGAATTCCGACGCGAGGATCTTGATCGCGACGGAACGGCGAAGGAACAGATGCTCGGCGAGATAGACGCTTCCCATGCCCCCGCGGCCCAGGAGCGCGTTCAAACGGCACTTCCCGAAGGTCCGACCCACCAACGTGGGCGAAACCGCCTCTTCCTGAACGATCGGCGCCTCCCCCCCGACCCGAGCCCGAGCTCGGAGAAACGGGGCGGGATTATAGCATCCTTCTTCGCGGGTCCAAGCGGAATCACTCGGAGGGAATCGGAGGCTCATGGAGTTGCACGGGTTTTTCGCCCTTCCGGAGCCTCATGTTCAGGAATTCGACGCCGAGCGAGAACGCCATCGCGAAATAGATGTAGCCCTTCGGGACGTGCTGCCCGAAGCCTTCGGCCACGAGCAGAAACCCGATCAAGAGCAGGAAGCTCAGCGCGAGCATTTTCATCGTCGGATGGCGCATCACGAAGTCTCCGATCGGCCGGGCGAAGAACAGCATCACGCCCACCGCGATCACCATCGCCGCCGACATGATCACCAAGTATTGAGCCATCCCCACCGCGGTGATCACCGAGTCCAAAGAAAACACCACGTCCAAGACGGCGATCTGAGCCAGGATCAGGGCGACAGAGCGGGTCGTTCCCCCGAGGGTCCGGTCGCCGGGTTTGGATTCCAGCTTCTCGTGGATTTCGAAGATGGACTTCCCCATCAGGAAGAGTCCCCCCGCGATCAGGATGATCTTTTGTCCCGTCACCGTGAACCCGAAGATGCCGAAGAGCGGTTGGGTCAGGCGCATGATCCAACTCAGCGTGAAGAGGAGCGCCAACCGAGATAGGAGCGCAAGGCCCAATCCCGTCCGGCGCGCGAACGGCTGCTTCTCCTTCGGCAGTTTTCCCACGAGGATCGCGAGGAAGACGACGTTGTCGATGCCGAGGACGATTTCGATCCCCGCGAGCGTCACCAAGCTGATGAGAACTTCGGCGCTCAGAGGCGGGAGTTGCCACATGTCCGGGGGAAGTATAGCCGACCGGACATTCGGCGCGCTATACTTAGGGCGATGCATTTGACCTTCCACGGAGCCGCGCGCGGCGTCACCGGAAGCCGACATCTCCTCGAGGTCAACGGAACCAGAATTCTTCTCGACTGCGGTTTCTTCCAGGGCCGCCGGGAGGAGTCGAATCGACGCAATCGGGAGTTCGGATTCGATCCCGCCACGATCGACGCGGTCGTCCTTTCTCACGCCCATATCGACCATTCGGGCGCGTTACCCTCCCTGGTGAAACATGGCTTCCGAGGACCCGTCTATGCGACGCCGGCGACGACGGATCTCGCGAAGATCATGCTCGCCGACAGCGCGCATATTCAGGAGAAGGACGCGGAGATGGTCCTCAAGTACGAGGGTCGCCGCATCGAGCCGATCTACACGAGCGAGGATGCCCGCGAGACGGAGCACCATTTCAAGCCCGTCGAGTATTGGCGAACGCTCGAGATCGCGCACGGCGTGAGGATCGCCTTCCACGAGGCCGGTCACATGCTGGGATCCTCGATGGTGCGGCTCGAATTGTCGGAGGAAGGGAAGAAACGCACTCTCCTTTTTTCCGGAGATTACGGCCGCGACTCCTCGCCCATTCTTCGGTCGCCGGAGCATCTCGAGGACGCGGACGCCGTCATCGTCGAAAGCACCTACGGCAATCGCCATCATCCCAGGGAACAGGATCTCACGAGAGATCTCGAGTCTCTCGTCCGTCGTACGTACGACCGGAAGGGCAAGATCATCGTCCCTGCCTTTGCCGTCGGTCGAACGCAGCATCTGACCTACGCGCTGAACGTCCTGGCCGAGGCTGGCCGACTTCCCGACCTGCCCATCTTCGTGGACAGCCCGCTGGCGAAGAACGCGACCGAGATCTTTCGTCGGCATCCGGAGTGCTACAACCCGGAGACGCGCCGTCAAATGGAGCGGGAGAAGGACCGCGACGTCCTGATGTTCCGGAGGCTCCACTTCACGAACTCCGCCGAGGAGTCGAAGAAAATCAACGAGATCGAGGGACCCGCCGTCATCATCTCGGCGAGCGGGATGTGCGAATCGGGACGAATCCTGCACCATCTCTTCCACCACGGCCAGAGCGAGCGCAACGTCGTCCTCTTCGTCGGCTACCAGGCGCAAGGCACGCTCGGTCGCCGCATCCTCGAGGGTCAGCGACGCATCAAGGTCCACGGGCGAGAGATGGACCTTCGGGCCGAGGTGCTCAAGATGGAGGGCTTCTCCGCGCACGCGGACCGAACGGGTCTGGAGTCCTTCATCACCGCGACGCGCCGCACCCTTCGCGACGTCTTCGTGGTCCACGGGGAACCCGAACAATCGGACGCGTTCGCGGAATGGGTGAAGAGCCAGACGGGAGCGAAGACGACGGCGCCGGGATTGGGGATGACGATCGGGCTTTGAATCACGTCGCGAGGCTGAACACCGCCTTCAGGTATCGCCCTTCCGGGTACAGACTCGACACGGGATGGTCCGGTCCCGCGCCCCCCATGCGGAAAAAGCCGACCTCGCGTCCCGCTTCCCGCGCGGCCGCCCGAACGATCGTGAGGAAGTCCTCGTTGGAGACCAAGCCGCTGCAGGAGCAGGAGACGAGGATCCCGCCCGGCGAAAGATGCTTGAGCGCGAGATAATTCATGTCGAAGTAGGCCTTCTTCGCCCGGCCGAGATCCTCGCGATCGTGCGCCATCTTGGGCGGATCGAGCACGATGACCTCGAACGTCTCCCGCACCTGACGAAGATAGTTGAAGAGATCCGCGTGGCGAAACTCGATCTTCACCCGATTCAGTCGGGCATTCTGCCGCGCGGTCTCGAGGGCCTCCTCGTCGAGGTCCACGCCCACGACGCGCGTGGCCTCGGCCCGAGCCGCCGCCAGCGCGAATCCGCCCGTGTAGGTGCAGAGATCGAGAACGCTCCGGCCCTTCGCCAACCCCGCCACGACTTGCCGATTGTCGCGTTGGTCGCAGAAGAACCCCGTCTTGTGGCCGCGCGCGAAATCGATCCGGAACTGAACGCCGTGCTCCCGAACGATGACCCCCTCCGGAGGCGCGCCGGGCGGAACCCGAAACCCCTCGAGTCGTTCCGCTTCCTCCGGAGCGCGTACGAAGATCCGGGGAAATACGCCGGCGACCTTTTCGAGCAACCGAAATGCGCCGAAGGTGTACACCTCGATGGAATGGACCGGCCCGAGTCGATCGATCACGAGTCCGGGGATTCCGTCGGCCTCGGCATGGAAGACGCGATAGGCGTCCGCGATCTCGGGAAGGCGCAGCGTCTTCTCGCGGAAGGCGACGGCTTGTCGCATCAACTCCGCGACGTCTTCCTTCCGAAGCAAACGGAGCGCAAGCTCGGAGCGCGGATTGTAGTATCCGACGCCGACCGCTTTTCCGGCCCGATCTCGGACATCGACGAGGGAGCCGGGTTCGACATCGGATCGGCGGACCATCTTCCGGTAATAGACGATGCGGCCCGGAACGGCATCGACGTTCAATTCTAGGGTCGGGCGCGACACCGCGGTACCATACGAAATCGACCGATGCATTGGCTACTGTGGGATGGCGACTGAGACTTCTGAAACCGTGCCGCCGCCTGGGTCGGGCGGAAGGACGCGCGCGGGAGCTTCCGCGTCGTGGCGTACCAAGAAGCTCCCTCGCCTCCCATGACGCCGCAGATCTACGCCGCCTGCGCGGAATCGGTTCATGTCATCACCCACGAGGGACGCGTCCTCCGAGGCGGCCGGGCGAGTCTCTTCGTCCTGGGGAAACTCGGGTGGGGATGGCTCACCTGGATCGGCTTTCTCCCGCCGTTCGTCTGGCTGGTCGAACTGGGATATCGGATCGTCGCGGGAAATCGCCACGCCATCGGCCGCTTTTTCGGATCGGGGGGGACCGCCGTCTGCGGAAGACGATGAACGAGCCCACCGTGATGCATCACCGCTGGAGTCATTTGCTCTTTCTCCACTGGGAGGTAGCCCCGGAGATCCTGGAACCCTTGGTGCCTAAAGGCCTCGAGATCGACACGGTCGAGGGGAGAGGCTACGTCGGAATCGTGGCCTTTACCATGTCCCGGCTCCGCCCGATCGGACTTCCGGCCGTCCCCATCCTTTCGGATTGCCACGAGACGAACGTGCGCACCTACGTCCGCTTCCGCGGAGGCGATCCCGGCGTGTGGTTCTTCAGCCTCGACGCTTCGAACGGCACCGCCGTCCGAATCGCCAGGACTTTTTGGCGGCTCAACTACATTCGAGCGCGTATCGATCTCGCCCGGAACAACGGACACATCGGATATCGTCTCGATCGGGCCGAGCGCACTTCGGCTCGGCTTCGAGTGTCCTACTCTCCCCTCGCCTCCCCCCGACCGTCGCCACCGGGAACGCTCCAGCACTGGCTCGTGGAGCGGTATCGGCTCTATGCGAGCGAGGGGGGGGCTCTCTATAGCGGGTGCGTCTCCCATCTGCCGTATCCGACTCAACCCGCGACCGTGCACGAGTTCGAGGAAACCATGCTTCGCTCGAACGGAATTCCCCGACCGGAAGCACCGCCCCTCGCCCACTACTCGCCGGGAGTCGATGTCCGCATTCATCCGCCCCGGCGATGCAGGATCCGCCGATGAAGCCGACACGGCTCCTTCTGGCGTCCCTCGCGATCTTCGACCTCGTGCTCGGGGGAGTCGCGATCTTCTTCCCGGAACTCTATTTGAAGCTTCTTCACCCCCGATTCGCGGGAGGGCCGACCTATTGGCTGACACGGACCGGCGCTTTGTGGCTCTTCTTTTCGCTTGTCGAGGGGATATCGGCGTGGGCTCCCCATCGGCGCCCGCAGTTCGTCCTCGTCGTCGGGGCGCTTCGCATCATGGATGTGCCCGCCGACCTTGTCTATCTCGTATCGGCGCGGGATCTCGGATGGTTCGGCACTCTTTCCTTGGTCGGTTCCCCCCTCTTCAATTTCCTCGCAGGGACGTACCTCCTCCGCATCTCTTGGAAGTTTCTCCGTCGAGCGGATTCCGCGTAAGTCTCGATCGGCTGTCGCATACAGAGCCGGTGTTCGAGAGGCCAAGCGTGGGATATTCGGCGGCCGCGGTCGTTGTCCTCTGCTGTTGCAGCGGTTGTCTCATGCGCGGCAATGGGGACCGTCCGCTTCCAAAGGAAGTCATTCTGGTCTTCGATCCGGAGGTGGAGATGCAACCTCCGGAGCGCCAGGAGCGACTCGCGCGCGCTCTCGCATCGCGGGACTGGAAGGCCGCCGATCTCTTGATGTCTGCCATCCAACGGGACGCAGGCCTCCTTCGACTGGGTCCGTGTTTGGTCGACTCCAGGAGGTTCTTTCTCGAGCTCTTGGCACACGCTCCGGATGGCTGCATCGAGCTCGTTCGAAAACGGCTGGGAGACGTTTTTCCGACCACCGCACAAGGCCGGATGGAAGAAGGGCGATTCGAAGAAGCGGCGGAGATCTGGATGTCGCTGTGTCTCTTTCCCTCGACTCTCCGCGAGGTTTATTACGCACGGGGAGCGCTTGCGGCTTCTCTTGCGGGGCGTCTCGATCTCTTGGCGACGACACCCGTTCCCCCCGGTTGGATCTGGGCGGGGCGGGAGTGTGTTCCTCTCACCGAGTGGAAGAGGCGGATGCTCGCGCGCGCGAATCCCGACGTCGCCGTTGCGCCCGAGATACTTCGTCCGCGGTACCTGGAGAACGGCCGCTCTTCCATCGATCTTCCCACCGAACGCACGCCCATTCCCCTATTCGAGCTCTCGGACGCCGCGTGCGCCTTGATCGACGTGTACGCCGTCCGATGGGGAGACCGAGGCCTGTGGGGGGTCTCGGATGGCACGGTCGGTCTCGTCGAAATCGAAACTCAAAGGCAAGTCTGGATCGGCCCGCTCGATCTCGCCCCCATCCCGGAGCGGATTCGCCAAGCCATGCGTCGAGCCTTGAACGCACCTGTTCCCGATCGTCGACGCAACTGGGAGGCTCTTCTCAAGGAGGCGGATCTGACCAGGCTCCGACTGACGGATTCCAGCAGAGACCCGCGTCGTTTTTCCGAGCGACTGGTTTTAGCGCTTCTTCCGTACCATGCGGTGTGGCTCCACGAGAACGGACGCGCGGAATCCTGGGCGCTGCCGGCGCACGTCCTTCAGTCTCGTCTGGCACCCGAGGAGCTCCCCATCTCCGCCTGGACGTTGGATCGCCTCCGAAGGGCGCTGACCCGAAACCCTCGATGATCGATTCCTTGGAGGCAAGCCGACCCGGGGTGGGATCCGCCCTCACGCCGACGGGTAGCCTCCCAGCACCTTGAGCAACGTCGTCTCCCTTCGGAGCGCTACGAGCGCCTCGGCGACGTTCCGATCCTCGACGTTTCCCGAGAGATCCACATAGAAGAGATATTCCCAGGGGCGGCCCGCGATCGGGCGGGACTCGAGTTTCAGAAGATTGATGCCGCGGTCGGCGAAGATCTGGAGCGTCTTGAGAAGCGACCCCGGTTCGTTCTTCGTACCGTAGGCAAGGGAAACTTTGTTCGCGGCGGGATTCGGGCGCGCTTCCGCCGCCAGGACGAGAAAGCGCGTGTAGTTCTGCGCATCGTTCTCGATCGCCTCGCGGAGGATTTCCATCCCGTACCGCTGCGCGGCCTCGGTCGAGGCGATGGCGGCCCCGTCGCGCGCGCCTTCGTCGCGGATCATCTTGACGCTCCCGGCCGTGTCGTACACCTGGAGTACCGACCACTCCGGATGGACCCGCAGGAACCGCTCGCATTGGGCCGCCGCCTGCGGATGCGCGTACACCCTCTTCACCTGCTCCGGCGTCACCCCCGGGAGGGCGATCAAGTTGTGGACGATCCGAAGCTTCACCTCGCCGACGATCGTCACCTCGTGTTCGAGGAGCAGCTCGTAGTTCGGGTGAATCGATCCCGTAAGCGAGTTCTCGACGGGAACGATCCCGAAGCCGCACTCTCCTCGGGCCACTCTTTCAAACACGTCGCGGAACGACGGCGACGGAATCGTCCGCATTCCCTCGCCGAAGAACGATCGAGCCGCCCTTTCGCTGAACGCCCCCGGTTCGCCTTGGAAGGCCACCGCCTCGGAAGCCGTCCCCGATCGTACCGTCGCCGGCCGCTTCGTGGAAAGCGCTAAGCGGCGCCCGACGACGGGCGCGATCGCCTCGACGTCGCGGAGGAGCCGCGCGAGCATCTCGGGGGTGAGACTTTGCGGACCGTCCGAGAAGGCCTTTTCGGGCTCCGGATGGACCTCGATGATGAGCCCGTCCGCCCCCGCCGCGATCGCCGCGAGCGCCATCGGAGCGACGCAGGATCTCACGCCCGTGCCATGGCTCGGATCCACGAGGACGGGAAGATGCGTCCGCTCGTGGAGCACCGGAATCGCGTTCAAGTCGAGGGTATTCCGGGTCGAAGTCTCGAACGTTCGAATCCCACGCTCGCACAGGATTACGTCCCGGTTGCTCGCGAGCACGTATTCCGCCGCTTGAAGCCACTCGTCGATGGTCGAGGCGAAGCCTCGCTTGAGGAGCACGGGTTTCTTCACCTCCGCCACCTCCTTGAGGAGATCGAAGTTTTGCATGTTGCGCGCGCCGATCTGAAGAAGGTCGGCGTACCGAGCGACCAATTCCACCCGCTCCGGGCTCATGACCTCGGTGACGACCTTCATCCCCGTCATTTCCCGGGCCTCGGCCAAGATCTTGAGTCCCTCCTCCCCGAGTCCCTGGAAAGCGTACGGCGACGTGCGGGGTTTGAACGCCCCGCCGCGCAGGATGCTCACTCCCATCGCCGACAGCCGCCGCGCCGTCTCGAGGAGCATCGGCCGGTTCTCGACCGAACACGGTCCTGCCATCACCACGATCTGGTCGCCCCCGATCGAGAGATCGCCCACGCGGACGACGGTATCCTCGCGCTTCACCTCGCGCGAAGCGAGTTTGTAGGGCTTCCCGACAATCAAGACCTGGGACACGCCGGGGAGGAGCTCGAATTCCCGCGGATCGAGTTTGGCGGTGCCGATCACGGCGACGACGGACCGCTCGCGTCCTTCGATGAGGACCGGCCGTCCGCCGGCCTTCTCCACCGAGGCCTCGATGGCACGGATGGACTCTTCGGTGAGATCGGGTTTAAGGACGAGGATCATCTACTTGATCCCGGCGTATCGCTTGAATTCCCGGACTTCGCGATCGTGCTCCTCGAGGATCTTGCGGAATTGCTCCGGATCTTCCGTCCGAACCAGTTCGACGAATCGGGACATGATCTGATTCACGCGGTAGTATCCCTTCTTCCGGCGTTGAAACGCTCCCGCGATCTTGAGCAGAGCCTCGGAGGCGGCGCGGCGGATCGCGGCACGCGCCCCTCCTTTCCGGAGGGCCTCGACCTGCCGCAGGTACTCCTCCAGCCCCGAGGAAATCGTCGGCACGTCGAGAGGAATCTCGAGTCCCACCACCTCGATCGCTTCTTCGAAATAGTCGAGGAACATCTTCATCTTGAGCTGGGCGCGTTCGAGACTCTCCTTCTTTCCCTCGAGCACCTCACGGCAGTCCGACGCCAAGTCGGGAAGCCGCATGCAGAATCCCTCCATCCGGAGCCGCCCCTGCCGTTCGACCCAGATGGCCCACAGCATCCATCGCTCGTCGTTGCGGGCGCGAAGGGCTTGGACCTTGTCCATCCAGGGATCCAGCCATCGTTTCCATTTCTCGGAATCGTACTTTTCTTGATGCGCGGTGAACTCCCGTTTGAGTTCGCCGTAGAGATCCTTGACCGCCAGGAAGTCTTCGTTCAGCTCCTTCGCCGAAGCGCGCAACTCTTCGGCCAAGGTCTTCTCCTCCCCTTCGCGGAAGTCCGCCGCCTTGTCGAATTTCTTGTTCCCCACCGCTCGACGGACCGCGTCGGTCTGGAAGTCGGGATCGTAGAGAGCCCGAGTCCGGTAGCGGAGAGAAAAGGGCTTTCTTCGGAGGGCGTAGACGTCCATCGTGAACTTCCCGTCCTGGACCTCCGCGTCTTGGAACGCCTCGTCTCCGTAGAATAGAGCCTCCTCGTCCCACATCGTCCCGCCGTTGTCCGGGTCGACCACCTCCTCCAGCGCCCAGACCCGAGCGCGCAGGATCGTCCCGTTGGGGAGATTCGTCGTGCCTTCGACTCGAAAGGTCCAATCCTTTTCCCGGCGGACCACCGACGTCTTGGACTCCAACTTCCAGTCCTCTTGGACCCAGACGACGAGGAGTGCGACCCACATGTTAGTAGTACGCCGCCGAACCGGTAATGTGCTCTCCCACGATGAGGGTGTGGATGTCGTGGGTTCCCTCGTAGGTATACACCGTCTCGAGATTGCACAGGTGGCGCATCGCCGAGTATTCGTTGATGATGCCGTTGGCGCCGAGGATGTCCCGAGCCATCCGCGCGATCTCGAGTGCGTGGTACACGTTGTTGCGCTTCATCATCGAGACGTGAACGAACTCCGCCTTCCCCTCGTCCTTGAGCCGTCCGAGCTGGAGCGTCGGGAACTGCATCTTGGTGATTTCCGTCACCATCTCGACGAGCTTGCGTTGGACGAGCTGATAGCCGGCGATCGGTTTCGCGAACTGAACGCGGCTCTTCGCGTACTCGAGGGCTTCATGATAGCAGCCCATCGCCGCCCCGATCGCCCCCCAGGCGATCCCATACCGCGCCTGATTGAGGCAGCCGAGAGGTCCCTTGAGACCCGCCGCTTTGGGAAGACGATTCTCTTCCGGGACCTCGCAGTCCCGGAGAACGATTTCCCCGGTATCGCTGGCCCGGAGCGAGAGCTTTCCCCGGATTTCGTTCGTCTCGAACCCCGGAGTTCCGCGTTCGACCAGGAATCCGTTCACGACCCCGTCGACTTTGGCCCAGACGACGGCGAGGTGCGCCAGGTCGGCGTTCGTGATCCACATCTTGGACCCGTTCAGGACCCACTTCCCGCCCTTCCGGACGGCCGTCGTTTTCATTCCGCCGGGGTTCGAGCCGAAGTCGGGCTCGGTCAGTCCGAAGCAGCCGATCATCTCCGCGCTCTGAAGTCGCGGGAGGTACTTCTCTTTCTGGGCTTCGCTTCCATACGCCAGGATGGGATACATCACGAGCGAGCTCTGAACCGAAACGAAACTCCGCACGCCCGAATCCCCGCGTTCCAGCTCCTGCGTCGCCAAGCCGTAGGCGACGTTGTTCATCCCCGCGCAGTTGTAGCCCTGGATGTTCGCTCCGAGGAGGCCGAGATCCGCGATCTTCGGGATCAGCGCCCTCGGAAACTCCCCCTTTTCCCAGGACTCGCGAATCACGGGGAGGAGCTGCTCGTCGACGAACTCGCGGACGGTCTGGCGGACCAATTTCTCCTCGTCGCTGAGAAGCGTATCGACGGAGAGGAAGTCGACTCCCGCGAACCTCTTCATGGCGAAAGAGTACATGGATCGGAGAAGTTTTCCCACTATGATCAACGGCATGAACCGGGAGGAGTTCACACGGATCGTCGACGAGGCCGTTGCGAGTCTCCCCGCCCCGATTCGAGAGCGCCTCGAGAACGTCGAGTTCCTCGTCGCGGAATCGCCGAACCGCCGGCAAAGCGGGCTCGGGGAGCTGTACGGTCTGTACGAAGGCACGCCGTTTCCACAACGAGGGCCCGAGTACCAAATGGCCATGCCCGACCGGATCACTCTTTTCAAGCGTACGATCGAGCGCGACTGTCCCACGCGCGAAGAGATGATCCGCTGCATCCAGGACACCGTCGTCCACGAGATCGGCCATTTCCTCGGCCTCGACGACGACGAACTCGAAGCCCGCGGTCTGGGATGAAGATCAAACATCGCCCCGAGGATTTCCTCGTCCGCGAAATCGATCGCTACGACCTTCGCGGAGGGCCCTACTCTCTCTATCGTTTGGAGAAGTGGGACATCGGAACCATCGAGGCGGTCGGGAACGTGGCGCGGAAGTGGAAGATCCCCCGCGATCGAATTTCGTTCGGGGGACTCAAGGACCGCCACGCCCGCACGGAACAGGTGATCTCGATACGCAACGGACCCGACCGCGATTTCGAGGGCTCTTCGTTCCGCCTGAAGTGGTTGGGACGAGCCCGGGAGCCCATCGGTCGGGACAGCTTCGACGCGAACGCCTTCACGATCGTCGTCCGGGATCTGGAGCGCATCCCCGACCTGGAGGCGATCCGGCGATGGGGTTTCCCGAACTACTTCGACGATCAGCGATTCGGCTCGCTCCGCGGAGCCGGCGGAGAGTTCATCGGGCGCTGCCTGGTGCGCGGCGAATTCGAGAAGGCGCTTCGGATCGCGATCGCCTCCCCCGCCCCCGAAGACCGCCGGAGCCACCGCGAGGTCAAGACGAGGATCCGCGATCGATGGGGCGATTGGCCCGGGTTGAAGGAGACCCTCCCGCGCACGCCCGAGAGGAGCATCGTCGCCTTCCTCGCGGATCATCCGGGAGACTATGCGCGGGCTTTCGAGAGGCTCGAAACCAACCTTCGCATTCTCTATGTGTCGGCCTACCAGAGCTGGCTCTGGAACCGCGCGCTGGCGGAGCGCCTCCGATCGCTGCCCGAGACTTTCGAGGTCCCCTACACCGCGGGGCGGATGGTGTTCTATCGCTCGCTTCCGGACGACCGGCTCTTCGAGCTCTCGATTCCTCTTTTGAGTCCCAGCACCTCCCCCGACGAGGTGTACTCGAAACTCCTCACGGAGGAAGGAGTGGAATTGCGCCAATTCCGGATCAAGAGGCTGGAGAAAACGTTTTTCGGGAGAGGCGATCGGTCTGCGATCGCCCGTCCGGCTCGGCTCCGGGCCGAGGCGAGTCCGGACGAGCTCCATTCGAGACGCCAGAAGTGGACGCTCTCGTTCGAACTGCCGAAGGGAAGCTACGCAACGGTTCTCTTGAAGGGACTCTTCGGGCTCACTTCTTCAGCGCGGGCGGATGATAGACCTTGAGCCGTGCGAGTGCGCGTGTCGGGACTCCGTCCTTCAAGCGCAGATCCAATTGCGATACCCGCAGCGTCGGATAATGCCCCTCGAGCGCCTCGAACAGTCCCAAGAGGACGTCGAGGGAGACGTCGCGGGTGGGAAAGTCCGCGGTGAAGTCGTAGTGGACGAGGGTCCATTCATCGTACAGCCGGGTCGTCCAGAGCTCCCGCAATCGGGCCAGTCGAGACAGCCGACCTTCCTTGTCGTGCGCCTGCATCGAAACCAGGAGATCGGAAAGCGCGGGCGGAGGCACCCGGAGGAGTTCCTGTATCGTGGCGACCTTTCGGTGGGTGTGAAGCGGACTCTTGAGACCGAAGAGGTTGACTCCCGACTCCTCGAAGAGGCCCCAATCGCACTGGATGGCGGCGAGATGGGGATCCTTGGAGAGGGCGGTGAGGAAGGCCGCGAACTCGGGCGTAGAGGAGGTCCTTCCCTCGACGTAGACGCTTCCCTCGGTATCCCCGTCGATGCGGATACTCGTGAGGCGCACGGGGGCCGCTTTCGACTGAATGAAACGGGCGATGCGGACGCCGCTCTCCGCGGCGATCGGAGTCTCGCCGGGCTTTTCGGAAGGCGTGCCCCGGCGAGGGCCGCAGCCGATCGCGAGGAGCAGAATCGCGAATGGAGCGATGGTTCTCATCATCATAGTGTATATCGGCGACGCGCGCCGAAACATTGATTCCCTCGTCTTGAATTCGCGCCGACCCCTCCCTAGAATGCCCCGGCCATGATCGTGATGAAATTCGGCGGAAGCTCGGTGGCCAATGCCGACCGCATCCGCGGCGTGGTCGAAATCGTGAAGGCCCGGCTGGAACGCCGTCCGATCGTGGTCGCCAGCGCCTTCCGCGGAGTGACCGACGACCTCTTCAAGCTCGCGGAGGACGCGCTCAGAGGCAACGACGCGCTTCTCGAAAGGGTGAAAACACGCCACTACGAGTGCGCGCAGGAACTCGGAGTCGACGCCGCCATCCTCAAGGACAACCTGGCGGAGCTTACCGTACTCCTCAAGGGGATTTCGCTCGTCAAGGAGCTGACGCCCCGAACGCTCGACTACGTCGTCAGTTTCGGCGAACGACTTTCGACGCGCCTCATCGCGGCCTACTTCACCCGGTCCGGAATCCCGGCCGAACAGCACGACGCCTTCGACATCGGCCTTCTCACCACCGAGGAGTTCGGGGGGGCCCAGCCGCTTCCGGAAGCGGACGAGGAGATCCGCCGGAACGTTTCCCGGATGAAGCACCTGCCGGTGATTACGGGCTACATCGGCAAGACGAGAACCGGCGACATCACCACCCTCGGAAGGAATGGGTCGGACTTCAGCGCGACGATCCTCGGCGCCGCTCTGGACGCCGAGGAGATCCAAATCTGGAGCGACACGGACGGGGTGATGTCGGCGGATCCCCGGCTGTGCCCGGACGCCCGGCCCATCGAAACCCTCACCTTCGAGGAGGCGAGCGAGCTGGCGTTCTACGGCGGGAAGGTCCTCCACCCCGCCACGATCATCCCGGCCATCCGGAAGAAGATCCCCGTCCGCGTGCTCAACACTTTCAAACCGGCGCATCCCGGCACGATCATCGTTTCCTCTTCCACCGAGGTCCGACCCGGTCCCCGCTCGATCGCCCACAATCTCCACAACCTGATCGTCACCGTTTCGACGGCCCGGATGCTCCAAGGTCACGGCTTCCTTGCGCGCATTTTCGACATTTTCGCGAAATACAAGATCGTCGTCGACATGGTCTCGACCAGCGAGGTCTCCGTCTCGGTCACCCTCGACGATTCGAGAAACCTGGAGCCCGCGCTCGCGGAGTTGCGCTCCTTCGCCGACGTGACCGTGGAGCGGGAGAAGGCGATCGTGTGCGTCGTCGGCGAGGGCATTCGCCACACTCCCGGCGTCGCGGCCGACGTATTCTCCGCGGTGAGTGAGGCCGGCGTGAATGTATTGATGATCTCGCAGGGCGCTTCTAAGATCAACATCGCGTTCGTGGTGGACGACGCGGATTGCGCCCGTACGGTCCAGGCCCTTCACCAAGAAACCTTCAAGGATTGACGGCGTCCTCGACGTCCCGATGGAAGAGCCGATGCGGAATCTCCTCCTGCTCCCGGTCCTGATGTCCGCGTGTACTTCCTCCGTCGGCCGCTACGACGGCGATGCGGTCGGTCCCGATTCGGTTCCGCTCCCGCCCGAAAACCTGATGCGGCGCCATCCCGACTTTCGATTCACGGAGTACGCCACGGGAAGGGAGTACTTGCTGCGCCTCTATTCGGACGAGAACGTCCGGATGGAGATCGTGACCGTCCGCGAGCCGGGTCGAGTCGAGCGGTCGGCCACGCCCGCGGAGCGCGACTACGCCCTGGGCGTGTTCGCCGCCGACTGGAAGTCCAAGGGGATGGAGGATCGCCTTCGCTATCACTACGAGGCGTTCGAAAACGAGAAGAGGATGAACGCGACGCTTCTCGACCTCAAGATCGAGGACGAGACCGCGGCCCTGAAGCGGCTTCGCGAACAACGCGCCGAGATCGAGATCAATCTTCGCGCTCGTCGCGAGACCAAGGTCCACCCCAAAGAGGGGGACGTCCTCTCCACGAAGTTTCACGAGCCCTCGACCGAGTTTCTGGAGAAGGAACTCGCCGGAATCGAGGTGCGAATCCGTCTCGGCGAGGCGCGTCTCCGTGCGCTGGAGTACCGGCGCGATCTGCGGAATCTGACCTACGGACGATCTTCGGCGGCGCTCTTCTCGCGCGAGTCCCTTTCCGTGGACGACCTGCTCCGGCGAATGTCCGCGGACGCGCTGGTGAGCCGGATCCGCCGGGACGTGGAGCCGGAATACTGGAATCACCCCCAATCGCGGTTGGAGATCGAGGGCTCCCAGCTCGTCGTGGTCCATACCGAACCGATGATTCGGCGCGTGAAAGAATACCTCGGCCGGATGCGCTGACGGCGGCCCGGGGGTGACCCGGACCACCGTTTTTCGGATGCGACTACCGCGATATCCGGACGATCTTCCCCTCGCCGACGATGCCGCCGACGATGACGAAGAGGTAGTAGTAGCCTTCCGACAGATCGGTGCCCGCGGGCAGCCGTGTCGAGATGAATGAATCGCTCCACGCGAACGGCTCGAGATTCCACTGCTGTCCCGAACCTTCTCCCGAGGCGGAAGGGAACGAGACCAGCCGGACCACGGGAGCCGCCGTGGCGGAGGAGCGCGAGGTTCCGTCGCCGCCCTGCGTACCGCTGAGACGTGCGCCTTGGATAGAGAGGGATCCTCCTCCCTTCAGTTGCGCGGGGCAACCGGTGGACCCGTTGATGGATGCGATCAGGGGCTTGAATGCAGGAGAGAAGGGGCCGTCTTCGTAAGAGAAGGCTCGGTCATTGTTGACGAGAAAAACGCTCCCAGGACCCGTCAGGGGCGCGGCGAATCCGCGTTCCACGACAGTAGCTTCGTACCGAACCGGACTAGAGCCCCCTGCCGTTTCCGTCCACACTCCCGTCGCAGGATCGAACAGATAGGAGACGTCGGACAGGTATCCATGGGCCGCCAGCACCTTTCCATCCGGCAGCACCGTCATGATCTGTCGCTGGAGGGGCAACCGACCGGCGGAGGTCCACGACTCCGTAGAGGAGTCGAAGAGCTCGGAAGCAGCCCACTGACCCGAGGAGTCATACCCCCCGGAGACGAGAACTTTTCCGTTGGGAAGCAGCGCGGCGGCCGACTCCCCCCTCGTCTGCGAGCGCATCGCGGTAGAACGAACTCCATTGGTGGACGGTTCGAATAGGTAGCAGCTCCCGGTCTCCATTTCGGCCAGGAGTACGCTGCCGCTCGGGAGCAGAGTAGCCGTGTGTCTTCGGATGTACCAAGGATAGGCGTCGAAACTCGTCCATACCCCCGCCGCGGGATCATAGATCTCCGGATCCCCCACGTAGTAGGCTTCTCCACGAACGGTGGTTACCCCACCCGCGATCAGTACCCGGCCCTCCTTCATACGCGTAGCGGAATGCCACGACCTCTGGACCGCCAACCTTCCCGTAAGGGTCCACG
This sequence comes from uncultured Planctomycetales bacterium, assembly GCA_964526305.1. Lineage (GTDB taxonomy): Bacteria > Planctomycetota > MHYJ01 > MHYJ01 > JACPRB01 > JACPRC01. The sequence continues at coordinate 13,733 of CAZGKV010000022.1, read as the reverse complement.
ATTCGGACCAGGGATTGTAAAGCTCGCACTCGCGGGGACCGCCTCCCGCGATCAGTACGAGCCCATTCGAAAGCAGCGTGGCGGTATGACCGGAGCGAGCGAGATTCATGCTCGCCGTCGAACTCCAGGAAATCGTCTTTGGATCGTATAGCTCGCAGGACGAACCGAAGACCACCAGGATTTTTCCTGTGGGCAGCGGTGTCACACTCTTCACCCAATCCGGGCTGGGACGTCCCGTAACCCAGCGACCATCGGCTGGACTGTAGACCTCTGAGCTCGTCGTGCCCCCCTTCGCAGCCTCTCCTCCTACCACGAGAATCGATCCGGTGGGTAGAAGCAGGGCCGAATGGTTGCTCCTCGGAACCGCCAACGAAGGCATCGAACTCCATCTTCCGGTTGCGGATTGAAAGGCCTCGCAGGCCGCCTGGGCCACCCCCGCGTTTTGCCCTCCCGCGACCAGAACATCGCCGTTCCGCAGGAGGATCGAGGTGTGACCCGACCGGGGCGACGTCATGGGAATCGGCGCGGACCATCGATCGATCATCGTGTCGTAGATCTCCGAATCGCCTCCGCCCCCAGCGATCAGGATCCGATTGTCCCTCAGCGTCGTGGCCGTGTGGAACGACCGCGCCCGGGCGAGCGGGCTCGCCGAGAGCGACTTGCGCAGGTAGGGATCCAGTCGCTCGGAACTCGCGATAGGAGCTTGGGAAGACCCCGCGAATCCACCAGTAACGAAGACTTCACCGGAGGAGAGGAGAGTGGCCGTGTGAGCCGCTCGGGCCTGGTTCAGGACGCCTCCCGATGACCATGCGCACAGGGTCCGATCGAAGACCTCGCACGTCGACACGACCCCGGAGCTCCCCGCGCCCCCCGTGACCACGATCTTGTCGCACCCCGGATGTTCGCGACAAGGAACTCGGGTGGCGGCATGGAAAGCCCTCGCCGTTGCCATGGACGGAATCGCCGCCCAGGCTCGAGCGCGTGGGTCGTACTTGCGGCAACTGCCGAGCGGGACTTCCATCGACCCCATCAGAGTGAACGAACTCGCCCTTCCTCCCGTTACGATCACCGTTCCGTCGGAAAGCAACGTCGACGTGTGATCGCTTCGGCTCTCGGGCAATTTCGTCCCAGGGCTCCACGTTCCTCGTGACGGATCGAAAAGCTCGCACGAGCTCAAGAAACCGGCCGAGTTCCTGCCGCCGGCGACCAGGACCGTTCCGTCGGCCAGCATCGTCGTCGTATGCCGGGATCGTGCATGGGCCATCGACTGCGCCGAGACCCACGCGGGATCGAGGAGGATCTCCTGGCCCGCATCTTCCGGGTTGAACCGAATCTCGACGACGGCCCGCGTCTCCTCGGGGGTTTCGATTCGGACCTCCGGCGACCGACCTTCGCCCGTTTCCCCGGCCCTCCAATACCGGATCTCCATCAGTCGGAGCACGACCGCCTCTTGGACATCCACGATGGCCAGAGGCTGCTCCAGGTGAAATCGGAAACCGGGGGATTCGATGGTGATTTCGTACCGGACGCTCTCCGCGCCTCCAAAATGCACATGGAGGAACTCCTCCATCCTCGTCGAATTCCCGGTTACGATGGCGTCGACGCCATCGAGGACTCCCTCATAGACGTGCCAGCCTCCCCTTTCTACCGGGACTCCCCCTCGTGCCCCGATCAAACGTTGCCGGAGGATACAGGCGCGGTACTCGAGCCTCACTCCGTCGACATAAGATTCGGGGAACCCCACGCGCATCCCTTCTCCCGTGGAGCTTTCCACCGCGCCGAGGGCCGGAAAAACCTTGCGAAGCGCGGCCACCCGAGCGGGACTGGTCTCGATCGAGGGAAAAACCGATTCCGAAGAATCTGAGACTCCTCGACCCTTCGCTCTTGGCTTGACGATGCCCGGATTCCCGTCGCCTCGAACCATGGCGGCGATGGCCACGAGTCCTACGACAACAACCAACCCTTTGACGATGGGGAAGTTACGGCGCATACCCAGCCTCCTCAAATCGGACTTCGGATCGCATCTTGAACCTCCGTGCGACTTCCGCAAGACTGGGGTAACGAAAATCCGTCGGGTTCTGGTACACTACCCCGTCGGATGAAATCAGTCGCGTTGGCCCTTGTCCTCACCCTCACAGCCTGTGCAGGAAAGAAAGGAGATCCGGCGCCCGTGACCTCCCAGCAAGAAAAGTCCGTCCGGAAGAATCGGTTGGCCAAGGCCCGAAGTCCTTATCTCCGCCAGCACGAGACGAATCCCGTGGACTGGTTCGAGTGGGGCGCTGAGGCGTTCGAGAAGGCCGAGCGGGAGGACAAGCCCGTCTTTCTTTCGATCGGCTACTCGACGTGCCATTGGTGTCACGTCATGGCCCACGAGAGCTTCGAGAACGAGGCGATCGCGAAGCTGATGAACGAGCAATTCGTTTCGATCAAGGTCGACCGCGAAGAGCGCCCCGACATCGATCAGGTGTACATGACCGCGGCCCAGATGCTGACGGGCTCGGGGGGGTGGCCGCTTTCCGTGTGGCTCACGCCCGAGAAAAAGCCATTCTACGCGGGGACGTACTTTCCGCCGGAAGATCGATGGGGACGTTCCGGATTTCCCACGCTTCTCAAGAAGATCGCCGCGCTCTGGAAAAGCAATCGCCAGGAACTCGTCCGGGACGCTGAGCGGCTCGCACAGCGCATCGGCCATTCGTCCGAGGGATCGTCGGGCGAGCTCGACCCCAAGCTCCTCGAGCGGGCCTTCGAGCAATTACGCGGCGAGTTCGATTCGCAGCATGCCGGATTCGGCGGCGCTCCGAAGTTTCCTCGAAGCATCGTCCTCGAGTTCCTGTTTCGCCATCACCGTCGCACCGGAAGCGTCGAGGCCCTCGAAATGGCGGAGAAGACGCTTCGGGCCATGCGCGCCGGCGGGATGTACGACCAGCTCGGCGGCGGATTCCACCGCTACTCGACCGACGAGCGATGGCTCGTTCCCCATTTCGAGAAGATGCTCTACGACAACGCGCTCCTGGCGAGAGCTTATGCGCAGGCGTGGCAGATCACAAAGAAGGAGGAGTACGCGAACACGGTTCGCGAGACCCTCGACTACGTCCTCCGCGACATGACGTCGAAGGAGGGGGCGTTTTTCTCGGCGGAGGATGCGGACAGTCTCGTCCCGGAGACGGCCCGTAAGGCCGAAGGGTACTTCTACGTCTGGAACCGCGAACAGGTGAACGGTCTCGTGCCGGGCCGGGATGGGGAGATCCTCTGCCGAGCGTTGGGAGTGACCCAATCAGGCAATTTCGAGTCGCCCCACCCGGGCGATCCCAAGGGGATGAGCGTCCTTCATCTTGGCGCGGACGAGGAGACGCTCTCGAAGGAGTTTTCTCTTCCCGTCACGGACGTTCGAAAGATCGTCCGGCAGGGAAAGGCAAAGTTAGAGGAAGCCCGGAGGCGCCGGCCTCGTCCTCACCTCGACGACAAGATTCTCGCCGACTGGAACGGACTCATGATCGGCGCGCTGGCGTACGGCGGGTCCATTCTCGGGGAACTCAAGTATGTGGAGGCGGCCGAGCGCGCCGCGCGGGTCCTTCTCGAAAAGATGCGCCGGAGCGATGGACGGTGGTGGCACGTATACAAGGACGGCTCCGCCGCGATCGACGCCTTCGTGGACGACTATGCCGCTCTCTCCGAGGGCTTTTTCCTTCTCCATCAAGCGACCTTTCGAACGGAATATGCCGAGGTCGCCCTTCGGACCGCGGAGCTCATGATCGCGGAGTTCGGCGATGCCGCGGGGGGATTCTTCCAGACGGGAACCTCGGGCGAGAAGCTCATCGCTCGCGTCAAGGAGTCGTACGACGGCGCGCTTCCCTCGGGAAACTCCGTCGCCGCGCTCGCGCTCTTCCGTCTCTCGGACTTAGCCACCCGCGCGGATTTCCGGAAGAAGGCGGAGGATACGCTCCGATTCTTTGCGGGCGGATTGGCGAAGTCCCCGACGGCCTATCCCTATCATCTCTGCGCCGTCGATGCTCTCGTCGGACCCTCGCAGGAGGTGGTGATCGCGGGCGTTCCCGACGAGATGCTCCGGGTCGTCCGGTGTCGATTCCTCCCCAACACCGTGGTGGCCCTCGTAGCCGACGAGAAAACGCGAAGCCTCATTCCGATGACGGCCGACCGCGCGGCGATCGAAGGCAAACCGACCGCGTACGTCTGCTCGAACGGGGCCTGCAAGCTCCCCGCGAAGTCGGCGGAGGAACTGGCTCGCCAGCTCGACGGGAGATGATATAGAAATAGCCTGGCTATTTCTATATCATGGACCTTCTGGCCGCCCGGCTCCAGATGGTGCTCACGCTGGGGTTCCACAACGTCCTCGCGTGCTACGGCGTCGGGCTGCCGGTCCTCCTCCTCTGGGCCGAGTGGCGGGCCCTCCACACGGGCGACGCCGGGTGGAAGCTCCTGGCCCCGGCGGTGGTCCAAGACCTTTGCCGTCCTCTTCGCGGTCCGCGCGGTCTCGGGCACGGCGCTCGTCGCCCCCGCCATGGCGTGGATGCTCTCCCTCTTCAAGGGGCGCGGGTCCCCTTCGTGAGCTTCGGGTCAGGAGTTCAGGGCAACGCCTCGCCGACGGACTCGGCGTACGACTGCACCAGGAGCTCGGCGTTCTCCTCCCAGAGGCCGCTCACCACCTCTGCGATCGCCTGTTGCGCTGCGGCCTTTCCGGAAAAAGTCTGGCCGACGAGTTCCTTCGACTTCCCCCACTTCGGGGAGCCGAAGTCCAGAAGGTGGTTTCCGATCCGCTCGAAGAAGTAGTCCTTCGACGCCTGGTCGGTGTAGGCCTCGCCTCCGAAAGCTCCGTACCCGTACGTGGTCCAGAGGAACTCTCCGCTGGCGGCAAGGAAGTCGCTCACGGCCAAATTGAGGAAGGCCTGAGCATCCGCCTCAGTCAGGACGTATCCCTGCTTGGGCTTCGTTCCCATCGCATGGTCGAAGATCTTCTGGATCGCCGACGGACCGACGTACGGGACGGCGTCCACGGAGTAGGCGGGATGGGCCGGCGCGGAGGCGCCCGAGGTGCCGAAGATCCGGACGTATGGGACGTACGCGTTGTCCTTCTTGGTCCTGACGTTGAGGTCGGGGCCGCCGTCACGGTAGGCGACGAGGTTCCGGGCCGCCTGAGAGTGCAGGCCCACGGGACCGTCGAGGAGCTTCTCGGTCGTCTTCTTCTTGTTCACCATCTTGAGGATGGCCGAGGGGCCGTTCAGGCCGAAGTACTTCTTCCCTGCGTAGATCTCCAGTCCCTCCATCGCTTCGGGCCCCGCCGTCGTCGAGGAGTACAGCTCGAGGAGCGTGTCGAATGGATTGTCGTCGGCGGTGCCGACCACCCCGTCCAAGCCGGCCCGATGCGTCAGGATCGAAGCCGCGACCTGTCCGGCCATGTAGCCGTCGAGGTTGCTTCCGGAGAATCCGTACTGGACGGCGGTCTGCAGATCCGCGGACGTCGTGTTCGGATCGTTTACGAATGCGAGGATCGCCTTCTCCACGTTGAAGCTCGATTCCTGCGCTGCCGTGGGCAGGCTCATCGCGACCAGAAGTGCCGGCCCCCAGCTCCCCTTGCGAATCATAATCGTTTCCTTTCTATCGACGCAGCGCGTCGATTTCCCTTTGGATCTCGCGGGCCTCGTGCCGAAAGGCGGCCGGCCCGGCATTCCGTTCGATCACCCCGGCCGCCACGAGCCCCTCCGAGAGAAGCACCGTCCGGGCCCGATCCAGGACCGCCGCGCCCGCGGGGTCGAGGGTGTCCTTCGGGGTCCACCGGATCATGAGAACGAGCCCTTGAAGCGCCCGGAGCCGGACGAGGTGGCCCTCCGATTCTCGAAGGAGCGTCCGGAACGCATTCACCGCCGTCTCGGTCGGGAACCGCGCGAGCGCGCCCACGGCGTCGGAGGCCCGGGCATGGTCGCGCGGGTCTCGGATCGCCTGCGCCAGCGTCACGCAGGCCGCCGGCGTGCCCTCACAAGCCAGGGTCATCAGGCCGGGCCGTTCCTCCTCCAATTCCTGACGGCTCAGCTCCGGCGAGTCGGTGTCGGCGGCTCGGGACGCGCGGCTCTCCATGCAACTCCTGCCGGGGGCGACCGGATCCGCTTTGCCGGACCGGACGAGCGACGCCCTCTCGGAGGTGCGAGGTTCTTCTCGTTTCCGCAACAAGGCCGCCCCGGCGACGAAGGCGGGAATGGCCCACAGCCAGGCATGTCTCATCGCACCGTTTACAGGGCAACTGACGTGCCGCCCAATCCCTTCGGCGGATCGAGGAAAGGAGGGGCACGAGCGATTCATCTGCACCAGACATGACACAATCGTATCGACAAAGAGAGCGCGTCCTAGCGCTTCGAAGGCCGTACGGCGTCGGAGTAGACCTCGAGGAGGGCGTCGGCTTCGCGGTCCGCGGAAAAGGTGGTATGCGCGAACGCCGCAGCCGCCCGGCCGAGTGCCTCCCGGCGTCCAGGATCAGAGGCCAGGGGCTTCGCCTTCTCTTCGAATTCTCCGGGGTTGAATAGTACCCCGGTTTCTCCGTCTCGAAGGAGGTCGCGATTCCCCGGAATGTCCGATGCGAGCACGGCGCGACCGGCCCACATCGCCTCCATGATCGCGTTGGAGATTCCCTCCGACTGGGAAGTGTTGAGCACGACGTCCGCCCCTCGCAGGGCGGAGAGCATCGCCTCGTGGGGAATCTCCTCGAGATGTCGGATCCATGTCGAGCTTTGGAGCCGCTGCGCCAATAACTTCCCGTAGAAGCGGTCGAGAATCGGCCCCGCGAACACCAGTCGAATCGGATGCCCGGATCGCACCAGGGGCTCGAGTCCGTCCGCGGCGAAGAGGTTGTTCTTCACCGGCCGAATCCCTCCCGGAAGAAAAAAAACAACGCACCCGGGCTCGATCCCGGCTTTCTCCCGAAGATCGAACGGCTCCTCGCCCGCATCTACCCCCTTGGGAATCACCTCGAGCTTGTCGAGGAACCGCGGCGCCGCACGGAGCACCCGCTCGCGGAGTGACGGATTGTACGTGACCAGCCGGGCCGCTCCCTCCAGCGCCCGCTCCAAGTCCGCGCCCTTCGCCGGATCTTCCCAGTCGTGGTTCACGTCGGTTCCCGAAAGAGTAACGACCGACGCTCGCTCGTCGATCGAGGGAAGGAGTCTCCCGGTCTTGTACGCGTGATAATAGTGGACTACGTCGGGATCGAATTCGCGGACCTCGGATTTGGCCTCCTCCGCCTCCGTCGACGGCTTCACGAAGACGATCTCGAAGAGGTGTCCTCGCGCGGAGATCGCTCGACGCACTCGACGGAGGGTGATGACGTTTCCGCTCACGCCCTCCCGCTCCGACGGACAGAACGCCAGGATTCGCATCGGAGGGAGGGTATCACAAATCCGAAAACGAGATAAGCCCGATCCGAAGCCGGGCAAGCTCGGCCGGAATCTCGGGATCCGTGAGGGCGGTCAATTCCCGTTCCCGATCGGCCCCGGAGAACCCAGCGTCCTGGTCGGCACGACCGGGGTGGACCATGAGTTCCGTGACTCCTTCGGGGACGCGCGCCAGCGCCGCCCGGAGCCGAGGGGCATCGAGCCTTCCCGTCAAGACGCTTCCGATGAAATGTTCCGTCCACCGCAGTCCCTGCCGCTCATAGATCGGCATCGCTTCGTCCGCGAGACGGCGGTACGCATCGAGCTGGCCGCGCCTCTCGGCCTCGAGTCCTTCGAAATCGGAGAGGGACTCGACCGGCCGACGAATCCATCGAAGGCCGGCCTTGGATGCCGCCCGCGCCACGGCCTCGGCGATCGGGCCGTAGACGTGGATGTGTTGGTGACCGTCGAGACGCCGAATGCGGAGCCCCGCCTTCCTCAGCGTTTCGATCTGCGCGGCCGTCTCGCACTCCACTTCCTCCCGTTCGAGTTCTCCGGCCAGCGCCTTCCGACGTGCTTCCCTCTTGCCCCAGAACCTGCCGTCCGGGCCGACGAGCGTACGATGGCCCGGCGCCACCGGCGCCCCCTCGGTCAAGTCCAAGTGCAGGCCGACGTCGATCTCGGGATGGCGGAGCAGCCTCCGCGCGGCCCGTAGAAAACCGGCACCGGTAGCGACGAGGGAGACCGATCGCACGATCCCTCGGAAGCAGGATTCGAATATCCCCTCGTCCCGCGTCTCGGTGAATCCCAAATCGTCGGCATTGACGATGAGATGCTTCATCCTCACTCCCCGACCCGCCGGCGGCACTCCTCGATCTTGCGGTCCAGTACGGATCGGAGCGCCGCGTCGTTGCGGACCGCCTTGAGGAATTCCGATAGGGCCTCCCGGTAGCGACTCGCCTGGAAGTGTTCCTCGCCCCGTTCGTGGGACGTGCGCGCGAACTCCAAGGCCATCTGGCTCTCTCCAATCCGCTTTTGCAAGTAGTCGCGCGATCGTGGGTCCAGGCCCGCTGCCTTGCGAAAATCCTCGATCGCCTCACGATTCGCTCCCGACACCGCGCGCGCATGCCCGCGCTTCCACCATGCCTCGGGGTTCTCGGGTCGAAGACGGATCGCTTGCGAGAAATCCTCGTCGCAGGCGGTGATCAGCGAATCGACGAGGTCGATTTCTTCCGGCCTTCGAGTGCTCGTCTGGATCGTGTAGTCGAGCCACGCGGCCCGGATGTTGCCCCGGATCAACCACCCTTTCGGATTCGCGGAATGAAGCTGGATCGATCGGGTCAGATTCGCGACCGCCTCGGAGAACGATGGGCCCGGAGCGCGCTTGGTATTCCATTCATGGGTGCCGCGATTCAGGAGACAAATTCCACGCTCCCGCCACGTGTTGAAGTCCTTTTCGTTCCACTTGAGGGACGCGTCGAAATCCTCTAGGGCCAGGCGATATTGTTGCGAAGGGTCTTGGAGATGTTGTCCTTGGTAGAGGGCAAGATTGGAGCGGGCCGTGCCTCGACGCAACAGAGCTTGGCCGGGGAAGCGCAGGAGCCGGACGGCTTCGGACAAGTCCTCGATCGCCTCCTTCCAGCGCGGCGAGGGGTCTCGCCCCTTCTCGACCTCGAGCATCCCAGCCAGGGAAAAGGCCATTCCCCGCCAGAGGCGAGCGTCGGGATCCGAGGCCTCGAGGGACAGGGCCTGTCGGAAGTCCTCGAGGGCGGCGGCCAGGAGGCTTTCCGGCGTCGGCCCCCCGGCTCGAGGGATTTCCCGTAACCGGTCGGCCCAGTTGATCCGCGCTAGGCCCCGGCCACACCAGTGGGAACCTCGGCCGGAATCGAGAAGAAGCGCCGCGTCGAATTCGCGAATGGCGCCCTCGTAGAGGGTGGTCGGATCTCCGCCCCGGTCTTCCGCATCCACGGCCCACGCGATCCCGACCATGCCTCTCCAGGATCGCGCCTCGGCGTCCTGGGCATTGATCCGAGATTCCTGCTCCAAGGCGGCGATGGCCCTACGGAACACGGAAGAAGGATCCCGACCCGCAAAGATCTCGCCTTGTCCCCAGTAGTACAGCGCCATCCCTTTCAGGCGCCACAGCTCCGGGCATCCCGAATCCACACTCAACCCGTCCGCAAGTTCCTCCACAGCGGCGCGATAGCATTCGACGGAGTCGGCCCCCGTTCTGGACCTGAAGTGTCCTTGATGGATTCGTGCGGCGGCCCGCTTGCGGTGGAAGGGCAGGAAGCCGCGGTCGCGGGCGATGCCCCTCGAGAACCACGTCACCGCTCCCTCCCAATCCCCCCGGTCTTCCGAAAACCGACTCAGCATCTCGTAGGCCTCCTCGAACGTGGGATCCTCCCGCACCGCCCTTTCGAAGAGGAGAATCGAATCCTCCCCGCGGAGGAGCGTAGCCAGCGCTCGCGCCGAAGTCGTGGGAACGGCTTGAAGATCTTCCAAGGCGCGACGTCGGAGCGTTTGCATTTCTCCATCTTCGAATCCGCCCTTCGGAACCTCCAGGGGCAAGAGCCCCCCTCGCCGCCCCGAGGATCGCAGAGATTCTTCTCGAACCCACTGGGCGCGGAGAAGCGCGGACCGATCCGCATACGCCCGAAGAAGCAACCGTCCCCTCTCGAAGCGCGCGGGCACGAAGTTCGGATCTCGGATCAAGGCCTGCTCTTGCGCGGCCAGCGCTCGCCTCCAATCCAGACGGGCACGATGCATTAACCCCAGACGGTAGTGCGGCTCGGCCAGGGCCGGTTGCTCCCGGATCACGGCCAAACATGCCTGCTCCGTTTTTCGCGCAAAGAGCTCCATCTCCGCAGGCTTCCCCTCTCGACGGAGGACCAAGGCCGCCGCGAGGTAGCCTTCCGTCGCCTCCCGCATTTGAAGCACCTGTTGCTTCCGAGATTCGCGGAGCTGTCGCTCGGTCGGATCCGCGAGGATGTAGGTCGCGGCGGCACCCCCGACGAGAACCGCGACACCGGCCAGCGCCGCCGCCAAGCGATGCTGGGACAAGCGCTTTCGGACGCGGTATCCGATTCCCCCTCGAAACGCCCTCACCGGATCGCCTCCGAGGAATCGCCGAAGGTCGGTGCCGAGATCGCCCGCGCCGTCGTATCTCGCCTCGCGCTTCCCCGCCAGCGCGCGGAGGCAGATCGCCTCCAGCTCCGCCGAGACCGCCGGCACCAATTCCCGGGGCAAGATCGGCTCGGCTCGCTTCGCCGCCTCCAAGAGGGTGTCGAGACTTCGCCCCCGGATCGGCGGAGTCCCGGTGAGGATCTCGTAGAGAATCGCGCCGAGCGAGTACACGTCGGTGCGGCGGTCGATCGACTCCTCGCCCCTCGCCTGCTCGGGGGCCATGTAGAAAAGCGTCCCCAGGACGTCCCCGACCCGGGTGAATCCGTCCGATCCGAATCCGAGATCCAGGGGAGACTTCTGGAATTCCTGCTTGACGCGCGCAATGCCCCAGTCCAGCACGTAGACCTGTCCTTGGTCGTCCACCATGATGTTCGCGGGCTTGAGGTCGCGATGGACGACCCCGTGTCGATGAGCATGGTCGACGATATCGCACGTGGTCGCGAGAATCTCGAGGCGTCGTGTCCGTCCGACATCCTCCTTGAGGTACTCTTCCAGAGTCCGCCCGGAGATGAACTTCATCGTGTAGTACAGTCTCCCGTCGGGAAGCGCGCCGAGATCGTGGACCGGCACGATGCCGGGATGTTCGATGCGGGAGATGGTCCGGGCTTCGAGCTCGAATCTCCGGGTGAGGGCCGAACCGACCATTTCTTGGGCGAGGATTTTCATCGCGACCGGTCGGCCGAGGCGGGTGTCTTCGGCCAGGAAGACTTCCCCCATTCCCCCCCGGGCGATTCTCCGGGTTACGCGATAGCGCGTATCGATCAGGAGGCCCAGCGCCGCGTTGTCTTGAACGACAAGCGACCCGAGCCGGTGCAGCGCGTCATCTCGGAGTCCCGCCACCGGACGGCTCCCCGAAGAGGTCTCTCATTTCGCCTTCCGCTTCCCTTTCGTCCGTCACCGTATCCCGTACTCTATTCAATACCAACTCGCGCAGTTTCTTTCGGAGGCGAAACAAGTAGTTGGTGACGTCGGTCACTTTCACCCCGAAGCGTCGGGCCAATTCCTCGTAGCTGATCTCCTCTCCCGCGGGGGGATCGATGTCTCGCATTCGAAAGATCTCCCATCCGTGGGAGTTTTCGGACTCCCGACACTCCCGCTCCAACTCGCGTAAGGCCTCCCCCATCACGGTTCGAGCCCATTCTCGGAGGAACACCTCCTCCGGACTTCCGTCGGTCGCCGGCTCGAAGCCCTCGAGCTTGTCGAGGGAAATCTTGGGAAGTCCGCCGCCGCGTTTCTTCCGGGACTCATGGCGGTGGTCGTATCGCGCAAAGTTGTCCAAGGCCGCCATGATGTAGGAGCGAAAGCGCCCCTTCTTCGGAGAGAGACCGTCCAAGAACTGCTTTTCCGTCAGCGCGACGAAGAACGTCTGCGTCAGATCTTTGGCTTCCTCGTTCGCCTTGCCCCACTTCCGGCGGAAGTAGGCGTAGACGGGACGCCAGTAGATTCGAGCCAAGTCTTCGAGGGACGCGGTTCGTTCCGGGGAATCCGGGTCCGCTGCAGTTTGGATGACGGACCAGCGGGTGTTCGGAAAGAAATCCCCGCCCCCCAAGGGTCCGGTCGTGGATGGATCCATTATTCTTGCGGAACGGATGGAAGTATATCACGCCCCGCACCGGGCTCACAGGGTCGAGCCCGGAAATACCGGATCCAGAAGTACCATCCTCCCGCGTCCTCTTCGAACTCCGCGCCGCCGAGGCGCCGGCGGTCGGCAAGATGAGCGAAGAGCCCGGGGTGATATCCTTCGTATTCCGACGGGGTGAAGTCTCGACGCCGACGTCCGAGATCTTCCAGGCGGAAACGAGCCTCCGCGATCGCCCGGAATTCCCGCGTATCGGCAATCGAGAGGACGAGGGTAAGGAGTTGTCCCCCGGGGGCCAAGTGTCGCGGCGCGTCCGCCAAGATGCGTCGGAAGTGGAGCAAGCCATCCGGGCCCCCGAACTTGGGATGTGACGCGCCTGGGGGGGCGGGGGTTTGCGGGGGGTTGGTCACGATCAGGTCGAACCTCCGATCGCCTACGGGTTGGAACCAATCCCCCTCTTCCACATGAACCGAGACGCGATTCCGTTCGACGTTTCGTCGCGCGGCGGCCGCGGCGATCGGATCCGCATCCACGGCCCACACTTCCCGCGCTCCGGACTTGGCCGCCACCACCGCGAAGAGGCCGATCCCGCAACCGAGGTCGAGCACGGACGCGCCGGAGCACTTCGGAAGATTCCGTGCCAGCTCGATCGAGGACGTCGGGGGAGCCGGAATCTCGGGAGGACATTCCAACTCGATCCGACCGCACGGGAACCGCAGGGACAATAGCCCGGCATTCATGCCTCGGAGGATAGTATAGTCTGGGCATCGGAAAAGGAGAGGAGATGCGAAAGAGCTTCGTCCTGGTCCTCCTGTTCTCGAGCTGCGGTCCCCGGAAGGAGGAATCGGCGATGAAAGATCCCCTGATCGATAGGTTGGCCGCCGATCTTCCTCGCGGATGGAACCTGATCTCCGGTCCGGACCGCTTGACGATCGAGCGGAAGGAGAAGGCGTGGGTCCTTTTCGAGAACCGGATCAACGCCCCGGTGAGTCGGGAAACGTCCGCGGAGCGCTCCGCGCGCATCCGAAAGCACGGGAAGGAATCCGCCTGCAGGCTCGTCTTTCGCATCGAGCCCCGATGGACACGGGAGCGGGTCTTGAAGGCTCGACAGGCGAATACGGAGATCGAAGAGACGATCGCCTCTCTTTCCCGGAAGCACGACATCGCGCACCTCCGGGACGACCGGCTCAGCCGTAAGGGGGAAGACGTGTACACGCCGAAGACGCCGGAGGAAGAGAAGCGGGTCGAGGCGTATCGCAAGGAACTTCGGGAACTGCGCGCACGACAAACGGAGGTACCCCGCCTCCACTCGGAACGGCACAGCCTCTTCTTCGAATCCGCCGAGGGGCGGGAAGACGAGTACGCCATCGTCGATCCGCCGGAGGCATCGCAGGAGTCGTTCGAGATCTCGCGGAAGATGCAGCAGATCCTGAAGGAAGAGTAGCGTCTCGAGACTTCTTCGGACTCGGGCCTCCGGATCCCGGCAGGAAACCGCGGAGTGGAGTGCGGCAAGAAGGGGTCGACGAACAAGATGTCCTTCCCGAACCTCTAGGCTCTGTCTGACGAATCATCGTGGCCGCGGTGGCGGCGCC
>CAZGKV010000021.1:0-56158 GCA_964526305.1 uncultured Planctomycetales bacterium | reverse complement strand
GGCTACGCCCCCTCGGCCCGCCGCGGCTCACGAGCCTACCGGGATGAGCTCTAAGCATATCGCTGAAGTGGAGGTCCACGAGGTTCGGGGGTAGTGCCGAAGCTCCCGGTACTCTCGGGTAGGGAGGCGGGGCGCATCTCCGAACGTCAGGGTTGGGTCATGTCACGTCAGAAGGGAAGCCATCGGATCCGCATCAAGCCCGGATCGCGCGTGGTTCTTTCCGGTCCGGATCACCGAGAATTGGATCGCGGACTTCCGAGATCCCTGATTTGGGACGCCGGGATAACCGTAGAAGAGTTCGTCGCCTCGATCGGCTGAGACGTCGGATTCGGACTCCCCAATTCTAGTTTTCACTCCCAGCACCTCCCTCATTTGCAGACAAGCAGGTGGCAAACCCATCAGGACTGGCCTCGGGAGCTGGGAGGTGCCGTATGGGTCGTCCGTTCGTATCCGTACCCGTGCAGGGCCAACCGCCCCATCATCCTCGTACCCCGGGATCCGGACTGGCTCTGGCGCTCCCCTCACGCAAGCGATGTCTATTCTTCCTCGCACCGATACTCCTATTGGCCGGGGCTCTCTGGGTCGGCGCGCGTCAAAACCTCCGGACCGAGGTGGCCCGTCCGTGCGCCGTCATTTCCTCCGACCTCGGTTCGGATTCCGTTCCCCCGAAAGCGGTACCGGTGCCGGAGGATCCGCATTGGGCCCAGACCGCCCTGGCGGAGATGGATTCATGGCGGGAAACCCAGGCCGCCCCCGAGATCGCGGATCGACTCTCCCGCACCCCCTTCCCGGAAATCCGCGCCGCCCTCGCGGAGAGAATCCTGGACGGGACGCTCGTTTGGCCTCTTCCCCTCCTTCAGGAGGAGTACCTCCGCGCCGCCTTCGATCCCGTGGCGGACCGTCAACTTCGGGCCCTCGTCCGTTTGGACCCTTGGAATCCGCACGCGATCGAGGCGGCCCATCGAATCGTGTTGGGTTCGTACCGATCCGACGTTCGCTATGAAGCGCTCAAGCTTCTGATTCAGTCGGAATCGGCAGATCGGGTAGATCCCTCGGTCCGAGAAGCCCTTCTTCGGGAGGTTCCGTAGGTGCGCCGAGGAGCCGTCCGCGGCGTGGGGTACCGCGCGGAAGCGGCCGCCAAGTCCCTTTCGGCACAGTTCGGGGAGGTGTCGGTCGGCACGCGCGCGGTGCGGATGGCGGTGGAGAAGAGGAGTACGCCAGGCCCCGCCTTTCTTCAGCTTCCGGTCCGTCTGAATTTCTCCAGCTCCTCCCGCGCTTGCTCCCGATAGCGCCAGTCGGGAGGCGCCACCTCGAGCGCCTTCTCGAGGTCGGCGATCGCTTCCGCGGTCTTTCCCTTCTTGCGCCAGGCGTGGGCTCGGAATCGGTAGGCGTCCGGATGCCGGTCGTTGATGGAGAGCGTCTGCGTGTAGTCCTCGATCGCGCCATCGAGAATGCCCTTCCGGGAACGCGCGACCCCTCGATTGAAGTAGGCTTCCGCCATTCGGCCGTTGAGGTCGATCGCGACGTCGCAGTCCCGAATCGCCGCGTCGAAATCGTTCTTTCGAATCCACACCGCGGCACGGGAACGATACGCCTCGGCGAAGCGGGGACGGTATTCGATGGCCCGGGAGAAATCGGCCAGGGCCTCCTCCCATTTCCCTTCGCGATATCGAAGGATGCCTCGGTTGTGGTACGCCTCGGCGAAGCGGGGACGGATGCGGAGCGCGGCTTCGTAATCGGCGACCGCCCCTTCGAGGTCTCGCTCTTCGCTTCGCGCCAGACCGCGATTCAGGTACGCCTCCGCATACCGATCGTTGAGCGCGATCGCCTGACTGAAGTCCGAAATCGCCGCAACCCGCTCCCTCTTCTGGAACCGGGCGAGTCCTCGCCCGCACCACGCAACGGCCAGACGGGGCCGAAGACGGACGACCTCGCTCCACTCCAGTATCGCCTTGTCCCATTCCTGCCGCGCCGATGCGACGAGACCTCGCAAGGTGTGGATCTGGTCCTCCTCCGCCCCCGCTCGTTGGGCCGATTCCGCGTCGGCCAGGCTGCGCTTCAAGCACTCCTCCGATCGCGCGCGATTCCCCCGGGCGGCGCGGACGAACATCGACGCGCGCAGGACGTAGGCGGCGGAGAATCCCTTGTGACCGTCGACGGCCCGATTGACGTGTCCGAACGCCGAGTCGATTCGGCCTTGGATCAAGTCGAGACGCGCCAACGCCAGGCGCGCTTTGGAGTGGAGGGGTTCCTTCAGGAGCACGCGCTCCAGGCCGTCCCGCGCGGTCGCGACGTCGCCCCGAAGCCTCGCAAGTTCGGCCTTTCCGTAAAGCCCGTCCGCTTCTTTGAAATAGGAGCTCTTTCCGACCTCGACGGACAAATCCCCCACGGCCGCACGGCGAAGTTCCGCCAAATCCGGATGTTGCCGTTCCAGCTCTTCGACGTTCTCCGGACGAGGCTCCAAGAATTCCGATTGGGAATAGGTCTCGAGCCGGGCGGCATACTCCTCCACGAGCAGGAGTCCGCGTTCGAATCGGGCCTCTCCGAGAGCGGGATCGAGTTCCAACGCCCTCTCCAAGGCGCGACGCGCGTCCTCGCGTTCTCCCAGCTCCGCGAGAAGGCAGCCGAGAAAGTATTGCCCGTAGGCGGACGGCGTTTGCCGGAGGTGCTCTCGACAGACCTCGAGGGCCTCGCGCAGGCGGCGGCGGGACTCTTCCGTTTCGCCGGCCCGAGCGTAGATCTCGGCTTCCGTCATGCGGCTGGAGATCCGCTCCCAGAGGCGGAGGGTTCGCTCCGTTTCCTCCTTGCGGCGGCGTTCCCGGGTCCACATTGGAACGAGAAAGGCGGCCGCGACGGCCACTCCTAGGATTCCCATCGCGAAGGCCCACAGGGAGGCGCGGCGCCGAGTCAGCGCGCGTCGAAGTCGCCGTCCCCAGGATGGGGCGCGAGCCACGATCGGTTCCTGCTGGAGCCACCGGCGCAAGTCCTCCGCCAACTCCAACGCGCTTCCGTATCGCCGGCCCGGTTCCTTCTCCAGGCACTTCATCGCAATGGTGGCGAGGTCCGCGTCTACGCCCGAGAGCGCCGGCGGATCGGAGCTCCGAATCCGATCGAGCACCTCCACCTGCGTCTTACCGGAGAAGGGCGGCCACCCCGAGACCAGCTCGTAGAGGGTCGCGCCCAAGGCGTAGACGTCCGCGCGTTCGTCGACCGGACCTCCGGTGACCTGTTCCGGCGCCATGTAGGGTGGGGTTCCGACCAGGCTTGTCGTGCCGCGCGACTCCGTCCCTTCCCGCGCGACGCCGAAGTCCATCACGTACACCTGCTCGCGGTCGCGCTCGATCATGATGTTGGCCGGCTTGAGATCCCGGTGGACGATTCCATGGACGTGGGCGTACGCGGCGCCCAGAGCGGCGAAGCGGACGAACGAGACCAGTTTCCGCACGTCGGCGCGGGAGAATTCCGCCAGGGTCGTTCCTTCCACGTACTGCATCACGAGGAAGTGGCGCCCCTGGGCTTGGACGCAATCGTAGACGGCCGCGACGTTCGGATGCGAGAGCTTCGCCGCCGCCTGCGCCTCGCGCCGGAGACGTTCCGAATCCAGCGGATGCTCGAACTTCGGAAACTTGAGCGCCACCCAACGGCCCAGCTCCGTGTCCCAGCCCTGCCACACGTCGCCCATTCCGCCGCGGCCGAGGAGGCGCACCCGAACATACCGGCCGAAGAGATTTCCCGCGTCGGCGCGCGCCACCTCCGCTTCGGGAGGCCAGGGAACCGTTCGCGGAAGGCCGTCCTCGGGGGCTGCCGCCGACCGCAGGAGCTCGGTCACCCCTGTGCGGCTGTGACAACGTGGGCAGGCGGGTTCCCCGGCGCTCTCCCAGGACGTGCCGCATCGGGGACACTCGGTCTTCATCCGCCCGGTATTATGCCTTAGTCGCCCCTCCGGTTCCCCGGTCTTGATATACTCAATCGCAATGGCCCATCCGGTGCGGTTTCCGACGACCTTCTGGACGACCCTCCGCGATCGCCCCGACCAGGCCCGCGCGAAGCTCTTCACCCGGTACCGCACCGCGATCTATCACTATCTCCTCAATCAGGGATTCCAAGAATCCGACGCCGAAGACGTGGCTCAAGAGGTCTTTCTCCAGGTGTGTCAGGCGCCCTTCCTCGATCGGGTGGATCGTGCCAAGGGAAAATTCCGTACGCTCCTTCTTGCCGTCACGAGGAATCTGCTCCTCAAGGCCCGCGAAAGGGGAGCGCGCCGCAAGGCGCTCTCGATCGACAGCGGCGGTCCCGAAGGCGCCTCCTTGGAGGTTCCGGGACAGACCGAACCGGACGTGCGCTTCGACGAAATCTGGGTCCAGAACCTCGTCCGCTTGGCCCTTCAGCGGCTTCAGGAAGAGGCGTCGCAAGGCGGACCTCCCCATTACCAGGCGATCGTCCTCAACAAGTTGCAGGGATTGCCCTACTCGGAGGTCG
Source organism: uncultured Planctomycetales bacterium (assembly GCA_964526305.1). GTDB lineage: Bacteria > Planctomycetota > MHYJ01 > MHYJ01 > JACPRB01 > JACPRC01. The sequence continues at coordinate 51,679 of CAZGKV010000021.1, read as the reverse complement.
CGCGGAAACTGCACGCGGACGAGGACGACGTGACGAACTGGATCCACCACGGAAAGAAAAAGATGCGGCGCTACCTGGAGGAGCTGGTGCGCGACTACTGCTCCAGCGAAGAGGAGTGGAAAGAAGAGCTGGAGCTGTTCGGGCGGCACTTTACTTAAGACCCTAAATGATCGGCCGCCGATTCCTCGCGACGCCGAACTACACCTCGTGTAACGAGGATTGGGAAACGGAACTTCGGGCGCTCGAGATCCGACCCATGGACCGAGTGCTGTGCATCACCGGCAGCGGCGATCGCCCCCTGAATCTCCTGATCGCGGACCCCGCCCGCATCGTGGCGCTCGACCTCAACCCACGTCAAACCGAGCTCCTGCGTCTCAAGAGCGCGGCCATGACCTCGATGGCGTACGACGAATACGGGGAGTTCCTCGGACTGCATGAACCGACGCGTCCGATCGAGCCTCTGGCCGCGCGACTTCCTCCGGAGCTCCGGCGCGAGTGGCGTGCGTTCGACGGAGAGCCGATCCTCTACGCCGGTCGATGGGAGCGGTACTACCGAAGGACGGGCCGCCTCGCACGATGGTTGCATGATACAACTATCCGCGATCTTTTCGCCGCTCGAGATCTCGAACGCCAACGAGAAGTGGTGGACCTTCTCTGGGATCGGCGGTCGTGGCGGAGCACCTTCGATCTATTCTGCCACCCCGCCGTCTTCCGGCTCCTCCTGGGGGATCCGGCCTTCTTCGCCCATGTAGACCCCCGCCTTCCCATCGGACGGTATCTCTGCGATGGCATGCGGGCGAGTCTCGATCGGCGCCTGGCTCGGCGCAATTCCATCCTCGCCCTCGTCTTTTGGGGCAAGCTCTCTCCCTACGATTTGCCGCCGCACCTCGCCCCCGAGCACTTCGAGTCGATCCGCAGCCGCCTCTCGCGCATCGAAGCGAAGACCGCCGATCTCCTGGAGTTTCTCGAGACGACTTCCGAGCGCTTCACCCGGTTTTCCCTATCGGACGTGGCCTCGTATCTTTCTGCCGCCTCGTTCGATCGTCTCCTCGAGGCGATGATCCGAGCCGCGGAACCGGAGGCCCGTTTTTGTCTCCGCCAGTTCCTGACGGGCCACTCCGTCTCCTCTCGCTTCCGGACCCGACTGCGGCGCGAGCCGGGACTGGAAGAGGAGCTGCGGCGGGACGACCGGGCGTTCGCCTACCGATTCATCGTCGGATCGATCACGCCAGCGTGACGTCGAAGAACACCGGATCGTCGCGGGCCTCGTCTTTCGCGGCTCCGAAGAGGATCGAACCGTAGCGGAATCCAAGGAGGCCGGGGATTCGGAGAGGCTCGCGGCGGTCCCGGAGGAGGGTGAGCGTATGGGCCCCTCGGTCCAGCGCGAGGTCGTTGAGAGTCCCGAAGAGATCGGCCTCCGCGCCCCGTTCGCAGGCGACGTAGCGCACGTGAAGCGATCGGATCGCCCCGCCCAAGCGAGGCGGTTCGGGGAATCGGCCCGTCACGCGGTGGAGATATCGGAGTCCCTCCGCCCAGAGCCTCGCTCGAAGTCCGAATCGATCGACACGAATCGTCACCATCGACGAGGGATCGCATACGACGGCGGCTGCGACGATTCTCCCGCGCCGCACGATCACGACCTCGTCCGGACCGAAACCGACGGCGCTTCGGTAAAACCGATGGCGGGCATAGGCCCGATCGATGAACCGCACCGCGTCCTCGAGCTCCGCCGGATTCGCGGGGAATCGGCCCCGCTCATGCCGACGTCGGAGCGGCACGAGCTCCACATAGTCGAAATGCGCCAAGACGCGCGTTTCGAGGGATCGAGAAATCCATGGCACCGATCGCAGGGCGCGTTCGTTCTTCTCGTTCACCAGAGCGAGGACGGTCGGTACCCCGGATTCGCGGTGGAGCCGGACGGCTTCTTCCCCAAGTTTCCGCGCGATTCCGCGGAGCCCCGAGCCGGGACGGCGAATCAAGTCGGTGAGGTAGTGAATCGTGCCATCGCGGGTCTCATATCGCAACATCGAGATACAGGCCGCGGGAACGGAGTGGCCGTCATCCGCGACGATCACGCGGGAGCCGGTATGTCTCCGATGAAGCCGGAAGAAGTCCGGCGCGCGGTCCATCACGTAGGACACCTCCATCCGAATGGGATGGCTTCGCAGGAGCGACAGGAGAGCGGAGTTGTCTTCCGGGCCCGCCTCGCGCATCCGAGCCGAGCGGACCGCGATCTCGCTTTCCCCCGCCCGGACGTACTGCCCCGGCCGGACGCAGGTCTCCACCCCATACGAGTCGGGGAGGAAAAGATCGACCTGCGATCCGAATCGGATGAGGCCGTATAGAGCGCCTCGCTCCACGCAATCTCCGACTTCCACTCGAGCGACGATTCGATCGATCCACTTGTCCGCGATCTGCGTCACCGCGACAAGCCCCCGCTCGTTCCGGAGGGCGATCGTGAGTCGCTCGTTCTCGACGAGATAGTCGCAGTCGTCCTCGTAGGGAGCCGCGCGGAGGAGAAAGCGGGTCATCATCCGCGCCATCGTTCGATTCTTGGGAGCCGGCCGGCGGCGGCGGAAGACCACCTCTCCCGACACGGGCGCGCGATTGCGATGGACCGAGAAGGCCGTCATGAAGATCCCGACGAGCACTCCCTCTCCGTCCAGTCCCGGGACCTCCACGATCTCCGAGAGCGGGATTTCGCGCCGGCCCTTGACGGCGATCGGCACGGTGCCGCGAGAAACGCGCTTGACGTAGGTGACGAATCCGTCCGCCGGGGCCAGGACCGATTCCCCCGGCGGAACGGTGCGTCGCGGGTCCCGGAGAAACCAGACGCGCCAGACGAAAAAGAGCGCCACGAAGAGGGCGAATCCGGCGAAAAGGAACGTCACGCGCAGGACTCGAAGAGGCGAATCAAGCCGTCGAGAAGTCGCGTTCCGAAGAGGCGATCGGCGATTCGGAGCGGCCCGCCTACCAGAAAGACCAGGGCCAGGAAGAGCACGAACGCGCTGAAGTTGAAGAAGTCGTACGCAAGGGTTTTCGCCGCACCGCCCAGCAGGAAGGGTTCGCGCGCCACGCGGGCATCTTACTATCTCTCGCGCCGGTCATCGACTTCTGATATCCCACCCAGATGTCCCAGTCGCATCCGATCTGGAGTCCGGGATTCTGGCGCGGATATTGGATCACGCTCCGGCCGTATCTCTTCTTCGTCTCGGGGGTTTCCGGGCTCGTCGGGCTCGCCTTGGCGCCGCGCTTCGAAGGCGTCCCGTTCGCCGCGGCCTTCCTGGCCTTTTTCTTCTCCTACGGATTGGGGCAGGCGCTTACGGACACCTTCCAGACGGATACGGACTCAATTTCGTCTCCCTATCGCCCCCTCACGCAGGGACTCCTCCGGAGGCGTGACGTGGTGGCGGTAAGTCTGGCGGGCCTCGGCGGATGCTCGGCCGTGTTCCTGATTCTCAATCCATGGACGGTCCTCCTCTGCGCGGCTTCCGTCGTGGGTCTCGCGACCTACACGCCGCTCAAGCGTCGCTGGTGGGGCGGACCGCCGTGGAACTCGTGGATCGTCGCGCTCCTCCCGGCCATCGGAATCCTGTGTGCGACGCGAGGGCTGTCCGGCTTTTCCCGGCCAGGTCTGGGGTGGTTCATGGTCAGCGTCTTCTTCAGCTACGCGATCTTCGTCCTCCTGGGCTACTTCAAGGACATCTCCGCCGACCGCGCCACGGGGTATCGGACGCTGCCGGTCGTTTTCGGACGGCGCGTCTCCGTCGCCGCGAGCGGCGCATGCACACTCGCCGCGGGAATCGCGAGCGCCCTGGGTTTGGCGTCCACGGGCTTCTGGTCGCGCCGTTCCGGAGCGGCGGCCGGATTCGCCCTCCTCCTCTGGGTCGCGGGACTCCTCGTCCTCGCCCTCGCGCACGCCTGGATCCTCCATGCGCGGAGTGAACGCGAGACGCATGGCCCGATCGCCCATTCCGTGCGGGGGTATCTCCTCCTTCACTTGGGGGAAGCGGTTGCCTTGAGGCCGTCGCTCGCGCTCTTCGGCCTCGCCCTCTACGCGCTCTTCGAATTGGCGCTGGCGACACGGCCGGAGCGGAGCCAAGTCTAGCGATCCGGCTCGGACCGACTTATCATGCCTCGACATGGAAGCCCTCATCCGCGAGGCGCGCGCGGAAGACGCTCGGGCCATTGCCCAAGTCCACGTCGAGAGCTGGCGGACGACCTATCGGGGGCTCATGCCGGAGGAAGTGCTCGCGCGGCTTTCGGTGGAAGATCGAGAGAACGCGTGGATCGGGATCTTGCGGGACCGAACCAAGTTCACCTACGTCGCGGAATCGGAACGATCCGTCGTGGGATTCGCCAACGGCGGTCCGGAGCGCACGAAGGATCCCGAGTACTCGGGCGAGATCTATGCGGTCTATCTCCTTGAGGAGCATCAACGTCGAGGGATCGGTCGCACGCTCGTGCACGCCCTCGCCGAGCGGCTCGTCCGGGAAGGACTCTCTTCGATTCTCGTGTGGGTGCTCACGGAGAATCCCGCCTGTCGATTTTACGAGGCTCTCGGAGGCGCCTTCGTGCGGAACCGAAAGCGCCGAGTCGGCGGGGTCGACCTGGACCACGTCGCCTACGGGTGGAAGGAGGCGCGCTTGTTGGTCGAATCTTCGTAACGCCCGGCCGGGGTTCGGCCACCCACGGGAGTGAGAACCCGGAAACGAATCGAACCCACCCCGCCCCGCGCGCCCTGTCGGCGCGTTCCCTCCCGGCTGATCGCGCTCCTCGCGGTTCTTCTCGTGATCGGAATCGCGGTGGCCCTATGGCCGGGAGGGGGGACTCCGCCGACGCCGCCCGCCCCGACCCCGGAGAGCGCCGGTGAGGAGAGAGGCGAAGCGGGCCTCACGTCCTTCGCGGTCGAAAACGAAAGGAGCGATGAACCATGGCATCCCGTAGAGGAGAGCGAGGATTCACCCTGATCGAGATCCTGATCGTGATCGCCCTGATCGCGGTCTTGGTCGCGATCGCGGTCCCGCAGCTCGTCAAGTCGAAGGCCGCCGGAAACGAGAAGGCCGTCGTCTCGACGATGAAGGGGATCGTGAACGGCCAAGGGCTCCGTCTCAGCGAGAGGGGCCAGTTCGGCACGCTGCAGGAACTGAGCCAGGACAACTACGTCGAAGTCGGAGCGACGATGACGCCTCCGTCCGCGCAGCTCAATCTGACCGTGGCCTTCGAGAAGGCCGGCTACAAGTGGGAGGCGATGACGCCGACGAACCGTCAATCGTGGACGATGCGGAACGCGCCCATCGAGTACACCAAGACCGGCAAGAACTGCTTCTTCGTGAACGAGACCGGCGTGATCCGTCAGGCGGAAGGAAACTCCCAAAACGCGTACACGGCGAGCGTCACGAGTTCCCCCCTTCAGTAGCGATCCGCTCCGGCCCCGGGGAGAACCGACTCCCCGGGGCTTCCTCCGTCTTCGGCGATCCTGGGATATACTCCTAGCGATGGACCCCAAGCGCCCGGCATCGGTTCCCAGCGGGAAGACGCCGTTTCCCTCGACGATCTGGCCGGGCATCCTCGCGGCCGGGGATGCACAGCACCCCGAGCATCGAGAGGCCCTGGAGAAATTCCTCCGGACCTACTGGCTGCCGGTATGCGCCTACATCCGCGCCGCCTGGCACAAGACGCCGGACGACGCGAAGGACCTCACCCAGGGCTTTTTCACCTTGGTGATCGAGAAGGGCTACCTCGCGCGCGTAAAGCCGGAGTACGGGAGCTTCCGTTCCTATCTCAAGATGGCGCTCAAGCATTTTCTCATCAACGCGAAGGAGCGCGGGAAGGATCTCTTCGTCCGAGGGCGCCCGGTGGCGATCGAGGCGACGCCGGAGGAGCTGGAGCGCCTGGGCGCCATCTCTCAAGACGAAGGCCCCGATCGCGCGTTCGATCGCGCCTGGTTCGCCGAGCTACTGGAACGGGGAGTGCGCCAGCTCGAAGAATCGCTTCGCGCGGATTCAAAGGGAGTGTACTTCGAGGTCTTCCGCTCGTATTGCCTCGAGCCCGAACGCTCCGGCGCCACGCAGCCTTCCTATCGGGAAGTGGCCGATCGCCTCGGGATATCGGAGAACGACGTCCGCAATTTCCTCTCGCATTGCCGACAACGGCTCCGCCAGCTCCTTCGAGAACGCATCTCCGAATACGCGGGGACGGAAGAGGAGATCGAAGAGGATCTTCGCGAAGTGGCGGGCGGATGAGCTCGGCCTGCGCCTTCTGCAACGCCCCGTTGCCGCCGGTGGCCCTCCGTTGCCGGGCGCGCGAAGCCGAGAATCGATCGCCCTGTCCGTCTTGCCGAAAGCCGGTTTCTCTATTCAAAGACCATTGTCCTGACTGCGGCCATGTTCCGGAAGCTAGGGAAACCGCGCCGGTCGTGGAGGAGGATCGGTCTTCGGCTTCTCCTCATCGACCTTTCCTGCGGTTGGGGGCGACTCTCCTTCGCTTCCTCGGACTCCTGGGACTTCTGCTCAGCGGGATCCTCTCCGCCGCCCTGGCCGGCTTGAGCGGGGAAACGATCCTGGCGATCTTGGCCGGCGGCCTCGTCCAGGCGGTGGTCTTTTTCGTCTTGGCGGCGGCGCTTGCGGAGCTCCACGAGATCGGGCAAGGGATGCGGCAGCTTCTCGATCGAAGCCGCTCTCCTGGGAACAGGCGATAGCGGGTACAATTCTGCTGTATGGGCCGTTTCGCCCTCCTGATGGCCGCGCTGGCGGCCGCGGACACGTCGCCCCGCTCCCGCCCGATTTCCCTCGGCTCCGGAGGAAGGGGCGCGGCGCTGTTGAGTTCCGGAGCCGTTCTCATCACCGGAGGAGCGAGCGCCGCGGGGAACCTGAGCTCGACCGAGATTTTCGATCCCAACCGCGGCGAGTGGCAGCCGGGTCCCGAGCTCAACGAGGGGCGGGACTACCATGAGACCCTTCCTCTTCCCGACGGGCGGGTCATGGTCTTGGGAGGCTTCGGGACCGCCCATTCCGTACGCACGGAGATCTTCGATCCGCGGAGTCGTCGCTGGGGGGAAACGGGAACCCTCCATGTCGCCCGCGCGGGCATCGCGCCCCTCGTCCTTCGCGACGGCCGCGTCTTCGCCGCCGGAGGCTACAACCATACGGACAACTACCTGACGACCTTCGAGGTGTACGAGCCCGCCCGCGGTCAGTGGCGAGAACTCGCTCCGCTTCATCAGCCCCGAACGGTGGCGACGGCGAATCTCTTGAACGACGGCCGCATCTTGGTCGTCGGCGGGCTGAACGGAAGCGGCACCGCCCGGAATTGCGAGATCTACGCGCCGGCCACCAACGGATGGAAGCTTGGCGCGGATCTCTCTCAGCCCCGGTACGGCCACATCGCCGTGACGCTACGGGACGGCCGAGTCTTCGTCGCAGGCGGAACGGGAGGGGAGGGGACCGCCGAGATCTACGACGCGCGAGCGGATCGCTGGACGCCGACGGAGAGCCCGTCCTCGCCCCATGGAGGCGGCATGGCGGGAGTGGTTCTTTCCGACGGCAGGATCCTCGTCACGGGCGGATCGAATTCGCCGTCGCTGGCCCAGGTCTTCGACCCCGCGAGGGGATCGTGGCGGCGCGTGGCCGATATGGGGGACGGGCGGTACAACCACATGGCGACCCTCCTGCGAGACGGACGAGTGCTCGTGGCCGGGGGGGACGGTCCGGGAGGGCGGCTGGCGACCAGCGAGATCTTCGATCCCGCTCATGGAACGTGGAAGCCGACCGGGAGTCTCAGGACGGCTCGGAGCGTCCAATAGTCCCGGATCAGGCCTCGGCCAGGTCCTTGAATTGCGGGTCGTTCCAGTATTCGCGGAAGGCGCTGTCGTTGAGGGCCTCGTCCTTGCACTCGCCGTCGTTGGCGATGGCCCGGGCCAGGGTCTCGAGCATCTGCTCCTTCCGTTTCATTCGCGCGTAGGTGGCGGCGATGTTGTAGAGCACCGTGGAGTCGTTGGGCTGCAAGGTCAAGGCGCGATTGAACGCCTCCAACGACTCGTCGTAGCGCAGAAGCTCGCGATACACCGTTCCCAGGTTGAGCCACGCGACGTGATGTTCGGGTCGGAGCGTCACGAGCTTCTTGTACTCCCGGAGCGCCTCCTCCCACTTCCCGTGGATCGTGAAGAAGCTCGCCTCGAGGAAGAGGGTGTGCGCCTGGACCTCCTGCAGGAATTTTTCCCGCTGCGTCGCGAATTCCTTCTCGAGAGCGTCGCGGTATCCCGACGAAGATCGACGGATCTCGTGTTCCACTTGCGCGCGAAGCTCCCCGAGCGTCTGCTCGAGCTCCTTCTCCGCTTTCTGCCGGAGGCCCATCACCTCCTCGCGAAGGCGGTGTTCCGTGTTCTCCTGGAGGAGATCGGTGTAGCGTTCCAGTTCCGCCTGAAGGTCCTCTCGTTGCTTCCTCGTGAACTCCAGGATCTCCGTTTTTTTCGCTTCGAGCTCGTCGAGGACCTTGTCCGTGCGCTGGGTGATCTCCTCGCCGCGGCGCACGTAGGCCTCCCCCTGGCGCATGAGATCCTTCCACTCCTTGAGCTTGGAGCTCACGTGACCCACGAAGTAGATCATGATGACGACGAAGAAGACGGCGATGCCGGCGACGACGAAGAGGAGCATTCGCGCCTCGGTGTGCGCGCGGTCGATGTCGCGGCGAAGCCGCTCGCTCTCCTTGTCGATCTTGGAGTCGAATTTCTGCTGGTAGAGCTCGACCATCTCCCTCATCTCCTGGCGGGAGATGTTCGTCGGAGGGAAGGCCCGGAGTCCTTCGCTGTGCCACCAATCGCTCCACTTCTTGTAGTCCGCTCCGAACTCCTTCTTGCTCGTCAAGGTTTCCAGGGCGTCGAGACTGGCGGATCGGACTCGCTCGAACTTGTCGTTCAGGAGTTCGATGAGCTGGGGAATGGCGCTCTTGATCCCCTTGCGACCGCAAATGCGCGCCGCGGATTCGCGGACGACCTCGTCCACGTCCCGAAGCTGCTGGACCGGATCGTCGGATTGGAGCGCCAGGATCAAGGCGAAAACCGGACTCATGAGGCTCCGATCATAGTGAAGCCCCCCCGCGAAGTCCATCCTCGCCCACTGGAAACGGCGCCTCGCCTGCGGTATGATTCGCGCCCTTTGGGAAGGAGTCTATCGATGGGAACGAACGGAACGTGGAAGGAATGGGAGTCGGCTTCGGACCGCGATGGGGTCAAGCTGGAGGTCCGGAAGAACGCGAAAACGGGCGTTTTCCAGACCCGAGTCTCGGGGACGATCGGTTCCGCGACGGACGAGATCTGGAAAATCCTCGTCGCTCCCAAGAGCTACTGCGAGATCATGCCCAAGACCCTCGAGTCGCGCTACATCGACGAGCAGCCGAAGAAGAAGCAGACGCACTGCTATCAGCGGGTGAGCGGCGGAGTGGTCAGCGAACGCGACTACACCCTTCGCGTGAATTGGACCGAGGAAAAGGGCAAGCACGGGACGAAGTACCATCGTACCTGGACGATCGAGAACGAAAAGGGGCCGGAACCTCGCAAGGGCGTCGTCCGGGTCGAGGTCCACGACGGCTCCTGGACGCTGACGCCGCTGGCCGCCGGCAAGACGGCGTTCGAACAGCTCAACTACATCGAGCTCGGGGGGAGCCTCTGGACGATGTTGGCCAACCAGGCGGTGCAGGACGCGGCCAAGGATCTCGTGGGAAGCCTCAAGCGTCGTTTCGAAACCTAGTCAGGACGATCCGAAGTTCCGGGAAGGTTTCGATCACCGCGTCCGCCGAAGCCAACTCCTCGCGCGTCCCGAAACCGTAGGCGCATCCGACCGTGGCCAAGCCCGACGCCCGGCCCGCCTCGAGATCCGCCGCGCGATCCCCGACCATGACGCCGTCGCAGGAGTCGAGCCTTCGCAGCGCCGCGCGGACGTTCTCGGTTTTCGAAGGACCGTCGTCGAGACAGAGGGCGACGCCGAAGAGCCCGTCGAGAAGGGTTCGGAGATTCGCCTCGAAATAGACGCGGCCGCAGTTGGAAACGAGACCCAGCTTCCATTCCCGTCGGAGTTCCTCCAGGGTCTCTCGTACGCCCGGATAGAGCGCCGCCTCTCCCGCCGCCAGGCGGCGCACCTCTTCCTCCGACACGCGCGCGCGGATCTCCGGAGCCTCGCGGCGAAACTCCGGGGATACCAGCCGGGCGAAGTACTCGAGGGACGGCAGGCCCACGAGGGCGCGGACCTCCTCGCGAGACGGCAGGATCGGGACCCGGCGACGCTCTTCGTAGAATCCGCGCAAACCGTCCAGGGCGGAACGATAGGCCAGTTCGTGGCTGTCCACGAGCGTTCCGTCCATGTCGAACACCAGCGCTTTCATCGGAGCGCGACGCGTGGGGCCAGGTTTTCGTTCAAACGGATGTTCTGAGTCGTCAGGAGCGTCCCCGACGCGCGGTCGAGATTGGCCAGAGAGAGACGATAGTCGATCTTCGCCTTGATCTCGTTGGACAGCGCGAGCGTGAGCTCCTTCTGTACGTCGAGGACGCGGAAGGTCGTCGAGAGCCCCTGTTCTTTTCGCTTGAGTTCGGCGTCGAACTGCTCTTGGGCGAGGATCCGCGCTTTGCGCGTCGCCTGGATCCGCTTCTCGTCGGTCTTGAGGCGACGCACCGCCTCGCGGACTTCCACCAGGAGTTGATCTTCGAGGCTGCGGCGGCGAAGGATGGATCGGCGCTTCTCGAGCTCCGCTTTATTCAAGGTGCCCCGGGCGGAGCGGGTCCCGAGGGGATACTCCACCACCAGGCCGAAGACCAACTCGCGCCCGTCCAGCGAGAACAATCCAGAATTGGCGAATCCGAACGAGTCGTCCACCCCCTTCGCATAGGCCCCGCCCTGGAGGTCCACCCGGGGGAGGAGATCGCGCTCGGACTTGACGATAGTGACGTCCAGGGAATCGATTTCGCGGGCGATCTGGAGGTAGTCCGGTCGATGGGCCAGCGCGTCGGCGAACGCACGGCGGACCGAGGCGCTCTCGTCGATCTCCTCGTCGTAGCCCCTCGGTACGTCCGTCGGCCAGACGGGCTCCTCGGATCGGAGAAGCGCGGGATCCACGACCCGCTTGAGCCGATCGGCCGCGTTGAGAACCTGCGCCTCGGCCGTAAGGATTCCCTCCTCCTGGCTCGCCACCCCCGCTTCCGCTTGAGTCACGTCGATCCGCGCGACGATTCGATGCTCGTATTTCTTCTGATTCTCGTCGCGCAACTTTCGCGCGACGGCCAGAGACTGCTCCTTCACCTTCTTGTTCTCGATCGAAAAGACGAGGCCCCAGTAGGCCTCGTGGACGCCGTACACCGCCTCCGTGAGCGACTTCTCGAATTGGTAAATCGAGATCTCGCGGTTGTTTCGCGAGATGAGGATGGAGGAGTAGTTCGAGGTCACGCCCGCTCCCCGCAGTAGGGGTACCGTCACCGTCACGCCCGCCTTCTCCGTCCATTGAGGAACGAGCGTATAAAAGGAGGAGTTGGTGTCGAGTCGTTCGGAGTAGTAGCTGGCGTCGACGGTGGTGCCGAAGGGGAGGAGCTTTTTGACCCCGACCGTAAGCGTCGTCGTGTCCTGCTCGAGGGTCTCGGCTCCGGATAGGGCCGATCCGGTGGGAGTGTAGGATTGGTTGTACGCCCCGTTCGCATAGAGGACGACGTCGAAGGTGCCCAGAGCCGCGAGGATGTTCTGGTCTTCGATCCACGGCTGATACCGCGCGACTTCGATGTCGAGATTGTGATTGAGGGCCAGATGGATCGACTGCCGGAGGGAGAGCCGGATTCCCGACGAGGAGGGGGGATCCTCGTCGGAGCCCCCTTCTACGAGGGGACGTTCCACACGGAAATCACGAAGAGAATCTTCCGATTGGGGGCAGGGAGACAGCCCGAGTCCGAAGACAAAGAGATATTTCACCATCCGTCTCTCTTCCTTAATTTGTCTATAATCGCATCCGGCGAGGTGTTAAATAATAGCCCCCCCGGAGGGCGGTGTCCAATCCGGAAGGAGCCTGGATGAAACGATCGCTCGCGGGCATCGCCTGGATTCTCCTCCTCGCCGCGCGCGCGGCGGCCCAGGAAGACGAGTTCTCCCGACCGCATACCCGGATGTACAAGGAGGTCGCCCCGGCGGTCGTCTTCGTCAAAGGAGGGGGCCAAGTCGGTTCCGGTGTCGTCATCGACAAGAGCGGGATCGTCCTCACCTCCCCTACCGCCTGCGGGGTTTCCACCCAGACCGTCACCGTCCGGACGCGCGGCCACGTGGAGTATTCCGCCCGCGTTCTCGGCCGGGTGAACGAGAAAGAGCTTGTGGTGCTCAAGATCGACTCCGAGGGTCCACACCCCTTCGTCGAGCTCGGGGATTCCGATTCGGCTCGAGTCGGTCAGATTTCGTACGCCTTCGGGGATTCGTTCGGGAGCATCCAGACGGACGACCAGGTCGCGATGTCCGTCGGCATCGTGAGCGGACGGTACGAGATCTCGAAGGAACGTCTCCCGGGAGCGCAGTATCGCGGTCCGGTCCTCGAAGTGAGCGCCGCGGTCAATCAGAATCAGGACGGCGGACCGGTGGTCGATCGGACGGGGCGGGTCGTCGGCCTTCTCAGTCTCAACTATGACGACTCGAAGTTCACGGGGATCGCCGTTCCGATCAACGTGCTCAAGTCGGATATCGAACGAATCGTCAAGCGCACGGGCGCCGACGTGGACGTCTCTCCCGCCGGGGAACCCTGGGTCGGCATCGAGCTCGACGAAACGGACGACGGGCTCGTCGTCCAGCGGGTCTACGCCAAGAGTCCCGCCGAAAGGAGCGGCGTCCGAAAGGGCGATCTCGTGCGCCGAGCGAACGGAAGGAAGACCCTGACGACGAAGACGTTCGCGGAAACGCTCCGGCCGCTCCGTCCGGGAGACGCGCTTTCGCTGCGCGTCCTCCGCGAGGGCCGGGAGATCGACGTCGATCTGAAGTTGGGAAAGAAGCCGGTGTACTAGCCTTCGTCCCGCCGAAGCGGCGGAGCCCGGATGAATTAGTCAGGCTAAGCCAGGAGGTCTCGAATGCGGTGGATCGCAGCCTGGGCGTTGCTGATCGTTCCCGCCTCTGCCTTCGCGCAAACCGCCGAGGAGGACGTGTGCACCTCGTTCGAATCGCTCCATGCGCGGCTCGCAGAGCGGGTGGCACCCGCCGTGGTCTCGGTTCATGTGGAACGGGAGCGGGATCCGTCGGAACGGAATCGCTCCGAGCGAGGCGGGTGGGCGGCGATGATGGACGGAGGGGTATTCAAGCACCGTCCCTCGGATTCGCCCGCCAGCGGTTTCATCCTCGATGCGGACGGATGGATCCTGACCAGCCATTTCAACGTCTCCGGAAACGTCCGTTCGGTGACCGTCACCCTCGCCGACGGGCGCCGATTGGAAGCGGCGATCCGGGGTTCCAACGCGACCTTCGACATCGCCCTTCTCAAGGTGGAAGCCAAGGAGCTTCCCACGCTGCGAAAGGCGCCGCTCGAGGCGCTCCGCACGGGCCAATTCGTCGCAGCGCTCGGCCGCGCGCCGGACGGGCGCACCCTTACCCTGAATCCCGGAATCGTCAGCGCGCCGGGGCGATTGGCCGGCCGCGGAATCCAAGTCGATTGCAGACTCAACTACGGAAACGCCGGCGGGCCGGTCGTCGATCGCGAGGGACGCCTCCTGGCCGTCGCCTGTAAAGTGGACACGAAGTTCGCCGGTTCGTACGGCCAAAACTCGGGCGTCGGTTTCGCGGTGACGTGGGACAAGCTCGACACAATCTTGCCCGATCTCAGGGCGGGCCGGAGCGTGGGCGAGTCCAGAAAGGCGTTCCTCGGAATCCAGGCGAACTCGGAAAGCGAAGTCGAAGGCGTGGAGATCGACGTCGTGCAACCCGCCAGCGCCGCCGAAAAGGCGGGCGTAAAGCGCGGGGACATCGTCGTCGAATTCGAAGGGCGCGCGGTCCGGAATTTCGACCAACTCCGAGCCGTCATCGCCGCCAAGCAACCCGGCGACGTCGTGAAATTCAAGGTGAAGCGCGGAGGCGAGACCCTGAACTTGGAAGCGAAGCTGGGCTGGGCCCCGGGAGAGTAGACCGATGACCCGACTGTCGACGGCGGCATGGTTCCTGGCGTTGGCCTCGGCCGCGGCGGGACAGGACGCCTCGGAACGGCTGGAAAAGAAGGTCCAAGAGATTTCGGACAAAGTCTCCGCCGCCTTCGTCTTCTTCCCCGCCGGATCCGGGATGTTCATCTCGAAGGACGGATTCGCTCTCACCAACCATCACGTCGCCGGCAAGGAAAAGAACGTCCGCGTCACCCTCCACGACGGGAGGAATAAGAAGGCGACGAGCATCTGCACCGATGCCGTCGGCGACGTCGCTCTGTTCAAGGTCGAGGATCTCGAGGGAGACGTTCCGTACCTTGAGCTGGCGGATTCGGATCGGCTCGAGGTGGGTCAGTACGTACTCGCGGTGGGAAACCCGTTCGGGCTGGCTACGCCGACGCCGTCGAAGATGGTGTACCCTTCCGTGTCTCTCGGGATCGTCTCCGCTCTTCACCGATTCCAGCAGCATTACTCGGACTGCATCCAGACGGACGCGGCCGTCAATCCGGGCAACTCCGGCGGGCCCCTTGTCGACCTTCGCGGGGAAATGGTCGGGATCAACGGGAGGATCGCGACGCGCTATCTCAATCGCGTGAATTCCGGCGTCGGGTACGCCATCTCCTCCAACCAGATTCGGAACTTCCTTCCCACGATGCGGGCGGGAGGGAAGGAGGGCCAGGCCCATCACGGCAAGATCGCCGGACTCGATCTTTCTCGCGCGCATCAAAACGGCCGAGGGGCCCTGGTCGCAGGCGTCCGCGCCGATTCGAATGCGGAGAAGATCGGCCTTCGCGCCGACGACTTCATCGTTCGGGTAGACCGGTACTCGATCTTCTCCGCCGACCGGTTTCACGGCGTGATCGGCACCTACCCGGAGGGGGCAGAGGTGAGGCTTTCCGTCCTCCGAGGCGAACGGGAGGTCGAGGTCCTGGCGCGACTGGACCGATCCGACGGGCCGGAGCTCTTCGGCGAGCGACGCCGGCACGATCACGGGGGGTATCTCGGGGTGCTTCTCGAAGACGGGGACGAGGGGGTTCGGATCACCTACGTCAAACCCGGATCGCCCGCGGATACCGCCGGTCTCCAGGATGAAGACGTGATCGTCAAGTTCGACGGAAGGACCGTCAAGGACCGCAACGATGTCCTGGATCGAATCCCGGCGCATCGTCCCGGCACCAAGGTGCAAATCGTCGTGCGCCGCGCCGGCCAGGAGTTGACGATCGAGGCGACGCTGGGGAAGAGGCCGTAAGGGTTCCTCGGGAAACAACCGACTCGGATTATCGAAGAGAAGGAACAACCGCCAAGACGCGGAACCGCCAAACAGATCGTTCCTGGAATCATTCGTTCGGCGAGAGAGCGGTTCCACCGGTCTTCCGGAGGAAGGCATCCGTTATTCTCTGACGCGCCCTACCCCTTCCCGAACAGATCCCGCAATTCCTCGCGCGCGTCCGAATCGGTCGAGACCGTGTCACGGACTTTACGGAGGAGTCGCCGGCGCAGATCCAGACGCGCGCGGTGAAGCAGCGTTTTCACTTCCCCGACGGAAAGCTTGAATCGTTCGGCGAGGATCTGATAGCTCAAGGACTCTCCGCCGCCCGGCGTCAGATCCCGGTGCTGGAGGAGAAGAAAGGAAGTGTGTTTTCCCTTCCGCAGATATTCGCGCTCCATTTCCTTCACCGCTTCGGCCAGGAGGGTGCGGGTCCACTCTTGGACAAAGACGTCTTCGGAAGAGGTCTCGACCGCCACGTCGATCCCCCTTCCGACAGGATCCAGAGAGACGCGCCGCGCGGCGCCCCCTCGCTTCAACCGGTTTTCCCGGCGATGACGCATGCGGACGTAGTTGTCCATGGCCGTCATCACGTACGAGCGGAACTTCCCTCCCTCGGGCGACAACCGGGTCAGGAATCGCTTCTCGCACAGGGCGGCGAAAAACTCCTGCGTCAGATCCTTGGCATCCTCGTTGGAAAGGCCCCATCGGTGCCGGAGATACGCGTAGACCGGCGGCCAGTAACTCTTGGCCAGGCGCTCCATCGAAGCCGCCGCGGTGGGCGAGTTCGGGTCCATCGCGTCCCGGATGAGCGACCAAGCCGTCGAGGGGAACTTGGATCGGTTCCCTGCGAGGTCCGTCTGGTCCCGCGGCACCGGCCTCCCTTCGTGTTCGAGTCGACGTAAGTTCTATCGACGGAAGTCGGGGGAAATCTACGGCCGCGATTCCCAAACCGTGATGGTCGAGCTTTGCCCCGCGGCCACCAACGATCCATCGGCACGAATCGCCAGGCCGGCGGTCCCCCGACCGGTTCCTTCGAGCGATCGTAGTTCTTCCCCAGTGGATGCGTCCAAGATCTTCACCACGCCCGCGGCGCCCTGGGCCGCGACGACCTTGCCGCGCGCGCCGAGCGCCACGACATACACCGGCCCCGCAAAGGCGCGGATCGAACGGAGGAGCTGCCCCCCGGCGACGCTCCAGAGCCGAACCAAACCGTCCCGGCCACCGGAGACGAGGAGCCCCGCATCCTCCGCGGCCGCCAAACATTCCACCGTACCGGTGTGCGCCGACCAACTTCTCATCGCCCAACTCGCTCCGCAATCCCAGATCCGGAGCTTGCCGTCCGTACCCCCACCCGCAATCCAGGTTCCCCCGGCTCCCATCGCCACCGAGTAGATCTCGAAGTCGAAAGAGTGCTCTTCCCGAACCGGATTGGATTGCGACAGGTCCAGCCACTTTACCTTCTTTCCCAGCGTGAAGAAGGCTTGAAGCCCCTGCGGAATCCACATGGCAACCGCGTCCAGCCGCAAGTTCCGGTCCGCCTCCAGGCGGGTCTCCCCTCCCGTGCCAAGATCCCACAAGGAGAATTCGCCCCTCGCATTCGCGGAATAGAGTCGGCCGTTCTTCAATCTCACGCCTACGATGCTCGTTCCCGTTTTCCCCGCGAGCCTTTCGATCCCCGAGGGCCCTTCCCAACCCCGCAGATTGCCATCCGCGTCCCCGGCGGCGATCCAGCGTTCGTCCACGGCGATCGCCGTCACGGGAACCGCAGGCACCGTAAGGGTCCGAATTGGGCGCAGACCGGAAACCGCGCGAAGAGTGGTTTCCCGCTTCGGATCCGACAGCCGCCAACGCCCCTCCGCGCTCTTCGTCGAAGTCTCTCCTCCGAGAGGACAACGGAATTCCCGGATCTCCCATCCCCGATCCGTCTTCGCGGCGGAAAACTCCAGCGCTCCTCGGTACGCGGAAGAGACGAACTCGCATCGCCCCGAACCGGTCTTCTCCCCCGCTTGGAACGTGACCGACCGAAGGTACTCCGGCTGGAGAAGGGAGTATTTTCCCTCCCATTCCATGGCCTTGGTGATGTCGGAGGGGGACGATGTCCGCCGTTCGAAATCCAGGGGCGGAATCTGTCGCAGAAGAACGTACGTGATCGGATGCTGGGAGAGCGATTCGGGGGACGGAGAATCGCCGCCGGGAACCGGGGTCCATTCGGACGTCCGAATCGCCGCGGCCTCCGACAGCATCCTCTTGAGTTGAAGTTCATCCGGTTTCTCTTGCGGCGGTGGAGTCCGGCGCACCCAAGGCCGCCACCATACTCCCGCGACCATGGCCACGCCCGCCGAGAGAAGGACGGCGACCGCGAGAATCGTTCGTTTCCTCCGCGAGGGTTCCTCCCGCAAGAGCCGCTTCAAGTCTTGCGCCATCTCGAGGGCGGAAGAGTAGCGTTCCGATCGGTCCTGTTGAAGCGCCCGGTCCAAGAGCGGAACTACGCCGGGGAATCGCGCTCGCACTTCCGAAGGGAGCTCCGGGGAGCGCCCGGACAGCATCTGACGAAGCACGAGCCCGAGGGAGTACAGGTCCGTCCTCACATCGACATTCTTGGAATCCAGCCTCTGCTCCGGGGACATGTACTCCTGGGTGCCCATCGCGATGCCGGTTTGGGTCTCCTCGATCCGGGAGTCGACAGAATCCACCATCTTCGCGAGTCCGAAATCGGCCAGCTTTACACGGCCCTCCCCGTCCAGAAGGATGTTCGCGGGTTTGATGTCTCGGTGTACGATTCCGGCCGAATGCACGGCCTGAAGTCCCTGGCACACTTGGATCGCGATCTCGATCGCCTGCGCCGGCGAGAGACTGCCCTCGTCGATGAGCCGGCCGAGGTGGGTCCCTTCCACGAATTCCATCACGATGTACGGGAGTCCCTCGGCACGCGCGAACTCGTGTACCGTCACTAGACTCGGGTGCGAGATCGAGGCCAGAGCGCGGGCTTCCTGCTCGAAGCGTTCCTCGCCGAGGGCCTGGGCGATACGTCCCGCGGGTAGGAGTTTGAGGGCGACGATCCTACCCAGGGAGAGTTGCCGGGCCTTGTACACGACGCCCATTCCACCCCGGCCAATTTCCTCCACGATTTCCAATCCCGCGAACGTGCGGGCGGACGGATCCGCCGCGGGAGGATCGTGAAGAACGCGCGTGTCTCCGGTACAAGACGGGCAGGCGGAGTTCAGGAACGGCATACTGCAGGCCGGGCACAGCTTGAATGGATTCATGGGGAACGGAGGAAAATAGCATACCCCCTCCGGCTCCGCCCGCGCAAGGTCTCGGTCCGTCAGCGCAATTCATCCAGCCACTCGTCGAGCCGTTCCCGAAACGCGGCGTGTCGCGGGTCGGATCCCAACAGCCGCTCGATCCGACCCCGCGCGCGCGATTTGGCCTCCTCGTACCGGCGCTGGATCTCCTCGTCGTCGACCCCGGCCAGAAGGTCCGAATTGCGCTCGATCCAAGCCCGATCGATCTCCTCGAGCGTGAGGGCCGCCTCCCGTTCGAATTCCGGACCCAACCCGAGTCGAGCCGCCGTCTTCCGGAGAGCTTGGGAGCGAGGGTCCGGTGCCGGGCGACGATCGGTGGAGCGATGCGACTCGCGCCGAAGCGCGAGCGCGCACACCCCGGCCAGCAGGGCAAGACCCCCGAAGAAGGGCGCGTATTTCGGCTTCATGGTTCATCCACGGGTACTACCGCAAACGCTCCGCGCAGTTTCAGGGAAGGGATCGATTAGGAAACCATGAGTGGGCCATCAACATGTTGAACGGCCATTAATTACGCTGCGAATCTCGTTCCTGGATTCGTGGTTTCCTCATGGTCTTCTTCCTCGAATGGAGAGCCCAGCCTGTTACCCAGAAGGGACACCGTTGAGCCATGCCCCTATTTCACGAGTGGAGATCGACACTATGTTCATGCCCTCGAGGAAATCGGGTTGCGCGGATTTTTTTCCGCAACCGGCTTCGGGCGATGGCATGTGAGATTAGGGACGAGCTCTCTTCGCCGCACTCGAATGCGGCGAGTGGAAGGAGACACTTCATGAAGCTCGTCCCGATCGTGCTCGTCTTCGCGCCGGCCGTCACCGCGCCTCAGGATCCGCCCAAACGCGATCCGGGGGTCTGGCCCTATCGGTCCGACAGCAGTTGGAACATGCCGATGGGCTCCGGCGCCCTCTATGCGCCGGTCAGTTCGGCCGGATTCAATCCGAACAACGGGTGCTGGGCGAATTGGAAGCCGTGGGGCATCCCCGTGTACGTCGCTTCCGCCACGGATCCCCTCCGCAACATCTACGAGGGCACGACCTCGACGCCGAAGTACACGATGCGCGTCCCGAACGATGCCGCGCAGGATCCCCAGGCGGACGGCCATATCGTGCTCATCGACGATGCCCATACCTTTTCCGTCGAGATCTATGCCGCGCAGAAACTGGCGAGCGGAGATTGGTTCGGCACCTGGGGCGCCGTGATCAAGAACGACATCCGCGGCACCGGGATCGGAACCGGTCCGTGGACATGGCACGGCAATCGGGCGGCCGGGATTTCGGCGCTCGGCGGTCTCGTCCGTTCCGGGGAACTCACCAACGGGATCCGCCATGCCATGGTCGGTTCGACGTGGCGGATCTCCTACAACAAGAACGGCCCCGAAGGACGTCCTTTCGTGTGGCCCGCGGGATATGCCGACAACGGCTGGGAGTCGACCTACGGCACGTGGGGAAACCTGCACATCGGATCGCTCCTGGCCATCCCGCCCTCGGTGAACGTCGACGCCATTCCCGGCCTCTCCACGGAGGGACGGCGCATCGCCCGCGCCGCCCAAGACTTCGGGATTTACCTCTGCGACGCCTCGGGAGACAATTTGGCCATCTACTTCGAACCGCACTCGAGACCGGAGCATCCGTCCAACATCGACGCCCAGCTCTCGATCGTCGCCACGTATCTGAAGGTGGTGACCAACAACGGCCCGAGCACGGTCGGAGGCGGCGGTTTACCGCGCACTTCCTTCGCAACCCCGCTCACCCAGGCACCGACCGTCTCCATTTCGAGCCCGGCCAACGGCGCCGTCTTCGCCCCAGGGTCTACGATTACGATCAACGCCGCGGCCGCCGACAGCGACAACGGCGTCTCCCGAGTCGAGTTTTACCAGGGCGGAATCAAGCTCGGACAGGATGCCTCCGCGCCCTTCAGCTTCTCCTGGTCCGGCGTTCCCGCGGGTTCCTATTCCCTCACGGCCCGGGTCTACGACATCGCCGGCGATATCGCCGCCTCCTCCGCCGTCTCCATTACCGTCGCGGCCGGATCTTCCGGTTTGGGCACCGGCCTTCGCGGCGACTACTACGACAATCTCGACTTCACGGTGCCGAAGCTGACCCGCACCGATTCGACGGTGAATTTCGACTGGGGCAGCGGCTCACCGGACTCCGCGATCTCCGCCGACACCTTCAGCGTACGATGGACCGGTCAAGTTCAGGCGCAGTACAGTCAGACGTATACGTTCTATGCGCACTCGGACGACGGCGTCCGGCTTTGGGTGAACGGCCGGCTCCTCCTCAACAATTGGACCGACCATTCCGCGACCGAGAACAGCGGCACGATCGCGCTCGCGGCCGGTCAAAAGTACGACGTGCGGATGGATTATTACGAGAACGGCGGGCTCGCGGTTGCGAAGCTGCTTTGGTCGAGTCCTTCGACGCCGAAGCAGACGATTCCGATGAGTCAGCTCTACCCGACGCTCGTCTCCGGCAACGGACTCCAGGGGCAGTACTACGACAACATCGACTTCACGAACATGAAGTTGACGCGCACCGACGCCACGGTGAATTTCAATTGGGCCTCCGGCTCGCCGGCCGCCACGATGGCCGCCGACACCTTCAGCGTTCGATGGACGGGGCAGGTCGAGGCGCAATTCAGTCAGACGTACACTTTCTACACGCATTCGGACGACGGTGTGCGACTCTGGGTCGACGGCCGGCTGCTCATCAACAACTGGACGAATCATGCCGTGACCGAGAACAGCGGGTCGATCGCCCTGGTCGCCGGGAGGAGATACGCCGTCAAGATGGAATTCTACGAAAGAGGAGGCCTGGCCGTGGCCAAACTCCTCTGGTCCAGCCCGTCTACCGCGAAGGGGGTAATTCCCCAGTCGCGGCTCTTTGCTGCGCCCTGAGGGTCTGCGCCCAGAATCGGAACGGCCTGTCGCTATTTCGCGAGAATCTCGAACCGAAGGAGCGCGCCTCCGGTCGTACCGAGAATGAAGGACTTTCCGTCCGGCGGGAACACGACCGCACGACCGCCCCCTCCGTCGTTGTACTTCCCCATGAATTCGTCCAGGAGCTCGCCGCTATCGAGATCCCACAATCGTGCGACCAAAGTCGAGTCCGCGGAGAGGGCGATCTTGCCGTCGGGCGTTGCGGCGACCAGTCGTACCGCGTCCTTGTGCCCGGACAGGGTGCGGAGCGCCTGACCGGTCTCCAAGTCCCACAGCTTGACGGTCTTGTCTCCGCTTCCCGACAGCGCACGTTTTCCATCCGCAAGGAGATGAACCGACCAGAGTACACTCTCGTGACCCTGGAGCACCCGGAGCTCCTTGCCGTCCGGGAGGCTCCACCATCGAAGGGTCTTGTCGGAGCTGCCGGAGAGCGCCCGCTTGCCGTCCGCGGAGAGGACGATGGACCAGACATTCAGCCGATGTCCTCCGGGGAATTTCAGGGCCAGTTCGCTCTTTTCGATGTCCCAAAGGTGGATGCTGGCCCCTGTTCCCACGAGGACTTGCGTTCCCCCCGGCAGAAGCGCGAGGCGATCGGCGTCTCGGTTGGTATCAATCGATTTGAGCTCCGTGCCGTCCGCGAGGTTCCAGAGTCGCAGGGTGTTGTCCGGACTGCAGGAGATCGCCGTCTTGCCGTCCGGGAGGAAGGCAACGCCGGCCACCCTTTCGCTATGGCCTTGCATGAGCGCGAGTGGCTTTCCACTCGCGATGTCCCACAGTCTTACCCTTCGATCCCCGCCTCCGGATAGGAGGGTCTTCCCATCCGGCGAGAGCGCCAGGGACGAAATCTCGCTGCCCCCTGATTCCGTTGAGTGGGCCCACGGCGAGCCATAGACGGCGACGAGTTTGGTTCGCTTCGAGCGGAGGAACTTCTGGCACCACTCGGGGAAGGCGGTGTCCTCCTGAGACACGGCGGGGGAGGGACTGAGGATTCCCAGGGCCACGAGAACGGCGATTCGAGACCAGCCGCTCCGGCCGGCATAGTGCTTCAAGCTCATCTTCCCTCCTCGGGCGATCGAATCCTGTTTTCCCTCGGCCTTCCACGTCGAGCTCACTCGATCCGATTGAACGACTTTCGAGGCGGTCCCGGTTCATCGATTCCCACGGGCCGTTTTCTCCGTGATCCGGACCTGGGGATTCTATCACAGAGTTCTCGCCCGAGCCTGCGGGACCTCTCTCCCTCGTGAAGCGAACGGTCTCCTTTCCTCGATTATCTGCAACCCGGACCCAAAGACGTCATTGCTGGAAGAACCGCACACGGTTCGGATCGGCCCTTGGACTCTTTGAGGTCGATTGCGATGGCTCGATACGCCTGCGTTCTCCAACACGACCAGAACGACTGCGGAGCGGCCGCCCTGGCGACCGTGGCGCTCCAGCACGGACGACCGCTCGCGCTGCGGCAGATCCGCGATCTGGCCGGGACCGATGCGGTCGGCGCACACCTCCTGGGGCTGTTTCGGGCCGCCGAGGGGATGGGGTTCGCCGCGCGGGCCGCGAAGGCCACGTGGGCTTCGCTCTCGAAGATCCCGTTGCCCGCCGTCGCGCACGTGATCGCCCCGGACGGCCGGGGCCACTTCGTGGTCCTTCATCGAGTGCGGCGCGAATCGATCCTGCTCGCGAATCCCAACTGCGGACTCGAGAAGCGCACGCGAGAGGACTTCTGCAAGACCTGGACGGGATACCTGCTCCTCCTCACCCCCGACGATTCGAAGGCTCCGCCCGCGGCCTCCCCGTTCCCGAGTCCTTGGCGTCGCTTCACGTCGATCCTGCGCGGACACGCGCCCCTTCTCCTGGAGGCGCTCTTCTGCGCGCTGGCGATGACGGGTTTGGGACTGCTCACGTCCTACTTCGTCCAGCACCTCGTCGACTCGATCCTCGTCCGGGGCGAGACGCGCCTCCTGAACGCGCTCGCGCTCGGGATGCTGGGAGTCGCCGCGTTCCGCGCCCTTTTCGCCGCGCTCCGCCAGTTCCTCCTGATCCATATCGGTCGGAACGTGGACCTCGGTCTCCTCGCCGGATACGGCCGTCACCTTCTTCGCCTCCCGATCTCCTTCTTCGTGATGAGACGGGTGGGAGACATCCTTTCCCGGGTACACGATGCGATCAAGATCCGGGAAGCCGTCGCCGGCGCCGTTCTTACCGGAGTGCTGGATGGGACGCTGGTCCTCCTGACGGGCGCGGCGCTTTTCTATTACGACCCGAAGCTGGGGGCTCTCGCGTGCGCCTTTCTCCCCGTCTTCGTCGTCGTGAACCTCCTCCATCTCTCCTCCCTTCGCCGGCGGTCCTTGGAGACGATGGAGAAATCCGGAACCCTTCATGCCCATCTGGTGGAAAACGTCGTCGGCGTGGAGACCGTCAAGGCCTTCCAGTTGGAACGGTCCAGGGCCGAGGCGGGGGAAGAGGCCCTCGCCCATGTCGTGCAATCGCAATTCTCTCTGCAGAAGATCGGAATCCGGCTGGAATCCCTCGGACTCCTCCTCCACGGCGCGATCGGAATCTTGGTCCTGTGGTACGGAGGCCATCGGGTGGTCGACGGCGCCCTGAGCCTGGGCCAGCTCATGTTCTGCTACACGCTTCTGGGCACGATGCTCGGATCCATGGAGCGCTTGCCCTCAATGCATCGACAGATTCAGGACGCCTTGTCGGCCATCGATCGACTGTACGAAGTGCTGGACCTCGAGCCGGAGGAGTCGGACGAGACGCCGAAGGCGGAGTTTCGGACGTTGAAGGACGCGATCGAGTTCCGCAACGTCGGGTTCCAGTACCCGGGCCGTTCCAAGTTCCTCGAGGGAATCGACCTTCGAATCCCCGCGGGCTCCACGGTCGCCCTCGTGGGCGAGAGCGGATCCGGCAAGACGACGATCCTGCGCCTGCTGCTTCAGCTCCACACGCCGACCGAGGGACAGATTCTCCTCGACGGCGTCGACGCCCGGGACTTCTCGAAGGCGTCTCTCCGGAGCCGGATCGGGTTCGTCTCTCAGGAGCCTTTCGTCTTCAACGGCACGCTTCGGGAGAACATCGCCCTGGGACGCCGCGATGCCGGTCTCGATGAAATCGCGGCGGCCGCCAAGGCCGCGGGATTGGAGCGGTTCATCTCGGCCCTTCCCCAGCGATACGAGACGGTCATCGGAGAGCGAGGGGCCAACCTTTCGGGCGGGCAGCGCCAGCGGCTCGCGATCGCGCGAGTCCTCCTGATGAAACCCGAGATCGTCGTTTTCGACGAAGCGACCAGCCACCTGGACGCCGAAATGGAGCGGTCGATCCAGCACAGTCTCAAGTCGACTCTCGCGGGGAAGACCGTCATCCTCGTGGCGCACCGGCTCAGCACGATCCGCGAGGCCGAGCGCATCTACGTCTTGGATCGAGGGCGCGTCGCCGAGACCGGATCCTGCGCCGAACTTCTTCTTCATGGGGGACGCTTCGCGGCGCTCTGGAACGGGCAAGGCCGTCCGGAGCCCGCCGCCTCCGGAGGATCCCGATGAACCGCCTGGATCTTTCCCGGTGCTCGGAGTTCCACCAGATCCTCTTGAGGCGCCCGCCCCGGTTCGTCCACGGCGCGGCGTTCCTCCTCGGGTTCTTCCTGCTCGCCGTTTTCGTCTGGAGCGCCGTGGTGCGCGCGGACGTGGTCGTTCGCTCCCGAGGGCGCATTCGACCGATCTTCGGTCTCCAGACGGACCTCTCGTCCGTGAGCGGGGAAAGGATCCACGCCGCCGTCGAGGGCCGGGTGGCCGAGGTGCGCCCGGGAGCGGGCGATCTCGTCCGGCAGGGGGACGTGCTCGTGCGATGGGAAACGGATCGCCTGGAGAACGAAATCGCCCGTCGGGAGCGCACGTTGCAGGCCCTGCGGGACGAAATCGCCACCCTGGAGCGGTTGCGGGGGATCCTGGCGAGCTCCCACGCCGCGGCCCATGCGAAGGCCCAAGCCGAATTGCAAGAGGCGGAGGAAGAGATCCGAAGGCGGCGGGCGCAGCAAAGGGCGGCCGAACGGCTGGCGACGCTGGAGCTCGAACAGGCTCGCGCCGCCGAAGCCCGAGCCCGCTCGCTGTGGGAGAGGGAGGTCGTTTCCGAGGCCGAGTACCGGCAATCGGTGGAGGCCCGGCGAAGATGCGAGGAGAAGCTGGCCGAGGCGCGGATTCCCGTCGCCGAGGGTCGCCGGCAGAGCGCGCAGCGATCGTTGGAATCGGTGAAGCAGGAGTACGCGGCCAAACGGGAGGAGTTGGAAATCCGCGTAGCGCTCCAGAAGGGCGCGGTCGAATCGGGAACCCGCGAGGTGGAGAACCTTCGGATCGATCTCGCGCAATGCACGATCCGCGCGCCTCGGGACGGCGTGGTCACGGCCTGCGAAGTCAAGACGGGCGACACCGTTCGGCCGGGCCAATTCCTGATGGCCATCGCACCCGACGAGGGGTTCCGGATGGACTTGGCCCTCTCGGGCGAGGACGTGGGATCGGTGCACGTCGGCATGGAGGCTCGGATCCTGCTCGATGCCTACGATGCGCAGGAGTACGGAACCCTCTCCGGGACTGTCCTCTACGTCGCTCCCGACTCGAAGACGGATGCCCAAACGGGCCGGTCGTACTACCTGGTCCGAATCGGGATTCCCGTCCGGGCGATCGAACGCGGAACGCGCCGTGGACCTCTTCGATTCGGAATGGCGGGGACGGCGGACATTCGAACCGACCGCAAGAGCGTGTTGTCGTTGTGGACGACCCGAGTCCGACACGCGATACGCATCGACTGAAAGGAGCGAACTCATGAACGAATGGCAGGAGACGTTGAAGGACGATCCCGAATTCCAGGCCCTCGTTCGGGCGGAAAAGGACCCGGAGTTTCGGAGCCGATTGATTTCCGATCCGGCTTCGGTCCTGGGCCGGAACCGGATCTCGGTCAGCCACATCAAGAGGTTCCTGGAGCGGTGGTCCGCCGATCCCCTATTTCGAGAGCGCCTCAAGACCGATCCCAAGGCGGCGGTCACGGAAGTCGGGCTGGAGGTGGATCCCGAGGAGCTCCGGCCTCTCTGGGATCCTCAAGCCGACCGAAGCGCGGAACTGCCCCTATCGGCACTCCGCTATCGGGCCTTTCTTCAGCTTCGGGTGGCGACACGGAATGCCCTGTTCGCAAGCGGGATCCCCAAGGACGAGAGATTCGCGGACTGGCGAAGGCGTCAGATCGCTCGGAGCAGCATCCAGATGGGACCGCTGGAGCGGAAGGAGATCGTTCATGCTCCGGCCTGTTTCGAACTGTCGAAGGGGTGCACCGTCGGTTGCTGGTTTTGCGGAGTCGGCGCGCTCAAGCCCGGGGGGCAGTTGGCGTGGATCCCGGAAAACGCGGATCTTCTGCGAACGGCCTTGGAGGCAATCCGGGATCTGGCAGGTCCGGAGGCGGCGCGTCTCACGTTCCTCTACTGGGCGACGGATCCGCTGGACAATCCCCACTACGAGCAGTTCTGCGAGGTGTACGCGGAGATCTTGGGCGGATATCCGCAGATGACCACGGCTCAGCCGCTCAAGCATCTGGACCGGGTCCGCGCGATCCTCCGAACTCAGCTCCGCACCGGAGATCGGATGCAGGTGCATCGATTCTCCGTCCTGACCCTGTCTCAATGGACACGGCTCCATCAGGAGTTCACCCCCGAGGAGCTCACGTTCGTCGAGTTGGTCGCGCAGAACAAGGGTGCCGTCCTGATCAAGGCGAACTCCGGCAAGTACCGCGAGCAGGCGCGACGCGATCCCACGCTGGTGAATCAGGAGCAGGCCAAGGTCCGGGAACTCGTCGAAGTACAAAACGCCGTTTCGGCCGCGGTCAAGTCGGAGGCTCTGAGTCAGTTGCAGCCGACGACGATCGCATGCGTATCCGGCTTTCTCTTCAATCTGGTGGAGCGTTCGATCAAATTGATCAGTCCGTGTCCCGCCTCGGACCGATGGCCTCTGGGCTACATCGTCTTCGAGGAAGCTCGCTTCGCGGACGCCGCCGAACTGAAGACCCGCGTGGACGACTTGATCGCGAGACACATGCGACCGGGTCTCCCGGAGCGACGCGCGGTGGCGTTCCTCGGCGATCTTCAGTACGAGACCTTGCCCGACGGTTTCCAGCTTCGCGGACGCTCGGGCGCCGTCAAGTGGCGCAACGAAGCCCTGGGGCGGTACCTGCAGGACTTGGGCGAGCTCTGCCGGGAGGGGCGCAACACCGCGGAAGTCATCTCCCGCGTCCTCGAGGGACGGCATCCCGTCCCCGGCGCCACGACCGCGGAGACGCTGAATTCCCTGTACCGCCTGGGAGTGCTCGACGAAGGGGGCGGAGCCGCCGCGTAGTCCTGTTTCAGAAGGAGGAAAGACGTGCCACGATCCCCTCCCCCGCATCGATCCTGTCGACAAGGTGACTTCTCAATGAAAGGAGACAACGTGGATCAAGCCAAGGCGATCGTGCCCGAAATCGAGTTTGCGACCGG
This sequence comes from uncultured Planctomycetales bacterium, assembly GCA_964526305.1. GTDB lineage: Bacteria > Planctomycetota > MHYJ01 > MHYJ01 > JACPRB01 > JACPRC01. The sequence goes on along the minus strand of CAZGKV010000021.1, from coordinate 23,530 downwards.
GACCGGCGACAATCTCACGCTCGGCGGACTCCGACTCGAGGAGATCCACGGCGGCGTGATCGCCATCTGTCACATGGTCGAGGTTTTCGTTTGGGTAGCCGTCGTGATCTGCGCCGTCCTGGCCGTCCAGGAACCGGCGTAGCCGATCGGCCTCGGTAGGCCGATGACCGCATCGCCCCCCCCGGGTGAAGGGTCTCGGCCTACCCCCTTCTTTTCCCGATGAACTCTTCCGTCGTCCTGCCCGGAGACAACGCGGCCGCCGCCACGACGGCGTGGGTCCGCGCGCTCGGGATTCCGATTTCCGATGCACGTATCCGAACCAAGTTCCGGGAGCATCGACGCCCCACTTCGTTGTCGGCCATTGTCGACACTCTGGCAGCCGTGGGATTGGAGGCGAGGGTGGCCCGCGTGCCGCTCGAGCGGATTCCTTCCCTTTCTCTCCCCGTGCTGGTTCACCTGCGAGAACAAGGCTTCGAGACCTTCGCCGTCCTTCACGGCGTTTCCCCCGACTCGGTGGTGCTCGCGGATCCGATCTCGGGCCGCCGGGTCCTTCGCGAGAGCGAGTTCGCCGCGAGGGCCACCGGTCTTTTCGCTCTCCTCGACCCTCCTCCGAAATTCACTCGGGCTCAAAGGCTGGCGTACGCCGTAGAGCAGGGTGCAGATCGAATCCTCCGCGAGATCTCTCGATGGGGGATCGGAGCCGTCTGGGGAGGACTCGCTCTCGCCGCGCTCTGGAGTTCGGTAGCTCGAGGCGGACCGGCCCTTGCGGACCTCGTCGCAATGCTCCTGCTCGGCGAAGGGATCGTAGGGAGTGTCCTGGCCGGGTGGACCCTCACCGGCGCCGGAGGTTCGTCGGTGTGGGCTCGGCTGTGCACTCTTTCCGATCGGTTCGATTGTCGATCGGTGTTGTTCTCGCCTCAATCGAGACTGGGGGGGCGCTGGCCGTACAGTTTCCTGACGGTCGGATTCTCCCTGGCCCTATTCAGCTTGGTCATGCTCGCCAACCTCCTCCCTTCGTGGTCCGCGGCGGCCTGGGGATGGTCGGCCTTTTTCCTGACCCTCTCGCTCCTTCCGGCGATCTCCCTCTCGATTCAGCAAGCGCGGGTCCTCCGCCGGTGGTGCCTTTGGTGCATGGCGTGCCACGGGGCGAATCTCCTGGCGATCGTGCCGGCCTGGATCGTCTTCATGAACGCGCGCCCTTCTGCTCCGACCTTGTGGATCCTTGCGCTCCTTCTCTTCGCACTCATCGGAGCGGTCTCGCTGCTGGCCTATCAGCTCATCCTCGAAGCGCGGGAATCCCGGGCGATTCGAGATCAGTGGATCGCGTTGTCGAGCCATCCCGCGGCCGTGGTGGCGGCCTATCAGGCAGGGCCGCGGATGGTCGTTCCGGAGGGGGAACACGTCGGCGGGGGACTCGAACTGGTCCTGTTCAGCGATCCGTTTTGCGCCCGGTGTCCGAAGATACACGACACGGTCGAGTCGTTCGCGAAAAGACGCCCGAACGTCCGACGAGTTCATCGGTTGGTAAGCTTGGTGGTCCCCGACCGCCTGCCGGACTTCCTCGACTCGCGCCGACCCGTAGAGCGGTTGGAGTTGGAGATCCTCCTCCACGCCGTGGCCATCGTCCGCGGCGAGTCGGCCTTTCACGAGGCACTGGCGCAGGTCTTTCGCGAGCAGGCGGCGTTCCGGCGATCCACGCCGGCGGAATCCCTGAGCCGACTGGGGCTCGAAGTTCCGGAAATCCGCCCGGCGTTGGTCGAGGCGCATCGACGGTTCCTTCGGGACGCCGAGTGGGCCCGTCGGAACCGGATCGTCCAGACTCCGACCCTGTACATCCGGGGACGTCCCGTTCCCGGGTGGGCCGAGCCCGAGGCGCAATTGGGAGTGATGGAGCTCGTCTCGCGACAACACGAGGCGAGCTTGTCCGCCGAGCCGAGAGACGGCGGGCCGCCGGTGTCGAGCTCTCTGTAGATTCTCAGTGCGGCCCGCGGTCTCGGCCCCCTAGGCTGTCGCTCGCGCTGCTTCCGGCTCGTACATCTCGATCCGACCCACGACGCGGTAGACCGCGTCCAGGTCGTCCTGGGTGAGGAACTCGAGTGGGAAGTCCTTGTTGAACGGCTGAAGCACCACGTTTTCGTTCTGCTCCAGCATCACCTGCCGGAGGAGCGCCCGCCGCTTTCCGCGCAAGTTGAATACGACATAGACGACGGCGCCGTGCGCGACCCTGGATTCGGGAGCCAGAAGGACGATGTCGCCTTTCGTGAAGTTCGGACCTCCCGCCTGTTCCATGGAGGCGTCGCATACGGTCGCGGCGAATTCCGGCGAGCATCGCCCCTTCGGAATCGATAGCTTGGTCTCCGTGAGCGCTCTCGGCTTTCGATCGGGCCCGAGTTCCGCCGAGTAGCCGGTGTCGACCGTGTTGAGAAGAGGGACGGAGGCATGCCCGGAGCCGTTCTGGAGCAGGCGCTCGGCCGTGGGGCGCACGAGCTTCGGCGCCTTGTCGACGTAGGCCAGAAGGGTCATTTCGTGCTCGTCCGAGTTGAAGATCTTCGCGAATTTCCGGATGAACTTGACCGAGGGGGGATTCACTTTCCCGTTCTCGATCCCGGAGACGTAGCCTTTGTGGGAGCCGATTTTCTTGGCCACGAACTCCAGCGTCATGTTGCGCTCCTTGCGGAGCTTCCGGACCAGGTCCCCGAAGTAGGACATGCCGTTCTCCTCCCGAAGTTGTTACCCCACCATCGCTCGAATTCTGTTCTTGAGATCCGCCATTCGCAGCGGCTTGGGCAGGAAGCCCGCCGCTCCCGAGCGGCGGATCTCGGCGGGATCGATCTCGCTCCCGTACGCCGACATCGCCAAAATCGGCGCCTTCAACGCAGGAAGGAGAGACCGAAGCCGGCGGCAGAGCTCCAAGCCGTTCACGTCCGGGAGCCGCACGTCCACCAGGAGCAGGTCCGGGGCGAACACGGGCGCGCGCGTCGCGGCCTCGAGGGCCGAGACGGCGACTTCGACGTCGTAGGACTCCCTCAAGGCGTCCCGAAGGAGCTCGCCGAGATCCGGATCGTCGTCGACGATCAGCACCTTTCGACGGGGCTCGATCTCCCGATACTCGGGGAGTCCGTGCTCTCGCATGAACTTCGCCAGCTCCGCTCCGGCGATCCGGCGATGCTTCGAGCCGGGAATGCGATATCCGCGAAGCCGCCCGGAGTCGATCCACTTGATGACGGTCCGTTTCGTGACCGCGCAGAGGCGGGCGACGTCTCCCGTCGTATAGGAACGGAGGGGTCTCTTTCCCATCATATCCTACCCAAGATGTACAAAGTATACTCCCTCGCCCCACGATGTGTCAAGCATTCAAGGGAGTCTCGAGCGTTCGTGCGGAAGAGGAGGGACCGTCTCTACCAGAGGATCGGAACGCGGTAGCGACGGAAGCCCGGATCGGCCGTAACGATGGGTACCTCCTCGACGATCGCCTGAGCGATCATCACTCGGTCGACGGGATCCCGATGATGAAAAGGAAGCGACGCCACGGCTGCGGCATGGCGCCATTCGACGGGAAGCGCGCGGATTCCGCTTTCGAGTCTCTCGGCCATGGTGGCATCGAACGCCCCGATCCTGGATGGTTTCATTCAGACCCGTTTAACCAACCAGATCGATCGCAGTCAAAGCGCACGTCCGGTGCGCGTTCCGGCCCCTGCCAGCGGCAGATCGAAGACCACCCGCGCCCCTCTGCGGGAAGCCGGCCCCAGGCGGATCGCGCATCCGTGCGACGCGAGAATATCGCGGGCCAGGGCCAAACCGATCCCAAGCCCGCCGTACTTCTTCGACACCGCATCGTCCGAGGAGCGGAAGAACGGGAAATCCTCCCTCTTCAGCTCCGCCGTTCCGATCCCGTTGTCCTCGACCTCGACCTCGCATCGCGTCCGCGTGGCGCGGCGCGCGCGAATCGCAATTCGAGCCTGAGGCGGGCTAAACTTCTCGGCGTTGGACAGGACATTGGTAAAGACGGAGCGGATCGCCCGTTCGTCTCCCTCCACGAGGGGGAGGCGCCGGGGAATCTCGATCGTGACGTCCAGCGTCTCTTTGCGCGACCGGGCGCGGAGGGATTCCACTTCCTCCCGGACGAGATCTCCCAACGGGAACTTCTTCCTCTCGACGCGCTCGGGACGGAATTTCAGCTTCGCCAGCACCAGGAGATCCTCGATCAGTCCGAGCAGGCGTTCCAGATTCCGCTGCGCGACGCGGAGCCCCTTCGTCTGGCGATCCTCGAGCGATCCCATCCCGCCGTCGAGGAGGAGCTCGACGTAGCCGAGGGCCGACACGAGCGGCGTCTTCAATTCGTGCGAGACGTTCGCGAGGAAGTGATCCTTCATCCGATCCAGCTTCTGGAGTTCCTCGACCTTCGCCGCCAGCTCTTCCGCCAGCCGGCGATTCGACTGGGCCATCGCGCGGACCTCGAGCTCCTGTCGCACGATGACCCGAAGCTCCGCCGGATCGAAGGGTTTCGCGACGTAGCGTTTAACCTGTCCCCGATTGATGGCGTCCACGGCGACCGTCACGTCCGGATATGCCGTGATCAGAATGCGGACCGCATCCGGCCGGAGCGAACGGGACCGGTCCAGGAGCTCCACGCCCGGAATTCCCGGCATGCGTTGGTCGGTGAGGATCATGTGAATGTCCCGCGCCTCAAGGATCCGCAGGGCCGCGGCGGCGTTCGGCGCCTTCCAGACCGCGTATTCCCGCCCCAGGATCCGCTCGAGCAGGTTCAGATTCTCCCGCTCGTCGTCGACCACGAGGATCGGAGTCCGGGCCGGATCCTTCATGAGGCGAACCATCGCGCCGTCGCCGACAATCCCTCTTCGAGCGACGTGGCGATGCGAAAGCCCAGACGCTCTCGAGCGAGCGTGGGGTCCGCGTAGGATTCCCGGATGTCCCCCGGACGCGGGGGAAGGAACTCCAACCGAGGGTTCACCCCCAGCGTCCGTCCGAGGGCTTCGGCCAAGGCTAGAAGGGAGACCGGGCATCCTCCGGCAAGATTGAACACGCTGCCGGAGATCCTGGGAGCCTTCGAAGCCAGAAGGAGCCCCCGAGCCACGTCGCCCACGTAGGTGAAGTCTCGCGTCTGAGTCCCGTCGCCATAGACCGGCAGCGGATCCCCCCGTCGCAGGCGCGAGAGGAAAATCGGGATGACCGCCGCGTAGGGAGATGCGGGATCCTGACGAGGGCCGTAGACGTTGAAGAAGCGGAGGGAAACGGTCTCCACGCCCCAGTGTCTCGCCGCTTGGGCACAGTACATTTCGCCCGCCAGTTTCGAGGCGGCGTAGGGAGACATCGGGCGCGGGACGTGGTCCTCCCGTTTGGGAAGGTCCGGCCGTTCGCCGTACACGGAGGAGGAACTGGCGTAGACGACCCGCCGCACGCCGGCCCGCGCGGCTCCGCGAAGGACGGCCAGCGTCGTGGCCGCGTTCGCTTCGTCGGACTCGATCGGGTGCTGGATCGATCGCGGCACGGACGGAATCGCCGCCAGGTGGAAGACGACCTCCGCGCCCTCGAGGGAAGCCTGGGCCGCGTTCGCGCGGAGGAGCTCCGCTTCCTTGGGCACGTTGGAGACGGATCCGGTGGAGAGATCGTCCACGATGCGGACGCGCCTCCCCAAAGCGAGAAGAGCCTCCGCGAGATGGGAGCCGATGAATCCGGCCCCTCCGGTCACGACCGCCAAGCTCATAGGGCGAAGAGCCTCCGCGCATTGGCCGACGTCGCCGCGGCCACCTCTTCGATCGGACGGCCCTGGACGCGCCCGATTTCCGCGGCCGCGTATCGCACGTACGCCGGCTCGTTCCGCTTCCCCCGAACCGCCTGCGGCGCCAGAAGGGGGCAGTCCGTTTCGACCATCAGGCGATCCAGCGGAATCGACCCCACCGCCTCCCGCAAGCGTTGCGCGTTCGGAAAGGTCACGGGTCCCGCGATGGAAAGAAAAAACCCCATTTCCAGATACTGCTGGGCGTCGGCCGCGGTTCCGGAGAAGCAGTGGATCACGCCGCGGGCGACGCCCTCTCCGCGCAAGATCGCAATGGCGTCGGCGTGAGCGTCCCGGCAGTGGATCACGATCGGCTTCGCGAGGTCCCGCGCCAGCGCGAGGTGGCTCAAGAAAAGCCGTCGTTGATTCTCGGTCGACGAGAATCGCTTGGCGTAATCCAATCCTGTCTCGCCGACCGCCACCACTTTGCGCGAATCCGCGAGCGCCCGCAGCGGTTCCGCCGAGGGATTGCGATCCGCCTCGTGGGGGTGAATTCCCACCGCAACGAAGACATCGGGCTCGCGTTCCGCGATCGCCGAGGCCCGTCGGCTCGACTCCACGTCGGTTCCGACGGTGACGATCGCCGCGATTTCGTTGCGTCGGGCGCGGTCGAGCACTTCGGCAAGATCGGTCGCGAACGCCTCGTCGTCGAGATGGGCGTGGGAATCGATCAGAATCATGGGCCGTCGAGAATAGCGGAGGCCGGAATATAATGAAAGAAGATGTCGGGATTCACGCGGAATCTTCTTCTCGAGATCGCGGTTCAGCGCGGTCTCCTCTCGCCCGAGCAGGCCGTCCGGAACGCCGACGCGAAGTCGGCGGAAAGCCTGGCCCGGCGAGGCGTTCTCGACGAGGTGGAGGCGCGAGTCCTGGACAAGCTCTTTCAGTCGCTCCACGAGGACGACCGGAAGCTCCACGATCTCGTCCGCGATGGACGACTGAGCGCCCCGGCGGCCAAGCGGCTTCAGTCCCTGCAACTCGAGCGTTCCTCCCGAGACTACGTTCCCCTCCCCGACGCCGCCCGCGAACTGGGGATTCCGTTGGAGGACGGGGAGACGTCGCTCCGCCCGGCCGAGGTCGTCGAGGCCGAGCGCGATCCGAAGCGCCGGTACGGACGATACGTCTCCGTATCGAAGCTCGGGGAAGGGGGAATGGGAGAGGTCTGGAAGGCGTGGGACAAGGACCTTCGTCGATGGGTCGCCCTCAAACTCCTCAAGGGCACCGACGCGAAAGAGCTGGAGCGCTTCCGCCGGGAGGCGCGGACGGCCGCACGCCTGAGCCATCCGAGTATCTGTGCCGTCCATGACGTCGGGGAAGCGGCCGGTCGGAACTTCATCGCGATGCAGTATATCCAGGGCTCGACGCTCTCGGACTTTCCGCGGAGCGACGTGCGCCGGCTCGCCGGCTACCTCCGCGATGCGGCCGCGGCACTGCACGTCGCCCATGAGGCCGGCATCGTCCATCGGGACATCAAGCCGGACAATCTGATGATCGAATCCGGCCCGAATCCTCGAATCGTCGTCATGGATTTCGGTCTGGCACGAAATCTCGAGGTGAAGGATCACCGTTCCAGCGCCGGGATGCTCATCGGCACGCCGTTCTACATGAGCCCGGAGCAGGCGGAGCGGAGGCCGGTAATCGACCGACGCACGGATGTCTACTCCCTGGGCGCGGCGTTGTACGAAATCCTGGCGGGACGTCCCCCGTTCCAGGAGCGCGACCTTCACTCGCTCCTCCGACAGATTTCCGAGACGGACCCTCCTCCTCCGAGCGGGTTCCGACCGGACCTTCCCCGTGACCTCGAGACGATCGTCCTCAAGTGTCTCGAGAAGGACCCGAAGCGGCGGTATGCGACGGCGCTGGAGCTTTCGGCCGATCTGACGCGATGGCTGGAAGGAGAGCCGATCCTGGCGCATCCGCCCTCCACCCTGTATCGACTCGGGAAGTTCGTGCGCCGGAAGAGGAGTCTCCTCGGCGTGGCTCTGGTGGGGGCGATCTGCGTCGCGATGGTCGCGGCGATTCTGATTCCGAGATGGCGGACGGAAGCCCGCGGGCGACGGGAGAAGGAGGCGGCGCTCGCGCGCGAGGAGAATCGGCGACGGACGGAGCGGGAGGCCCGGGATCGCGCGCGACCGCACTTGGACGCGGGCCGCTCGATCCTCGCGCGGCTCGACCGACTCCTGACCACCCCGGATTGGAAACCTCAGTCCGCGCTCGCCCTCGCCGAGGAGGCCCGAGGGGAGTTCCGGAAGGCGTTGGAGACCTGTCCCGAATTCGCGGAGGCCATGCTCGAGACGGCCCGGGCCTACGCCATGACCGAGAACCGCGCGATGGCGATCCAATGGTGCACCCGCGCCATCGAATCGAGTCCGGAGTTCGCCACGGCCTACCTGGAGCGCGCGAGCGTCGCGATCGAAGAGTACGAGGAGATGCGCCACAGGGCCGAAGAGCGAGCCCGCCTGGAAACTCCCGAGAGCCTGGTCCTGCGAAAGCGAATCGAAGCGGATCTCGAGACGGTAAAACGCTGGTCGCGGGACCGGAAGGAACTGCGGTACGCCGAGGGGATGTTCGCGTTCGCGGAGGGAAACTACGGCCCGGCGGCGAAGACGCTGGAGGAGTTTGCCGAGCTGAACGTCGCGGATCCCCGGGGCCGAGAATGGGCGGGCCACTGCTACATCCATCTCCCGGGGAAGGAGGGAGCTGCGATTCCGCACCTCGCCCAGGCGATCCAGTATCGCCCCCGAAATCCCCGGCTCTATCTCCTCCGCGCCCTCGCTCTCACGAGATCGAAAAACCCCGCCGGCGCGATCGAGGATTGCGACCGAGTTCTGGCCATCGTGCCCCACAGTCCCAATGCCTACACCAACCGCGGCCTTGCGCGCAAGGCCATGCACGACTACGACGGAGCCGTTCGAGACTACACGCGCGCGATCGATTTGAATCCCCGGGATGGCTCCATCTATTTCAACCGCGGATTGGCTCGACTCTCCGCAAACGATTCCGCGGGCGCTCTCGCGGACTTCACGAAGGCCCTCAAGGCGGAGCCGAACTTCCCGCAAGCCTGGTCGGAGCGGGGCCGGGCGAAGGCACAGACCGGCGACTATGACGGTGCCATTCAGGACTGTACGACTGCCCTCGGGCAGAATCCCGGGCTCGCCTGCGCCTATTTCGTGCGCGGGTTCGCCTTCGCAATGAAGGGCGAGTTCGCGCAGTCGCTGCCCGATTTCGACCGCGCCATCGAGCTCGATCCCGAGGATCCGCAGAGCTTCTGGAATCGCGCCTCGGCTCGCCTGGAAACCGGGAACCTCCGGGGATCGTTCGAGGACTATTCCCGGGCGATGGAGTTGGATCCCAAGAACCCCGAGCATCCCTTCAATCGAGGCCGCCTCCGAGAGAAGATGCGCGATTGGAAGGGCGCGATCCTCGACTACTCCGCGGCGATCGATCTTCGACCGACGTATGCGGAGGCGTGGGCCAATCGGGCGTGGAACCGCGCGAAGCTCGCCGCCGAGGAGCCCGAGCGGGCGAAAGAGCACCTCCGGGAGGCCGCGGCGGACTACGAGCACGCGCTTAAGATCGCTCCGCCGAACTGGCGCTATCGTGCGACGATCGAGCGGGACTGGAAGCGTGTGCTCCGGGCGCTTCAATGAGGCGTCGAGCTATTTCTCCCCTTCCCACGGCTTGGAGATCGTGGTGACCTGCGCGGTGTACGCGACGGCCATCTTGATCACCTCGCGCTCGCAATCCACGAATCCCTTGAGCGTCTCCTCGCGCGACGAGTTCGCGCGCAGGAGGTAGCTCCGGTGGGAGGAGTCGTTCCCCACGGTGATGATCCGGGTGACTTGGGCGGTCGAGGGATCCTTCTCCGCCTGGACGATCGAAACAAGGTCGAGATCCTCCGGGCGGGTGGAGACGAGCTTGTCGATCCCCTTGCGGTTGAGCTCGCGCAGGAGCAGTTCCATCTGCGCGTCGGGGACTTCGCCGAGGAAAGGGCTGCGCCCGCCGCGGCGAAACAGCTTCCCGAGCGGCTCGTTCGGGCTATCGCCGTGCTTGGCCCGCCACGATCGCGAGATCATGACGCGATACTGCGCGACCCACCGGCGGGATTGCGGTTCCAGCTCGAACCGCAGATAGGTGACCTTGAGAAGCTTTCCCGATGCGGGCTCCTTGTCGTCTTGGACGTCGGTTCCTCCCCCGCCGCTGCAGGCGGAGAGAAGAATCAGACTAGACGCGATACTCCGAGAGCGCATGGCGTACGGCCTCCACGACCTCTTCCAACCGGACGGTCTGTAAGTCGGGTTTATTGCGGACCTTGACGTCGGCCGTTCCCCCCTCGACGGTCTTCTTCCCCAGAACGACGCGAACGGGGAGTCCGACGAGATCGGCGTCGGAGAATTTCACGCCCGGCGAGAGATCTCGATCGTCCCAGAGGACCTCGACTCCGGCCGCGGTGAGCTTTCCGTAGAGGTCGAGGGAGGCCTCGTCGAGCCGGAGATCCCCCTTCGGGTTGAGCGTCACGAGCTCGACTTGATAGGGCGCCAATTCCTTCGGCCAGATGATGCCGGCGTTGTCGTGGTGATTCTCGACCGCCGAGGCGAGGATGCGATTGACCCCGATGCCGTAGCAGCCCATCACCATCGGATGGAGCTTGCCGTTCTGGTCGAGGTATTGGCAGTTCATCTTCGCGGAGTACTTCGTGCCCAGCTTGAAGACATGGCCCGCCTCAATGCCGCGCGTGAAGTCCACGGGCGTGCCGCATCGCGGACACGGATCCCCGGGATTGGCGAAGCGAAGATCGGCCCACGCGACCGGCCGGAAGTCGCGGTTCGCGTTCACGTTCAAGAGGTGCGTGTCCTTCTGGTTCGCGCCCGTCACGAAGTTCGCGATGCTCTCGATCGCGAGATCCGCGTAGATCGGCACGGTGAGCCCGACCGGACCGGAGAATCCGATCGGTCCGCCGGTCACCTTCTGGATCTCCTCGGGCGACGCCATCTCGAGGAGCGACGCCTTCGCCACGCGCTGGAGCTTTGCGGGATTGACGTCGTGATCCCCCCGCACGAGCGCGGCGAGAAATCCGAAATCGGTCCGAAAGACGATCGTTTTGACGAGGAGCCACGGTCGGATCTGGAGGAAGTTCGACACCTCTTCGATCGTCTTCATCCCGGGCGTGGAGACCGGCTCGATGGGAACGAGCTCCCGCGTCTCGCGATCGGCGGGGATCTTCGAATCGCGCCGGCACTCCGCCTTTTCCTTGTTCGCGGCGAAGCGGCACTTCGGGCAGGTGATGACCTCGTCCTCCCCCGCGGGACTGATCGCCATGAATTCGTGCGAGACGTCGCCCCCGATGAGACCCGTGTCGGCTTCGACGGGAAGGAAGTCGAGCCCCGCGCGGGTGAAAATCCGGACGTACGCGTCGTACATCGCCTGATAGCTCTTGTTCATCCCCCGCTCGTCGACGTCGAAGGAGTAGGCGTCCTTCATCAGGAACTCGCGCGTGCGGACGATGCCGAATCGCGGGCGGGGCTCGTCGCGGAATTTCGTCTGAATCTGATAGAGGGTCATCGGGAGCTGCCGGTAGCTCTTCACGTCTGTGCGCACGAGATGGACGACGACCTCCTCGTGGGTCGGGCCCAGGACATGGGTGCCGCCCTTACGGTCCTTGAGTTTGAAGAGGGTGTCGCCGAAGAGCTCGAATCGGCCCGTCTCTTGCCAGAGTTCGGGCGGGTGGAGGACGGGCATGAGGAGTTCGATCCCTCCCGCTCGGTTCATCTCTTCGCGGACGATGGCCGCCGCCTTCTGGAGCGCGCGGGTGCCGAGGGGGAGGTAGCTGTAGACTCCCGCCGAAAGCTGGCGGACGAGTCCCGCCCGGATCATCAGTTTATGGCTGGTGCTTTCCGCGTCGACGGGATCTTCGCGAAGGGTGGGGAGAAAGGTCTGGGTCCAGCGCATGGAGGGATCGGTGTAGCACAGCCCCGCGAGGGGGTCAAGGAAAGCGAACAGCCGGGGGCGCGTACGGCGCCCCCGGCCCAGGAGGATGAGTTCGCGGTTATTCCTCGACGAACATGAATTGGACTGCTGGGATTCTCAACTCCAACTTCGGATCCAACAGCTTGTTCACCCTAATGGTGTTCCAAACTCCGGAAGAGCTATTGAGATCCAGGAGCATGCATTCTGCGATCTTGAGGGTTGCGGGTTTCCATCCTCCCAGTGAGCCCCGTTCGCCTCGGATGAGGACAACTGCGAGGGTTCCCTTGTGACTGTCGATGGAAACCCCGGCGAATTCGCCTAGTTCGCTCCTGTTGATGTAGATTCGATCTCCGATTATCTGGGAGGTAAGGACTGGAGGGAGCACAATAGAACCGGTGAAGCTTGTCAGGGTCAGGCGTTTCACCTCGATGAAGTCAAAGTTATCGTCCGGATAATCGACGAGGTCGCAAAGGTATAGGGCGTCGTCCCCCGCGAAGATTTTGAAGGGCTGACGCAGAGTTTCCGAGTACGTGATGGACCCTACGGCCACCGTCACCAGGATGTTTGTCCAGCGCGACTTCGTCATCCCATAGAAGGAGAGTCGGCTGATGGACTTGTCGTCCCTAATCGTAGCGGTAACCAAGTACATCTGATTTCCCACCGCCAGAAAATCGCGCAGCTGCTCCCCGTCCCCAGGCGTCCACGTGTGGACTTCGATCGCCGTAGAGGTTGCGTCCAAGTTCATGCGGTAGATCTTCTCGGAGGTGCTGGAATGCACCAGATAGTAGACGTAACCCGCCACGATGACGAATCTCGAAGATGGAACAATGACCTTCGACGAAGAGGCCAGGCTCCCGGTCCGTGCATCGAGCTCTTCGATGGTGACTTGTTCGTTGCTCGAGACTCTTGCAACGGTGACAAGAAAGAGGCGATTCCCTACGGTCAGAGGATAGGGGTTTCCGCTTTCGGCTGAAAGCTGATTCACATTCTGTTGCCAATCCGAATTTCCACTGGTGAGGTCGTGGCTCCAGATAGTATCGGTTGTCTCCCCGGAGGCGCTGGTATTCCCCATGTAAAAAAGACGATGCCGGAGCTTGCTAACCGGTGTTGGGACCGGGATTTCGGGATCGCCCCCGCCTCCCCCTCCGCCTCCGCATCCAATGCTCGCACCCAGGGCTATGGACAGAACGATCATGATTCGTTTCATATTTCATTCTCCTTAAGTTGGGATGGATTGCCCACGGAGAATGAAGGTGATTACGACAAATGGTGTGCTGCAACCGCTTGACACTCAATTGCTAGGCGCAACTTCACCCGTGTCGGGTCGGTGAGTTTGCAAATTGGAGAAGGCCTCAAGCCCCCTCGGGGTAGGCCTTCACCCTTCTGCCCGAGCGGAGGCAGGCTCTTGAAAGTAACTCCTTCGGCACGATCCCCTGACTTCCCACCAGGAAAACCTGTCGCGGGGGAGGCGACGAGGGGAACCGAGGAATGCGCGAATGATTCTCGTCAGGAGGGAGCGTCGAATCGACCCGTCCACACGGCTCCTCCCCGATCGCGTTCGACGGTTTCATCAGGCCTTCCCAAGCTGGCTGGCCGAGAGTTCATGTCGAATCCTGGAAGTCCTCCCGGATCTCATTCGACCTTCTTCACCCGCCACCAAAGAACCCCGTTCATGGAGGCGCCGAACGCGACCTTCTTTCCGTCTGGACTGAATACGGGAGCGCCGACGTCGTCCAATTCATCCGACGTCTTCTCTCCAATGACCATCACCCACCGCTTTCCTTTGTTCGCTCCATAGGCGACGACTTTCCCGTCTGTACTGAATACGGGATGGTCGACCCTCTCAAAAGTCCCTCCCTTTCGCTGTCCTATGACGACGAAGCAGTTCATTCCCTCAAAAGCAATGTAAGCGATGCTCCTGCCATCCGGGCGAAAAACGGGAACGCTCATCCCGTCGAATCCCTCCTCGCTCTCCCTTCCGTCCACCATGAACCACTTTTGAGCGATCTTCACTGCATACGCCAACCTCTTCCCGTCTGGACTCCACACGGGAGCTCCCACATGATCGAACGTCTCTCCCTCACTGCTCCCCGCAAGGACAAACCACTTCTCCTCTCTCTTGGCCGCGAAGGCGATCTGTCCTCCGTCCGGACGAAAGACCGGACTGTGAACCCCCTCAAACTCCTTCCCGATTTCTCCATCCATGCACAGATACCACTTGCCTGCCCTCTTGGCTCCGTACGCCACCTGCCTTCCATCTCCCCGGAGCGCCGGATCGGTTACATCCTCGAACTCCGGGCCCTCCTTCCCTCCGACGACGACCACGGACTTGGTTCCCTTCGACGCTGCGTAGGCGAGAACGGAACCGTCGGAACTGTATCGAGGTGGCCCGACGGCGTCATACTCCTTCCCCTTGGATCGTCCCGCGACGACGGACCACTGTTTTCCTCTCTTGGCCGCATACGCCACTTCATTCGAGTCCGGTCGGAAGGATAGGTCTTTTACGTCATCGAAGGTCTCTTCCATGCCCTCTCCAACTACTACAAAATTCACGCCGTCCTTCCTGGCCGAGTACGCCACGCTCCGCCCGTTCGGGCTAAACACAGGACGCGAGCGCATCACCGCCCCTGGGAGGACTTGCCCAAGGCGTTTCTCCTCGAATGAGACCCCCTGTTTCTTCTGCGAACAAAGGATCATGAGCGTAATAAAAGTCGCCGATGCCATCATCCAGCCCTCCTGTCAATGCGATGGGGATCGCTCGCGGGGCACACGGGTCCCCTCGCTGAATTCTCGCACACGCTGCCCTATGACGTGCAGGAATTCCGGGGGGATCCGTTCAGGCGCCCCACCTCGAGGTAGTCAATGGTGTCGTCTGCCTCGTCGACGGGATCGTCGCGGAGGGTGGGAAGAACGGTATCGGTCCAGCGCGTGGGGGAATCGGTGTAGCGCAGTGCGGCAAGGAGGTCGAACATAAACCCGAAAGGCGAGTACAGGGGCGCGAGGGGGGCAGTCAGACCAGGGGGGTATCGTACATTCTTGGGTACGGTTCCCTGGAAAAAGGTGTCCTCGTCCTCCCATGACCGCCCGCTCAGAAAACCCGGCGGTGAGGAAGAACGCTTGACGTTAATAACGCAGTACGTTACTATCCGGATACATGATCCGGGGTTTCCGGTGCGCCGAAACGGAAAAGCTTTTTCGCCTCCAAAGCTCCAGGAAGTTCCCGTCGAATCTTCAGCGGCGCGCGCTGCGCAAGCTGGTGGTTCTGGACGCAGCGGAGAGTCTGGAGGATCTCCGAATTCCGCCGTCGAATCGGCTGGAAAAGCTCTCCGGCGATCGGGAGGAGCGGTACAGCATTCGGATCAACGAGCGCTGGAGGGTGTGTTTCGGCTGGAAGGACGGAAACGCGGACAATGTCGAAATCGTAGACTACCCCTAGAGGTCGAAGATGGCGGGAAAGAAGTTGAGGCCGGTCCACCCCGGTGAGGTTTTGTCCGAGGAGTTCCTCGACCCGATGAATCTCAGCGAGTATCGACTCGCCAAGGAGATCGGAGTCCCGGCACGGCGGATCAACGAGATCGTGCATGGGATCCGGGGGATCACGGCCGATACGGCTCTCCGGTTCGCACGATTCTTCGGGACGACCGACCGCTTCTGGATGAACCTTCAATCCCGCTTCGATCTAGAGGTCGCACGGGTCAGACTCGGAAAGCGCCTCGAGCGTGAGGTTCGGGCTCATTCCTCGGCCGGCTGATCGGGCGACGGTTTCTCCGCACCTGCAGAAGCCCTCGCGCCGCGCCAGGCGACTCCGTTCCTACTCCACCTTTTCCGAGTCCGGCCGGGAGGAGAGATTCTCGAGGTCACCGAAGGCCCCCTCCACATCCCACGCTCGCACCCAGGGCCAAACCCAGAATCGTCCAGAGTCGTTTCATCCTTCGTCCTCCTTCAAACTGAAGGAGAGTGCCCCCGGCCGGCAGAGCGGTTTTCGAAAAACCTCTCGCTCCAAAGTGCGTAGTTCTTCAGGGAGGGTCGCATCGTCGCACTCTGGATCGTTCTCGCGCTGCAGGAGGAGCCGAAGGATCTCCTCCGCAAGGCCGTCGCCGAGCTCGTGAAGATGCAGGAGCCCGAGGGCGATTGGCCCTACGAGGGGGTCTATCGCGTCCGCGGCGAAATCCCGATCGGATACCGGGTAGGCGGAACCGCCATCGTTGCCGACGCCCTCTTCCACGCGGCCGACAAGGACGCGTCGCCTGCGGTCTCGCGCGGACTCGCCTTCGTCTTGGACAAGCTCGACGATCCGCTGATGGCGCCCAGTATCGTGGATCGATACGACGTCCGCGTGTGGGGACAGGCCTATGCCCTGCTCTTCCTCTGCCATCTCCGCGCATCGAAGGGCGGAGGGGATCTGACGGGAAAGATCGAGGCGGCCATTCCGAAGTTGGTCCAAGCCCTCGCGGAAGAGGAGCTCCGCGGAGGAGGCTGGAACTACGCCGGGAGACGGGCTCCGTCCTCGTTCGTCACCGCTTCCGTCACCCAAGCACTTCTTCTCGCTCGGGCGCAGGGGGAGAAGGTTCCGATCGAAGTCCTGGACCGGGCTCGCCGGGTACTCGAGGAGGCCCGACAGGAATCGGGCGCGTTCCGCTACAGCGGCGCGGGAAAGTCCAAGAACCGAACGGACGTCCTCCCGGGCTCGATCGCGCGATCCCCGATCTGCGAGACGACGCTCCTCTTGCTGGGCGGCGGCTCCGCGGAGTCCCTCTCATCGTCTCTCGACGCCTTCCACGAGCACTGGGAAGAGTTGGAAATGCGGCGGAAGAAAACGGGCACCCACGAAGGACCCTACGGGATCGCACCGTATTACTTCTATTACGGCCACGGTTACGCGGCCCAAGCGATCGGACTCCTCCCGGAATCGGCGCGCAAGAGGGAGCGGGAGCGCCTCTTCAAGGCCATCCTCCGGACGCGCGACGAAGACGGCACCTGGAACGATCGCGTGTTTCCGCGAAGTCGGAATTTCGGGACGGCGATGATCGTCCTCGCGCTCCTGGACGACTCCCGGATGGCCATTCCCGCCAAGTGACCTACGACTTCCGGATCCACTCCGCCATCGCCTCGAGAACTTCGGGAGCCACCGTTCCTCTCCGAAGGCTATCGAGATGGGTCGCCTTCTTCCCGGCGACCTTGATGAAGAGGTGGTTCAGGCCCGGATAGCTGATGAAGGTCGCCTTGTCGCCGAGCCCCTCCTTCCAGAGGGCGAAATCCGCCATCGTGACGTTGTAGTCCGCCTCTCCTTGAAGGATCAGGATCGGGACCTTCAGGCCCTTGGCAGTCTCCACCGGCGTCTGGGCGAAGACTTCGTACCAATATTTCCCGCTGACCCCCTGGAAGAACTCGTTCTCCTTCATTTCCTTGTTCACGATCCGCGCGAATCCCTTCTTGACGCCGGCAAGGACTTTCTCCTGCTGCTCCTTGGTGCCGCCTTGCAGCGGCAGGAGATACTCGTACTGCTCGATCGCCGCAAGGTCCCACCGCCGCGCCAGGCCGGCGAGGGAGACGATTCCGTCCACCGCCTTTTCCTCGACGGCGATCCGGGGGGCCAACATGCCGCCCTGGCTGTGTCCGGCGACAAAGACCTTGGTAATCTGCTTGAAGGTCTTGAGGTAGCGGACGGCCGCGATCGCGTCCTCGACCACCTCCCAGTTGAGACCGACATTCACGATCTCCGGGACCGTGAACTTGACAAGCTTGTCGCGATGCGCGACGTTTCGCTTGTCGTATCGCAGGCACGCCACGCCCCTCTTCGCCAGCCCCTGCGCGAACTCGCGGTACGGCTTGTTCTCTCCGATCGTCCCGTCGCGATCCTGGGGTCCGGATCCATGGACGAGAACGACCGCGGGGACGGACCCTTCCACTTTCGCGGGCCAGGAGAGGGTCCCCTTGCCGACCCACGGCTCTTTCCCGAAGGTGACTTCCTCTTCCCGAATCGCCTGAGTTTCTTGGAGGAGGAGGGCGACGGCGGTGAGGAACATGTGGTCTATTTGAACCCCGTCCCGATTCCGACGATTGCGATGATGAGAACGTAAAACGCCACGAGTCCGCCCCAGAGGATCGTGGCGATGATGCCGCAGATGCGCCCGGCGGTCCCCATGCCGCTCGGCTGGATCCGGCGGGCTTGGCAATCCCGAATGTAATTATTCCCCATCACCCACGCGATGGGCCCGAGGATCGCGCCGCAGACGTTGAGCACCAGCGCCAGAATCCCCATCACCAGAATCCCCACGCCGCCCGGGTCCGTCGTCGGCCTTGCGATGGGGGCGTGCCGGGGCCGCCCGTCGATGAACTCGCCGCAGTGGCGGCACTTGACCGCACCGGCTTGGATCGACTCGGCGCAGAACGGGCACGGCTTCGTGACCTCCGGAATCCGGAGCTGCGCCCCGCAGTGGGTGCAGTTCGTGGTGCGTCCCGCGTAGGTGCGCGGGAACTTCGTCTGGTTTCCGCACGCGCATTCGACGAGCAGGCCGTCGGGCGTCACGCTGACAGTCTACGCTGCGAAGGGCGATTCGGCAACCGTCCGCTATACTCTCTCTCAGACATGGATCCTGATGCCATCACCCGTCTGCGCCGCGGACAGGCGGACGAGCGCGACCGCCGGATCCTCGCGCTTCTCGTCGAGCGAGGACTCGCGACTCCCGGCGATACCTCTCCCAAAGAGCTTCTCCGCCGGGGACGGTTGAGCGCGGCCCAGCTCGCGGCGATCGAGCGGGAGCTCCGGGAGCGCGAGGTGGTAGACGCCATGACGCCGGCCCCCGAGGAGGTTCGCCTCCGACTCGACGACCCCAAGGCCCGCGTGGGGAAATTCGTCCTCGTTCGCGCGCTCGGACGCGGTGGGATGGGCGAGGTATGGAAGGCGTGGGACACCCACCTTTCGCGATGGGTCGCGATCAAGTTCATCCTCGGCGACGACCCGGAGCTCCTCGCGCGGTTCCAAAGGGAGGCGACGCTGGCGGCCCAGCTCACGCATCCCGGCATCGCACGGATCTACGAAGTGGGAGAGTCCGCGGGGCGCCGCTGGATCGCGATGCAGTTCATCGACGGAACGACGCTGGCCCATGTCCCGAAGAATGATCGCCGTCGGCTTGTCCGAATCCTCCGCGACGCGACCCTGGCGGTGCACGCGGCCCACGAGCAGGGAATCGTCCACCGCGACCTCAAGCCCGCCAACATCCTGGTCGAGGACGGCACGCGCCCCTACGTCCTCGACTTCGGTCTGGCCCGCCAGATCGCAAGCGACATCCGCCTCTCGAAGTCCGGCCTCGTCCTTGGAACTCTCGCGTACATGTCCCCGGAGCAGGCCATGGGGCGCAACCGCGCGATCCGTCCGAGCACCGACGTGTACGGCATGGGCGCTACGCTCTACGAACTCCTGACGGAGGAGCCCCCGTTCAAGGGCGAGACCGAGTTCGATGTCCTCCAGCAAATCCTTCAACGGGATCCGCGCCCGCCGCGGAGTCTCGATCCGACGATCGACGCGGACCTCGAGACGATCGCGCTCAAGTGTCTCGAGAAGGACCCGGCGCGCCGGTACGGCACGGCCCGAGAGTTGGCGGAAGAGTTCACCCGATGGCTCGACGGGGAGCCGATCCTCGCGCGCCCGATGTCGACGGCCTATCGCCTGCGCCGGATCCTGATCCGACGGAAGGCGGTGATCGGTGTCGGAGCCTTCGGACTGGCCGTCGCCGCCGTCGTCGCAGCGATCCTGATTCCTCGTTGGCGTGCGGAATCGCGCGAGCGGAAGCGCCGGGAGCAGGAGCTTGCGGAACGCCTACGACGGGAGGAGTCCTTGCGTCCCCACCTGGACGCCGGGCGCACCGCGATCGCCCAGTTCGATCGCCTCCTCATGACGCCGGAGTGGACTCAGGAGGAAGCGAAGGCGCTCGCCGTGCGCGCGGAGGATTCGCTCATGCGGGCGCTCGAAGTTTGGCCGGAACGGCCGGAGGCTCTTTTGGAGATGGCCAGGCTCTGGCGCCTCTTGGAGCGCTACGATATTGCGGTCCGGTGGTGCGATCGGGCCATCGCCGCGAGTCCCGAATTCGCGACGGCCTACCTGGAGCGGGCCATCTTGCGACTCTCCGGAAGTATTTTCGCGGCTCTCGTGCGACACGAGACTCCCGTGTGGGAGGCGCCCCAACTCCGCGCGCACGTGGAGCGCGACCTCTTGGCCGCGCGTACGGAATCCGCCTTTGCGAAGGGGCTCTTCTCGCTCGCGGAGGGAAAGTTCTCCGAAGCGTTCTCTCAACTTCGATCCTACTGCGCGCTCGACGCGGCCGATGCCCGCGGCTGGCTATTCCTGGGCGTCGCCGCGCATCTCGTGAACACGATCGACTCGCTCGGCGAGGCGACGCGGGCGCTGGATCGCGCCCTCGCGTATCGTCCGCGCGCGCCGGAGGGGAGATTCTATCGAGCCAATGCCCGACTCGGCCGAGGGGATCTCTTGATCGCGGCCGGACGCCGGGAGGAGGCCGTGGCGGATTGGCGCGCCGCCGAGCGGGAGTATGGAGAGCTCCTCGCCGCCACCCGCACCGCGCCTTGCTTCGACAATCGAGGTTCCGCCAGAGTGAACCTGGGAGATCTGGACGGCGCCATCGCCGATTTCAGCGAGGCCGCGCTCCTCGCCCCGGAGTGGGCCGAGCCCCTCTACAACCGCGGCACCGCCCGCATCCTCCAGGGAAAACCCGCGGAGGCCCTCACCGATCTGGATCGGGCGATCCGGTTGAACGGGAAGAACCCCAACGCCTTCGCGAATCGCGGAAAGGCGCACTTGATGCGTCGTGAGCCCGACCTCGCCGTCCTCGACTACGACGAGGCGATCCGGTTGCGGCCGAACTCGTCCGACTTCTATTTCAACCGGGGAGTCGCGCACCAAGCGGGAGCCAAGCTGGATCGAGCTCTGGACGACTACACGCGGGCGATCGACTTGGACGGCCGGAACGCCCTGGCCCGCGTCGGTCGCGCAACGGTGTACTTGGAGACGGACGATCCGGACCGCGCGCTCGCGGACTGCGACGAGGCGCTCAAGATCGCGCCGAAGTTCCCGGAGGCGCTCGGCAATCGGGGAAAGGCGCGCAAGGCGCGGGGCGATCGGCTCGCGGCCGGCGGAAGTCTCGAGGGAGCGCGCGCGGAGTGGCGCCTGGCGGTCGACGACTATCGTGCCGCCCTCGCGGCGGCCCCGGCGGGATGGCCCCTCCGAGGCGCCGTGGAGGATCTGCTGCGGGAGGCGACCGAGCGGTTGAAGTAGCGCCCGACCGCGAATCCTTCTCTCCGAATCCCGAAAAACGTCGCAACAGGAGCGAGTAAACACTTCGGCCCTTCTGGTGCATTATCTGGAGTCTGAGGCAAAGGAGGAGAACGATGAAACCGGAACTGACGCGGGGCGAGGAGGGCGGAAGCGAAGGGTTGATCTTCTTCGTTGTGGGGCTCGCGGCGTTCTTCCTTCGTTTTCTCTAGGATTCGCGATGTCTCGATTCCCCTGGACTCCTTACGGTGGGCCCGTGCTTAGTCCTTTGTGTCCCCTCTCTCAACACCCTCCCCCACCCGGCACGCACGCAACACCTTAACCGAACACCGGTTACACACACCCCCGTTTCTCCAGCATCGCGTAATCGACTCTCTGGCACAGGGGCACTCTCCGGCAGGTTAGGAGGACGAGAGATGAAGAAGTTGTGGATGGCGCTCGCGGGGACGGTCCTGGGCATCGTCGGTTGCGGCAGCGGAGGCGGCGGCGGGGGAACGAATGAGCCGGGGCTTACTGAAGAGTCTCCTGAAGCGGAGGTCCGCCTGTCTGACGCGATCCTCTTCCTGGACCGCAACAGCAATGGCGTCATCGAAGAGGGAGATCTCTTCTACGGATTCGATCAACTAGCCCTGCTCGATTCGAACAGCGACGGCCGAATCGACGATCGAGACAGGTTGTTCACTACGCTCCGCTTGTGGATGGATCGCAACCAGGATGGGAGGCTCGATCCGGGCGAGTGGCTGACGCTCACGGAGGCGGGGGTGTGGGCCATCGGTGTGCAGTTCATCATTACCGGGGATGCGCAAGTGCCCGCTCGCGGCGTATACAATCCCACGGCCTTCTTCGAAGGACCAGTCGTGGGCGCCGTGTCGGCCCTGGGCCTCCTCGTTCTCGATCTGGACAAAGATGGATTGAGTTTGGAACCGGTTCAACAGACGATCGCGGCGCTCTTCGAGGAGTAGTCGTCGCCTCTGGGGGCGGTCTTCGGGCCGTCCCCTACACCCCCGCGGCTTCGGCTTCTCGCGAGAAGGAATCCTACAGATTGCGCCCCATCAAAGTTGTATCACATTAAACACCAAGTCGTTATAAGCACAAACTTCCCCCAATCAAGCCTCCGTGCCGCGGGCACTCTCGGACAGGTTAGGAGGACGAGAGATGAAGAAGCTGTGGATGGCGCTCGCGGGGACGGTCCTGGGCATCGTCGGTTGCGGCGGTGGGGGCGGAGGAGGAAGTAGCGAGGGCGTCGCGGAATCTTGGGTCTCCCAGGACGAATTGCGCTTCACCCAGTGGGCGTCGGATGGCGACGGAGTCCTGGTGCTCGATCGCAACCAAGACGGCGTGATCCAGCCTGAGGACTTCTTCGGCGGAAGCGACCTCGTCGGGCTGCGAGATGGCAGGTTCATGCTCAACGCTTTCGAAGATCTCGCGCTCTTGGACGTCAATGGAGATGGCCCCATCAATCAGGACGATCCGCGATTCGGGGAGCTCCGGATCTGGAAGGATGCGAATGGGGACGGCGTAGCGGATGCCTCGGAAATTCTCGCCCTGGCCGACGCGGGAGTCGCCGAGATTCGAACCCACAACTACTATACCAGCGACACGGCTTATCCCGTTCAGGGGACCTTCAAGTCGACCCGGGCGGTCGAGCTGGAGATTGAACTCGAGGCTCTCCTCAATCAGCTTGATACGGAACAGGCAACGGAACCAGTTAGCAATATCGAGAAGCAGATCCAAGCGGTCATGAGGGAGCTCGAGGTCGAGAACAACCGAATCTCCGGCTCCGGGATTTTCACAGTCGCTTGGTCCTCGGGCAAGGCGTGCGAACAGAAGGCGTACTTCGGCCTCCTCGTCCTGGATCTCGACGGAGACGACCTCGGGACGAGGAACACGGAAGAGGGCTACCTCCTCGAGACTCGTCCTTTCTAACCTCGCGGGCCGGAGGCAACCCCTCCGGCCCGTTTTTTTCGAACCGGTGGACGGAAAGGAGCGGTGAGATGCTGAGACTGGCGATGGCGGCCGTCATCCTGGCCTGCGCGTGGAAGGCTACCGCGACGCAGCCCCCGAAGCCCAAGAAGACGGAGCGCCGGATGGCTCCGGCCCCTTCGGGACATCCCCAAGCTCCGAATCCGACCGCTTGCTATCCGACGAAATAGCGTTCACATCCTCCTCAACCAGCGCGGGTCGGGGCCGCCCCTACGGGAGGCCCCGGCCTTTCGCCTACCGAGCAAGGGAAGGCCTATGGTTGAGAATCGCCGTCTCGGGGTTAGGATTCACGTTGCGCCATGACCATGGATCGAATCCTGCGTCACCCGAACCTCTGCTCCGGCAAACCTTGCGTTCGCGGCATGCGCATTCCGGTCTACATCATCGTGAGCCGCGTAGCGGCGGGAAAGACCGCCCCGGAAATCATCGACGATTTCCCTTAGAGCTCATTCCGGTAGGCTCGTGAGCCGCGGCGGGCCGAGAACCGAGCCAGC
>CAZGKV010000020.1:36748-58743 GCA_964526305.1 uncultured Planctomycetales bacterium | reverse complement strand
CACGTAACGTAAAGGGGAACATAACTTCAATTGTGTGGCGCGCCACACAATTGAAGTAGCCGAACTGAAAGACGAGGAAGCCGAGCCGAGGCCCGAGTTCCCCGGCCGCGGCCAAGAACTTCTCCCACTCCGCTTCGCAGTCGACCAAGACTTTGTCGTGGGTGATGTCCCGCGTCACCTTGAGCGCAAATCGAAACGTCTCCGGCGTGTCTTTCGCCCATTTCTTGCAGAGCCACACAGAGGGAAGCCGGTAGAAGGTCGAGTCGACTTCCACGGTATCGTATTTCGTCGCGTAGAAGCGCAGGAATTCGGTCGGCTTCATCTTGTCTGGATAGAAGGTGCCTACCCAGTCCGCGCTGGACCAGCTCGACGTGCCGATGGAAAGCAGCTTGCTCATGATTCGAGGTCCATTCTCTACCGACCGATTCCACCGCCGCAAGTGCTGTAATCGGCGCCCCCTCGAGAGAGGCGTTCGGGGAGAAGTTTCGCGCCGCCTTGTCGCGTCGCGACGTAGCCATCCGCGATTTCTAGGACATCGACTACACCATGCGACGTCTGCACCTTCGACCCACCGATGCTGGGTTCGTGGATCTCGTCCGGCGCAAGCTCGCCATCCCGGGGAACGATCCGATCGACATCTCCGAGACTCGAGGATCCGCACTGCGTCTTCAGCTCCGATCTCAGTTGAAGCCGGTATTGAGGACGGTCGATCTCGCCTCGTTCGATCTGGATCGTGCCTTCCAAACGGTCGCCGATGTGGCCGCTCGTCCGTGACGGATTGGCGACGACCCGGGAGTCGAATCGGGGCGGTGTCCCCCGATGAGCTCCACAATTCACAACGGCCCCCAGGCAAATCCAGGGGACTCGAGACCAAGAACCCAGGACGGCATTCCTTATCCGCGGGCTTCAGGTTCGAGTCCTGAGTGGCGCACTCTCCCGCGGACGATTCGATTCCAAGACGGAAGTGGACGGCGGGACGGCCCGAGGTCTCGGGGCCGCCCCGCCCAACCTGTGGAGGAACGGGTTCTCTACGGCACATCGTCGTGCTTGGTGACGACGAGGTCGCCGCCCCAAGTCGCGGTCAGGATTTCTTCCGAAACGCTCCACAACTCCGTCGTCGCGGTCGTGGGTATCGGACTCCAGTAGAGAGGCTGGACGCCGATGTCCAACGGTGTCGATACCCCCGGCAGGCTACCGTCCCGATCGATCCGCATCACCTGCCATCGACCCGATCCCGTCGCGCCCAGGAAGAGTCCGCCGTCGGGGGCTTCGCTCACCGTCCGCGCCTGGGTGAGCAGACCGGCCTCCGACATCCGGATCCTTTGTCCCCAGTCGGCGTCCCCTTCCGCATTGGTGCGTAGGAGATAGGAAGAGTCGGTGTTGATGCTCCCGAAAACGAGGAAGCCGCCGTCTTGCGCGCGGGCCAGCGAACGGAATCCCGGCGTGTTCCAGGCGCCGATCCCTCGTCCCCACTGGAACTCCCCAGACGAGTCGAGCCGAACGAGGCAGTCGCCGAACGACGACCCCTTCGCGTACCAACCAGCAACGACGCAACCGCCATCCTCGAGTGCGACGATTCTGCCGAGGATCCCGCGGTCAGGGATGTATTGCTTTTGCCATTCGACGGCGCCACCCGCGTTCGTTTTGACCACCCACGAATAGCTGAGCTGGAGGTTCGTCGAGGGGTCGACGTAGAAAAACTCGCCGGCGGCGAGATAGCCGCCTTCCGGAGTTTCTGCGACCGCGTTGAATCGTCCTCCGGTCCCGTAGATTCGGGCCCACTGGGATGTCCCATCGGCCTTGACCTTCATGAGAAGCGCTGCTCCCCCCTCGTGCTGGCCCACAACGAGAAGCGCGCCGTCCGAAGTCTCGGCCAGGCCCCGGACTCCGATGGTGGACACCCCGCTCCCCGCAAAGGTGTAGCTTCTCTGCCACGCGACGGCGCCGCCCGCCGCGAATCTCGCGAGGAGGATCGATCGGATCCCGCTCGCAACCGTCCTCCGAGCCGCCACGACGCAACCCCCGTCTGCAGTAGGGAACACCCCCGTCAGATCTACCCCCTCGCCCTCCGGAATGCCGGAACTTCGGATCCACTCGACGGCCCCGTTCGCGTCGAGACGAGCGACGAGCACCGCGAGAACTTCTCGCGAGACGACATGATGTCCTCCGACAAAACTTCCTCCGGAGGTCGAGGGGCGGCATGATTGCAGGACCAGACTGCCCACATCGGGGCTGAAGGAGCGTGCCCAGAGGTTGGGGACGAACTTGAACGGAGCGTTCCCGGCGAGGATCTCCCCGACGTCATTGACCGCAAAGACGCGCCAGTAGTAGGCCGTGTCTTCCGTCAGTATCCCCGGAGGAATGGCGAGAGACAGCGAAGAAAGGCCGCCCTTTTCGAATTCACAATTCGAGAAATACGGATCGTCGTCGATTTGCACCCGATAGGACCGCGCCCCCGACGATTCCTTCCACCGGAGAATGGGGGAAACGGCGGCGCTCTGGCTGCCGTACGAGGGCGAGATCAGGCCGAACGGTCCCGGCCCTGCCTGAGGCGAGCCCACCGGTTCGCCACCGCCTCCGCCCCCCCCGCAAGCCATCAGGCTCGCGATCGGAACCAGAATTCCCAGAACTCGTCGCGCGACTCGGGTCATCGTACACCTCCAATAGTTCTGATCCGGCCGCAGTACGCATCGCCCGCTTCGTCGGCACCCCGGATTCGATTTCGGACCGGAAGGCCATGAAGCGCGGGTAGAATACATTTACAATGCGGCGAATCCCCGAGACGTCCCTGGGCGGCCCCTCTCGGGCCTTTCCGTCCACGTCCTGGGGTCTCGTCCTCCGGGCCGGCGACCCTGGAGATCCCGCCTATCGCGAGTCGCTCGCGGATGTGGTCCGTCGGTACTGGAAGCCCGTCTACGGTTACATCCGTGCCTTGCGCGGACGGGGCGTGGAAGATGCCAAGGATCTGACGCAGGAGTTCTTCGCTCGGCTCCTGGAAAAGGGGCTTGTGGAGCGGGCCGATCCTCAGCGGGGCAATTTCCGCGGCCTGCTTAAGCGATCGGCGCACAATTTCGTCATCGACGCCGGCCGCCGCGAGCACGCCCGGCGCCCCCCCTCCGGCGTCCTCGTCCTTCCGTTCGACGAGTGCCGCGACGAGGAGAACGTGCGCGCGGATAGGGACCCCGACGAAGTCTTCGCCGACGAATGGAGCAGGGCGGTCTTGGCCGAAGCCATGGAGGAGCTCCGCCGCCGACTCCAGCAACGCGGAATCGAGGGGTACTACGAGGTTTTCCGGGCGTACTGCTTTCCGGAAGCGAACGATTCCAGCGATGCGCAAGCCGCCACCTACCGGGACGTGGCCGAACGCCTGGGCCTCTCGGAGGCGGGGGTCCGCAAACGCCTGGCCCGGTGCCGGACCGAGCTGCGCGCGATCGTCCTCGAGAAGATCCGGGAGTACGCGTGGGACGAAACGGAAGTCGCGGCCGAATATCGCGCCGTGCTTGACGAATGACGAAGTCGCGCCCCCCCGACCCTCTCGCACTCCGCCGGTTCCTCCGGGAGCCGTCGTCCGATCCCTCCGCTCCCACGCGCCGTCCGGAGGAGGGCGGAGAGCGCACCGTATTGGGAAAGTACCGCCTCCTCCGTGAGATCGGTCGGGGAGGGATGGCCGTTGTGTACGAGGCCGAGGATCCCGATCTCGGACGGCGCGTGGCGCTCAAGGTCCTCAGGAGCGACAAAGAGGATCCCGAACTCGTCACCCGCCTTCATCGCGAGGCCGTCCTCGCAGGGAGACTCTGCAGTCCGAACATCATCGGCATCCACGAAGTGGGGACGATCCGGGACGGAGCCGGCGACGCCCCGCTCCACTACATCGCGATGGACTGTATCGAGGGCGGAACGCTCAAGCAGGTGCTACCGGGCCTGTCTCGGCCGGAGCGGCTTGCCGTGCTCGAGACCGTGGCGGCGACGATGGGCCGAGCGCACCGGGAAGGCGTGGTGCACCGGGACCTCAAGCCCGAGAACATCCTCATGGCCGAGCCCGGCCGCCCCGTCATCACCGATTTCGGCCTGGCGCGGGGAGAGACGGTACCCACCCGGCTCACGGCCAGCTTCGCCAGAGTCGGCACGCCGCGCTACATGTCGCCCGAACAGGCGAGGGGCAGGACGCGCAGCATCACCTCCCGATCGGACGTGTGGGCGCTCGGAGTGATCCTCTACGAGATGCTCACCGACCGGCTTCCTTTCGAGAGTGAAAACGTCTTGGATCTTTTCGCCGACATCCTCGACCGGGTCCCGCCGGCGCCCCGGACCGTGCGCAGCAGCATCCCCCGGGAACTGGAGACGATCTGCCTCAAGTGCCTGGAGAAGAATCCCGCGCACCGCTATCCGTCGGCGGCCGAACTCGCCGAGGATCTCAAGCGATCTCGGGACGGACAGACGATTCTGGCCCGGAGACCGGGCGCCCTCGAACGCGCGGGACGGTGGCTCGCACGTCGACGCGTGTGGCTGGGGGCGGCCGGCCTTACCGGCGTCCTCCTGGTGACGGCATGGCTCGCGTTCTCCACGATCTCCAAGACGCGCGAGTTGGAACGAATCCGCGGCGAAGCCAGGCGTGCCCACGCGGCCGGAAACTGGGCGGCCGCGAAATCCCTCTGCGATCAGGGGCTCCGTCTGCGCTTCGATCCGGAGCTCCGCGGCATCGCCTCGGACTCCGTCGTGCGAATGGCGGACGAAGATCGGAGCGCCCGGGAAAAGGAAGATCTGCGACTCTTCGACGAGCGCCTCTCCGTCTATCGCGGAGCCGTTCAGGAAGTCCGTGACTCCCTGTATATCCGCGCCAATAGCGAGCATTCCAGGGTCGAGAAGCTCGGAACTCTCCTCCCGGAGTTCGAACGGTTCGCCGGCGCCCATTCACACCAAGTCGAAGCATGGAAGTGGCTCGGCGTCGGTAGATACTTCTGGGGAGATCTCGACCGCGCGGAGGCGGCCCTTCGGGAGGCCGCCGGAATCGATCCGCGCGACGGGACAGTCGCGGTGACGCTTGCCCGGATCGACCTGGAACGGGCCCTGGGGCTCCTCCTCATCTACCCGGGCGAATCGGCCCCCGAGAAGATGGCGCTGGCCGTGCCCTTCCTCGAGCGGGCGATCGCGACCCTCGAGCGCCCTCTGGCGGGCGAAGAGCGCGACCGGGAGATCTACGCCGCGGTCGCCCGTGGCTATCTCGCCTACGCCTCGCGGAACCCCGAAGAGGCGAAGCGAATCGCCGATTCGAACTATCGGCGGCTGCAAGACTCGGTCGGAGCCGAGGAGTTCTGGCTCCTGTGCACGTGGCTCTATCCCGCGGACTGGCTGGAACGGATGCGGGTCTTCGATCGCGCGCTCCTGCTCCGGCCCCATTTTCCTTGGCTCGAACTCCGGTACGGAGCGACGACGGCCTCCAAGGATCCGCGAGGAGCCCTGCGCTCGCTGGAGTCGGCCCGCACGTGCCATCCCCGATTCGCGGAGGCCCATGCCTTCGCGGGATTCGCTTGGCTCGACGCCGGAGATCTCGATCGCGCGAAGCAGGCCTTCGATGACGCGCTCCGCCTCAAGCCATCTTTTGCCTTCGCCCATCACGGGCGCGCCAAGCTCCTGGGGGAAGGGAGCGACTGGTCCGGAGCGGTCGGGGCCTTGAACGAAGCGATACGTCTCTCTCCGAAAAACGCGCAGTATTTCCACTCGCGCGCGCACGCCCTCTCGCAGCTCCAGCGCACGGACGACGCCATTCGCGACTACTCGGAGTCGATCCATCTCGACCCCAAAGCTGTCAGCGCGTACTTCCATCGCGCGCTGCTCCGCTCTTCGAAGGGGGATTGGTCGGGCGCCGTCGAGGACTACGAGATCGCACTCCAGCGCGCCCCGGCAAAGTGGGCCGAACGCGCCGAGGCCGAGAAAGCTCTCGAAGCGGCTCGAAAGCACGCCGCGCCTCGATCCAAGTAATTCCCCTCTCGTGCGCTTCAGCGGGTAACGAAGCCACTCACACTGCGTACCGCCCGGTACCGCCGACGGATTCGGCCCAAGAAACTTTTGAGGGTCCTCCCATGAAACGGCACCTCCGCCTGGCTCTTCCAGCACTGTTGCTGGCGGCATTCGTTTCATCCTCGTTCTTCTCCAACCCTCAGCTCCGCCACGATCGGATGCGTAGGTCACATCCGCCCCTCCATCCAACGGCCAACGTCCCGTCTTTGCCCCCGAGCGGCCTGAGAGACTACACCCCATCGCGCGACTCTCGAGTGCCACAAGAGAAGGCCTACGTCGAGATCGGATTGAACCCGGCTGCGACGCAGAGCGAAATCGACGATCTGGCACGTGCCGGTGCGCGAGCGATCCATGCGGTGGGGCCGGGGCGGTGGATCTACGAGATCCCCTGCGAAGCCGTCGAGACAATCCGGAGTGCCACCGCCGTTGCGGCGATCCATCACCGCACGCCTGAGGAAAAACTCGTCCACAGTTTGCGTGCGGCGGAACAGATTGGTGCGGAGGACGTGGAAGCCGTTGCGACCTACTTCGAAGGGATTTCATCCGAAGAGGTGGAAGCCCTCGCGCTTTCCCACGGTCTCCGTCTCGCGGGTCGCGGATCCGACGGAAGGGGTCCAACCGATCGAACAACCGATATGGCCCCTGGATCCGTCGCCGCAAGAGGATCCGTGGCCGCATCCCGAAGAGCCTGAAGGGTGGTGGTGGATCCCGCCGCCGGAATGGTAGCCCTCTCGGACGGGTAACGAAGGGATTCGGGCTGCGTACCGCCCTGTGAAACAGAAGGAGGATCGGGACATGTGGCAACCTCACCGTCTCGCTCAGCCGTTCCTGGGACTGGCGTGTTTCGCTCTCCTAGCGCTTCTGGTGTTCCGAGTTCCGGAGCGAAACGAACGGCGGGTCCGAAGCACCCGAGATCCCTCGACGGAACTCGGCGCGCGTCCTCCGTGCAAGCTGGTTCCCGCGGTCGCCCGACGTGCACCCTTGGAGTCCCAACCCACCCTCGACCGCGCCGCCGCCGATCTCACGAGCGGATGCATCGAATCCTCGCCGCACCGAGGACGGATCCTGACCGCGGAGGAAATCACATCGCTGGCAGATCGGATCGTGGGCGATCGACGCCATTGGATCCGGACAGGGGAGGTGAGCCGATGAGCCCTTACCGAGTCCTTTGGGCGACGTTTCTTCTGATCGCTTCCCTCACCCTTCCGGCGCAAGAAGGGCCCGTCGGACCCGGGGCCTCCTCGAACGGCGCCGGGATCCAGGTCGGGGGAAACACCGGCGCGGCCACGACCTCCGTCCCCATCGTATGCCCGCCGGCGCGCCGAGGTCCGAGTCCGAACCTCCAGCTCGCCTACAGCAATCAAGACCTCGTGAATGGTCCGTATGGGTACGGTTGGTCGCTTTCCGGATTGGGCTTCATCGAACGACGAAACCTCCGCGGGGCGGCGCCTCCCGACAGCGCAGGCGACTGGCCCAATGCCTGGTTCATCCAACTTGGAGGAATCACAGACGAGTTGGTCCTCGTCGATCCCGCAAACCGAATCTATCGAACTCGGCACGAATCTCACCTCGTCGTATCGTCCCCGGCCTTCGGCGTCTTCGACGGCTGGACCGCCTGGGATCGGTCGGGACTCCGGTACGAGTTTTCCGGTTCCAATGGGCGCACCCAATTCCTACGCCGAATCGTCGCCCCGACCGGAGAAGTCCTGGAAATCGAGTGGAGCGATCTGTGGTTCGGCAACACGACCCCCCTCCCGCTCCGGATCGTCTATCCCGACGCTTCCGGCTACTCGGTCTACTTCGGATGGGAGCCGCGGCCCGATCCGGTCTCGCGCGCGGTCGGCGGTGTCCTGCAGTCCCTCACGGCGCGTCTCCGGTCGATCGCCGTGGTGGATCCTCGCGGATTCCCAATCCGAACCTACGAGTTTCGGTACCGCAGCTCGCACGACTCCGGACGCTCTCTCTTGGTGGGCGTGGATTGTCGGGCCGGCGACTTCGTGGTCTCCATCGGATTCGAGTACTCCACGAATGAGGGCCGAGCTCCGTGGGGCGATCCGGTCCGGCACGGTGCGGGAACGTTTTACACCTTCGCGCGCCGGAATCGGGACTACCCCTTCACCTACGAGCCCACGGGCACGTTCCTCCTGGACTTCAACGGCGACCATCTACCGGACATCGTTCGGGCCGGCCCCGGCGCGCTGGAGCGGCGCGCGCATCTGCGATCGGAGTCTTTCTTCGGAGCGAACCTGGGAGGGCCCGCGGGTTCCTTCCGAAACGCGTTCGTGCAGCTAGCCGATGTCGATGGCGATGGGTTTCCAGAGGTCATCCGACGCCACGATCATCGAACCGCCGAAGGGGCTCCCGCGGCTATCGGGGAGGACGGCATCCATCCGGACGGGATCTGGTCCCTGTCCGGGGCGTTCCGCGCCGAGGTCCCTGTCGTTCTTTCCTCCTCCAGCTGGTTCCAGGAGAGAGTAGACGATTTCGAGATGCGGACATGGGACGTCCGGCGTTCCCACGGCTGGATCGCGCTGGACGTCGACGGAGACGGACTGGCGGATTTCCTCCGCGCGACGCGCCGCGGCTATCCGTGGGAATCGGGCGAGATCCGCGAGGGGCTCGTGCATGCCCTGACGGGTCGGTTCGTTTGGAACCCCGATGATCGCTATCATCCCCCTGTCGATTTCGTCGCGCGCTTCAACGCCGGCACGGCCTATGAGTACTCCCATGACCGGGGAGTCCGTTTCGCTGATCTCAACGGAGATGGACTGCCGGATATCGTCGCCGGTGCCACGAGAGTCTCGTCGGGCGGATCCTTTTCGTCGAACGATCCTTCTCCCAGCGGCTGGCATGACTTGACCTCGGAGGACGCCAATCTCGGGACCTCGGGGGTTTGGCTGAACACGGGCTCCGGATGGAGCCCAAACGTCGCTAGCAGTCTCCGATGGGGGGACTCGAGCGGCTCGCTTCTTCGTTCGGCACAGACGCCGGCCTTCGTGCGCTGGAGAGAGAATTGGAACCCCGTCGAGTACTCGTCGCGAGAACAGGGGTGGGCGATCGTCGACGTAAACGGAGACGGTCAACCCGACTGCATCCGTGCCTACGAGCACGGCACCCGAGAGGATCCGCACTACGCCCACGAGTTCGATGCCTACATCAATCGGGGCTCGCTCGCTTTCGAAGAGCGTCCCGAGTATCGCCTTCCGGTGGCGCTGTCGACGAGCCGCGATCCCGACAATGCGGTACGGTTTGCGGACGTGAACGGTGACGGCCTGGTGGACCTCGTGCAATCCGCCGACGATCTTCCCGTGGACTACGTATGGGTAAATCGGCTGACGATCCCCGATCAGCTCACGCGGGTGACCCACCCCTTGGGAGCCGTGACCGAGATCGAGTATCGAACGAATCCCGCGGTGGGAGTGCGCATGCCGGCCATCGCGCGCATCGTGAGCGAAATCCGGACGAGCCCGGATCCGTCTTCGGGGGTCTGGACCCGCCAGTACTACGACTTCTTCGAGCCCCTCACCGAGAACAACGAGGCCGTATGGCCGAGACTCGCACAGTTCCGCGGGTTCGCGCGATGCCGCATCACCATTCCGACCCCCGAACCCGAGGACCCGGACCTCGTCACGGAGACGCGATACGAGGTCGCCGACGAATCGACCGCAGGTCGTGTTCTGTCGGTCGACGAATACGAATTGAGCGCCGGAGGTCCTCGACTGGCGAGGCGAACCGAGTATGGCTATCACGCGTACTCGGTCTCCGCTCCGTTCTGGACCCCGGTCCGTTCCATTCGGACCTTCGCGTACAATCCGCCGGGGAGTTCGAAGCCCGTCGAACACCTCGTAAGCTACGAATACGACCACTGCGGAAACGTCGTGGTCGAGTACGACCACGGGGATCCCTACCTGGCCGGGGACGACTCGCAGATCTATAGGGAGTTTGCGTGCCCCTTCGGGGGCTCCAAGGACACGAAGACGGGAGCCACGCCCGCCCACTGGATCCGGGACAGGCTAGTCTTCGAGTCGATCGACGCGCGCCATCCTGGCGACTTCGGAGAGCGGCGGACGGTGCGGTTTTCCATGATGTACTATGACGACCTTCCTTTCGGCGAGATCGGGAGAGGCCTCCTCACCCAAGTCGTGACCGCCGCCGCCGAGGCCCCGCTGGCACAAAGGATCGATCGATATTCGTACGACGACCTCGGCAACGTCCGGACACACACATCCCCAACCGGCGTAGTTACGACCTACGAGCACGATCCCCGCGGGCTCTTCGTGGTCCGCAAGACCGATCCCCTGGGTTCTATCGTGTATCGGCGCCATGGAGTCGAGAGCCTTCCCGGCACGGGTCCGTACGGTTTCCTCGGTCGCAGGGAGCACTTCGACGGATCCTGGGAAGAGCGGGACTACGACACGCTGGGACGCCCGACTCGGGAGCGAAGATCTACGGGCGCGCAACGAGTGCACCAGTTTCGCTTGTTCACGGGCGGAGCGGTTCGTCACGTTCTTCATTCCGAGACACTCTACGAGCCGAGGCCG
This sequence comes from uncultured Planctomycetales bacterium, assembly GCA_964526305.1. Classification (GTDB taxonomy): domain Bacteria; phylum Planctomycetota; class MHYJ01; order MHYJ01; family JACPRB01; genus JACPRC01. The sequence continues at coordinate 48,184 of CAZGKV010000020.1, read as the reverse complement.
GGGCGAGAAGGGTGGATCACGGAAGAGGTCGTTCTGGACGGTTGGGGGCGCGAGACCGAGCGATACCGGGAAGGCGACACCGCATGGAGCGTGACAACCCGGACGTATTGGAACCGCGGTCCGGTTCGCCGGGTCTCCGGCCCCGCTCCCGACTCCTTTCGGGAAACGTTTCATGATCCGATCGGCCGACCCGTCCGAGTCGTTTCTCCCTTGGGAACGGTACGCATCGAGTACGTCGAGCGCTCGCGCATCACGTCGGACGAGGGAGGCCACCGGAGCGTGGAGGTGCTGAACGCGCGAGGGCTCCCCATCGAGGTGACGACGTCGGCCGGGACGACTCGGTACTCGTTCGACAGTCTCGGCCATCTGGCGCAGGTGGCGGACCTCGGAGGAAACACGACGACGGTCCGCTACGATGGTCTTGGGCGGAAGATCGCGCTCGAGGATCCGAACAGCGGTTCGTGGTCCTGGACCTACACCGTCTTCGACGCCGTGGAGACCAGTACGGACGCGCTTGGGAATCGTATCACGGACGTCTTCGACGGCATGGGCCGGCAGATCCGGCGCACGTATGCGGGCCTGCCGGAGACCCGACCGGTCGAGCTTATCTTCGACGCGTATCCGCCCGACGCCGAGCCCACCGATGGGGAACGAGTCCGCGCCGTGGGTCGGCTCGTGCGCATGATCGACGCTACCGGCGATACGACCTATTACTACGGCGAAGGGGGCCGCGTCACGCGGGAGCTCCGTCGAATCGGAGATTCCTCGTTCGCCACGGAGTACGAATACACGCGATGTGGACGTCTTCACCGGGTTCGCCTCCCGGTTCCGGGCGGATTCGACGTCACCTATACCCACTCGATGCAGGGCCCGAGAACCGTAGAAGAGTGGGTCCCAAATTGGATTACCTACGACCAGGGAGATCGTCCGACGACCCTCGCATTCTCCAACGGCGTCGTCCGGCGGACCTCCTACGATTCTGCGACGGGACGAATCACAGGTCGAACGCTGACCGGACCGAGCGGCGAGGCGCTTGAGAATTGCGAGTACGCCTACGGCAATCCGGGCCTGCCGGATCACGGACAGTTGGTCCGGATGACGGACTCCGCCGGAGGTCGGCAGTTCGAGTACGACGCCGAACATCGGTTGATCTCCGACGGCCAGGATCGCCTCAGCTACGATCCGCTCGGGAGGCTCCGGTTCCGCAACGATCGCGAACTGGAATACACGCCCGCTCGTCCTCACGCCGTCTCACGCTTCGCCGGACGGAGCTATGAATACAACGCGAATGGAGACACGGTCTCGATCCGAGACGAGGCGAGCGGAGAGACGACGAGTCTTGCCTATTCGCAGGAGAGGCGGGTCCGGCACATTGCGAGTCCCCGAGGCTGGGTCGGTTTCACCTACGATGGCGCCGGTAACCGAACGATCAAGTACACCGCGGACGCCGCCCACCTCTACATCAACCCGTATCTCGAGGTGATCCTGCGAGGAGGGATCCGCACGTACCGCGCGTATGTCCTGCTCCACGGGGAGCGGATGGGCTCGTACGAGACGGTGGACGGGACCACATCGATCCGCCGCTTCTATCACACCGATCATCAGGGAAGCGTCACCGTCGTCACGGACGAGTCGGGCGGCATCGTTTCGCGCCTGACCTACTCGGCGTGGGGGGAGATGACGGCGGCGCAGGGATCGGCGCCCGGATACTCCTATACCGGGCAACGCCGAGACGAGGAGACGGAGTTCCTCGACTATGGTCCCCGACTGTACGATCCGAGCATGGGTCGGTTCCTTCAAGCGGACTCCGTGGTGCCCGCGCCACACGATCCCCTGTCGCTCGACCGATACGCCTACGCTCGAAACAATCCGGTCCTGTACGTCGATCCGACCGGACATGAGTTCTGGAGAAGCTTCTTCGCATCGGCGGCAGGAGTCGTTGCCGGATCGGTGGTCACTGCGATGACCGGAAACCCGGTCGCCGGAGCCATCGTGGGTGGGGCCGTCGCCGGGGGCCTCAACGCTCACCTACATGGGGCCTCTCTCCTCGGTATCGCGGTCGGCGCCTCCATCGGCGCGGGCGCGGGATGGGTGTCCGCGGGGCTACCTCTTTTCTCGGAGAGCGCCGCCTCCGGATGGATCGCCGGCACCGGAATCGGACTCGGCTCCACCGCTTATAGCGTCTATCGGGGCGATTATGCGGACATAGCGGGAGGGGTATTGGGCGGATTCGCAGCGTCCGTTTTCTACCAGTCCTTCCGTCCCGGAGGCCCGCCCCGGGAGACCGTACACGAATACGATATCTGGTCGTTCGAGCCGAGAACGGTTGCGGGGGAGGAATATGTGGACCAATTGTGGGCGGAGTATCACGGAGAAGCGATCGGGCCACCGCCCCAAAAAACGCCTATGGTGAGGGGACGCTACTTTGGAGGAGGCCGCCTGAGTGTGCTTTCGACCCTCGAAGGGCCGAGGCGGACCGAAATCACTCTTCGGCTCGGATCCCGCTACTTCACGGCGGGCCGGGGACTGATGGGACGTGTCCTGTACTTTGCGGCGCGAGGAATCGGCGCGCGCTTGATCCCCGTTGCCGGCTGGATGCTGACCGCCTACGACGTAGCCGGGATGATGTACCAACCGGTGGATCCTACGGCACTCGACACCGATATGGTGGGTCCCGGCACGGATGGGTCGGCCCCCTGACCGGCCTACCAAGGAACTGGAGAATACAGACGGCAGCGACATGCGAAATCCGCCCACGCGCGTGCCCGCAGAAGATGGACGGGAACCCGATCTGACCGTATCCTCCTCGTAGGAGGATTCACCGATGAGACTTGCGTTTGTTTTCGCGCTGATTCTGCCTCTTGGCCAAGACAAGAACCCTCCCAAGGCTCAAGAGCTGGCCCGAAACGTCGAGGGCCTGGCGAAGATCGCGACAGAGCTCCGGACCCGCATCCCCAAGGCCGAGCTCGACCCGGCCGCGCTGACGGAGAAACTCGGCAGGGATCGAGCGCGACTCTTCGCTTTCGTCCGAGACCGGATCGGGTTCGAACCGTATCTCGGATTCATGAAGGGAGCGCGGGGCACGCTGGTTTCCCGCCGCGGGAATTCCGCGGACAAGGCCCTCCTTCTGGCTACCCTTCTCTCGATTGCGGGAGAAAGAGCCGAACTCGTGAAGGGGACCCTGGAACCCAAGCAGCAGCCGAAACCCGCGCCCTTTCCCGATCTCGGAGGAGGGATGCCCGACGAGGCCGCGATCCGAGCGATGGCCGCCAGCGTCGGAAAGCCGCCGGAGAAGCTCCAGGCACGACTGGCGAAACAACAATCTGCGTCTGAGAGTTTTCGTCGCGCTCTTTGGACGCGATACGAACGAGATCTTCTGACCCTTGCCGAGGCCCTCACCTCGGCGAAGGTCCCGCCCCCCGCCGCGGTCGCCCCTCCGGAGGAGCACTGGTGGGTCCGGACGCGGGAGGGCGATGTGGATCCGACACTCGGCACGATCGCGGGCAAGGAAACGGCCACGCATCCATTGGACAAGCTCCCCGCCGACTCCTTTCACCGAATCACCGTGCGAATGAAGATCCGTCGCGGGGACGAGGAAATCTCCGTTCTGGAAGTGGCGGTGAATTCGGCCGACGCGTTCGGCGCGAGCTATCGGATCGCCATCCTCCCGGTCGGCGGGTTCGATCAGGTCCGAAACCCAAAGCGGCCCGACCTCTCCAAGGTCTTCGACCTTCTAGCGGCCACGACGCGGTTCCAGCCCGTGTTCGTCTCGGCGACAAAGACCATTACGGGGCATCCGTTCGATCTCCAGGGCAACCGGATTCCGGTGAGAGACGGGGTCGTCGAAAAGATGAAGGGAACGTCGGATTTCTTCAAGGATCTGTCCGAGAAAGACGATCGGAAAAAGAAACCGGAACTCCGCGCCGTATGGCTCGATTTCCGTATCGACGCGCCGGGGCGGGGATCGTCGGTCGAGATCCGTCGACCCATTCTGGCCGAGGGCGTGAAGGGGCGGCAGCGTGTTTTCGATCTTTTCGTCTCGCGAGACCTGCTCGTTCTCCCAGGGGAGATCTCTCCCCTTTTCGTAGCGGATCTCATGCTGGCGTTCGCGGCCGGAGCGAAGCCGAACCGACCCGAGGCATTGCGCGATCGTCCGCCGCTCCATCCCGCTCTCTACGTTTTCGCCCTCGAGAGACAGGCGGCCCTTCGAAAGATCGCCGCCACCGGATCGATGCCTCGTCCGACTCTCGTGTCCTACTCCAGGCGCTTCCTCGACACGAAGCCGGTCAAAGTTCGAAGCACGTTCGACATTCTCGACAATGCCATGACCGGCGGAGCCTCGACGGAGTGGAAGGATCATCCGGGGTTCTTCACGGGGATTCTCGATACCGCGCTCGAACATCAGGGGCACAAGATGCCGGGAGAGCATTGGAACGCGAGCGTGCTCTTGGAGAAGACGAAGCCCGTGTTGGTGCGCGAGCATGTCCCCGACGATCTGAGAGTCAGCCCCGCCGCACGAAAGGAGATCGAATCCCACCTCTTCGGGTCGGTCTGCGTCGTGATTCCGGGCACTCCGGCGGCTTGGTACCGAATCGATCTCGCGTCGGGCGCAACCCTCGGCTACGTGGAGGGGGGAGGGGGGCAGGACGCCGTGGAGTATGTAACGCTCGCCTCGGACTTCCTCAAAACCCTCTCCGAGTGGAACAGTTACTTTGAGCTCTTACGAGACATCCTCGAATGCGTGGTGGCGACGATGACGGCGGAGGGGAATCGGGATCAAGCGGCCGCCGTCTGTGCGATGAAAATATACTCGGGCCAGTTCGTCGGCACCCTGGTGAGCGCCTTCTTCGTTCCGGTGCCCGAGCTTCCGTTTCTGTGGGCGGTCCAAGATCACATCTCCGATGTCATCGATCGATGGGTTTGGGGGGAGGATTGATCCCGCGGTAGCAGGGTTCCAAACGGAGTCCGAACCGCGTTCTCGATTTTCCGGGATCCTCGATATGTCCGAAGACTCCTCTCCCGATTTCCTCGTCGCCCCGGAGCGAACGGCCACGAGCGATTTCGTGATCCGCTGCTACCGCCCAGGCGACGGAGCCAGGCTCGCCGAGGCGGTCAACGCATCGTACGACCATCTCAAGCGCTTCATGCCGTGGGCCAAGCCCCGCCAATCCGTCGAAGAGAGCGAGAAACTGGTCCGCGACTTCGCGGGGAAATACCTCTCCTCGGCGGATTTCGTGCTCGGCGTCTGGACCCCCGACGAGTCGAGACTGATCGGTGGGACGGGATACCACTTGCGCGAAGGTCCGATCTCGTGGCGAAACGCCGAGGTGGGAATGTGGATCGCCGCCGATCGCGCCGGTCAAGGACTCGGGAGCGCCGTACTGCGGGAAGTCCTCCGCTGGGGATTGAGCGAGTGGCCGTGGATGCGAATCAGTTGGTGGTGCAGCGGCGCCAATCTCGCCAGCCGCCGCCTGGCGGAGAAGGCCGGCATGAAATTCGATGGCGTGTTGCGCGGCCACCGCATCGACCTCGATGGGACCCGCCAAGACTCCTACGCCTACTCCGCCCTCCGCGGCGAATGGGTGTGAGCGCGCTCTCCCCGGGAGGTGGAGTTTTCGGGCTCCTCCAGGACGGATCGGGATTTCCTACCGCCGATCGACGACGTACTCCGCCTTGATCCCCGTCCGGGCGAAGAGACTCGACTCGAAGGCCGACTCGTCCTCCTCGAGGCGAATGTCGTCCGGGGTGAGCTCGTTCCTGGCCTTGATTCGTTCCCGGACCTCCGCCGGAAGGCGCCCTCGATCCGCTCCTCGGTCCGGCAGGATTCGAACGACCATTCGATCGCGCTCGAACTCGTCGGCCTTTTCGAGGATGACTTGGCAATTCCGAACGCCCGGGGTATCGCGGATCGTCGCCACCAGTTCCTGCAGCGGAACCAGCGTCCCGCGGACCTTGGTAAAGTCTTTGTCGGCCCGAACGATGGGACCTCGGAGAAGAACGAAGGAGTGTCCGCAGTGCGGGCAGCGCTCGTGCCGCAATCCCCCTTGGACCAGATCGCCGGTCCAGTACCGGAGGAACACCGTCCCGCGCCAGTCGATGTGGCTGAAGACGAGAACGCCGGGTTCGCCCGGCCCTACCGGATCCCGCGTTTCCGGGTGGAGCAGCTCCCAAAAGTAGTAGCGGGGATTGAGGTGGATTCCCGAACCCTCTCGACATTCGCTCGCCGCCCATCGTATCTCCGTCGAGCCGTACGTCTCGAGCACCGAGAAGCGAGGATGGGCGCCGAGCCGGCGCGCCAGATCGTGAAGCCGCCCGCGATGCGCGTCGGAAAGGGCCTCGGCTCCCAAGAGCATCCCCTCGAAGCTCTCTCCGAACGGGGGGATCCGTCCCGCCTCCATCAGGTCCGACGCTCGTCTCATCCAATAGGCCGCGTAGCTGGGCACCGCCGCGATCGAGTTGAAACGACCGCGAGAGAAGATTTCGATCTGCCGATCGGTCGGGATCACCCGTCCTCCGAACGTATCGAACGTGGATCCTCCGAGCGCCAGCTTCATGAACACGCTCTGGAAGAAGGCGAGATGGGGAGCGCCCGGGAGGAGATTCATCATCCGGTGATCCCAGTGGTCGTAGGGCGGACGGTCGGCCGGACGATCCGCGCGGACGAGCGTTTGGGAAGCCAGCTCGGGAACGATCCGCTCGAGGTCGTAGAGGGTGTACGCCACGGGAGTCGGCGCGCCCGTCGATCCGCTCGAGACGTGGAAGTGGATCGGAAGCCATTCGCGGCAGGCGCGTTGGGAGATTCTCTCCCGCAGGTTCTGCCGGCGAAAAAGATCGATCGGGAGGGAGCCGGTGAGCGATTCCCACGCATACCGAAGAAGAGCGATCCGCGAAACGGGAGTGGTCGGATGAGGCCCCGTCCGACCGGGGAAATCGGGCTGGAGTACGAACGCGGTCGGATCCGCCCGGAACTCCCGCTTCGTCACGAGCGGAAGCCGGCGGAAGTCTTCCAGGGTGCGGATGGATCCGGAGACCCCCGACCTTCGAACCGCGGGATGGTAGGGGAAGACGATCTCGCGGAGGTAGCGGACGAGGCGGGCGAATCCCTCGTTCCTCTGCTCCTCGGGCCTCTTTCGATAGAAGCTTCCCACGCGAAAATCCCTTGACGCCCCGACGCGTCGAGTAGTTTAATTAGGATAATCGAGTCAAACTAGTCGACGTAGAATACCGGGAAGCGATCGGCCGGTCAACATGCAGACGCAGGACCTCGTGATCCTCGGCCTCCTCATGGACGGCCCCCGTCACGGCTACGAGCTCAAGCAGACCATCGACGCGACGCTTTCCGACATCGCGCAGATCAGCTCGGGAACGGTGTACTACACCCTCCGCCGCCTGGAGAAGAACGGATGGGTCACGAGCACGACCGAGCGGCGAGGGAACCGGCCCGAGCGTACCGTCTACGCCGTCACGACCCGCGGGCAAGGAGAGTTCCGGCGGCTTCTCCGAGAGGCTCTCTTCCTGGAGGAGAGGCCGTTCTTCGCCTTCGACGCGGCTCTGTACTTCTCGCGACACGCGGAACTCGGTCTCCTCGAAGAGGCGGTGGACGATAAGCTCCGTCAGACCGAAACGTATCGGCGCCGCCTGTCCGAAGTGGAGGCCGCCTTCCCGGGTCGATGGCCGTTCCATCTCTACTACATCCGCGAGCACGCCCGGATCATTCTCGACTCCAGCGAAGAGTGGCTGCGGCGGCTCAAGAATAAGGTGACTCGAAAGAAGCGGGAGGTCGCGGGACACGCGACCGCCGCGCGGAGGTGACCGCATGGACTTCTCCCTCACCGACGAACAACGGATGATGCGGGACATGGCCCGGGAGTTCGCCTCCGGGCAGATCCGGCCCCTGGCGGACCGGTACTATCGACAGGACCGGAAAATCCCCTCCGAAGAATTGGACGAACTCATCAAGAAGGCCAATCAACTTCGGCTTCTCGACTATTTCTTTCCGGAAGAGGTCGGCGGACTGGGGATGGTGGACGATCGGATCGTCTCTTGCCTCATTTTGGAAGAACTGGCTTGGGCGGATGCGGGGATCACCGTTCACCTGATCGCCTCGACCCTCGCGGCGAAGGCGATCCACGCGATGGGAACGGAACCCCAGCAGCGCCGATGGTTGCAAGGGTTCACCAATCCCGACAACGAAGCCCGCATCCCCAGGATCGGCGCCTTCTGCCTCACCGAACCCGGAGCGGGGAGTCACGTCCTCGATATGGCCACGACCGCGCGGCGAGACGGAGACCAGTGGATCCTCAGCGGTACGAAGATGTTCATCACCAACGGAGGTCGGGCGGATCTCTACGTCGTCGTCGCCCAGACCAACCCCGGCGCCGAGTCTGCCGGGGACCGCGCCGCCGGCCTCGCGGGATTCATCGTCGAGAAGGGCACCGCGGGACTCTCCACGAGTCCCGATTTCAAGAAATGGGGCGTGATCGCCTCGAACACCACCGAGGTCGTGCTGGACAACGTCCGCCTCCCGCTCGAACACCGTCTCGGCGGGGCCGACGGCAACGAGGGGGGCGGCATGCTGGCGGTGTACGACACGCTCGAGAGCACCCGAATCGGCGTCGCGGCTCTGGCCGTCGGAATCGCGCGCGCCGCGTTCGAGACCGCTCTCGCCTACGCCCGGCAACGCGTGCAGAAGAAGCCCATCATCCAATACCAGGCAGTGAGCCACAAACTGGCCGACATGGAAACCGACATCAGCGCCGCCCGGCTCTTGACGTGGCGCGCCGCCTGGATGGTCGGGCAGAAGACGCCCCTTCGCCGAGCGGAGGCCAGCCAGGCCAAGTACTACGCCAGCGAGACGGCCGTCCGCGTCTGCACCGACGCGATCCAGATCCACGGCGGCTACGGCTTCATGAAGGAGTACAACGTCGGACGCTGGCTCAACGATGCGCTCGTGTTCCGAATCTGGGAAGGCACGAGCGAAATCCAGAAGAACACCATTGCGCGATATCTGAGCAATCTGGAGGAATGATGAGACACGCCTACCTTTTTCAGGCGGTACGGACTCCGATCGGCAAGCGGGACGGAGGCCTCGCGAAAATCCGGCCGGACGACCTCCTGGCCGACACCCTGGCGGCTCTTGTCCGCAAGGCCAACATCGACGCCGCCGCCGTCGAAGACGTGGTCGCGGGGTGCGTGACGCAAACCGGCGAGCAGGGGCTGAACGTGGCCCGCATCGCCGCGCTTTCCGCGGGATTCCCCGTCACCGTCTGCGGCACGAGCGTCAATCGCCAGTGCGGTTCCAGCCAGCAGGCAGCCAACTTTGCCGCCGCCACTGTGGCGAGCGGAGGCGCGGACCTGCTGATCGCCGCGGGCGTGGAGAGCATGACCCGGGTTCCCATGATGTCCGACGCGGGGCCGATTTCCGATCGACTCCAGGAGCGATACGACCTGGTCGGTCAGGGCATCTCCGCCGAGCTCGTCGCGGAACGCTGGCGCCTGACCCGCCCGGAGCTCGACGCCTTTTCCCTCGAGAGCCATCGGCGGGCCGCGGCGGCCGCCGACGGCGGGAAGTTCGACGAAGAAATCGTCCCGATCGGAGAAGTGAAACGCGACGAGGGTCCCCGGCGCGACACCAGTCTCGAGAAGATGGCGTCGCTCAAACCTTCGTTCCGCGAGGGCGGACTCGTCACCGCGGGCAATTCGTCGCAGATCAGCGACGGCGCCGCGGCGCTCCTCCTCGGATCCGAGGAGGCGGCGAAGGCCTTCGACCTCCGGCCGATGGCGCGGTTCGTGGCGACGGCGGTCGCCGGCGTCGATCCCACGATCATGCTCACCGGTCCGATCCCCGCGGCGCAGAAGGTCCTCCGTCGCGCCGGCCTCAAAATGTCCGATATCGACCTCTTCGAAGTGAACGAGGCGTTCGCTTCCGTCGTCGTTGCCTGGACCAAGGAGACGGGAGCCGATCCGGCCCGCGTCAACGTGAACGGCGGAGCCGTCGCGCTCGGCCATCCGCTTGGCGCCACCGGCGCCCGGCTCCTGACCACGCTCGTCCATGAACTTCGCCGCCGCAAAGCCCGGTACGGTCTCGTGACGATGTGCATCGGGTTCGGACAGGCGACGGCCACCATCATCGAAAGGGTTTAGAGATGAAGCTCCTCGAAGGAAAAGTCGCGATCGTCACCGGAGCCGGCGGAGGGCTGGGCCGGGCTCATGCCCTGGCCTTGGCGGCCGAAGGGGCGAAGCTCGTGGTCAACGACGTCGGCGTCGCGCGGGACGGCAGCGGCGGCGGCACCTCGATGGCGGAGGCCGTGGTCGCGGAGATCCGCAAGGCGGGCGGGACGGCCGTGGCGAACACCGACTCCGTATCCGACGCCGAAAGCGCCGAGCGGATCGTGCAGACCGCGCTCAAGAACTTCGGTCGCCTCGACATCCTCGTGAACAATGCGGGCATCCTCCGCGACAAGACGCTCGCCAAGATGGAAAACGACGAATGGCGGTCGGTGATCGCCGTCCATCTCGACGGAACGTTTTATTGCGGTCGCGCCGCCGCCCGGTACATGAAAGACAACAACGTCGCGGGCCGGATCGTCAATACCACCTCCTACGCCGGCCTCGTGGGGAACTTCGGCCAATCGAACTACGGCGCCGCCAAATCCGGCATCGCCGGCCTCACGCGGGTATGGGCGCTCGAACTCTCGAAGTATGGAATCGCCGTCAACGCCGTTGCGCCCATGGCCAAGACGCGCATGACCGACGATATCGAGGCCGTGCCCGCCGAGTTCAAGGCCGAGCACGTCGCTCCCGTCGTCGTCTTCCTGGCCGGCGATCTCGCCAAAGACGTGAACGGGAAGATTCTCGGTGTCCATGGCCGGCACCTCTTCGAATACAAGACCGTCCTGACGCCCGGGGTGAAGAAGGAATCGGATTGGACCGCGCGGGAAATCTCCGAAAAGCTCGGCGCGATTTGCGGAGAGACCGCGGCCGCGCCGGCCAAGGCAGACACGCTCCCCGAGAAGATCAAGCAGGCCTTCCTCCTCATGGAGAAGGCGTTCACCTCGGAGAAGGCGAAAGGGTGGAACGCTACGCTCCACTTCGTCGTGGACGGCGCGGACAACTACACCATCCTCGTCACTCCCGAGAAGGCGTCGGTGCAGTCGGGCCTCGCCGGAACTCCCACGTGCAAGGTCACCGTCCAGGCCGCTGCTCTCGCCGACATGATCGAGGGCAAGCTCTCCGGCGTCCAGGCCTTCATGTCCGGAAAGATCAAGGCGGACAATCTCGGCGATCTCAAGAGATTCGGCGACGTCTTCGACTTCAAGAAGGCCCGCTCCGCGGCGGCTCCGGTTTCGACTCCCGCGCCCGCCCCCCTCTCGCTCCCGGAAAAGATCAAGCAGGCCTTCCTCCTCATGGAGAAGGCGTTCACCTCGGAGAAGGCGA